>CAVWXQ010000001.1:0-73003 GCA_963759005.1 uncultured Gammaproteobacteria bacterium
TCGGCCATTTTTCCAATAGTATCGTATGCAATAAAAAAACAGATATGCATCGTCACAATGGGTGCGAAGCATACCTGTTCTCTGTTTACAGGTAAAGTGCTTTTACATAAACATGTTAAGCAAAGATGTTAAGCAGATCCTGCTTCAGCTTGCTCAGCTTTTATACGTTCGTAAATTTCTTCACGATGCACAGCAATTTCTTTAGGGGCATTAATGCCTATTCTTACCTGATTACCTTTTACACCAAGCACGGTTACGGTGACTTCATCACCAATCATTAGGGTTTCGCCAACTCGGCGGGTTAATATCAACATTTCCATTTCTCCTTGTTGTCTCAATTATAAAAAATAAGCGTTATGAACAGCGCGTGAGTTCATCACACTTGCTTTACCCTTTACTTTATACACATAAGAGCAATGTGTTACTTGTTACAGCAATATTACAGATTTTTTAGGTGTTCGTCACTAGCTAAAGAAAAAGCTTCATGTAAGGAACGAACACCCAATTCAAGATATTTCTCATCAACCACTACTGATATCTTAATTTCAGATGTAGAAATCATGCGTATGTTTATGTTTTCTTTAGCTAATGTTTCAAACATTGTGTTTGCTATGCCTGCATGTGAGCGCATGCCAACGCCAACCAGTGAGATTTTCACGATAGCATTGTCACCTTTTACTTTTTTCGCACCTAATTCTTTTGCTACCGTTTCCAGCAATCCGTGAGCGGCTTCATAATCATTGCGATGTACGGTAAAGGTAAAGTCAGTACAGCCATCTTCGGAGATATTCTGTACAATCATATCGATTTCGATGTTTGCTTTGGTCACTGGACCTAATATTTTTGAAGCCACACCCGGCTGGTCGGGTACACCATTAATGGTTAACTGTGCTTCATCACGATTAAACGCAATACCTGAAATTACCACCTGTTCCACGTCATCCTCCTCCAGTGCAATAAGTGTACCCTCACCTTCTTCAAAGGATGACAGTACACGTAATGGGACATTGTATTTACCTGCAAATTCCACTGCGCGGATTTGCAGAACTTTCGAGCCTAAACTGGCCATCTCCAGCATTTCTTCAAAGGTGATTTTATCGAGTTTTCTAGCTTTTGGCTCTACACGCGGATCGGTGGTATAGACACCGTCCACATCGGTATAAATCTGGCACTCGTCGGCATGTAATGCTGCTGCTATTGCCACCGCTGTGGTATCTGAACCGCCACGTCCTAAGGTTGTTATATTACCTTCTTCATCAACGCCCTGAAATCCTGCCACCACCACCACACGACCGGCATCCAGATCGGCTTTCATTTTTTTACTCTTGATTTTTTTAATACGTGCTTTGCCATGCGCACCATCTGTTACCATACGAATTTGTGCACCAGTATAAGAGCGCGCATCGCAACCACGATCAAGCAGTGCCATGGTTAATAGCGCAATGGTGACCTGCTCACCGGTGGAAACAATCACATCCAGTTCGCGTACATGTGGTTTAGCACTCACCTCATTAGCCAGCGCAATTAAGCGATTGGTTTCACCACTCATGGCAGAGACCGCAACAACTATTTTATCGCCACTTTTCGCACGCGCGGCGACTTTATCAGCGACCTTGCCGATTTTTTCGATAGACCCTACCGACGTACCACCGTATTTTTGAACAATCAGAGACATGAATTAAAGATGAAGGCTTTATCAATCGTGAGAAAATGATGAGTATATAAGTTCTGGCTAATTCTAGCAATGAATCAATGGCTTAGAAGAAATATATCCTTCCGCAAATGAACGCGAATTAACGCAAATAAAACATCATGAATATTTCAATCGTTTTTGGTAACTCGTCATTGTGAGCGGAGCGCGACAATCTCCTTAACATGTATACCGCTGTTCAGAGATTGCTTCGTGCCTCGCAATGACGAGCAAAATTTGAAGTTTTTATTTGCGTTAATTCGCGTTCATTTGCGGAAAATTATAACTTACTTTGCAACCAGCTCTTCGCTGCATCTAACGCCTGTGGTATTGCTGCAGGGTTTGAGCCACCGGCCTGTGCCATATCCGGACGACCACCACCTTTGCCACCTACTTCTGCCGCAGCAATATTCACCAGATCTCCGGCTTTGATGGTTTTGCTTAAGTCTTTGGTAACACCTGCAATCAGCTTCACTTTGCCATCGGCTTCACTGGTAAGCACAATTGCAGCAGAGCCCAGTTTATTTTTTAGTTGATCAAGCGTGTCACGCAGGGTATTGCTGTCTGCGCCATCAAGGTGTGCGGTTAATATTTTAACGCCACCGATATCTTCAGCCAGGCTGGATAAATCACTACCGGCCTGTGATGCCACTTTTCCTTTTAACTGCGTGAGCTGTTTGTCCTGTTCTTTTAATCGTTGAATTAACTGTTCAACTTTACTGTTAACTTCATCACGGCTACTTTTGAGTAGTTGTGCAAGTGAATCGAGTTGCTGGTCTTTTTCTTCAACCCAGTTAACTGCCGCTTTGCCGGTTACCGCTTCTATACGGCGAACGCCAGAAGCAATGCCTGTTTCACCGGTAATTTTAAAGAAGCCAATATCACCAACGCGGTTTACATGTACACCACCACATAACTCGGTAGAGAATGACCTGTTTTCAAGCTGATCGCCCATAGAAACTACACGCACAACATCATCATACTTCTCACCAAACAACGCCATGGCGCCGGATGCTTTTGCCGCTTCCAGTTCCATCTCAGTTGCACGCGCTTCGCTGTTACCACGAATTTGCGCATTAACAATTTGTTCAATCTTTTTCAAGTCCTGTTTTTTTACTGGCTCAAAATGGGAAAAGTCGAAGCGCAGTTTTTCAGCGTCGACTAATGAACCTTTTTGCGAAACATGCTCACCTAAAACCTGCTGTAATGCGGCATGCATTAAATGCGTAGCTGAATGGTTTCTGCTGATGGCGTTACGGCTTTCATAATCAAACTCTGCGCTAAGCTTTTCACCTATGTTAATCGAACCTTGCTGTACTTCACCAATATGCAGAATACTCTTTCCCTGTTTTTGTGTATCTTTTACAATAAACGTGGCATTCGATGAAGTCAGCAATCCTGTGTCACCTACCTGACCACCGGATTCGCCATAAAATGGGGTTTCATCCAGCACTACGATACCCTCTTGACCTTCACTTAATGATTTAACGGATTCTGAACCAATAAACAGTTCAACCACGGTAGCCTGCTGTTTTACCTTATCGTAGCCGGTAAATGCTGACTCGCAACTGACCTGAACATCCTTGTTATAGTCCACACCAAACTGGCTGGCACTGCGACCACGTTCACGTTGCGCCTGCATGCAGCTTTCAAAACCCGCTTGATCAATTTCAAGACCACGCTCACGAGCGATATCCGCCGTTAAATCAACCGGAAAACCGTAAGTATCATAAAGTTTAAATAGCGTGTCGCCGGTGATGGTTTTATCCTGTAACTGCTTTATATCCTGTTCCAGAATTTTCATGCCATGATCGAGCGTTTCTGCAAAACGTTCTTCTTCCATTTTTAAAAGTCGTTCGACTCTGGCCTGTGCTTTGACCAGTTCGGGATAGGCGTCACCCATGACTTCAACCAGCGGTTGCACCAGCTTGTAAAAAAACAGGCCTTCCATACCCAGTTGATGACCGTGCCGACAGGCACGACGAATAATTCGTCTTAATACATAACCACGGCCTTCATTGGAAGGCAGAACGTCATCAACACATAAAAAAGCACAGGAGCGTATGTGATCAGCGATGACGCGTAATGATTTATTCTCAAGATCGATGGTATGAGTAGCAACAGCCGCTGCTTTAATTAAATGCTGGAAGATATCGATATCATAATTATTATGCACGCCCTGAAGAATAGCGGCCAGACGTTCCAGTCCCATACCGGTATCAACTGACGGTGCCGGCAAATTGTTCATCTCACCTTGTGCAGAGCGATTGTACTGCATAAAAACCAGGTTCCAGATTTCTATGTAGCGATCACCATCTTCGTCTGGCGTACCCGGCGGACCACCCCAGACATCTTCGCCGTGATCATAAAAAATTTCGGTACAGGGACCGCAGGGGCCGGTATCGCCCATTGCCCAGAAATTATCACTGTCGTATTTTTTCCCGGGTTTATCACCGATACGACTGAAACGATCTGCGCTGACCCCAATCGTATTCAGCCAGATGTCTTCAGCTTCTTTATCATCGGCATAAACCGTCACCCATAATTTTTCAGCTGGTAGACCCACAACGTCGGTTAAAAACTCCCAGGCATATTTAATGGCATCTTCTTTAAAATAATCACCAAAGCTGAAATTACCTAACATCTCAAAAAAGGTATGGTGGCGTGCGGTATAACCCACATTTTCCAGATCGTTGTGTTTACCACCGGCGCGCACACAGCGTTGACTTGAGGTGGCACGTGAATAACTGCGTTTATCGAGCCCTAAAAAAACATCTTTAAACTGCACCATGCCAGCATTGGTGAACAATAAGGTAGGATCATTTGCCGGCACCAGTGAACTGCTGCTTACCACTTCATGGCCTTTGTTTTTAAAGAAGGTGAGAAATGCCTGTCTTAAGTCTGCGCTTGTTTTCATAGTATAAGTAACTTTAACTTTAACGTATAAGTAATTGATTTATTTAAACTCAACAACCTGATATATTGCATCAAGTGGAAAACCACGATATTGTAAAAACCGAATTCGTTTGGCCCTGTCGTTATAATCCTCAACGGGCTTATTTTTGTATTTTTTAAGGTACTGCTGCTGCAATAACTGCTGCCAGCTTGCGTCGCTTTCGTCTAAACAGGCCGCTACAATACTTTCTTTTACGCCACGTTCATTTAGTTCTATAGCGATGCGTATCGGGCCAAAACCTTTTTGCTGACGCATGCGGATATAAGCATCGGCAAATCGCTCATCGGACAACCAGCCACCTTGCTGTAATTCACTTATGGCCTGCTTAATTTCCTCTTCATCAAAATCACGCTTCAGTAATTTATCACGAATTTCGAAAGCGGAATGCTCACGACGTGATAACAACCTCACAGCAACAGACTTTGCGCTCAAAATTTATACCTAAAATATATTGTAATAATAAATAAAAAACTCCCGCGATGCGGGAGTTTTTTTCTAGAACTACAAGACTGTCAGTTAATCGATGCTGTCATCTCGAACGAATGTGAGAGACCTTAAGGCTTCGGCGTATTAAGATCCTTCACTCCCGTTCAGGATGACAAAACTTAGAAACTTAAATTAAGCCTCCTGTAATACGTCTTCATCAATTTCATCAATCACATTTTCTTCAACTCTACCCGGTTTGGTTAACAATTTATCACGTAAGATCTGTTCAATAGTATTCGCAATATCTGGATTTTCTTTCAGAAAAATACGTACCTTTTCCTTACCCTGACCAATCTTGTCACCGTTATAACTATACCAGGCACCGGCTTTTTCAATTAATTTGTGTTCGACCCCCAGATCAATCAACTCACCTTCATGGGAAATACCCTCACCATAAAGAATTTCAAAATGGGCCAGTTTAAATGGCGGCGCTACTTTGTTTTTAACCACTTTGACTTTCGTTTCATTACCAACTATTTCATCGCCTTTTTTGATAGCGCCGATACGGCGAATATCAAGGCGAACAGATGAATAGAATTTAAGTGCATTACCGCCAGTAGTAGTTTCAGGACTACCGAACATAACACCAATCTTCATACGGATCTGATTAATAAAAATAACCAGTGTGTTCGAACGTTTAATATTAGCGGTTAATTTACGCAATGCCTGTGACATTAAACGTGCCTGCAGACCCATATGCGAATCACCCATATCGCCTTCAATTTCAGCTTTAGGGGTTAATGCCGCCACCGAGTCAATAACAACAATATCTACTGCACCAGAGCGCACCAGCATGTCGGTAATTTCCAGCGCCTGTTCGCCGTTATCTGGCTGCGACACCAGTAATTCGTCAATATTAACACCCAATTTTTCAGCATATTGCGGATCGAGTGCGTGCTCAGCGTCAACGAAAGCTGCTGTGCCGCCTGTTTTCTGCATTTCAGCAATAACATGCAAAGTCAGCGTTGTTTTACCAGACGATTCAGGCCCATAGATCTCAACCACACGACCTTTTGGTAAGCCGCCTATGCCTAAAGCGATATCAAGATTTAAAGAACCGGTTGATACTGTTTCTATATCAGGTATGGCGCCTTCATCGCCCATACGCATGACAGATCCTTTGCCGAATTGACGTTCGATTTGAGATAAAGCGGCAGCAAGTGCCTTTTTACGATTGTCGTCCATTAATAACTCCTCTTATTAGTGTGTTGTTGCCAGAAATATGCTTAATAAATATCCGAACGATTATCACATAGAAAAAAGTGATCAGATAGTCCTGTTATGTTGAAAACATCCGATTTTTAAAAAATTTTCACTTTTATTTCCACACAAAAAATAAGATCATAAAAAAAATTGATGCCACCATAATAAATAATCAATTTTTCCTTGCTAAAGGTTTTTTCACAGCGTACTCTCAAGTACAGAGCGGTTCTGGCAACAACCAGCTGAACCGTTCGTCGCTAGTAGTATCAATAATCTGGATGCATTGCGGTCAGGATAGACCGATTTTTCTTTCTTTATTTTTTCTTAAGATTTGAAAACTAAAATATTAGCAGGCTTGATGAAGTACCTTTGAAAAAAACCATGACTTAAATACACACAAGAGGAGCTATTAATTATGATGTTAGAAGTAAACGGCAGAAATATCGAAACAGATGTCCAGGGATTCTTGCAGCACATAGATGAATGGAGCGAAGAGTTTGCCAGAGAGCAGGCAGAAAAAGATGGCATTCAACTATTTAATGACCATTGGGAACTCATCTATTATTTTCGTGAATACCATGAAGAAAATATGACTAGCCCAACAATGCGTACACTAATTCGCGATCTGGGTGCAAAAAACAAACAATTCCATGACCAGAAAGCGTATGAAAAACATATTTATGGCCTGTTTCCCAAAGACCCGGTACATGAGGTATGTAAATTAGCCGGTTTACCCCTGCCACCTCCTGACACATAAAACCAGAAAGAGATCAGTGTAAGCACACTGATTTAATCAAAAAAACAGGATAAACTGCGCATCATTGATCTGAAACATCATTTGATGCGCAGTTTTTTTATGCCCAGGGATGGGCGGTATGTCACAAAGAGCCAGGGAGGCGGTGTGACGAATGCCCAGGGATGGGCGGTATGTCACAAAGAGTCAGGAGGCGATGCTATATGTCGACAAAAACCTTATTTTCTATTATTGAATCCTCAGGCCATCCTAACTTTACAGAGCTGTACAACTCACTCGGCATTGAGGAAATCAAAATCAATTCCATGCGAAAAGCCCTTGCTGAAATAAAGCAGGCTACATTAAAGAAACAACAGCCGGATTTTATTGTGGCAGAATTTTTTTATGGTTACGGAAACAATTACGCAGGGGTAAATATTAGCAACCTGGACGTTTTACTGTACAGCCTGCAAAAATATTCTGCCGACACAAAGGTGATTGTTCTTGTCGATAAAAGCGAATTAAAATATGCAAGCAAACTAAATAAAATCATTAAGTTGCACGATATTCTTAATTTTCCAGTTAGCATCAAACAGATGCAAGACTCACTGACTCTATAAGCCCTAAAAAATAACCCAATCAACAAACTGTCATCTCGACCAGCGGGATCGTTACATGGATGTAACTTATTAGGGCAACGCAGGAGCAGTTGCCGGTCGTTACATGGATGTAACTTATTAGGGGGTAATGTACGGAGCAGCGAAGCGGTGTACCGAAAGATCATATACACTGGCCGTCAAGATCTCTCCCGCTGGTCGAGATGACCGGCGTTTATAAGACTTGCACCTTAATCACAAACCAGTAAGTCCAGTAAACAATTCAATGCCTGTTTGATCGACTGCTTACGCACATCTTCACGGTCACCATCAAAATTAAACGGATTGGCAAATACTGATTTATCGCGTTTTCCCCAGCTCAACCAGACCAGTCCCACCGGCTTTTCTTCAGTGCCGCCATCGGGTCCTGCGATGCCGCTGACACTCACCGCCACATCAGCTTCGGTGTGAGAAAAAATTCCATCCGACATTTCCAGGACGGTTTCACCACTTACCGCACCAAATTCATTTAATGTACTTTCAGCAACAGCCAACAGGCTGTGTTTGGACTCATTGCTATAACAAACCACTGAACCTTCAAACCAGGCGGAACTACCTGGAATATCGGTAATGATCTTGGCCAGCCAACCGCCGGTACAGGATTCTGCCGAAGCTAACTTCATGCCTTTTGCGGTCATGCATTCACCTAACTTTTCAGCGAGGTCTCTTAATTCCTGTTCTGATGGGGCCATGAATATGCATCCTGAAAAAATAATTGCCGTACTTTAAAGGACAGCATGCCATGACACCAGTAAATCTTGTACACTACGCGCATATTTTCGTCAGCAACAATACACACATAAATAAGCAACTATGACAACAGCAACGGCTAAAAATAAAAGTAACACAGAAACAGCCAGTCACACCCCAATGATGCAGCAATACCTGCGCATCAAGGCCGACCACCCAAACACATTATTGTTTTATCGTATGGGTGATTTTTACGAGTTGTTTTATGATGATGCTAAAAAGGCGGCCAAAATACTCGATATTACCCTCACCGCACGCGGCCAGTCTAACGGCAAGCCCATTCCTATGGCTGGCATTCCCTATCATGCGGCCGACAATTATTTATCCAGGTTGATTAAACGTGGCGAATCCGTCGCTATCTGCGAGCAAACCAGTAAACCCGGTGAAACCAAGGGACCGGTAAATCGCGAAGTTAAACGCATTGTCACACCCGGTACGGTAACGGAAGAAGCCCTGCTTGATGAGCGCAAAGACAACTTATTGATGTGTATTCATTTTCATAAAAACAAATATGGCCTGGCAACCTTAAACATCACTTCAGGACGCTTTAATGTATGTGAAATAAAACACAAAGCACAGCTTTATGCAGAGCTGGAACGACTGCAGGCGGTTGAAGTTTTATTAGCTGAAGATGCCCCGCTGTTTGATGAATTAAATAACACACTAAATAACAATATAAGTTTACGCCAGCAACCACCATGGTGGTTTGATTTTGATAGCGCCAACCGTTTATTAAATACGCAATTTGGCACCAAAGATTTATCCGGTTTTGGCTGTGAAGATTTAACGACAGCGATAATGGCAGCCGGTTGCCTGCTGCAATATACACAGGACACACAACGCGCTGCTCTACCGCATATTTCCGGCTTGCATGTTGAAAATACCGATGATGTTATTGTGCTGGACGCGGCCAGTCGTCGCAATCTTGAAATTGAGATAAATATATCGGGTGGCACCGAAAACACGCTTACTTCCGTCATTGATCGCACCACGACCAGTATGGGCAGCCGCTGTTTACGCCGCTGGTTACATTCACCTCTGCGTAACCGTGAATTACTCACACAGCGTCATCAGGCCATTGCTGAATTACTCAATAACCAGTTAACCACCGACATTCAATTTTGTTTGAACTCTATTGGTGATATTGAACGTATCATGAGCCGGCTGGCCCTGCTTTCTGCCAGGCCGCGCGACCTTGAAACGCTGAAGAACTCACTTGCCGTTTTACCTGAACTGCAAAATATTTTATTGCAAAATCAGACGCCGTTCACTCAACAACTATCAGTCAGCATAAGCACACACCCACAGATTGTGGAGCTGCTCGGTCTTGCTATTTGTGAAAACCCGCCCGTGTTAACCCGCGACGGCGGTTTTATCGCTGCAGGTTACAACAAAGAATTAGATGAATTACGCGCCTTAAGCAAAAATGCGAATGGTTTTCTCGAACAACTGGAAATTCGTGAACGTGAAGAAACTGGCATCAAAACCCTTAAAGTTAATTACAACCGTGTGCATGGTTTCTACATTGAAATAAGCCGACTGCAATCGGACAACGTACCTGTGCATTACACGCGCAAACAAACACTAAAAACCACTGAGCGATTTATTACTGAAGAATTAAAACAGTATGAAGACAAGGTATTAAGTGCCAAAGAGCGTGCCCTGGCACTGGAAAAATCAATTTATGAAGATTTATTGCAGCAACTGCAATCTTTTTTACAGCCACTAAAAACCTGCGCCTCCGCAATCGCAGAACTCGACAGCATCTGTTGCTTGACAGAACGCGCACAAACACTGGATTATTGCTGCCCTGTGCTATCCGACAGGCCAGGTATAGTAATTAAACAGGGTCGTCATGCCGTCGTAGAAAGCGTTCGTGACCAGCATTTTGTGCCTAACGATACGCTATTAAGTGATAGTAAACGCATGAGTATTATTACCGGCCCCAACATGGGCGGTAAATCTACCTACATGCGACAAACCGCACTTATTGTTCTGCTCGCTCACATCGGCAGTTATGTACCGGCGGAGAGTGTGGTTATAGGCCCTATTGATCGCATCTATACCCGTATCGGTGCATCGGATGATTTAGCCAGTGGCCGCTCAACCTTTATGGTGGAAATGACAGAAGCGGCCAATATCCTCAACAATGCTACGCCAGACTCTCTGGTATTGATGGATGAAATTGGACGTGGCACCAGCACTTTTGATGGCCTGTCGCTGGCGTGGGCCTGTGCTTATCACTTAAGCACGGTGAATAAATCCTATACTTTATTTGCCACACACTATTTTGAAATCACCGCATTACCGGATGAAATTCGTGGCATCAACAATATTCATATTGATGCGATTGAACATGGTGAAAAAATTGTTTTCCTGCACAGCGTTAAACCCGGTCCGGCCAACCAGAGTTATGGTTTACAGGTTGCGCAGTTAGCAGGTGTTCCGGTTGATGTTATCAAGCTGGCAAAAAACAAACTGGTTGAACTGGAAAACCAGAGCATTAGCCATCATAATGAATCCGGTCAGTTTGAATTGTTCAGCGACCGCCCTCACCCTGTTGTTGAAAAACTACAGGACTTAAATATTGATGATTTAAGCCCTAAAGCGGCGCTTGATTTACTCTACCAACTAAAGGCCACCTCTATTAATTCATGAATGAACATCTTAAGCTCAAAATCTCCAATAGCCGCGTCGCCTACAGGGATGTCGGTGAGGGGCGTGAGCCGGGAGCGGAAGCTTTGCTAAGTACTTGCAATAGAATAACTCACAAGCATTTGCTACTACGCCTTGCTCTTGATTGTTTGAATCTCAATCTGTCACATCCAGAATTAATAGAGATGACCTAAAAAATGACGCAAACACCTGAATGCGAATGCCTGCCTTTCCAATGACAATTTTCAATGCTAGTGTAACAACATGAAATTTAATACCATCGGCGTTATCACCAAACCAGAGACTGAGCTTATAAGCCAGACCTTGCAATCGCTATGTGAGTATTTACAAAATAAAAATTGCAGGGTCTTACTTGATGAACAGATACCGGATGGGATCAAAAACTGTCGGTTCGAAAAAGTCAGTCGTGAAGTCATCGGAGAACAGTGTGATCTGGCCATCGTCGTTGGTGGTGACGGTACCATCCTGAGTGCAGTACGCTCACTAGTGCATGCAAATGTTCCTCTGTTAGGCATCAATGTCGGTCGTTTGGGTTTTCTCGCCGACATTTCACCTGATGAACTTGAAACCTCGCTGGAAGATATTCTCAATGGCTTTTACCGTCAAGAACAACGATTTCTGCTGGAAATGCAGGTATTCAGAAAGGGCGAACTCATTTTTGAAGGAGATGCCTTTAATGACGTGGTTGTTCATATCCGTGATGTTGCACGGATGATTGAGATTGAGACACGCATCAATGGTGAGTTCGTCAATTATCAGCGCGCAGATGGTATTGTTATTTCAACCCCCACAGGCTCGACTGCTTATGCTTTATCAGCAGGTGGGCCAATATTACACGCAACCCTTGATGCCATTACACTAGTACCGATCTCGCCACATACCTTGAGTAATAGACCAATAGTAATCGATGCTGATTCACAAATAGAAATATTAATTTGCAATACAAAAGAAGGTATTGCGCAAGCTACTTGCGATGGACATCTATCGACAGACGTGTACGTTGGTGATTGTATTAAAGTAAAACGTAAAGCAGATACAATAACCTTGCTTCACCCTAAACAGCATAACTATTTTGAAATTTTACGTGCTAAATTACACTGGAGTGAACATAATTGAAAGATAGTTTGCAATTTTCAGTTTGCAGTTATTAGTTGGCAGTTAAAAACCAGAAGCGTTAGATAAATCCAATATTTTTAAATCTACAGTCTGAAGTTTCTTATTTTTAGTTTTTACTTAAAACTGCAAACTGCAAACTGCAAACTTTTTTTAAACGACCATGTTAAAACATTTATATATCAGAAATTTTGCCATCATTAATGAACTTGAGCTGGATTTTAATCCTGGCATGACGGTACTCACTGGCGAAACAGGTGCTGGAAAATCCATTTTACTCGGCGCGCTTAATCTGGTGTTAGGTGACCGCGCAGATAATGACAGCATTAAACAGGGTTGTGAATTTGCAGAAATCGTTGCCGAATTTGATATTCAGCAACTGGATGATGTTTCCGCCTGGTTAGTTTCACAGGAGTTAATTGCAGATGAAGAGTGCATTTTGCGTCGTCGCATTTCAAAAGACGGTCGTTCACGCGCCTACATAAACAGCACACCGGTAAATTTACAGGTTATTCGCGAACTGGCTGAAATGCTAATCGATATTCATGGTCAGCATGAACACCAGTCAATGATGAAAAGCTCGGTGCAAAGACAATTGCTGGACGATTCGGCCCAGCATTCGCCTTTACTAGAAGCCGTTAGTAAGCTGTATGTAGAATTAAAACTGGTAGAAGAGCAGTTGCAACACTTGCAACTTAGCAGTAATGAGCAAAATGATCGCCTTGATTTATTGCGTTTTCAGACTCAGGAGCTTGATACGCTGGCACTAGAAGAAAATGAGTACCCATCACTAAACAATCAGCACAGGCGAATGGCCAACGCAGAAAAATTGCAAACCACTGTTGAGCAGGCAATCCACCAATTAAGCGCAGATGAAAACAGCAACGTACAGTCAGCACTATCGCACATTATAGTCTCCCTAAGCGACATTAACGATATTGATGAAAGCCTGTCATCTGTCTCGGAAATGCTAACCGAGGCGCTGGTACAAATTGATGAAAGTGTTTCATTATTAAAAAATTATGGTGACAATATTGAACTTGACCCTTCACAACTGGCGAATATAGAACAGCGTATTCAGAACATCCTTGATCTGGCCCGTAAACACCGTGTTGACCCCGATACATTACATACCTTACATATAAAACTTCAAAAAGAACTGGATGATATTGATCATGCTGATGAACGTCTCGATGAATTAATCATTGCGCAAAAAGAACTTGAAGAAAAATACCTGAAAGCAAGTGAAAAACTTTCCAGCAGCCGTAAAAAAGCGGCGAGCAAACTCAACAAAAATATTACCTCAGCAATGCAAACACTGGGTATGTCCGGTGGAAAATTTGAAATCACGGTTAAACCGTCAAGCGCTAAACGCTCGGCTTACGGCCTGGATCAGATCGAATTTACGGTCACGGCAAATGCGGGGCAAGCATGCAAGCCAATTGCGCGAGTTGCTTCTGGCGGCGAACTTGCGCGTATCAGTCTGGCTATTCAAATGATTATTGCCAATAACAGTAAAATTCCATCACTTATCTTTGATGAAGTTGATAGCGGTGTTGGTGGCGGTATCGCAGAGATTGTTGGGCAGCAATTACGTCTTTTAGGTCAGATTACAAAAGGCGAGGCTAACCAGGTCATTTGTATTACCCACCTACCACAGGTTGCCTCACAGGCGCACCATCACTTACGAGTTGAGAAACAGACATTGAATAAGCAGACCAGCAGTCAGGTTATAACGCTGAATGAAGACCAGCGTCGCCAGGAAATCGCACGTATGCTGAGTGGGCTAGAAGTTACTGAGCAGTCACTGGCGCACGCAAATGAAATGATTGAACGCGCGCAGGCGATCTAACCCGGATATTGCATCAGGAACGCAAACAGGCACAATAAGCTATATCTATCTATTTTACATGGAAATCATAATAAGAATTAAAAGTAAAATAATGATATCTGCTCAGCCAGCCGCTGAAATAGCGAATTTCAGCGGCTGGCTGAGCAGTAACGATTAATTTTGGCTACTTACTGAGTACTTACAATTAATGTTAAGATACACTATCACTGATTATTAGGAGAACATTCATGTCTCAAGTCCAGTTTAATTCGCAGTTAACCGATCAAATTAAAGTTTCTGATGAAGCAGTCAAACAGTTGCTTGCCCTTACCGAAAGCGAAGACGGCGTTAATGGCGTACGAATTTTTGTTTCTGGTGGCGGCTGTGGTGGTATGTCTTATGGCATGACCTTTGTTGACGCGCCCACCCCCTTTGATGCAACCCTTGAAAAAGAAGGGCTTAAAGTGCATGTTGATGCCGTTGCTTTAGGGTTTTTAGAAGGCGTAGAAATTGATTACCAGACTGAAGGCGCTAACGCCAGTTTTGTATTCAAAAATGTATTTGCAAATTCTACTAGCGGCGGCTCATGCGGTGGCTGTGGTGGCGCTTCTGGCGGCGGTTGCGGCTAACTGCTGCACTCAATATTAAAGCATTTTTTAGCCGCGAATAACGCATAGAGCACAAAGAAAAGAAAGAACTAAAGTTTTTTATTTGCGTACTTTGCCTGCATGGATGCAGGTAAGGGGCGTGCGCAGGATGCGGAAGCTTTGCGTCATTCGCGGCGTAAGTTTTAGTTTTTTTTATTTAACGTGCAGCCAGCTCTTCTTTTAATACACCACCATACAGGGTGAGTCATCAAACAATGACTCACCCTTTTTTATTGATTCACTCTCAAAATGCCAGATATCAGGAACAAACGCTTATTACTTATCTCACATCACAACAGTTACAGAATTGCGCCCTACATCAAAGCCGCTAAAAAACTTGGTCTCGACGTTACCATCGCTTCACAGGGGCAGCATTCACTGGTCTCCGAAGTCGCTAATGGTTTGCATATTGATTTTGATAATACCGATTCGGCGCTAAACGAAATTTTAAAAGAGAATCAATTAAAACCGTTTAGCGGAATACTTGGCAGTGATGATCAAACCGTGGTAATGGCCGCACGAGTAGCTAAATCGCTTAAGCTGCCACACAACCCGCCCAAAGCAGCTTTATGCTCACAGCGTAAAGATCTGGCACGTGCGCAACTGGCTTTATCCGGCTGCCCTGTTCCAATTCATTGTTTGCTCGATTTAACACAGCCAGTAAAAAAACAAATGGCGGGACTGCCCTGGCCCTGCGTATTAAAACCGTTGAACATGTCAGCCAGTCGCGGTGTCATTCGTGCTAACAATGAAGATGAATTTGTTGCGGCCTGCGAACGATTACGGCCAATTCTTGCTACCGCAGCCAATGAATTTGAACAATCGCATGTCTTAATCGAAGACTACATTGATGGTTTTGAAATCGCCTATGAAGGTTTTTTGCATAAGGCTGAACTCAACACCATTACTATTTTCGATAAGCCTGACCCGCTCAAAGGCCCTTATTTTGAAGAGACCATTTATGTCACCCCTTCAACATTAAGCAAGAAGATGCAGCAATCCATACAATCCATTATTCAAAAGGCCTGTAATGCTTATGGCTTAACCACTGGCGCAATCCATGCTGAATGCCGTATCGATAATGAAGAAAACGTCTGGATTCTTGAAATTGCTTCACGCACCATCGGTGGTGACTGTGCCCGAATACTGGACAATGAAAATTTCGGCATTGAAGAGCTGGCTATTTCGCTGGCGATAAATCACCCCATCGATGTATCGATGCCAAGGCAGGCACGCGGCGTGATGATGATACCAATTAGAGAGAAAGGTTTATTAAAAAGAGTTGAGGGATTACTTGAAGCCAGTAAAGTAAATCACATCGACAATATTGATATTATTATTCCTCAGGGTCACGAACTCGTGCCGCTGCCGGAAGGGAATCAATATCTGGGGTATATATTTGCCAGTGCAGAGTCGCCAGAACAGGTTACCGCGGCGATTCGAGAAGCTTATGCGCACCTTAAGTTTGTTACTGCACCGGTGTTTAAAATAATCTAGAACTTAAAAACTTTTTTCACCACAGAGGCACAGAGGACACAGAGGTTTTATTGTTGTGCACCTGCGGCGCACTAACAAACAAAAAGTTTTTACTCTGTGTCCTCTGTGCCTCTGTGGTGAAAATTATTTCTTACCGCCACCGCCGGCCTGGAAACCTGCTGGCGCCTGACCGTAATCACCTTCTCCGAAAAAGAAACCCAGCATATGTTTTTCAATTAACTCAAGATTCTTAGGATCAGCGGTATTTAAACTGTTTTCATTAATAATTGTGGTTAAGCGTTCCAGCCACTGCTTCCAGCCTTCTTTTGATACGTTTTCAAAAATACGCACACCTAACTCACCTGGATGTGGTGGTGCATCCATCGCTTCTGCTTCAATTTTCAAAACCACACATTGAACTGTATTTGCCATTATTAACCTCTAACTCTTTTATTCGTATCCTCCATGATACTCACCCCTTCGGGGCTCACGTGATAAATCGATCCTGACGATTTATTCTTCAAACTTTTTCAACAATACACCCTCATCGCCACAACAACTTGCCGCGCATTGTTTAATCCGATGTATTTCTTCTGCTGTGCTATTTAAATAAACCTCAATTGGCTGGTTCTCGGTTGCACAGTCACACCCTTTGTCATTATACACGTAAACCTTATTCAAGCCTGCACGTTTAGCCTGTGCTTCTGCATCAAAAAGCATGTATTCCGGGGTTGCTGGTACATGACTAAGCTTATAGGCAGGAAAAAAGCGTGTTATATGCCACGGACTATCAGCACCGAGATTATCTCGAATCCAGCAGGCGATTTCGTAGTGTTCATCCGGATCATCATTTTTACCCGGGATAATATTGGTTCGCGTTTCAACGTGAATGCCTAAATCATGCGCTTTTTTAATGGATGCCAGTACCTGTTCAACTTTTGCCGGGCGGCAGATATCCTTGTAGAATTCATCGCTTTTGCTCTTAATATCCGAACACAGGACATCAACGTTACCCACCAGCAGTTCCAGTGCCTCATCAGTGATAAAACTATTGGATACATACACCGTGTATAAACCTGCCTGATGTGCCAGCTCACAGACATCAAGCACGTATTCCAGCCAGACAGCCGGTTCGGAATAGGTGAAGGCAATGCCCTGCACACCCGCTCTAAGTGCCGAATCAACCAGCTTTTGTGGTGACACCCAGGCTTCTGTAGACTGGCCTTTTGCCAAACCATCGAGTGCTTCAACACCCCAGGAAATTTCCAGATTATGACAGCCGCCACAACGAAAACTGCAACCATAACTGCCAACAGACATTACTTTAGTGCCTGGTCGGTAATGGCGAACCGGTTTCTCTTCAATATAGCCGATATCAATCGCCGACAGAATGCCGTAAGACAGGTTATATAAAGTACCATTGCGGTTAACATGCGCCTGACAGAAGCCGCGCTGGCCATGTCCAATTTTACAGCGCCACAAACAGAGATTGCAACGAGTAGTGCCGTTCTCAAGCTTTTCCTGTAAACGGGTTTCAATGAGCTGGTACTGATCTGACATGAGGTAATAACCTTAATATTATTAAGAGGACAGTTTACCAGTGTAGCTAGCGATTAACACACCCTCATTAAAAGGGATATAGAGCCGGTTAGCCTGAACATCGACGTTTGTAAGCGTCGCATTGTTGTCATAATCAAGTGCCTGCTCAAGTAGAAAATGGTGCTGACCTGTCTGGCAGTGATAAACATGGCCGAAGTCCTGCGTCGCTCGCATAAAGTTATAAGCACGTTGTGCAGACCATGATATATCAACAGTAAAATCATCTTTTTGCGGATAGGGGAAATAACTTGCAAGCGCCTGATCCTGCTTTGTTTTCAGTAGTTTTTGTCTCGATAAATCAGCTAACATTGCCAGCATAAGTTCGGCCCCGATTTCAGCCAGGAAGCGATTAATTTCTGCAAAAGACAAACCTTCATCAAGATTGATTTTTTGTTGTTTTACAATATCACCGGCATCCAGTTCATCTGTTACCAGATGCCAGCTGACACCCATGTCACTCGCATGTTTCATTTGCCAGAATATGGGTTCAGGGCCACGATATCGTGGCAGTAATGATGGATGCATATTGAAACATCCCGCTTTGGCCAGGTTAATAATTGATTCTGGCAAACGCCTGCTGTAACAGGACATTAAAATAAGGTCAATATTCAGGCAGGTCAGTTTATTAACCAGGTTTTCTTCGGTCTGCGAGAAATCGATGACTGGGACAGCATGTTGTTGAGCGCATAAAGCTAACGATTCATTTTCCAGGGCAATGATCTTTTGCTCGAAAATAAGAGGCTTATAAACACCAACCGCAGCAATAGAATGTCCTGTGCTTAATAATTTTTTAAATGGTATTAAAGACAGCGCAGTTGATGAACCAATATACAAAATATTCATCAGCTGCGTGACAATAATTTATAAAGTGATAACCTGATCAGGCATATTAGCTGACAAAGCCCCATAAAGATTCGGGAAACAACCGATGGTCGCGCCGTCCACTAACAAGCCATCGATTTCTCGCTCGTATGCACATTGATCACATGCCATCAGCAACATCCCATTTTCAGCCGCTACTTTAGCTAATCGCTCACCGACTGGATTCCCCTTCTGTAAAACATAAGCATTATCTTCAAAAAAAAACATACCAACAACATCAACACCGTGGGCGTTTTCTTCTAATTGTGGAAGAATCATTTTTCCTAGTTTGTAAGAGACAGAATGTCCTTGTGTAGAAAATATGTAAGCGACTTTCATTTTAATATCCTTTATTTTATTAAATTAATTAAGAGAGAGCTTTGCACGATGTAGATTTTTCGTTATGGCAAGGCAAAAATCGTCGAAATAGCGCAGTTTACACACAGTAAATGAGCATTTTGAGACAATTTTTAACGCAGCCACAGCGGAAAAGATGCTTCGTGCAAAGTTCTCTAAGAATTTCTTTCCATACTAAACCGATCTACTACTGATATGGAATAAAGATATAGCCATTATTCAAGACCTGCAATAACAGATCGCATGATTAATAATCTCATTAGCAAGTGTAAACAACTACCATGAAGATAATAATCGATTATGATTTTGTTTATCCACACGTTTCTTGAGACAAAAAAATACCGATCATGAAAGGATCGGTATTTTTATAATCATGAACCTTTTCTGACTAGCCAAAGATTACAATTTAACAACCTCAAGTCCCAAATCACCCAGTTCTTCATGTGTTGCCGCACTGGCAATAACAGCGGTACTCGCCTCTCCGTTTTTCAGATAGGTTTCTGTTACGCGTTTAAGGTCATCCAAACTCACTTCAAGTACCCGTTTACGGAACTGCTGTAATTTTTCTCTGCTTCTGCCATGCAAGGCATCATGAAAAGCAGACCTGGCTTCACCTGCGGGTGAACCGGGTTTATCTATACTGCCGATAACGCCTAATATAGCTTCTTCTAACTGGCGTTCTTCATGTGAATTGTCCAGCATCCAGTCAATTGCATTATCAAAGTCAGCTAACGTTTCAGCCAAACGTGGATCACGATATGAATAGAACTTGAACGCAGCAATATTGGAATCATGTGTGGCACCGCCGCCATAGGCGCCGCCCTGTTCACGTATCGCGGTATGCAAATATCCATTTCTCAGAAAGCCACCCAATACAGATAACGCTGCCGCATCGGGATGTTCCATGGTGACAGTTGGATAAGCCCTGGCACAGAAATTAACCTGTGTATTGGCAATCCACATTTGCTCAGTTTTTTGTTTGATTTCTGGCAAGGTAAAGACATCGACCACAGCAGAATTATCTTTTTTCCAGACACTCTCGAATTCTGCAACAGCCTGATCAACACTATCCGCTTCAAGTGTCAGCATATATGATTTCGCTGCGGCTTTTATCTTTTCATGAATGGATTTGAACAATAAGGTTGTTTGTTTAATAGCGGATCCATCACGATGAGAATCATCCAGTGCTTTCAGTGTTTTTATACCGGCGAGTCCGCCAAACTTATGGTTTAGTTCGGCCATAGGGCTCAAACCACTGGCGGCCGCCGTCATCGCCAGAGTATGACCACTACCGGTTACACTGCGCTCACGGCGTGACCGTATCTGGGTAATCAGCTCAGCAATGCGCTCTACTTCATCAAAACGTGCGTTATTCAGTGTTTCGTACATTAACGCTGCCAGCTGCTTATTATTTCTGTTTAATGCTTTACCGGAAATCACATAATATGCTCGAACTTTTTGCTCATCATCAGTAAAAGCACGAATGCTCTGGTGAGCGTGAATACCGCCACTGACGCTAGACTGTAATTCCTGCATTTGCAGGTAGTCTTTATCACCACAACCAAGCTCTGTCAGACATGAAGAATAATACGGAAGCACCGCAAGTTCATCATCCGTTAATGCAGGTAGTTCACAAACCACTTCATGATATACCAGCCCATTGGTTCCCTGTTTGTAAATCGTTGACTCAGTGCCCGAAATTAGCATTTCTGTTGCCTCAGGAATTTTAATTTCCTCAGGCACATCGTCGAGGCCGACTTTTGGTAACAACTCAGGATCATCCAGCTGACACTGACGTTCTTCCAATGCCTGTGCACGATTAATGATTAATTGCTTTTCATCCTCAGTCAAGGCCGACTTGATAGCAGCCAGATGTGCTTTTTCTGCCTGCTCTTTACGTTGACTCAGGTTTGCATCAGGACGCAGCGTTAATCGCACACGATGCTGATTTTCAAGTAACAGTTCAGCAACCAGCTTTTTGATAAACTCAGGATCTTTAATATCTTCACGTAATGATTCAATCACCGGATCAAGATTTAGCAATGCAGACGGATCACTTCGATGTATTGCTGCCGTCAGGCCGTTCAAAATCAACTGTAGACCAAACGGGTAACTGTCACCACCGACTTCACGCTGGCTTAATTCCAGCTGATGTAATACCGCTTCAAGCTTTTCATGCGGGATACCATTTGTGGCAACGTTATTTAACACCTCTAAAACTAACGTCTCGAAGGCCTGAGCATTTTCAACTTTACTGCCTTCTATTCCTGCCAGAAAACACATTTCATAATTGGAATCTTCAAGGCCGCATAAGGGTGACGGGGCGGCGCCTAAATTCGTTTTCTCAAGGGCCTGTCGCAGTGGTGAAGAACTATTATCAAATAATACCTGCGATAATAAATTAGCTTTCATCATGTCATCCAGTGAGGTACATGGACCGAGTAACCAGCTCATTACATGGTGTGCTTTTTCTTCAATACTTTCATCACCGACAACGTCGTAAGCATAGGCTTCTTCTACAGACACTGGCGCAAGATAACGTTTTTCCGGTTTTACAGAAATAGTAAGCTCAAGTTTTTCGAAGTCTTTTAACGCCTGCTGTTCAAATTTTTCCTGATGCTCAAATACAGGAATATCGCCAAATGTCATGAATACAGCATTACTTGGGTGATAGTGCGTTTTATGAAAATCTTTTAACTGCTGATAGCTTAAATCAGGAATATCCTGTGGTTCACCACCGCTGTTGTAGTGGTACGTTGAGGTTGGATAAAGGTATTTGCTTACTTCCTGCCATAACACGCTGACCGTCGAACTCATTGCGCCTTTCATCTCATTAAATACCACACCTTTATATTCAAGATCGCTGTTCGGCATTACTGGCTTCTTTAAATTCTATGCGATGCCCTTCCTGTAAAAAATCCAGCTCATCAAGACGGGTAAAAAATACTGCGTCAAGATAAACGTCCAGTAAGTTATTAAAATCTTTTTTATTCTGACTGGCAAACGGATAAGCCGTCCAGTCACTACTGGTAAATGCGTTCATGAAGGTATTCAATGAACGGCGGATCATCATAAAAAAAGGATCTCGCACCGGGTATTTTTTGCTGCCGCATAAAGAGGTATGTTCAAGAATGTGTGCGACGCCGGTTGAATCCATCGGTACTGTTCGAAATCCGACTAAAAATACGTTCTCTGTATTTTCAGCTTCCATGTGATAATGCAATGCACCTGTTTTAATGTGCTGGAATTCATGCAGGGTTAAATTTAAAGAATCAATGCGCTTGCTGCGCAACCATTTAAATGCGGGATGATAATTGATGGCTTTACCTTCAATACCTGACGTTTTTTCTGCTGAAGACATAACTGATGACATAAACTGGTTAACTCTCTTGGTTTGTGCTACGTATGAATAACTTAATACCTGTGACACTATTATTTTCTGACTAACTTAAAAACGGTCTCAATCAAGCTGCTTAAACCCCGATTTCTTAAACCTGTCTCTTCATTGATCACATCTTTGAAACACAATTTTTTGATAGAAAAATTTTCTGAATATAAATCATGAACTTCCTCATCGGTAACGGGAAATGGCGGACCATTCATTTCAGATGAATCGTAGTTTAATGTGACTAACAAAGTACGCACCTGCGGTCTTTGTATTTCAGCCATTGTATCTACATATAACTTGCGTTTGTCCTCTGGCAGCGCCACCAGGGATGCCCGGTCAAATATATCAGTAACGTCTTCCAGGTTTCCTTTCTGTAAATCAAAAAAATCACCCTGAAATATCTCTATGGTAGATGACAGATCACTGCTCTGGTATAAACCCTGCTGATCTTTTTTCGCATGTTTATAATTTAATGCGTTATCTTCAAAAAAATCTTTTACCGCACGGTCGCTGCATTCAACGGCAAATACTTTATAGCCATTTTGTGACAGCCAGAGTAAATCCTTACTTTTCCCACACAGAGGCACAAAAACTTTTAATTTTTCACGCTGTTCGGGTGACGGCCCTTTTTCACCATAAAAATAAATAAGATAAGGATTTATCTGCTGTTGATGAAAACCAATCTGGTTGTTGTTCCAGCGCTCTAACCAGAAATCAACTTCCATAATAATAAGGAAAGGCTATCAATTATCACCAGGCTTCCAGACACCAAATGCATCTTCGGGCGGCTTCATGTCCTGCTCAACCTGGTCAAGAACCTGCCCCATAAAGTGCGATAAGTCGCCCAGTAAGGATTTTTTGTCCATGCCAGGCTGGTCCTGGTGCGCAAGCACGTAACCCGTCACTGCCGATAAATACTGCATAAAATATAAATCATTATCTGCAGCTGAATCATGCTTTGTTATCACCGCTTTTATGTCTGAGATCATTTCAGACGATAGTTGAATACCACCACTCATAGCTAAATATTTCCTAAGTTATTTACTCATTTAATAATGGTGGTAGTCTAAGCTATTTCAAGCTTAGCGAACAGGATACATTATGTTTAAAATTTGCGTATATGTCCCTGAAAAATCTGTGGAAAATGTAAAACAGGCATTGTTTGAGGCGGGTGCAGGCAGAATAGGAAATTATGATAGCTGTTGCTGGCAAACTGCAGGTATTGGGCAGTTTCGGCCTCTACAGAATAGTAATCCAGCGATTGGTTCTGTCAATCAGATTGAACGGGTTAATGAAATTAAAATTGAGCTGGTTTGCGCTGACGATTTAGTTAAACTGGCAATTCAGGCTATGCGGTTAGCGCATCCTTATGAGGAGCCGGCGTTTGATGTCTGGAAGTTGGCGATTTGATTTTTGATTTTTTGGTTTATTTTAGTTTTGTGGTTTGGTAATTACTGTTGTGGTTATATTGGGCATTGCGGGTCTCGCCCCGCTGGCGAGTTACTCTTTTGCTACAGCCCAAAAGAGTAACCAGAAAAGGCCGCCCAATTCGTTTGCCCTGCGGGTTCCTGAATTCTCGGGTGTTGCCTACGAGCCCGTCCTGATGCGCCGTCCAGGCGCACAGGACTAAATTCGCCTTCCCTGGTGAATTTGCTCTACCAACACCCGAGAATTCAGCAAACAAAAGAGGGGGTAAAAACAAAAAAAACAAAATCTAACCTAACTGCACTAACAAAAGCTTATTTTTGAAACACGTGCTTTAGAGTATTCCACCGTTTTTGACTTTGACTTTTATCCACCTCAGCAAGCCATTTAGGCATTGCCGTTATCATGGGCCTTCTGTGCCAGCATGTCTGAGCGTTTTGTGCGAGTTCTGGCGCAGCATGATATCGGCAATGGCTAAATGGGTACCCCGTGTCTTTTACGGGGCGTAGCTGACGTGGCGGCCTTTTCTGGGTACTCTTTTGTGGCTGTTGACAAAAGAGTGCCTCGCCAGCGGGGCGAGACCCGCAATGCCTAAGTAAAGCCACACGGTAAATGTTAAAAAAATAAAACACGAAAGATATATACTCACGCAGTAATGTAAAAATGAAAAACATGGATTCCGACTACAAACATGCCGGAATGACGAACCTTGAATAGCAAATTACAAAATAGTGAAAACTACCGAATCCAGCCACGCTCACTGGCATCAAGAAAATCCAGCATCATGCGAACATTCTCATCTCGCTCGGCAATCACTTCAACTTTCTGCAACGCAACCTTATGAGAGGCACCAGATTTAATCAGTAATTTAAAAGCTTCTTGCAGCGCACGAATACTATCCGGTGAAAAATTACGCCGTTTTAATCCTTCTTTATTAATACCAACCGCACGTGCACGATTGCCCGCAACAGTAAAAAATGGCAAAACATCACGATCAATTGCCGTAGAAAAACCGCTAAAGGCATGCGCACCAATTCGAGTAAATTGATGCACGGTGGTATAACCACCCAGTATTACATAGTCATCGACAATTACATGACCTGCTATTGCAGTTGCGTTTGCCAGAATAACGTGATTACCAACAACACAATCATGCGCAACATGACTGCTTGCCATAAATAGATTATCGTTTCCGATTCGCGTTACATTACCACCAGCTGGCGTACCACGGTGCAGTGTTACATATTCGCGAATAGTATTTCTATCACCAACAAGCAGTTCTGTTGGTTCGTCGTTAAACTTAAGATCCTGAGGTTTTTCACCTACCGAGGCAAACTGGAAAATCCGGTTGTCCTTACCGATTTTTGTTGGTCCATTTATTACAACATGAGGTGAAATTACCGTACCCGAACCGATTTCAACATTCGCCCCAATGACAGAAAATGGTCCAATACTGACATCATCTGCAATTTTTGCAGATGAATCAATGATTGCCTGTGGATGAATCATTATTGATCACTCTATTGTCAATTTCTTTTTTTATTACCTACCTTTATTGCTCTTCTTTTGGTGATGCGGCACACAACAGATCTGCTGCCGTACACAACTCACCATTTACCGTGGCTTCACAGGAAAATTTCCAGATAACTTTTGAGCGGCGTTCTATTTTAGCTTTTAACATTAACTGGTCGCCAGGTACAACCTGACGCTTGAATCTCACGCCATCAACACCCACCAGCATGTACAGAACATCATCACTGGGATCTTCGCTCATGGTGCGAAAACCTAACAAACCGGTCGCCTGTGCAAGCGCTTCAATAATTAAAACACCCGGCATTATCGCCCGTTCTGGAAAATGACCGGTAAAATGTGGTTCATTTACTGAAACATTTTTTATTGCCGTTATGCTTTCGCCAGGTACACATTCCAGTACTCGATCAACAAGTAAAAAAGGATATCGATGCGGTAAAAATCTTCTGATCTCTTCAATATACATTTCACTCAAAGCTGAATTCCTGTGTTAGATTGTAAGTTATAAGTAAATGTTGGACGGCCTGACAAAATATGCACACTATTCTTCAGATAAAGTTTCAAGTTTTTTAATGCGTTTTGCCATTTCATCCAGATGCTTAAATCGCATCACATTCTTTTTCCAGTTTCTAGTCGTATCAACCAGCACACTGGAAGAGTATGAGCCGGCTTCTTTTATAGATGATGATACAAAGGTTCTTCCTGTTATTACAACGTTATCAGCAATTTCGATATTATCGCGAATGCCTACGCCACCACCAATTAAACAATGTTCGCCAATTTTTGCCGAGCCCGCAATACCTGTGTAGGCAGATATAACGGTATGTTTCCCGATAACCACATTATGTGCCACCTGTATTTGATTATCGAGTTTTACGCCATCATGAATTATTGTGTCTAACAATGCACCACGATCTATCGTAGAGTTTGCTCCTACATCCACATTATTACCAATTATAACATTTCCGATCTGGGGCACTTTTAAATAGGCTTCGCCATCTCTGACGTAACCAAAGCCATCGGTACCGATGACAACACCGGAAAAAATCGTACAATTGTCGCCTATTTGCGTTTTATGCCCGATAGTTACATTAGCATGTATAACGCTGCCTTTACCTATGCACACATTGCCGGCGATTACTGTACCCGAGCCTATCTGCGTGTTTTCACCCAAACTAACACCCGACTCAATGACAACATTATGGCCAATACTAACAGAGTCAGGAACCACCACGTCAGCCGCTATCACTGCTGAGATAGCCACGCCTGAAGCAACAACGTTGACAGGATTCAATAATGTTGCTGCTTTGGCAAAAGCCAGGCGGGGATTGTCAGAAACCAGCGCTGGTTTCTGACAATTTTCCAGCCACTCTTCTTTTATAATTATTGCAGATGCATTAGATGACTTGATGTCGTCAAGATATTTCGGATTATAAACAAAGACTAACTGTCCTTTTTCAGCATGATTAATATCGGCTACATTTTCAATCAGACAGTCTTTACCATGCAAGCGACAGTTAATATTTTTTGCTAGCTCAGAAAGTTTTATCGCCATTTTATGACTATTTTTTATTCAGGGGAGTCCTGATTAAGTCGTGAGCTCAACGCTTGTGCCCGGACTTAACCCGATCTTCCTTAGCTGAAATTATTTCTTTTTAAACGCCGATTTCATTTCATCTAGAACTTTATTGGTAATATCAAGTTTTTCATCCGTATAGGCAACACCTTCACTTAATACCA
This sequence comes from uncultured Gammaproteobacteria bacterium, assembly GCA_963759005.1. Taxonomy (GTDB): domain Bacteria; phylum Pseudomonadota; class Gammaproteobacteria; order SZUA-229; family SZUA-229. Next base: position 27,118 of record CAVWXQ010000001.1, read on the forward strand.
GACTATATTTACCTTTTTTAGCAATATCATCAATAATGTCTCTTACCTGTTGCTGTAAAATGGCAAGCTCCTGATTTCTAACGGTAGCCACTTCCTGAGATAATGTGGCCTCAGTTTGCTTTAACTTCTGTATTTTTGTGATGATATCCGTCTTTAATTCATTGAGTTTATCTTCAGTCATCACCAGTTCGTTTCGTTTGTAATCTTCCTGCATTTTGGTAATTTCTTTTTCTAACGCCTGCAAAGCGTCACGCTGCGGACCAAATCGCTCTAACATTGATGTGTTAACGGCCTCGACCTGTGGCGCTTCGGTTAATATTCTTTCAACACTCACCACACCAATTTTCAGGTCGGCAGCTGCCACATTAGTCGAAACAAAACCGGCAATTAATAAAATACTTAATACTATTTTTTTCACTTTTATTTTCTCCTTAGAAGAATGAACCAATACTAAACTGGAAAGCTCGTAAATTATCACCAGGCACATCATTAATGGTATCAGCATAACTGAACCGTAATGGACCAATTGGTGAAATCCATACCAGTGACAAACCATACGAGCTTCTTAACTGGTCTGCCTGGAATCCATTTGTACCTAAGGGTGCATCAAAGGTATTGAAATTATTTAAATACACATTACCAATATCAAGAAACAAGCTCAGACGTAAAGAACTGGGTGGTTTCTCAAGAAATGGTACCGGAAATATGTAATCAGCGCCAGCGGTAACTCGCATATTACCACCAATCGCAAGTCCGGAGACAGGGTCACGTGGACCCAGTGTATTTGATTCATAACCACGGACGGTGCGTATTCCACCGGCAAAATAACGTTCGAAAAACGGTAATGAATCGGTTTTGCCATAACCGTCACCATAGGCAAGATTCGAGCGTAACAACAGCGTTGTCGCACTGGTGATACCGATATAGGTATTGGTAATATAGCTGAGTTTGTAATACTCCAGGCCACTGCCTGGAACTGTCATGTTCATGCCGATAGTTTGCTGCGAGCCTGCTGAGGCAAACACGGTACGATTTCGAGTATCGTGTGAGAAACTGGTATTTAAGGTCAGATTGGTAAACGATGTTCGCCCCTCGTTTTGCACAAGAAATAGCGTTACATCAACAGAAGGATTAACCGAAGATGGAACAATATTGATATAACTTAAACCGTAACCCAGGTTGATAGTATTAAATTCAGACAGAGGAACACCATAACTGATATTCAGATCAGCTGAATCAGTCTGGAAGTTATTAATTAACTCTTCTGCAGCATCCCTGTTGCGATATGAAACACTGACCGAGCGGCTGATACCATCAATAGTGTAATACGGATTGGTGTATGCACCGCTATAAATGGTGTTCGCGCGGTCAGTATTAATATTCAGGGCAAGACGTTTACCCGTACCAAACAAATTTTCCTGGGTTAAGCCGACATTAAAAATCAAACCCTGCGTCTGTGAGAAACCGGCACCGATATTAAAACTGCCTGCCAGCTTTTCTTCAACAGTGACATTCAAATCCACCTGACTGCTGGAACCAGGTACCGCTACCGTATCAACGTTTACTGTTTCGACATAAGGCAGGCGCTGGATACGTGTTTTAGAACGCTCAAGTAAATCACTTGCCAGTATCGAACCTTCCATTAGCCGCATCTCGCGACGAAAGACCAGGTCTTGCGTGCTGTCGTCACCAAAAATATTGATACGGCGTACATAAATTTTTTCACCGGGAATCGCAAAATAGGTTAAGGCAACTTCTTTTCGAACATCATCGATTTCGGGTGTTAACTTTATTTCAGAAAATGCATAACCAATACGGCCCATCTGGTCTTCGAGACGCTTTTTACTGGTTGTCATCAAACTACGCGAGAAATACATTCCCTGGCGAGTCAATATCTGTGCTTCCATGGTCTGTCGATTAACCACCATTTCACCGGTTAACTTGGATGATGATATCTTATAACGATCACCTTCGGATACATTGATGGTTATATAGATATCCTGCTTGTCCGGGGTAATTGAGACCTGTGTGGATTCAATAGTGAACTTGATATAACCACGGTCCAGATAATATGATCGGATCTTTTCCAGATCACCGTTCAGCTTTGGTTTGGAATATTCATCGGCGGATGAAAACAAAGCCAGCGATGATGGCACTCCCGACTCAAGCTCATCAAGTAACACTGCATCGTCATAAACTTTATTACCTACAATATTGATGTGTTTGATTAATGCAACCTGACCTTCTGAAATGGTGATATCAATATCAACTCTGTTCTGGTCAAGCTTGGTCACTTCGGTATTAATCTTTACACCGTACTTACCCTGACTGAAATATACTCGTTCAAGTTCTAGCGTCAGCTTCTCCAGCAAAGGGCGATTGTAAATCTGTCCGCGTGTAACGCCGATATCAACAAGCGCATCCTTTAATGCATCATCATCGATATCCGAATTACCGGTAAATTTTACATCGGCAATGGAAGGTCGTTCTTTTACCTGAACCACCAGTACGTTTTCGTCACGAAAAAATTTTACATCCGCGAAAAAACCGGTTTTATATAATTCACTAATCGCAAAGGTAATCTGATTGTCATCAATAGGATCACCCTCAGCAATGGGCAGGTAATTTAACAAGGTGCCATCAGGCAGGCGTTGCAGGCCCTCAATTTTAATTTCACTGACCACAAACGCATCCGCACGCGCAGTTGCAACGCAGAAACTACTAAACAGTATCAATATCAAAAATAAACGAATAAATCGTCGGGAACGACTAGTGGCACATGGACGTGCCGATGACGAACCAAAGGACGGAATTATCACGCAAGCCCCGAAGGGGTGAGTATCACGGAGGATACGATTAATAAATCGTCGGGAACGAGCAGTGGCACATGGATGTGCCGATGACGAACCAAAGGACGGATTTATCACGTTAGCCCCAATGGGATGCCAAAAGGTGGAACTGGCACGCATGATGCGAATAGTAAAAGACATACAACTACTACTTATCATTTACTGTACTAATCGTTGTATATCATTAAAGATTGCAACACTCATTAATAACACGAGAATAGCGATACCAACTTGCTGTCCTCTTAGTTCAAATGCTTCAGAAACAGGCGAGCCTTTTACTATTTCAATTAGATAATAAAACAGGTGACCACCATCCAGCATTGGCACCGGCAACAAATTCAATACTCCAAGACTGACTGATATTACGGCAAGAAATGATAAAAACGAAACCAGGCCAATACTCGCTGTCACACCTGCGTATGTTGCGATGGTTATTGGCCCGGAAATATTAGACAGCGATGCCTCTCCAGAAATCATCTTCCATAAAACACGAAGCGTCAATGTAGACATATCCCAGGTTTTTACCGTTGCCTTTGTTATCGCCGTAAGTGGTGAATATTCAATACGTGTAACAAGTTGCTGCCTCACCTCATCAGGTATATGCTGGTACGCACCAATAAAACCCTGCTCCCCGTCTTTACTTTTTCGGCTTTGCGGAATCACGGTTAATGATTTTTCGACACCATCACGCAACACCACAAACTGCATGGCTTTGTTTGGTTTCTCGCGGATCATTTCAACCAGGGTTAACCACTGATTTATCTCTATACCATCAGCTTGCACCACGATATCATTTTTTTGCAATCCCGCATATTCAGCAGCACTTTTTTCCAGCACGCCACCGATTTCTACTTTTAACTGCGGCCACCACTGTGAAAAGCCAATAACTTTAAATATGTCACCTTCATTTTCCAGTAAATGCATATCACCAAGCGCTAACTCACGCATGTGTTCAATACCGTCGATATTACGAACAAGAATCTGAAGATTACCGCCATCGAGTCCCTGATCCAGTATTTCAAGCCTGAATTCATTCCACGACTTGACAGGCACCTGACCTACCTTTAATACTTCATCCTGATTTTCAAAACCGGCTTTTCCAGCAATACTACCCACTTCGGTTTCACCGACAAACGGACGATCAACGGTTGCGCCCAACATGAACACAATCCAGTATAAAAAGATGGCTAATATAAAATTAAATGCAGGGCCGGCAAAAACGATGGCAAAACGCTTACTGATAGTTTGATTATTAAAGGCACGTTTTTTATCCGCATCCAGTACGTTACCTTCACGCTCGTCAAGCATCTTGACGTAACCACCTAATGGAATAGCCGCGATAACATATTCTATCTCATCACCTTCTACCGTTTTTTTACGCCAGGTAAACAGTGGTTTGCCAAAACCAACGGAGAAGCGTAAAACTTTTACGCCGGCTTTACGGGCTACCCAGTAGTGCCCAAACTCATGAAAAGTGACCAGTACACCGATAGCGACTACAAAGAAAAAGATATTGTGTAAAATACTCATAATTACTGTATCAAACTGAATTTATAAAAGATGGATTTATCAAACCGTTGCTCATTTATGTTTAAGGCAACCTTGATGAATGCATTGCAGCAATGCATTCATTTGTTATTGTTCTCGCCATAACATCGGCTTCAAGTATGTCTTCAAGCGTGCTGACATCTTCAGTAATATTCGCTTTATTCAAGGCCTGCTCTATCAAAACCGCAATATCATTAAAGCCAATTTCCTCATCCAGGAAAGCCGCCACAGCAACTTCGTTTGCTGCATTTAATATTATGGTCGCAGAACCACCTTGTTTTATGGCTTCATAACACAGTCGCAGGCAGGGAAAACGACTTAAATCTGGTTGTTCAAAGTCCAGCTTTGCGACATCAAAAATGTTCAGTGGTTCAACACCAGACGTTATTCTTTCTGGCCATGCCAGTGCATGTGCAATTGGCGTGCGCATGTCAGGATTACCCAGCTGCGCCAATACAGAACCATCACTGTATGTCACCATGGAATGAATCACACTTTGCGGATGAATCACTACATCAATATTGGCGATATCCATATCAAACAGCCAAAAAGCCTCAATTAATTCCAGGCCCTTGTTCATTAATGTTGCAGAATCAACCGAAATTTTCCTGCCCATATCCCAGTTAGGGTGATTGACTGCCTGCTCTGGCGTAACATCATGCAACTGTTCAACAGACCAGGTTCTAAACGGACCACCGCTGGCTGTTAGTAATATACGTTCAATTCCCGCACTTAGCTGCTGATTAGTCATTTTAACTGAGGAATGATGCTCAGTGAGCCTATCTGGCATACATTGGAAAATAGCATTATGTTCACTGTCAACAGGCATCAATAGTGCGCTGTTTTCTCTTGCAGTTTCCACAAACAGCTTGCCTGACATCACCAACGCTTCTTTATTCGCCAGCAATACGCGTTTACCCGCTTTTGCTGCAGCAAGTGTCGGCACCAGGCCTGCAGCACCAACAATAGCAGCTACTACGCAATCAACCTGCTTATCTTTAACAACCTGTAATAGTCCTGATTCGTCACTTAAAACTTCTGTCTGACTATTTTTTGCCAAAAGACGACTGCTCAAATCAGCTGCAGAATTTACATCTTTCATTACTGCATAACGTGGTTTCCATAACTCGCACAGTGATAACATATTTTCAACACTGGTATTCGCTGTTAATGCATAAATTTGATAACGACCAGGATGCTGAGCCACAACATCCAGCGTACTTGCACCGATGCTGCCTGTTGCGCCCAGTAATGTAATCTGCATTGTTTTGGTCTGCCTCATAATAATGGATCAAACAAGTTAGCATAGATTAACCAGTTATAACCAACTGCAAAAACCGGCATGGCCGCTAAAACACTATCAATACGATCTAATATACCGCCATGGCCGGGCAATATGTTGCCACTGTCTTTTAAGCCAGCCTCGCGTTTTAAAAAACTGAAATACAAGTCACCACTGGCAGAAACAAAAGTCAGAATAACCGATAATAAAACCAGTAACGCTGATCGTCCGGTATCTAGCTCAAAATAATAACTCGCTACCAGAGTATATAATGATGTGATTATAACTGCCCCTAAAAGCCCTTCTTTGGTTTTACCCGGGCTAATATTTGGAGCAAGTTTATTTTTACCGAATTTTTTACCTGCAAAATAAGCACCAGTATCTGCCACCCATACCAATGCCAGCGCATAAAATAACCAGTCAGCACCCTGGTTCATTGCGTGTGTTTTTTGCATGGCAAACACCGCAGCTGGTAACACCACAAAAGCAATAAGTAATTTATCGGGTTTTAATTTTGAATTAGCCGCCTTAGGTTTTGCCATCTTCAGGTAATAACTAATGCTAAACCACCACAATACCGAGACATAAATAAGCCAAAGAATATAATCAGCTAAATATAGCGGTATTGCCCAGGTAACAGCAGTAACAACAAATGCAAAAAGCATTCTAAGCGGAATATTATTAACACCTGACAGTTTCGCCCATTCATAACCTGAAACTAAAACAACAAACAATAAAAAATAGAAAAACACCGCATTTGACTGGAAAAAGATAATCCAGAAAACAAAAGCTGCGAGAGGTATAGCTGTTAATATTCGTTGGTATAACATGGTAGGCTATTCGTTATATTATTCCTGGCTGTCTAAATAAATCTGTCTAAATTAGTTTTGTGCTTTTAGCGACTACATCAGCTTTTCAATGCCTCATCATCTATCAGTTGCTGCCCTGTTTTACCAAATCGACGCTGCCTTCCTGCATACCAGTTTAAAGCAGCATCAAAATCTTCATCTGTAAAATCCGGCCATAATGTATCAACAAAATATAATTCACTGTATGCCAGCTGCCATATCAAAAAATTACTAATACGTTGCTCACCACCGGTACGGATAAATAAATCCGGCGCAGGCAGTTCACTCAAAGACATAAATGAATTAAACAATTCTTCATCAATATCCTGCATTGTCTTTTTATTATTTTTTACTTCTTCAGCAATTAACTTGCAGGCATTGACAACATCCCAGCGACCACCATAATTTGCAGCAATGTTTAACTTTAAACCAGTATTATTTTTGGTCAGTACTTCAGAGTCATTAATACTTTTTTGTAGCTTTTCAGAAAATCTCGTGCGATCGCCAATAAACTTCACGCATACATTTTTTTTATTTAGTTTTTTTACTTCAGCCATAATTGTCGATACAAACAATGACATTAAATTGCTAACTTCTAATTCAGGCCGATTCCAGTTTTCACTACTAAATGCAAATAGCGTTAATACCCCAATGTTACATTTTGCACAATTTTCAACAATTTTTCTTGTCGCATTAACGCCGGCTTTATGCCCTGCCACTCGTGGCAACTGCCGCTTATTGGCCCAACGACCATTACCGTCCATGACAACTGCAATATGTCGCGGCACAGGTTGCAATAAAACTGCATCAGAGCTATCGATTATTTCACTCATCTTGCCAATCTAATAAAAAGTTTTTTAAATCTCCATTAACTCTTTTTCCTTTACCGCTATCACTTCATCAACACTGGCGACAAATTTATCGGTGTACTTTTGTATATTATCTTCAGCCTGTCGACTTTCATCTTCTGATATCTCTTTTTCTTTTAACAGGTCTTTAAAATCACTGTTCGCATCACGTCTGATATTACGGATAGCAATCTTTGCGTTTTCACCCTCGCCTTTAACAACCTTAACCAGTTCACGACGGCGCTCTTCAGTTAATGGTGGCATAGGGATGCGAATCAAGTTACCTGCCGTAGACGGATTCAAGCCCAGACCTGAATTCATAATAGCTTTTTCAACCACTGAAACCATCTGTTTTTCCCAGGGAGCAACAGCGAGTGTCCTTGAATCTTCCACTGTTACATTAGCCACCTGATTAATCGGTGTATCCGTGCCGTAATAATCAACCCTTATCTGGTCAAGCAAACTAGGGTGCGCGCGCCCAGTCCGAATTTTTGTTAATTCAGTACGTAATGATTCTACACTTTTACCCATACGCGCTTCCGCATCTGTAAGAATTTCTTTAATCACTTAACTTATCCTCCATAACTACCGTTGTACCGATAGCTTTATCTTTCATGGTAGCTGGTAGTGAACCAACATTATTTAAATTAAATATTCGTAACGGTAGATTATTGTCACGACATAAAACAATTGCAGTCGCATCCATCACCTTTAAGTTTTTATCAAGTACTTCATCAAATGTTAACGTTTCATAACGAACTGCATCAGGATTTTTAACTGGATCAGAATCATAAACACCGTCAACTTTTGTTGCTTTAAGTATGCAATCAGCATCAACTTCTACTGCACGTAAACAGCCTGCTGTATCTGTAGTAAAAAATGGGTTACCTATGCCGGCAGCAAAAATAACAATACGACCTTTTTCAAGATGCCTTATCGCACGCCGTTGCACATATTCTTCACACATACGATTAATTTTTATTGCTGACATCACACGACAATACATGCCCTGCTTTTCAAGTGCGTCCTGTATAGCCAGACTATTCATCACTGTTGCCAGCATTCCCATATGATCACCAGTGACACGGTCTATCCCTGACTGAACTAATCCAGCACCCCGAAAGATATTACCACCACCAATAACCAGAGCAACTTCCACACCCATGTTCACGACTTCAGTAATCTCTGACGCAACACGTTTTAACATATTTGCATCAATACCATAATCGAGATCCCCCATCAGGGCTTCACCACTAAGTTTTATTAAAACGCGTTTATAGTTTAAAGACATTAAATTACTCACTTATTATGTCCACGGATGGACGGTATACAGAAAATGCAGGAGCAATTTTCTGATATGTCCACGGATGGACGGTATACAGAAAATGCAGGAGCCGTTTTCTGCACTCCCACCATCCGTGGTGGTCGTATTAGGGCAACGCATCGTTACACGGATGTAACTTATTAGGGCAACGCAGGAGCTGTTGCCGAGGAGCTGTTGCCGAGGAGCTGTGCCGGTAGTATCGATTGTTATTTTTTCATACGAGACATTTAGCCATCTATGTTTCGCACAAAGGTTTTCTATACACAAAAAACCGGGAGATACCCCGGTTTATTGTGTCACTATAATACTGTTTTATTGTACCTACTCAGCGAATAATGAAATATTAGCCATTCACCTGAGCCATCACTTCATCAGCAAAGTTTTCCGTTTTCTTCTCAATGCCTTCACCTACTTCATAACGAACAAATTTATTCACGGTAGCACCGGCATCGGAAAGCAATGTTTCAACTGTTTTATCCGGGTCTTTAACAAAAGACTGACCAAGCAAGGTTATTTCTGCCAGGTATTTACGAACACGGCCAGTTAACATTTTCTCAACGATGTCTGCTGGTTTACCACTTTCCAGCGCCTGCGCGCGTAAAATGTCTTTTTCTTTCTCAAGAACCTCAGCGGGTACGTCCGCTTCGCTAACACATAACGGATTACTTGCAGCAATGTGCATAGCTACATCCTTAATTAATTCATCACTACCGCCTTCCATTTCAACAAGCACACCCATACGTGTACCGTGTGAATAGCTGCCGAAAGTTCCATTAGTGGTTTCAAGTATCTCAAATCGACGAAGCTGCATATTTTCACCAATTTTTGCTATCTTCGCTTTACGTACTTCTTCCACTGTTTCAGAAGTGCCATCTAGTGTCAGTTCAGATAAAGCAGCGACATCTGCTGGTTTGTTCGCTAGTGCTGTTTTAGCAATTGCAGTGACAAATGACAGAAAATCATCACCACCAGAAACAAAATCCGTTTCACAGTTTACTTCTACCACTGCTGCAGATTTACCATCTCCACTAATCTCGATAACAACACGGCCTTCAGCAGCAATACGAGCCGATTTTTTGTCTGCTTTTGCCATGCCAGATTTGCGCATATTTTCTATTGCTGAATCAATATCGCCATCAGTTTCCTGCAGCGCTTTTTTGCATTCCATCATGCCTGAACCTGTACGTTCACGCAGTTCTTTAACCATTGAAGCTGTAATTTGCATCACAGTAACTCCTAAATAAATATTCTAAATAAATATATTGTGTCTAAACAATATGACTAATCAAGTGAAGTGCTTTACAGTAGTTTATTCTGCATCAGCCTTCTTTTTAGGCGCTGCTTTTTTCTTCACTGCTGCTTTCTTCTTTACTGCAGATTTCTTTTTAGCAGCGACTTTTTCCACTACAGCAACATCTGCTGTTTCTGAAGACGCCGCTTCTGATGACTCCTCCGCTTCTGATGATTCAATACCTGCGCCATTATCAGCTTCAGTTTTCAGCTCAACAGGTGCTTCGCTAATTTCCTCAGCAGCGGACTCTCCTGCAACAGACTGATCACTAACCGGCTTGTCGTTTTCAGGGGCTGGCTGAGGTTTTTCTGCCGATTGTTTAGGGGCAGCTTTCTTGGCAACTGGTTCTTCTTTACGTTGTATAACGGCTGAAGCACGACCTTCAATTACGGCATCTGCAATACCTTGAGCATATAACTGTATCGCTTTAATTGCATCATCATTACCTGGAATAACATAATCAACACCATCAGGTGAATTATTTGAATCAACAATACCGAATACAGGAATGCCTAATGTATTTGCTTCTTTTATAGCAATATCTTCATGGCCAACATCAATAACAAACACCGCATTTGGCAGACCCTTCATGTCCTTGATACCACCAAGAACTTTCTCTTTCTTGTCCATTTCACGAGTCAACATAAGTTGCTCTTTTTTGTTCAAGCGGGAAAAACTGCCGTTTTCTGACATTTCTTCTAATTCTTTCAAACGTGATATTGATTGACGAATTGTTTTGTAGTTAGTCAACATACCACCTAACCAGCGATGACTAACATAAGGCATGCCGCAGCGTTGCGCCTCTTCTGCTACGATAGTTCGTGCAGCCCGTTTTGTACCCACGAACAGAATACTGCCGCGATTAGCCGCAACTTTACCAAGTGCATTTACTGCTTCTATATACAGAGGCAGTGTTTTCTCCAGGTTGATAATGTGAATTTTGTTACGTGATCCAAAAATGTACGGTGACATTTGTGGGTTCCAGAAACGAGTTTGATGACCAAAATGCACGCCTGCTTCAAGCATCAGACGCATAGATACGTTAGACATTAGTATTTCTCCAGTTGGGGTTAGGCCTCCATACACCCCATGTAATAACCAATTTAAGCCCACACATTATGTATGTTTTTTTGCTTAAAATAGCACCCAATTACATGTGTCGGTATATGTGCGTATTTAAATAAGATATAGTTAACCCTGATGACCCAACAGATGATCTTGATAGACCCTTTAAGTCTTTTCAGATAAGCACCATACTTGACCATCATAAACAGCCATCAACGGACAACAATATCGTTCGTTTTTGCTAAGCTTTTCTTAGCGCGGGCGTTTTATACCATAACCAGCTAAAATAAACAACGATATTTCAACTCGCAATATCTGGCGTTATATAATAAGCAATTGATTTTAAAGACATAAAACAACATGGCAATATTAATAAAAAATGCACAAGAAATAGAAAAAATGCGAGTTGCCGGGCAACTAGCAGGCGAAGTCCTGCAAATGATACGGCCGCATGTAATAGCCGGCATTACCACCAATGAACTCGACAAAATATGCCACGATTATATTGTCGATGTACAGCACGCCATCCCTGCGCCGCTAAATTATCACGGCTTCCCGAAATCCATCTGCACTTCTGTTAATCACCAGATATGTCATGGCATACCGAGCGATAAAAAACTGAAAAAAGGCGACATCATCAATATTGATATAACCGTTATTAAAGATGACTACCATGGTGATACCAGCAAAATGTTTTTTGTTGGTGAACCACCTGTTCGCGGCAAACGTGTTAGCCAGATTGCGCACGAATGTTTGAAACTTGGCATTGATCTGGTAAAACCCGGTGCCCACCTGGGTGATATTGGACACGTTATCCAGAAACATGCTGAATCAAACCATTTTTCTGTAGTGAGAGAATATTGCGGCCACGGTATTGGCAAAGGTTTTCACGAAGACCCACAAGTTTTACATTATGGCGAACCCGGTACCGGTTTAAAACTCGAGCCCGGTATGATTTTCACTATCGAACCCATGATAAATGCCGGAAAACGTCACGTTAAATTACTCAATGATAACTGGACCGTTGTCACCAAAGACCACAGCCTGTCAGCACAATGGGAACACACTATATTGGTAACCGATGACGGTCACGAGGTTTTAACACAATGCGAAGGCGATGAAGTGTAATGACAAGCGCAGATAAAAAACAGGTTACAGCTATTACTGAAAACCCGGTCGATAAATCCGTTTTGGCAACCGCTGCTGCATTGCCCGACTACCGTCCATCCGACCCGCATGGACGTGGGACGTGCGGAAAAGGCAAGGAGCAATTTTCCGCCATGGACATAGACATAATTGAGAAAATAGTTGACTTTGCAGCATTAAATAAACAGCTTAAAAATAATGCGGCTGAATTTCCATCTGAGCTGATCAACCCCACCCTGATTAAACTGTTAAAAGTTGCCGTTACCGCTATCGATGAAAATTTAAAAGAAATTTATCAAGACGGTTGCGATGTCAACACGATTGTGTACGGTCGATCCTGGCTGATCGACCAGATAATCTACAGCATATATTCTCACCTGTTTAAAGACATTAATCAGGAGATCGCGCTTATCGCTGTCGGCGGCTATGGTCGTGGCGAGCTACACCCCAGGTCTGATATTGATTTGATGATATTGTTAAAAGAAGAAGAAAATCAAAATACAAAAGACCTGCTTGAAAAATTCCTCACGTTGTTATGGGACATCCGTCTCGAAATCGGCCACAGTGTTCGCACCATTGATGAATGTGTAGACGAATCGAGCAAAGACATTACCGTTGCAACAAACATCATGGAAGCAAGATTACTGGCAGGAAGCGAAACTTTATTCGCAACCATGAATGAAAAAACCAGTGCGGGTCACATTTGGGATTCAAAATCTTTCTTTCAGGCAAAACTTGAAGAACAAATTCAACGTAACGGAAAATTCAATGATACCGCTTACAACCTTGAACCAAACTTAAAAGAAAGCCGCGGTGGTTTACGCGATATACAAATGATTGGCTGGGTCGCCAAAAGGCATTTTAATGCAAACAGCTTGCATGACCTGGTAAAAGAAGGTTTTCTTCTTGAAGATGAATTAAACACATTGCTAACAGGACAGCATTTACTCTGGCGCATTCGTTGTAGCCTGCACTACCTTGCAGGGCGTCGCGAAGACCGCCTGCTGTTTGATTACCAGCGCGAGCTGGCAGACGAATTTGGCTTTAAAGACAATAAGGAAAATTCAAAGAATGAAGCCATCGAACAATTCATGCAACAATACTACCGAACGGTTATTGAGCTGGAACATTTAAATGAAATGTTGTTACAACATTTTAGAGAAGCCATTATCTATGCAGATGATGACAGCGAAGCTGAACTGATCAATGATAGCTTTCAGGTAAGAAATGGTTACATTGAAACCACAAAAGAAAGTGTTTTCAAAGACAACCCCTGCGCCATTCTTGAATTGTTTATAATTTTACAGAATTACCCGGAAATTCAAGGGGTACGTGCTGGCACTATACGTCAGATAAGGCAATACAAATATTTAATCGACGACAAAGTCAGGCAGTCTCCTCGTGCGCGACAGTTGTTTATGAAAATAATGACTGGCTCTCGTGGCGTTACCCATGAACTAAAACGCATGAACCGTTACGGTATACTCGCCGCGTATATACCTGCATTTGATTCAATTGTAGGCAGAATGCAATACGATTTATTCCACGCTTACACTGTTGACCAGCACACATTGTTTGTCATTCGAAATATGCGACGTCTATCAGTAACTGAGTATTGCCACGAGTTCCCGTTAGCCAGCGGTGTATTTCAGCATTTACCCAATTCTGAATTATTGTATTTATCCGGTCTATTTCATGATATTGCAAAAGGCCGCCATGGCGATCATTCAAAACTTGGCGCTATTGATGCAAAAGAATTTTGTGACTCACATGGCTTGCCAAAAAAAGACGGAAACCTTGTCAGCTGGCTGGTAAAAAGTCATTTAATCATGTCAATGACTGCGCAACGAAAAGATATTAGCGATCCTGATGTGATAAGCACATTTGCAAAACGGGTAAAAACGCTGGAACGACTTGATTATCTTTATTTACTTACCATATCAGATATACGTGCCACCAATCCAAAACAATGGAACGACTGGAAAGATAAATTACTCGGTGAGTTGTATCACAAAACAGCCTCTTTCTTAAATAAAAACTCAGGCCTGAAAAACCTGAACCAGCAGAGCGACAAAGAAAGTTATATATCTGAAATCCAGACAGCCAGTCTACGAAGGCTGGAACTACAGGGAATTGATTCACATCAGGCAAATGAGCTATGGAAAACATTTAATAAAGAATACTTTCAAAGTCACACTTACGGCCAGATCACATGGCACACCTCACTCATCATTAATGCCAGACAGCATGCGGCTAAACAGCGGCAAACACTTGTCATGCCACTGATAAAAACACGCGTTCATGAGTCCAGCAACAGTATACAGTTACTGATTTACATGAAAGATCGAGACCGCATTTTCTATGACGTGGTAACAGCATTAGGCAAGTGTGAAGTCGACATTGTCAATGCGCAAGTTCTTAATGCGAGCGATGGTTATGCACTGCAAACTTTTCGTTTAGCACCTGTCAATATAAATAATTCTGTAATGTCTGTGGTAGCCGAACATATCATTGACCGCTTACAGGAAAGTTTACAAAATAATACAGATGCCACACCTGCATCATTAAGCAGTAGCAGGAAACACAAGTATTTCACATCACCAACCGTTGTTAGTTTTAAAAACGTAAATGATAACAATGCTACCAGGGTAAAAATTGAAACCATAGACCGAACTGGTGTGCTAATAAACATTGCCAAAACATTTGTCGATAATAAAATTAGACTGTTGAACGCAAGAATTACTACTGCTGGTGAAAAAGCTATCGACCACTTTGTCATTAGTACAATGCAAGATACTGCCCTTTCTGATGAGCAGAAAAAAAATCTGAAACAACAATTAAAAGAATTATTATAAAAATGTCAGCAACATTAGACCTCGCAAAACAACTTATCAGGATTCCATCTGTAACACCCGAAGACATGGGATGCCAAAAGATTGTTGCAGATAGACTACGTAACATCGGTTTTAATATTGAAAACCTGCGTTTTGGTGTGGTTGATAATCTTTGGGCCCGATACGGCACACAGTCACCATTGTTTGTTTTTGCCGGCCATACCGATGTCGTACCAACCGGCCCCATCGAACAATGGAGCAGTGCTCCATTCATACCAACTATTTCTAATGATGTAATGACCGCTCGTGGCAGCGCAGACATGAAAAGCAGTATTGCCGCGATGGTTTGTGCCTGCGAAGATTTTCTAACCGACAAGAAAGCCATTTCCGCTTTAGAAATGGCCGGCTCAATTGCTTTTTTAATAACCAGTGATGAAGAAGGTCCTGCTATTGATGGCACGGTAAAAGTTATTGAACACCTGGTTGGTAACAATGAAAAAATAGACTGGTGCCTTGTTGGCGAACCAACAAGCAAAAGCACACTCGGCGATGTTATAAAAAATGGGCGACGTGGTTCAATTTCTGGTGATTTAACAGTCCATGGTATACAAGGTCATATCGCCTACCCGCAGCTGGCAAAAAACCCCGTCCATTTATTTGCCGGTGCGCTACAGGATTTGTGCGACGAAACATGGGACAATGGAAACGATTTTTTCCCACCAACCAGTTTTCAGATTTCAAATATTCATGCTGGAACCGGCGCAAGCAATGTCATACCCGGCAACTTAAACGTGCAGTTTAACCTGCGTTTTTCAACAGCAATAACAGAACAACAAATCAAACAACGCATAGAAACCATACTAAACAAACATCAACTGGAATACACTATTGACTGGTCGCTATCAGGTCAGCCATTTTTAACACCGGACGGAGAATTAGTTGAGGCAGCAAAACAGGCTATTAAATCTGTATGTAATATTGAAACAGAACTATCAACTTCAGGGGGTACATCTGATGGGCGGTTTATTGCACCAATCGGTGCACAGGTAGTTGAACTAGGCCCGGTAAATGAAAGCATCCATAAAATTGACGAAAATATAAATATTGATGAACTGGAAAAGCTTACAGCGGTTTATACCGAGATACTGAAGCGGTTATTTATTTAGTCTTGTTAGTTTTTTAATGATAGACCGCACAAATTCAATCAAATGATCAGAAAGCGCCATCAAGCTGGTATTCATGCAGATATGCCAGCAGGTAAAAATCGGTCATTAGCGATAGTTTAAAAACAAGTCAAAAACGATTAACCACAGAGGTACAGAGGACACAGAGAAAACCATTTAAGTTTTATTGTTAGCTTCGCCGCAGGCGCAGCTAACAATAAAACTCTTCCTCTGTGTTCTCTGTGTCTCTGTGGTGAAAAATGCTTTTAATGCTTTTGACTGTACGATAAAGGGTCGAATTTGCTGGTGATGTTAAATAATCCCATGACCGATATGAGTTAAATTTATGACTTTACATATATGAGGGCTTTACTAAACAGAATAAATTGAACTACACTCCGAGATAACAAAAAAATAATAGAAGAGAAAACTCATGAATTCAGAAAAAGTCTTATTCAGCTTTTTCATGATCCTCGCGCTGACACTAAACTTCGGTTTTTTTATAGGCGAAATGGATGACCCACAACATCATAATGTCTATGAATTGTTTGCAGTAATCATAGTCAATCTGGTCGCCACTGTACTGAAATTTGGTGACCGTTCACGGCTGGGGCCAATGTTGCTGGCAACCAGCCTGGTTGCCCTGGTGCAATTAATCTCTGCCGCACTGGTATGGACCTTCGCTGTACACGTACAGGAAACAGGACTAACACCGACACCGTAGTTCTGATCGTATCACTCAGTGGCGGAGCTGTTCTTGCAAATATCATCTCTGTCATTCTGCTGATGATCGAAACCACCATGTTGCGCCGTTAATAAGCTGAAGAAAGTCAGATGATGAGTAACGAGGAAACCGAAAAACTGGAGACCTCTGAGGAAGCCTTCAACCCGGTGATATCAATGATCATGTCACGCATGCGTGCGCCCCTGATCATCCTCATCGTGATCTACGCCATTTCGATGATGGGACTGATCATGATACCGGGTGTCGATGACCATGGACAGCCATGGCACATGAACATATTTCACGCCTTCTACTATGTCAGCTTTACCGCCACGACTATCGGTTTCGGTGAAATCCCCTATGCATTAAATGATGCACAGCGTTTATGGGTGATATGCACCATCTATATGACGGTAATCGCCTGGTTCTACGCCATTGGCAACATCCTTGGACTGGTGCAGGACCCTATTTTCAAGAAAGCACGCAATGAAAATAGATTTAAAAACCAGGTCAGTAAAATACATGAGCCCTTTTACCTGGTCTGTGGACTGGGTGAAACCGGTTATGAAGTCATCAAGGCCCTCACCAATGAACACTACCGAGTCGTCGTTATCGAAGAAGACCAGGAACAGCCTGCTGGAGAACAATATCCATGACCTGCAGGAGTTCGTGCCCTGCCTGATCGCGGATGCATCTGTACCCAGAAACCTTGAGCTGGCTGGTATCAGCAGGAGTAACTGTAACGGCGTGATCGGCACTACCGCCTCGGATGAAACCAACCTTAAGATCGCGATTAGCAGCAAATTGCTGCACCCTGAAGTCAAAGTTGTCTGTCGCTCTGACCTGCTGCCATTTGAGGAAAATATGCGGTCATTCAATACTGATTACGTGGTTAATCCCTACAATACCTTCGCTGATATTTTTTCCATGCTGCTGCATACCTCCTCATTACATCTTATCTTCGACTGGTTAACCGGGGCACCTGACTCACAGATTACAGATGAACCGCTAAAACTAAGTTATGGCCGCTGGATTCTCTGTAGCTACGGCCGTTTTGGCAAGGCTTTATATCAAAAGTTTCTCGAGCACGATGTCGAAGTGACCGTTCTTGAATCTAATAAAGAAGTCCATAAAGTATTCACACAAAGCAATATCGATCAGGTAGAGGATATTATTTCTGGCACCGGCATCGACGAGAGATCGCTGAAAAGAGCCGGCATCGAGAGCGCAGTAGGCATTATCGCCGGTGGCGGTGATGACTCCAACAATCTGTCAACCATCATGACAGCTCGCCAGTTGAACCCGGATATATTTGTCGTAGCACGGCAAAACTTGCGAGGCAACTCTGTTCTTTTCAAGAAAATTAAAGCAGACCTTGTCATGCAGCCCAGGGAAATCACTGCACGCATGATTCGTGTTTTATTTCTAAACCCGCTGTTATGTAATTTCCTTAAAATCGCTAACAAGCAGGATGATGAATGGAGCAACGTGGTCATTAGCCGGCTCAGTGCTGTCATCGGCGAATCTAAGCCGCAAATCTGGACGAGCAGAATAAGTCCTAAAGAAACACCTGCTGTTTTCAAAGGTATAGCCTTCGGCCGAAATATAACACTCAACTGTATCATCACAGGATCCGTTATCCAGAACCAATAAACTCAAGTGTGTGCCCTTGCTATTCGAGAGAAATGGCGACTTTCAGATAATGCCAGATGACGAGATCGAACTTAAAGATGGTGACCGCATCCTGTTTTGCGGCATGCGTGAAGCCATGAACAGCATGAACTGGACATTAAATGAGATGAGCAGCCTAAACTACGTTATGAATTATGACAATGCACCAGAGTCATATCTGCTTAAAGCCTTAACACGTAAAAAGTATAAAGGTCGTGAGCGAAGAGATGCCAGTCGCTAACCTGAGCATCAGTTCAACACGACATTCAGCGCGCTCACTGTTATAATTCCCCGCGAAATAAAATCGGCAATATGTCTCGATAGCTCAGCTGGATAGAGCGGCCCCCTCCTAAGGGGCAGGTCGGGGGTTCGATTCCCTCTCGGGACACCATTAAACCAGCTAATTATAAAATTCAGGAAATACTATGACAACCGTTACACTAGAAACATCTCACGGCAATATTGTTATTGAACTTAACGATGAAAAAGCACCGGAAACCGTAAAAAACTTTTTAAATTATGTGAATGATGGTTTTTATGATGGAACCATATTCCACCGTGTTATACCTAACTTTATGATACAGGGTGGTGGTTTTATGCCGGGCATGGTGCAAAAACGCGTTGAAGATCCTATTAAAAATGAAGCCGATAATGGTCTGACAAATGATCGCGGTACTATCGCCATGGCTCGCACAAATGACCCACACTCTGCCACTGCCCAATTTTTCATCAACCATAATGACAATGGCTTTTTAAACCATACTTCACCAACAGGCACAGGGTGGGGTTACTGCGTTTTCGGCAAAGTTACCGAAGGCATGGACAGTGTAGATGCAATAGCGGCGATTAGCACAGGTAATGAGGGCGGCCATGCTGATGTGCCAAATGAAACGGTCACTATTAATAAAGCCACAGCAGCATAATAAATAATAACGTTCATCCAGATCTTCCCTGCCATCCTTATGAAAGACTTCGTTTTTATTTCAGATCTTCATCTGCTGCCTGAGCGTCCTGAAATTATGGATTTATTTGTACGCTTTTCAGAAGATATAGCATCTAAAGCAGATTCCTTATATATTCTTGGCGATTTTCTGGAAGTCTGGTGGGGTGATGATGACCCGGCTACAGGTTATCAAGATGTATTTAAAGCATTAACTAAATTAGCCACACAATGCCATACTGAGATATTTCTGATGCACGGTAATCGTGATTTTATGATTGGCGAAGCACTGGCAAAGCGGTGTCATTTCAAAATTATCCATGATCCACATAAAATTAGTCTTTATAACCGTGATATTTTACTAATGCACGGCGATACCTTATGTACAGATGATATTGAATACCAGAAATTTCGTCAGATGGTACGAAACCCATTATGGCAACAGCAGGCATTAACTAAAACACTGGAAGAACGTTATCAACTTGCACAAAGCATTAGAGAAAACAGTAAGCAATCAACAATTGATAAAGATGAATACATCATGGATGTTAATCAGGCTGAAACCGAAAAAGTATTTTTAGAAAACGATATTGACTTAATCATCCACGGTCACACACACCGCCCTGCAATTCACCATAAAACAATTAACGGCAGTGACACCACAAGAATTGTATTAGGTGACTGGCACGAGACTGGCAGCTATTTGCGGATCAATGATGCTTCAGCTGAGCTTAAACTACAGACTTATCAGTAATTCCTAACACTCATAAGCACAAGCAGGCACTCATAAAAAAGGGGCGGACATGGTAAAATCGGCTATTAATCCTCGCACAGAAAAATCATAATTTTACCGAGAAATACGCAAAGAAAAACATATATATTTAAAGCCTGAACTGTAGGGATTGTTTTGCTTTTTTCGCGCACTTTGGCGTCCTTCGCGGCAGATTTTTTTTAGTTTTTTAACATCTGCTGTACGTAGTTAACGCAGGTGAGTTAGCTTCATCGAAAAGCAGCGTGGAATCGACCCGTGTGAGTGCGAAAAAAATCACTTAATAAACGTTTTTGAATTAGCGTCAATTGAAAACCGACGATATTCTTCTGGAATTTTAAATTTACCCGGATCGACAGATTCCTTGCTGTATCCCGTTAAAATTTTAGAACGCTCATTGCTATGCCATTCCTGTACAGGCAGACCTTTTTCAAAATATGCACCTGTATTGTATATCTGGTCAATATAATAACAGGCCGTTTGTGTGTCCGTTATTTTATTATCGACCATTTTGACCTGTTGACCAGAAACCACTTTCTGATAGTTTTGTAAAATAGTTCTCACTTCTGGCAGCAGATCTTCAACAAGCTGGACTTCGATACAGGTTTCTTCGCTTTCGCCATCACTGTTGTTTTCATTAACATATACCCGGTAATTAAAAACAGCCTTTCCAGAAACCATAGGCGCGTCGGCTAATGGTAAATATTCTATTTTCGGTTTAACCGGTAAATTTTCAATAGAAAAAACATGTTGTTTTATCACCAGTACAGATTGATCATCATGACTAACGCTATAAATAACTTTATCCTTATCATCATAAACAATAAATCCACTGCTTTCTCCCTCTTCATCTACCCTGATGTAACGAGAAGATATCAGCATTGTTACTTCGTACTCATCTGTTCCGGGCTCCCTTTCGACGTATGAAAGTTTATAAACGTCCAAACCATCTCTCTTCGTCTGCGCAGAAATAGCGGTAGATAAAATCAGTAAAACAGTGAGTAAAAGTAAGTTTTTTATCATGGTTATACACTTAATAATTTAAATTCAGGCGTATTTTAATAGTGAGCAATTCAGTTAGTAAAGCCACAGGGCAGTATCTCAGGCCAAACCCTGGTTAGCATATTCAAAAATGGCTTAACAAACTCTGCATTTCATCATGGCTGAAACCGGCTTGAAGACGTGCCTCTGTATCGAATGGCCCAAACCTTGCACCCTGCATATATTTTTCAATCAACTGAATGAATGTTTGTTGCGGTTCCAGTCCTCGCTCTTCACACAAGGTTTTATACCAGTATGAACCTATTTTGACATGGCCAATTTCATCATCAAATATTTTTTGCAATATTAATATTAACTGCTATCACCAGTAGATCGTAATTTTTCTATCATACCCGGCGTGACGTCAAGCCCCCTTGCCTCCAATACACGCGGTACCAGCGCCATTCTGGTCAATACATCAAAATCGGTCTTAACCGCCATTTCCCACAGTCCATTATGAGCAGTTAAATCACCATAAGACATTCCATGCTCCTCAAGGTATTCCGATAACATGGTAAAATGCAAAGCTTCTTCAGCTGCCACCCGACACCAGTCAGAATAATATTACTCGGGCATCTGCTGAAAACGGTAGACGGCATCTAACGCCAGGTTAATTGCATTAAATTCGATATGCGCAATGGCATGTACCAGACTCAGTCGGCCTTTCAAACTGGAAAAATTACGCCTGGGTACGTCTCTAGGGTCAACAAGTTCAGGTTTCAGAGGCCGCCCGGGTGCCGCTAGAGATTTTACCGTTGATTGTGGTTGCAGTTGTAATTCACCATCCAACAAACGTTTTTGCAGAGAAATAGTTGACTGTACTTTTTCAGCAGGGCTTTCCAGCAGCAAACAATATAATGCCTGCTCAAATAAATTAGTGTTTTCATCATTCATAAACTAGGGCGCCTCTGATTAACAATAAAAAAGGCCTGAAAATCAGGCCTTTTTTAGCTATTTAAAGAAATAATTACAGGGTAATTTTATCTTTATTTTTTTCTACTGTTTTACTACCAATACCATCGACATTTTCCAGATCCTGAACAGATTTGAACTTGCCGTGGCTACTTCGATAATTCACTATTGCTTTAGCTTTACTCTCACCTATGCCTGTCATAGTGGAAGCAATCTGCTCAGCACTGGCATTATTGATATTAATTTTTCCAGCAAATGCAGCTGACGAAAATAATAAGATAGTGGTTAAAAATAGAGTATGAAGTAATTTCATGTGTATCCTCCCTGGATAACTGTGATTGGAGCAGTAAGGTTAAACTAATTCAAATAACTATCAAGTCAGCAAATTTCGCTATTGATTGTACGTAAAACCTTACACGGATCTTTGGCCCGGGTAATCGGTCTGCCAATAACCAGATAAGAGGCACCATCTGTCATTGCCTTTTTAGGTGTCACCACACGGCATTGATCATCCTGCTTAGCGTCAGCTAAACGTATGCCCGGCGTTACCAGTAAAAATTCATTGCCCATTTCCTGCCTTAGTATCGGTGCTTCCTGTGCAGAGCAAACGATACCATCCAGGCCTGCGTTTTTACTCATGGCTGCCAGACGCGATACCATCTGCTGTGGTGTAGATTTAATACCAAGTGCATCAAGTTCGAGCTGGCCACTACTGGTCAACCAGGTAACCGCAATTAATAATGGTGCATCTTTATCAGCTAATGCCTGTTTAGCTGCCAGCATCATCTTTTCACCACCAAGTGCATGCACATTCAACATCCAGATACCAAGGTCAGCGGCAGCGGCACAAGCCCGTGCAACGGTGTTTGGAATATCATGATATTTTAAATCCAGAAAAACATCAAAGTTTTTAGCGACCAGCTGTTTTACCAGTTCAGGTCCACATCGTGTAAACAGCTCTTTGCCTACCTTCAATCGGCATAGTGCTGGCTCTAACTGATCAACCAGTTGCAGGGTTTCTCGTTCTGAAGAAAAGTCTAATGCGACGATGACGGGTGATGTTTGACTCATAAATTTTAGTATTTCAATTTAGCTTTACCGCGTGGACCCTGAAAAAGGTATTCACCCTACCCGGCTAAAGTACAGGATGACAGTATTAATAAAGCCTTTCTCTGTGTTGACGTGCATGGATAGCTCTAATGTCGTGTGCGCATGGATGCGCAGGAACGACCATCTGCGTTTATCTGTGGATTAATTTTTTCAGGCTAATGATCAAGTTCGATAACGCTGGGTTTCACACTGTTCCATTGATTACAACTCGGACATAACCAGTAATGCGTATTTGTGCTAAAGCCGCATTTTTTGCAACGATATTCTGCACTGTCTTTTTGCATAATCGAAATAGCAGCTGCCAGGTCAGCAAACACCTTATCAGCATCAATGTCACTTTCTTTATATGACACCAATTTTTGCAAACCTGACAAACTCGGTTGATGTTTTACTTTATCAGAAAGGTATTCTATTGCTGCCTGTTTGCCCTGTGATTTCTCTAATACAGATGCTATTACATTCTGTAAAAACAGGTTTTTTTGACGACTTTGAAGTGATAGCAGGTATTCATACAGCTTGTCTAAAGATGATAAATTTTCATAACATTCCAGTAAAGAGTTAATCACCATAATCATTGATTCTGCATCCTGTTGTTCAATGCTCTCATATACTTTAATCGCTTTTTTATCATCGCCTGCGGCTTTTATCTGATCGGCTAACAATATTGAAGCGCGCACGCAGGAAACATCATAACGTAATGCTTTATTGGCATAAATTTCTAACTGACTGACGTCACCTTTCGTTTTGGATATTTCCGCAAGTTCACAGTAATAATGCGCAATCATAGGACCCGTCACTGAAGGATTTTCTGAGAATAAATCAGCTGCGATATCAATTGCCTTGAACCAGTCTTTTTCCTGTTGATAAATAAGGATTAGATTATGTCGCGCTTCGTTCGACTTATTGTCCTGCATTAATACTTCTTTAAACAGCCCTTCGGCACGGTCAAACCAGCCTGCCCCTAAGTAATCGTAACCGAGTTCGAGTAATATTTTGCTGCGGTAACGTTCTGGCAATGAGGGCCTTGCAATTAAACCCTGATGGATTTTAATTGCCTTATCCATTTCACCATTTTTTCGATAGATATTACCTAAGGTGAAATGCGTATCAATGGTATCCCAGTTCGATTCCACCAATTTTACAAAAACGTCTAAAGCCTTACCCTGCTCATCATTCAGCAGGTAATCCAGACCTTTAAAATATTCTGAGGACAATGTTGATTGTAGTTGTTTGTGGGATTTTTTTGTACGAAACAGTAACCACAGAAAAGCAATAGCAACAGGGATGATTGCTAAAGACCATATCGGCATTTGAGA
This sequence comes from uncultured Gammaproteobacteria bacterium, assembly GCA_963759005.1. Lineage (GTDB taxonomy): Bacteria > Pseudomonadota > Gammaproteobacteria > SZUA-229 > SZUA-229. The sequence goes on from CAVWXQ010000001.1 coordinate 51,799, forward strand.
GAAATTAAACACGTCGTTGCATTAGACCCAACGTTGACAAACGTTTGGAAAATTAATTTTTTATAGAAATAAATAACAGGTGTTTTCAATAAAGCAGAGAAATTACCCCGCCTCTCTTATCATTGAAGTATTTACACGCTCACGCAATTCCTTACCTGGTTTAAAGTGTGGTACGTATTTACCTGGTAAGGCAACTGATCCGCCTGTTTTTGGATTACGGCCTGAACGAGGTGGACGGTAATGTAATGAAAAACTTCCAAAGCCGCGTATCTCTATTCTTTCACCACTGGATAATGAATTGCTCATTTGCTCCAGCATACTTTTAACCGCTAGCTCTACATCCTTATAGGCAAGATGACTTTGCTTACGTGCAATACGTTCAATCAACTCTGATTTCATCATTGCGCTTGTTTGCATTTCTTCAGCCATATTAATAACCTTCCTCTATTAAACCAAAACCGACAATTAAAACAATTTCAAAATATTGTCGTCTCGAACTGTAGTGAGAGACCTGATCAACCAGACTCTCAAGATTTCTCACATACGTTCGAAACGACAACGAATCCTCTTCAGTCCTATTTATTAATCATTGGACTTCATTTGCTCTTTCATCAAATCACCTAATGTTGGCGCTGCACCAACAGAGGCATCCTGGTTATCTGAGAAATCTTTCAATGCTTCTGATTCATCATCATAGTCTTTCGCTTTAATCGACAGTGCAATACCGCGATTCTTACGATCAACACCCATCAGTTTAGCTTCAACTTCATCACCAACTTTAAGCACTGTGCTTGCATCTTCAACACGATCACGTGATAGTTCAGAAGCGCGTAATGTACCCTCAACACCATTACCTAAGTCAATAATTGCCGCTTTTGCATCCACAGATAAGACTTTACCTGTAACAAAAGATCCTTTTTTATTTTCTGCAATAAATGTAGAAACTGGATCCTGCTCCATCTGTTTAATACCCAGTGAAATACGTTCACGTTCAGCATCAATAGACAGAACAACCGCTTCGATGGTATCGCCTTTTTTGTAATTGCGAACAGCATCTTCACCAGTGTCGTCCCATGAAATGTCAGACATGTGAATCAAACCATCTATCTCGCCATTAAGGCCAACAAATACACCGAAATCAGTGATTGATTTAATAACACCGCTGACTTTATCGCCTTTGTTATGTGTTGCAAAGAACTCATCCCATGGATTAGCCAGACACTGTTTCATGCCTAGAGAAATACGACGACGCTCTTCATCTATATCAAGAATCATCACTTCTTTCTCTTCGCCTAATGTAACGATAGCCGCAGGATTAACGTTTTTGTTGGTCCAGTCCATTTCAGATACGTGAACAAGACCTTCAACACCATCTTCGATTTCAACAAAACAACCATAATCAGTGATGTTGCTAACTTTACCCCAGAGACGTGATCCTTCCGGGTAACGACGAGCAATTTCGGCCCATGGATCATCACCCAGCTGTTTCAGACCCAGAGATACGCGAGTTTTTTCTTTATCGAACTTGAGCACCATAACTTCGATTTCCTGGCCCACCTCAACGATCTCGGAAGGATGACGTACACGTTTCCATGCCATGTCGGTGATGTGCAACAGACCATCGATACCACCAAGATCAAGGAACGCACCGTAATCGGTAAGATTTTTAACCACGCCTTTAATTGGCTTGCCTTCTTCAATGCTGTTAAGCAATGTTTCACGCTCTTCGCTGTACTCGTTTTCAACAACGGCACGACGAGAAACGACAACGTTGTTGCGCTTCTGATCTAATTTAATAATTTTGAATTCGAGTTCTTTGTTTTCCAGGTATGCGGTATCGCGTACTGGACGAACATCAACAAGTGAACCCGGCAGGAATGCACGGATGTCACCCAACTCAACAGTGAAGCCGCCTTTAACTTTACCGGTAATAACACCGGTAATGATTTCTTCGGCTTCAAATGATTTTTCTAGCGTGATCCAGGCTTTAGCACGTTTGGCTTTTTCGCGAGACAGGCGGGTTTCACCATAACCATCTTCGACTGCTTCTAATACCACTTCAACTTCATCGCCAATGTTAACTTCAATTTCACCTTGTAGGTTCATGAATTGGCTAACTGGGATAACACCTTCAGATTTTAAACCCGCAGATACAATAACGTATCCATCAGAGATATCAGCAATAGTACCAAGAACAACGTTGCCGGCACTCATGTCGGTTTGACGAAGGCTTTCTTCGAATAATTCTGCAAAACTTTCAGACATAATAATAATTTCTAGATTGTGTGCTTATTTACTTATGGAATAATTACACGAAACAGGTCGCGAATTACAGTAAAGGGAACCACTGTTAGTTAATAATATGGCCTGTCATGCGACAGACCCCGCTTTTTAAAATGTAAATGTAAAAATGTAACTTATATAAATGTAACATTTGAACAGATAGGTCGATTAGCTTTGTGCCAATTATTAGCATTGTGCCAATTATTAGCTTTGCGCCAGTTAATTTTCACCAACTGATCCTGTTCTAACCCGCCGTGCCACCCAATTCATGACTTCTTCAGTCACCTGTTCGATATTGAGCCTGGTTGTATCGATGACGATTGCATCTGAAGCAGGCTTCAGCGGTGCAACCTGCCGATTCATATCGCGCTCATCGCGTAAACGCAGCTCTTCAACAAGGGGAGCTAGAGTAACATCTATTCCTTTGTCTTTCAACTGCTTATAACGCCTTTGCGCTCTTTCTTCAGGACTTGCCGTGAGATAGATTTTAAGCACCGAATTTGGAAAGACCACCGTGCCCATATCACGACCATCCGCAACCAGTCCCGGTGCCCGTAAAAACGCACGTTGACGCGCCAGTAAAGCATCTCTAACAGCTGGAATTGCCGCAATTTTTGATGCATTTGACCCAGTTTCCTCGTTTCGAATAAGTTGCGTTATGTCTTCTCCATCCAGAAAAATCGCTAAATCACCATTTTTCTGCTCATAAGAAACCGATAAATTAACCGCTATATCAACGATTTGTCTTTCATCAATAGCGTTTATATCTAAATCAGGAAACTGTCGTGAAACCTGTAACGCGGTAATGCGGTACAACGATCCACTATCAAGAATGTACCAGCCGAGATGGGCAGCAATGGCAAGACAAATGGTGCCTTTGCCAACACCACTGGGGCCATCAATGCAAATAACTTGAGCTTCTGTAGTCATAAATTAAATTGAAAAATAAGGGATTGAACCACAGAGGTCGCTGCGTGTATCCGTGCACCTGTGACATTAGTGGCGAAAAAAACTTTTTTCTTATAGTCATTAATCATCAATGGATTGAATAGACAAACCACAAGAAGCCGCCAGTTCGGCAAATCCAGGAAAAGATGTATTTACGTTATCACAGTCTTCTATATGAATATCACCGCTGGCACACAGGGATGCCACAGCAAACGCCATTGCAATACGGTGATCATCATGGCTATGTACTGTTCCTGAACCAATCTGACCACCCTGAATTATCATGCCATCATCGGTGGCCTGCACATCGACACCGAGTGTCTTTAAACCATCAGCCATTACCTGGATGCGGTCACTTTCCTTAACTCTTAACTCTGCAGCGCCGGTTACGATAGTCTGCCCTTCTGCGCAGGCCGCAGCAACGAATAATACAGGAAATTCGTCAATGGCCAACGGCACCAGGTCTTCAGGAATGTGAATGCCTTTCAACTTTGCGCTTTTTATACGAATATCAGCAACCGGTTCACCACCTACTTCTATCTGGTTAAATAGTGTGATGTCCGCACCCATTAGTTTTAAAATATTAATGACGCCGGTACGCGTAGGATTAACACCAACATGCTCTAAAACAATGTCTGAATTATCAGCGATGCTTGCACCCACCATGAAAAATGCAGCCGATGAAATATCTGCAGGTACATCAATATCGGCAGCAATTAATTTTACCGGGCCCGTTATACAGGCTGTCGAACCGCTGACTTCAATATCACAGGCAAAAGCTTTTAACATCCTTTCGGTATGATCACGTGTTATTGCGGGTTCGGTTACACATGTTTTTCCCTGTGCGTACATACCCGCCAGCAAACAGCAGGATTTCACCTGCGCACTTGCCATTGGCATCTGATAGCTGAAACTGTTTAATGATTGATTACCGGTAATTTTCAGAGGCGGTTTGCCGCCTTCAGCCGTATCAATTTTCGCCCCCATTTCTGATAACGGGTCGGTCACTCGTTTCATCGGACGTTTTGATAAAGAATTATCACCCATTAACTCAACATCAAATTTCTGCCCTGCCAGTAAGCCGGCGAGCAAACGCATGGACGTTCCTGAATTACCAAGATCAAGTGCCGTGAACTGGTGGTTTTAAACCATACATGCCGACACCCTGGATGGTCACCTTGCCATCAATGGGACCAGCAATATTGACGCCCATCGCCTGAAATGCGCGCACGGTATTTAAACTGTCTTCACCTTCCAGAAAACCACTGATATTACTTGTGCCTTCAGCAAGTGAGCCAAACATAATCGAGCGATGAGAAATTGATTTGTCACCAGGTACACGAATTGAGCCGTGAAGTCCTGCTTTATTTAGATCGCCATTCAGGCCGCCTTGTACGATAAATTTCATAAATAAAAGTGACGAATTAGTATTGTTATTTTAACCGAGAAGAGAGATCTCATATTTTAGCTGCTTAAGATCTTTCGACTGCGCTCTAGATGACAAATGGTTTTAATGAGTAAATTTATCGCGAGTCTGTTTTGCGTGCTGAAAAACTTCCATCAGCTTTTCACCGTTACCCGCCTCAAGCGCATTATATAACATATCCAGTTCATCCTTATAACGCTTCATCATATCGAGAATAGGCTGCTGATTATTCAGACAGATATCACGCCACATGACCGGGTCACTGGAGGCAATACGCGTTACATCACGAAAACCACCTGCAGCAAAACGAAAGACATCTTCTATATCCTCCATATTTTCCAGACAATGCACTAAACCAAACGCCAGCAAATGTGGCAGATGACTGGTTGCCGCTAAAACTTTATCATGATGTTCCGCATCCATTGTCTCAACCAGTGCGCCCGTTTTATGCCAAAGTTCAGTAACCAGCTTTATCGCATCTGCATCAGTATTCTCTGTTGGCGTAAGGATAACGCGGCGGTTTTTATAGAGGTCAGCAAAAGCCGCATCCGGTCCACTATTTTCAGTACCCGCAATGGGATGGCCTGCGACAAAACGGCTGGAATTAAAACCTGTTGCTGTTTCTGAAAACTTGTCTGAAGACTTGTCAGACAACTTGTCTGAAAACATGTCTGTAAATACTTCATCGGCTAATTGCTGCACCCTTTGTTTTGAACTGCCGGCATCAGTAATGACCGCTTTCTGATTATTTGCCTGTTTCAAACCGGTAGCTATTTTTTCAAAAACAGTTTCCATTGCACCTAAGGGTACGGAAACAAAAATCAGGTCTGCATCCTTTACTGCATTACTTATGTCAGTATCATAGCTATCGATAATATTTAATTGCTGTGCTTTTAGTAAGGTTTGTTCGCTGCGTCCGGCGCCAATAATTTCTTCACAGGCACCTGCTTCTTTTAAGGCGAGACAAAATGAACCACCTATCAAACCAGTACCAATAACACATAAATTGTTTATTAATTTTGTCATTGTTGTTATCGCCATGGCTATTTCATTACAGCGTTGCCACCGCAGGGTACTCTCTAATCACAAACACTGCTTTAATGTTTCAACGAAACGCTCATTTTGCTCCTGTGTGCCAATGGTTATTCTTAAGTACTCTGGCATAGCATAATTTGCAACTGGTCTAACGATTACGCCATGCTGTAGAAGCTTTTGATACAGTGCCAGACCATCTTGTTTCACATTCACAGAAATAAAATTACCCATAGTTGGCAAATAATTAAGTTTAATTTCGGTAAACGCGTTCTGTAAAAATGTTTTCCCTGCGTTATTAATCTTTACGCTTTTAAAAACATGTTCACTATCATCAAGTGATGCTATAGCTGCAGCTTGTGCCAGCATATTAGTATTAAACGGCTGGCGCACACGATTCAAAATATCCGCTATTTCCGGGTTAGACATTGAATAACCAATTCGTAAACCTGCCAGTGCGTATACTTTTGAAAACGTCTGCGTAACTACCAGGTTAGGGAATTTTTCTAACCACAACTTAATTGGCGGCTTTAGCTTCTCATCCATGTATTCTGTATAAGCTAAATCAAGAACAATGATAATGTTCTGTCTTATATTACTAAACAGGTCTTCAAGTGTAGCGGGGGTTAGCCATGTTCCTGTCGGGTTATTCGGATTGGCAATAAAAATGATGCGTGTGTTTTCATCAATTTGTGAAAGCAGAGCATCCGGATCGTGACCTAAAGGCATGGTCTGATGACTTTCAGGAAAGGCTTTCGCAACATTCGCCTGTGCCCCAACTGCCTGTACAACCAGAGGATACACCGCAAATGAATGTTGTGAAAATACAGCGGAGTACAAAGGCGATAAAAAGGCACGCGTTACCAGCTCCAGAATATCGTTAGAACCATTACCCAGCGTTATGTTTGAAATATCGAGTTGATGTTTTTGAGCCAGTTTATGGCTTAACGCAAAACCACCACCATCAGGATAATAATTAATGGATGTCGAAGTATTTTTTATGGCATTCAAAGCCAAAGGACTTGGGCCCAGTGGATTTTCGTTTGACGCCAGCTTGATAGAACCCGATATACCTAACTCACGTTCGAGTTCTTCAACGGGTTTTCCCGGTTGATAGGGAGTCAGCTGCTGTACACCCTCTGTGGCCAGCTCAAGAAAAGACTGTTTCATTAGTACTTATCCATGCCTACAAAACAGCTTTAGGATAGGAACCAAGTATTTTTACCATGGCTGACGACTTTTCAATTTCATTTATCGCTTCAGCTATTTGTCCATCGTGCTGATGACCATCAATATCAATAAAAAATACATATTCCCAGACGCCACTGCGTGAAGGTCTTGATTCAATATTACTCATACTGATGTTACGTTTTGCCAGTGGTTTCAGTAAAGCGTACAGCGAACCGGGGCGATTATGGGCAAATACCAGTAAGCTGGTGCGATCAGTACCGCTGGGTGGTGCCTGATATTGACCGATAATAACAAAACGAGTGGTATTGTGCGGCTCATCTTCAATATCAGGGTTTAATACCGCAACGTCATATAGCTCAGAAGCCATAATACCGGCAATCGCAGCAGAATTTTTATGTTCAGACGTTATTAATACCGCTTCCGCATTACTGTTTACGGCAATAAGTTCTGCATTCGGTAAATTTTTATCCAGCCACAAACGGCATTGTGCAATCGATTGCTGATGCGCATAAACACGTTTGACAGAAGATAAATTGCTTTCATTAGTTAACAAATTATGGCGAATACGAAGCGTCACTTCCCCGCTAATAGACAGACTGGAATTCATCAACAGATCCAGAGTGTGGTTAACCATACCTTCTGTTGAATTTTCGACTGGCACAACTCCAAAGTTAGCGCCTTCAGCCTCAACCAGACGAAACACTTCTTCGATACTGCTGACAGAATGCGGCTCGATTAAATTGCCAAAATGTTTGCAGGCAGCTGAATGTGTATAGGTACCTTCCGGTCCTAAAAATGCAATAGTTAATGGTTTTTCAAGTGCCAGACAGGCGGCCATTATTTCACGAAAGATACCGGCTATGCTTTCGTTAGCCAGCGGTCCGGTATTACGCTGCATGACCGCACGTAATACCTGTGCTTCGCGTTCAGGACGGTAGAAATGACCGGTTTCGCCCTGCTGCTGTTTGACTTCTGCAACTTGTGCCGCACAGGCCGCGCGCTCAGAAACCAGATCTTGAATAGACTTGTCTATTTCATCGATACGTTGACGTATTTCGGCTAGCGGGTCTTTGTCAGTCATTAATAGCTATGTTTTGTGATACTACTCAACGTAGTATTCCCATCAGGATGCAGATCGTTATTTTATCAGGTCGCTGTGAATACATCCATGTACGCTCTACTGCAAAGCTACCGCATCCTGCTAACGCCCCTTACCTGCGTCCATGCAGGCAACATCCATGTTGTAGAGGCCTGATAAAACAACGATCGACACCCTTTTTCAAGTTACGCTGAGCCGTTACGTTTTTGTTTTATATTTCGTCTAGTTTATTAAAAGGAGAAGTTGGCTGGTATCAGTTAAAAACATACTGCAAACTGTCGACTGATAACTGCCAACTTCTCCTAATTAAACCTTACGTGCTTTTAATACACCTTCGATAGCACTAAATTGTTCTATTAAATCTTCACCGATTTCACACTCGATGTCCATCAATGTATAAGCCAGATCACTTCTTGATTCATTACGCATATGAAAAATGTTATAACCTGCCTCACCAACTGCAGTCGATATTTTTGCGATCATATCAGGCATATTTTTGTGTGTGAGGGCAACTCGTGATTCACCACCACGAGGTAATTTTACCGCAGGGAAATTAACTGAATTTTTAATATTACCGTTTTCCAGAAAATCTTTTATCTGATCAGCCACCATCATTGCACAATTTTCTTCTGCTTCTGCAGTTGATGCACCAAGATGCGGCAAAGTAATGACAGACTCATTGCCTTTTAATTTTTCTGCTGGAAAATCACAGACATAAGCATTTAATTTTCCAGATTCAAGTGCAGCCAGTACTGCGTCATCATTCACCACACCATGGCGTGCAAAATTTAGCACCACCGCACCATCTTTCATGCCTGCAATACGTTCAGCATTCAATAAATCAAGTGTTGCATCAATTAAAGGCACATGAAAAGTAATGAAGTCTGCCTGTTTAAGCAATTCATCAATAGTTGCCATTTCTTCTACATCTGAAGACATTCTCCATGCACTTTTTACTGTGATTGTCGGGTCAAAACCAACCACGCGCATACCCAGGGCTACTGCAACATTCGCTATTTCGACACCGATTGCGCCTAAACCGATAACACCCAGGGTACGACCGGGTAATTCATAACCGACATATTTTTTTTTGCCTGCTTCAACCGCTTTATTTTGTTCGGCATCAGAGCCTTCAACATTGGCAGCATACTGCCATGCCTGACAGATATTTCTGCACGCTAGTAACATGCCCGCGATAACCAGCTCTTTTACTGCGTTAGCATTAGCACCGGGCGCATTAAAGACGACAACACCCTGAGCACCAAGTTTTTCAACAGGTACATTATTTGTACCCGCACCTGCCCGCCCGACAGCTTTCAGGTTTGACGGAATTTCCATGTCCTGCAGATTTTGCGAACGCAAAATAATGGCATCAGGATTCTCAATATCCGGATCTACCGAATAAATCTCAGCAGGTAGACGACTTAATCCCTTATCGGAAATGTTATTAAAGGTTTTGATGTTAAACATTGGTAAATCCAAAAAGTTATTATTTGAAGAATATTCACCACAGAGGCACAGAGGACACAGAGTTTTTTTGGGCTACTCCAAAGGAGTAACCAACATAAAAAAGTTTTTCTCTGTGTCCCCTGTGCCTCTGTGGTGAATTATAATTTTGCCTACAACTAAGCTTGTTTGCGCTCAAACTCTTTCATAAATGTAATTAGCGCATCAACGCCTTCTTCAGGCATCGCATTGTAAATGCTGGCACGCATACCACCAACCGAGCGGTGACCTTTTAATGTGACTAAACCATTCGCTGCAGCCTGTTCAATAAATGTCGCATCAAGATCAGCATTCGCCAGTATAAAGGGCACATTCATCCACGAACGACAGCTCTTTTCAACAGGGTTGCTGTAAAACGTTGAGTCATCAATGGTCTGATAAAGTTTTTCAGCTTTACGTTGATTAGTGGTTTCTATTGCCGACATACCACCGCGTTTTAATCCCCAGGCAAAAACCAGTCCAGCAACATACCAGCTGTAGGTCGGCGGAGTATTGTACATCGATTCGTTATCAGCAAACGTTTTATAATCAAACATAACTGGCATGTTCGAATCAGCAGTTCCAATCAAATCTTCACGGATGATAACGATAGTTAACCCCGCTGGACCAATATTTTTCTGCGCACCCGCATAGATAACACCAAATTTAGCAACATCGATCTGTCGCGATAATATGGTTGATGACATATCAGCTACCAGGGGCACATCGCCGGTATCAGGAATATAAGGGAACTCCACACCAACTATGGTTTCATTAGGTGTGTAATGTACATAAGCCGCATCAGGGTTAAAGTTAAGACTGGCCTCATCCGGCACCGTGGTAAATTTACTGTCTGTTGTATCGGCAACCAGATTAACATCACAGAAACGTTTTGCTTCAGCGACGGCTTTTTTAGACCATTGTCCGGTTAATAAATAATCAGCGGTTTTCTTACCGTTGAGCAAGTTGATCGGCACCATGGCAAACTGACTACTGGCGCCACCTTGCACAAACAATACTTTGTAATTATCTGGAATGGTCATCAACTGACGCAAATCAGCTTCTGCTTTCGCAGCAATAGACATATAGTCTTTACCGCGGTGACTCATTTCCATAACAGACATGCCTGAACCATTCCAGTCCAGCATTTCCGCCTGCGCCTGCATTAATACTTCCACTGGTAGCGCGGCCGGGCCAGCGCTGAAATTATATACTCTGCTCATAATGAATTTAGTTAAGAAATTTTAATCGGATTGTAATTATAAACTAGATTAAACACATTAAATAAATAATTGATTTTTAAGTGTTTTACCTATTCTTCTGACGGTTTTTCCTGGGCATTTTCCTGACTATCGACTGCATCGCTAACCAGCGCTTTTATCTGTGCGATTTCGACCAGTTTCTCGCCCCTGGTCAGGCGAATCAGACGCACGCCCTGGGTATTACGACCCATTTCACTGACCTCGGCAACCGCAATACGTACCAGTGTGCCATTATCCGTGATCAACATGATTTCATCATCATTCTGAACCTGAACTGCACCGACTATTCTGCCGTTACGTTGGTTTGTTTTGATGGATATCACACCTTGACCACCACGACCTTTCATTGGGTAATCATCGACATTTGTGCGTTTGCCGTAGCCATTTTCAGTAGCAGTCAAAACTGAACCGCCTTCTTCAACCTTAATCATAGCGATGACTTCCTGATCCTCGGTTATGCGGATACCACGCACACCACCCGCTGTTCTGCCCATAGAGCGCACATCGGTTTCTGAAAAACGAACAGACTTGCCTGAATCAGCAAACAACATAATATGATCACTACCCTCGGTAATAACGACATCAACCAGCCTGTCATTTTCACGCAACTCAATCGCTTTAATGCCGGAAGCACGTGGCCGGGAGAAGTTGGACAATGCGGTTTTCTTCACCGTGCCCGAACTGGTTGCCATAAAAACAAAGCGATTATCATCGTACTCACGAATCGGCATCACAGCATTAATGCGCTCCCCCTCTTCCAGAGGCAGCAGGTTAATAATCGGTTTGCCACGTGAACCACGCCCGGCCATTGGCAACTGGTACACTTTTAACCAGTACACTTTTCCACGACTGGAGAAACAAAGCAGGGTATCGTGCGTATTGGCAATAAATAACTTATCAATGAAATCTTCTGTTTTCATTGCTGTGGCTGATTTACCGCGACCGCCACGACGCTGCGTATTATAAACGTCCAGCTGCTGTGACTTTGCATAACCGTCATGTGAGAAGGTAACCACAACATCTTCCTCGGTAATAAGGTCTTCCATGTTGAAATCAAGCTCGTCTGCCATGATCTCACTGCGACGCTCATCCGCATAGTTATGTTTAATTTCTTCCAGCTCTTCACGGATCACTTCAAGCAAACGTTCAGGGTTGGAAAGTATTTCAATCAAAGCTTTAATAATGTCCAGTATCTGCTGGAATTCATTAACAATTTTATCTTGCTCAAGCCCAGTCAAACGATGCAGTTTCAAGTCAAGTATGGCCTGCGCCTGCACTTCTGAAAGATGATAACCATCGTCTTTCAGACCATATTGCGGATCTAAATCATCAGGCCGTGAGGCAGCAGGATCGGCATCTGTGGTAGCACGAGACACCATGTCTACAACCATTCCAGCTGGCCATATTTTTTGCACCAGACCGGCTTTTGCCTCAGCAGGATTGGCTGACTTTTTGATCATATCGATGATTTCATCGATATTGGCCAGCGCTAAAGCCAGGCCTTCCAACACATGTGCACGTGCGCGGGCCTTGCGCAGTTCAAAAATCGTACGACGCGTTACAACTTCACGACGATGACGTAAAAAAGCCTCCAGGATCTGTTTCAGATTCAATAACTGCGGCTGACCTTCAACCAGCGCCACCATATTGATCCCGAACGAACACTGCATGGCTGTCTGAGAAAATAAATTGTTAAGCAGAACGTCACCGGCTTCACCGCGTTTTACTTCAACCACAATACGCATGCCGTCTTTATCCGACTCGTCACGCAAGGCAGAGATACCTTCGATGCGTTTCTCTTTCACCAGCTCGGCAATACGTTCAATCAATCGTGCCTTATTAACCTGGTAAGGAAGTTCATTAACAATAATGGACTGCCTGCCTTTATCATCTTCAATTATTTCAGCGCGAGATCGCATAATCATGCGTCCACGACCTGTTTTGTATGCCTGATGAATACCCTTAACACCGTTAATAAATGCCGCAGTCGGTAAATCAGGTGCCGGGATGTGCTCCATCAACTCATCAATGGATAACTCTGGATTGTTAATCAGCGCCAGACAGGCGCTAATCACTTCACCAAGGTTATGAGGTGGCATATTGGTCGCCATACCTACCGCAATACCAGTAGAACCATTAATCAGCATATTCGGTACACGGGTTGGCATAACCACTGGCTCTGATTCAGAACCATCATAGTTCTCAGCAAAATCAACGGTTTCTTTATCTAAATCGGCAAGTAATTCATGGGCAATTTTTGACATGCGCACTTCGGTGTAACGCATGGCCGCCGGTGCGTCACCATCAACCGAACCAAAGTTACCCTGACCATCAACCAGCATATATCGTAACGAAAATGGCTGCGCCATACGCACGATAGTGTCATAAACAGCGGTATCACCATGCGGGTGATATTTACCGATAACATCACCAACCACACGCGCTGATTTTTTATAAGGTTTGTTGTAGTCATTGCCCAGTACACTCATCGCATAAAGCACACGACGATGTACCGGTTTAAGGCCATCTCTAACATCGGGCAAGGCGCGCCCGACAATCACGCTCATAGCGTAATCCAGATAGGACTGGCGCATTTCGTCTTCGAGATTTACCGGGGATATTTCTTTCGCAAATTCAGTCATTTAGAGACGTGTACCAGGTTCCAATTAGGGTTTCTTTCTGCCCTAATGAGACCTTATTTGAGGTCGTGTTTCTGGCAAAAAAATAGCGCATTAAAATGCGTCTTAGTAAACACGCGATGTTAGCACATTTCACTGCGTTGAGGGCAGCCTATTTCCCCCTGTTTCTTAGTGATAAAAGAATAATTTACTGAGCTTTACCGCAACACCGAAAACAGCACAGCACGAGACCTGCTACTCCACTAACAAATGAAGTTTTTTATGCATCACGGCATAATAAACAACGGGAATCACGACTAACGTCAATATGGTGGAAACCAGTAATCCGAAAATCAGTGATATCGCCAAACCGCCGAAAATCGGGTCATCTATAATAAAGAAACCACCAATCATCGCAGCAATGCCGGTTAACACTATCGGTTTAGCTCGTACGGCGGCTGAATTAATTACCGCTCGCTGAAACTCCATGCCTTCGCGCACCTGCTGATTAATAAAATCCACCAGCAAAATAGAATTACGCACAATAATGCCGGCGAGCGCAATCATGCCGATCATTGAGGTCGCGGTAAATTGTGCATTAAGCATGGCGTGGCCAGGAAGAATGCCAATGATAGTCAACGGTATCGGTGCCATAATCACTAACGGTATTTTGTAAGACTGGAACTGCGCCACCACCAGTAGATAAATCATCAACAGACCCACGGCATAAGCCGCGCCCATGTCACGGAAGGTTTCGTAAGTTACCTGCCATTCACCATCCCATTTCAAACTGTACTCATAGGGATTATCAGGTTGTTTCGTATACCACTGTTCTAAACCGTCCTGATCTTTTAATTTTCCTGAAATATCAAACATACCATAAAGCGGGCTATCCAGATCACCTGCCAGGTCAGCAGTGACATATACTACGGGTAACAGGTCTTTATGGTAGATATTTTTTTCACGTTCGCCCTGTTTGATTTCAACCAGTTCGGTTAACGGCACCAACGCGCCACTCACTGAGCGTACCTGCAAAGCCAGCACCTGCTCGATATCGGCTTTATCGGCATCGGCAAACTCGACACGTACAGGCACAGCATACTTGAGGTTCTTACCATGTAAATAAGTCACATCTGAACCATTTAAAACCGTGGTCAGCGCTTCGCCAATCACCTGCTGAGACACACCCAGTCTGGCAGCTCGCTGGCGATCGATAACAATCGTCAGTTTTTCTGCCGGGTACTCCACGCTGTCATCAACATCAACGATATTGTCGGTGCTTTCAAATACTTCACGTAGTTGTTTGGCCTGCTGAATCTGTCCTGTGTAATCCAGACCGTATACTTCTGCCACGATGGGTGACTGCACGGGTGGACCCGGCGGTACCTCGACAATTTTCACATTGCCATTATATTGCCTTGCTATGTCTTGCAATGGCTGACGTACAGATAACGCGATTTCGTGACTTTTGCGATCACGATGATGTTTATCAACCAGGTTGACCTGAATATCGCCGACATTGAAACTTTCACGCAGATAATACTGACGCACCAGTCCATTGAAGCTAATCGGTGCGGCGGTACCGGCATAAATTTCATAATCGATCACTTCATCAAGATTACCAATGTATTGTCCCATTTCGTTTAAGACGCGACTGGTCTGTTCAAGACTGCTGCCTTCTGGCATATCCAGTACCACCTGAAACTCACCTTTGTTATCGAACGGCAACATTTTCAATACCACCAGCTGCACCACAACCAGCGAAATAGCCGCGCCAATTAACAGCATTATCGAGCCAAGCAGTAACCAACGATTACGGTTGCCTTTGGCACCACCAAGAAATGGACTCATGATACGAGTGAAGAATCTTGCAACCGCAGGTTCCTGCTCAGAATGATTTTCAGAAACAGCATGAAACAATGCGTTTTTTGCTAACATAATATTGGTTAACCAGGGCGTGAAAACAAACGCAACTACCAGTGATGCCAGCATGCCCATGCTGGCATTAATTGGAATCGGACTCATGTAAGGCCCCATCAATCCAGAAACAAATGCCATCGGTAACAAGGCTGCTATTACAGTGAATGTTGCCAATATGGTCGGGCCACCTACTTCATCAACGGCAATCGGAATCAACTCTGTGAGTTTTCGTTTACCCATCGCCATATGTCGATGAATATTTTCCACCACCACAATCGCATCATCGACCAGAATACCAATGGAGAATATCAGCGCAAATAATGAAACACGGTTAAGCGTAAAACCATAAATCCAGGAGGCAAACAAGGTAATCAATAAAGTGACCGCAACCGCTGCACCGACAATCAAACCTTCACGCCAGCCCAGCGCCCACATCACCAGCAATATCACCGCTATGGTTTCTATGATTAATTTCTGTATGAGTTTTTCAGATTTGTCCTGTGCAGTCACACCATAATTTCGTGTAATGCTGACCTCAACATCATCAGGAATGAAAGTACCTTTTAATTGATCGAGTCTTTTAATTACCTGGTTGGCAATATCCACGGCATTGGTGCCCGGCTTTTTTGCAATAGCCAGCGTTACCGCAGGCTGCAGATTATTAACCATAGTGGATGCTACTGCACCTTTGCCGGAAGCAATAGAAACATACTGTGAAGGTGAATCCACACCGTAGTCGATACTTGCCACATCCTGTAAATACACCGTTTTACCATCAAACACACCGACTATCAGTTCTGCAATTTCTTCTGATGAAGTAAGAAAAGTGCCCGCCTGCAGTAAAATTTCACGGTTGTCCGCTGTCACTGTCAAACCGTTTCGCGCAGTATTTGCTGAACGCAGCGCGTTACCCAGGTCATTAATATCTATGTTGTAACCGGATAAGGCCTGGGGATCGAGAACCACGTGCATAACACGTGTCGGACTGCCAATGGTGTAAATATCACGGGTACCGTCGATGCGTTTTAACTCCGTCTCCAGTGCATGCGCAACCCTGCTTAATTCATCGGCGCCGATAGTACTGTTTTTCGACCATAGTGTGGCAGCAATAATCGGCACATCATCAATACCCTTGGGTTTAACGATGGGCTGGCCAACGCCGAGGTTCGCCGGCAACCAGTCCTGATTGGAATATAGCTTGTTATACAGTCGAACAATCGCATCGGTACGATTCTCGCCAACCAGAAACTGCACGGTAAGCACCGCCATGCCCGGCGTCGATGTCGAATAAACGTGATCAATACCTTGATTTCTGAAATCACCTGCTCGGCCGGTGTCGCCACCAGACTCTCTACTTCTGAAGCCGTCGCACCAGGAAAGGGAATAAATACATTGGCGAAGGTCACATTAATCTGCGGGTCTTCTTCACGCGGTGTAATCATCACCGCAAATAACCCCAGCAACACACCAACCAGTGCAAGTAATGGAGTAATTTGTGTGGTTAAAAAATATTTAGCGGTATTGCCGGAAATACCAAGCTTATTCATCAGCACTTCCTTCAGAAGAGCTGCCTGCAGCCTGTTTACTGCGTTGCTGCATGGCTACGATGCCTGCCTGTATCGGGTCCAGTGCAACTTGTTCACCTTCAACAAGCCCTGATAATACGGCCAAAAAAGTTTTACCTTTGCTACCCAGACGTACATGTCTAAAATTAACCGTTCCATCTTCAGCAATCACATAAATCGCGGTAACTTCAGAACGATAAACAGCACTTTGTACAGGCACCATTAACACCTGTTTTTCACCGGTAACCAGAGAGACTTTAACAAACATACCAGGGAATAATCCCTCTATTCCTTCAGGCAAATCCAGCCTGACTTTAAAGGTATTTGAAGTGCGATCAGCAATAGGAAAAACCGTAATTTTTTCAACTTCGCACCTGAACCTGCTCGTCTCCTGTACCTAAAGCAGCATCGGTGTAAACAAAGGCTTTACCATAAATACGAATTTTATTAATCAAACTCTGCGGCACATCCACATTCACCCTGAGTTTATCCAGCGAAACGCCGGTTATTAACTTCGCACCTGTCTGCACAGTTTCTCCGACTTCAACATGGCGTTCGGTAACGATGCCGCTGTAGGGTGCGGTCACTTTTGTATAGGATAACTGTTCCTGCGCTTCTTCCAGGCTTGCCCGCGCTGACTGCAGTCGTGCCTTAGCAGCAGCAAGAGCATGTGTCGCTTCATCCATTTTTGATTTGGACACCACTTTCTTGGCGTAAATATCTTTAATCCGCTTGAATTCTTCTTCGGCCTGCGACAGGTTAGATATCGCTTCGCTCTCACCTGCCAGCGCTTTTTTCAATTGCGCTTTTTGCGAAATATCGTTTAAACGAATGATGACAGCGCCTTTTTCAACATAATCATCAACATCAACTACTATTTCCTTAATAGTGCCACCAGTCTGGGCTGAGACAGTCGCTTTATTGATCGCTTCAACCTCACCATCTAAACGAAATTCTCGACTGAGTGTCTGCCTGGTAACTTTAGCCATTTCAAGATGACTGCCTGCTTCCTCTGCGTACAAAAACGGTGCTAATGCCAATGGTACAATTATAAAAATAATGTTACAAAACAGCCAGTTAGACACTATATCGCCGATTAAACTGTTTAAGTTTTAAATTGAGCATAATCTCGTCCGGAACAATAAAAGAAATATAAAATATTAGTAAATACTAATATAGTGTTTTTTTATCAAAAGATTCAATGCTGAGTTATGAAACTGAGTCGAAATGAGTTACAGGTAAGCAAATAGTACGCGCTAACTGGTATTTATGAATCATCCTATGTCACCAATGCCTGCCGCTTGAAGACCGAGAACCCGGCTTATAAATGGGCAATCAGCTTGGCAACCGGACTAACCATTGCAGGTCTGGTGTCTGACGACGGAAAGGCATGACCCAGATAGAGGCAGTACCCCAGCCACTTATATAAAAAACGATTGAGCTTCCATTTTATTTTTATCGCTTTCTCCGGAATATGATCAAATCGTTGTTGCCCATGTCGAAGATGACCGGTAAGTACTTCGACCTGACTGGCATCATGGTATACGCGAATGGTTAAAGCAGGCTCTTCCATACCGCGTCCACCCTCCTCAAAACAATAGGTTAAACATAATGTCGTGGTGAATTTTGTGCGCTCCAGTATGCTTATATGCAAACTTAAACATCCCGGCAAACGTGATACGGCCCTGTCAGGCAGTTTAGACAAATCAGGGATCAACCTGCGTATGCGCAGGTAGTTGTTTTCATATAAGTCCATCAGACTCACAAAACCGCGCATCTCGACGTTTTCGCAACCGTATCCGGCAAGCGCTGTATGTTTTATATTATTCATTGTTTATAGATTATAGTGGATTTAACTGTATTAATTTAGAAGCTCATCAGTGTTAGTTAAAAAACAAGATAAAGATTTTCACCACAGAGGTCACGGAGAGACAGGCTTTATTTGTTAACTGCGCCGCAGGCGCAATTAACAAAGTAAAGCTCCGTGCCCTCTGCGTCTCTGTGGTGAAATTTTATGTTTTTAATGCCCATTGTTTCATGCTGACCAGTAAGGCGTTTCTATGGCATCACCCAGGTCTGCCTTTATCAGGCGATTCCTGACCTCCAGTAACTTCTCTATTAGTGCCGGCTCTGCCTTTTCATACGCTTCTGCATCAGGAACACGTTTAACCACCACACCCAGTAATTCGGTAATTGCATTACCAATAGAGTTCTGGCTGATGGTTACAATTAAATCACCTTCATCATTTCGGTAAATCAGCTGTTTGAAAGCAGGTTGCCAACGAATAGCATTGGCGTATTTTGCATCGGTAATGCATTGATCTCTTACCTTTTTCGCTGACGCCTTAAAGTCGTTATTAAACAGCAGAATACTTTCAATTTGCTCTGGAAAATAAGAGCCTTCCGGCACCGGCGCATTACGTGTCGATACCTGGGTAAAAAAAGCACGGTAAAAATCAATAAACCCCATCAAAATCTGATCGTACTCCTGCCAGAAACGAATATCTTTTAGCGCATCAACTCCACCCTGAACTTTCCAGCTCGGTAAACCCTGCGGATAACCTGTTAATTCAATTTTTGATGAGCCTTTGCTGGTTTGCTTCAAAATCGTAAAGTCCAGCGATGAGAAAAAATCGCTGTAAACATCACGCATATACGCCTGAAATAAACTGTGTTGACCCCCATCGGTCAGGTTAGGGTTAGCTGAATCGGCAAACGCTGCCTCACGTAACTCTTTTTTATTAAACACAATAAAATGGTTATGCAACATACGGATACTGGGCACGCCAGGAGACGTTAAAGGCCAGGTGGCATCCAGACTGGCTTCACCTGCCAGTATCAATGCTTCTTCTGGATCAGGGTATTGTTCAACCATAAAATCAATAATGATCTGATTCATACGGTTCCAGGATTTTTTTGTTTGTCTCTGGAACCTGTGTACGACGTACCGGCCTGCCTAGTGGATCGAGTATCGATTTAGACGTGTTATAAATAATCGAGGTATCAAACTCGTTACTATGGCCCAAAGCTTTTCGATATAATAATAAATCTTCCGGGTTTCTTAACAGGCCATTGTTATTGGACAGATCATTTAAATTTTCAGTGCTGTTAAAAAACTCATTCGGCGCCATACCTTCGGGCACATCAAGTGGAATTGGACGAAATGGGGTTACAATTTCTCTAGGACCAGACTGCACACTATTCTCCAGGGTATTCAATATTGGGACATTATACAGCTTCAGTATTATCGAGTGCTATTGGTTGAAGCGCTTTATGCGAAATCGGCCAAATGCTAAAACATCTGTTAAGCTATTTCTCGACTTGTTATGTATTGAGAAGAAATATGGCCAAAAATCACAGCATCCCGCGCCACAATATTCCTCGCCGGTTATTTCTAAAATTATTTTCTGTCAGTTTGATATCTGGTCATTTAACTGCCTGTACGCACAAAAAGTTTTTTAATCCGGATGAAGACATTTTACTTTCTGGAGGCAGCTATACTGACGGCAACTCAACACAAAACGCACTGCTAATAATCAATCTCACACAAAAAGAAAAAAGAATAATCGAAACACCTTTTCTTCCTCACGACATCCTCATTGACCCTACTAATAAATACCGTGTTTTTTGTTTCGAAAAAAATGGCAAAAACGCATGTGAAATAGATTTACAAACACAAACAGTTGGCCGAACGTTTCACAGCACAGAAAACCGGACTTTTTCCGGCCATGCAGTCTTTAGTCAGGATGGAATAAAAATTTACTGTATAGAAAGTGAGCTAAATAATAAACAGGGAAGTATTAGCATTCGTGATAGCAAGACACTTGAAACAGTCAAACAATTACCAACGCTTGGCCTGTCACCGCATGACTGTCAACTAATCAAAGATAATGTGTTGACAGTTAGTAACACGGGAAAATCTAGAATCAGGTTTCATCAACCATCACTGGTCAGTATAGACTCTAAATACAGAAAAATTAATCGAACGGATTAAACTTGAAAACGATGGCTTATATCAGAACAGTTTAAACTGCGGGCATTTTAAAATCACGATGATAATGATTTAATCATTGCATCCGCACCCGTTGATTCACAAAGTACAGGTCTTTCTGGTGGCGTCAGTATCCGCAGGCAAAATGAAAGCATGTTACTACCATGACTGAGCCTGATGTAGTCATCAAACGCATGACCGGTGAAGCACTTAGTATAGAAATCAATCAACAACAAACTATTGCCGCAATCACCCACCCGCAAGCTAACTTACTCACCTTCTGGTCAATAAAAGATAAAAAAATTATAAAAGCCTATGGTTTCGAAAACCCACGCGGCCTCAGCCAGACACTGGATAAAAAAGATTTTATTATTAGTTACGGAAA
>CAVWXQ010000002.1:0-11860 GCA_963759005.1 uncultured Gammaproteobacteria bacterium
CCGTACTCTATGACGGTGAGTACTGCTGTTGTACCTGTTCCAGCTGCTGCATGGTTATTCGGGTCTGGATTATTAGGTCTTGCAGGTATTGCGCGCCGAAGAACTTAACCCGGATATTTTCCAAAAACTGCATATACTGCCATGGATGGCAGGTAGTAGGGCAATGCAGGAGCAGCGAAGCGGTGTGCCGAGCGTTATCAGGTACATAGTGCACTTCTCTAATATACTGATATTTATTATAATAATCATAGTGTTAAGCAAGATTAGCAGCGTTCCTGTGAAATATCCGGGTTAAATTAGCGGTACGAAAAAAATTCATTATAAAAATGCCCTGCTATGCAAGGGTTTTTTGCGGCAGTAGATTATTTTATTATCAGGGCCGGATCGAAATACGACTGTATAGAGTAATTGGTCTGCTTCTTTGTAAGCAAATAATAGCACTGTTTTGAAATCGAATAATACCGGTATCTTCCTGGCCGGTGAGCAGGTAACTGCATAGTTTATCAAGCTGTGGTAAGTGACCAACATAGAGTGTTTCATCTTGAAGTGACGGTATCAGCAACTGGATGTCATCATTGGGCGACAGGTGGGGATGCTGTTTTACATTCTGTGGTGGTACACAGAAAGCTGTTGCCAGAATCTCAGCGGTTTGCCGGGCGCGCAGTTTGTCGCTGTGATAAATATTCAAACGAGTAGTATGCGGCCGAGATGCCGGGCGATGGCTGTCGTCTGTGTGATCCCGGCATCTGATAACGGACACTCCGGATCTGTTTCCTTGCTAAGGGCCAGGCCGTGCTGTACGAAATAGAGTGTTTTGGTTTCCATAGAATATTTGTTTATGACTATGTTATAGAAAGAATGATAGAGCGGTCAATATAACTGTCGTGGTATCGTTTGTTTAAGATATTTATTTTAACCAGGTTGAAATTTAATCCAGTTGTAATCTAGCCAAGTTGTGCCGGCAGCCATGTTGCAAGCTCAGGCCGTTCGCAATGATTGCATGACAGCCGCTGCTGTATTATAAAAGGCATTACCCCCTGAATAATTACCGTGGTTTTTATTGTCGCTCGTG
Source organism: uncultured Gammaproteobacteria bacterium (assembly GCA_963759005.1). GTDB lineage: Bacteria > Pseudomonadota > Gammaproteobacteria > SZUA-229 > SZUA-229. Next base: position 1,073 of record CAVWXQ010000002.1, read on the forward strand.
CGACACCGCGTAAATAAAACAGGGCAAAACCAAAAGGCGGTGTAAGGAATGATGTTTGTAAATTAATAGCAATCAGTATACCTAGCCAGACCGGGTCGATACCCATAGTCAGTAATATCGGGCCAACAATAGGTACAATCACAAAAGTGATTTCGATGAAATCAAGAACAAAGCCTAACAGGAACATCACTAACATCACAATAAAAAGAGCGTGATATTTTCCACCGTCTAAATCGCCGAGCAGTTCCTGTATAAGTGCATCTCCTTCGAAGCCGCGAAAAACCAGGGAGAATAATGCGGCACCAATTAATATCATAAATACCATGCAGCTAACACGTGTGGTACTGCGAACTACTTCCTGTAATGTTTTAAGGGATAACATTTCTTTTGAAGCAGCAAGAGCCATAGCACCCACTGCGCCGATGGCAGCCGCTTCGGTTGGTGTGGCAAAACCACTGATGATAGATCCTAGTACCGCCAGTATTAATACTAATGGCGGGATCAGGCTTTTAATAACATCATGTAATAATGGTGATTCATCGTTTGTGCTGCTGACATTATTTGCACTTGCTGCTGGCATGGCCTGTTTATTAAAAAAAGCGAGACCGGTTATATAGATAATATAAAAAGTAACCAGTAATAAACCCGGAATTAATGCGCCAATAAATAAATCGCTAACAGAAATTGTTTCGGGCGAGAATATTCCCATATCAAGTTGTGCCTGTTGATAGGCATTGGATAGCACATCACCAAGTAGAACCAGCACGATAGAAGGCGGAATGATTTGGCCGAGAGTACCAGACGCACATATCAGTCCGGTTGAAATTTTAGGATCATAACCCTGTTTTAACATGGTGGGTAAAGATAAAAGTCCCATAGTAACAACGGTTGCGCCAACAATGCCTGTGCTTGCTGCGAGTAACATGCCGACCAGAACAACGGAGATAGCAAGGCCGCCACGTAAGCGACCAAACAACCGTGACATTGTGGTTAGTAATTCATCGGCAATTTTTGAACGTTCCAGCATAACGCCCATAAAAACAAACAACGGCACAGCCATTAAAATTTGATTGCCAATAATGCCGTATAAACGATTGGGCAGGGCTTCTAAAAAGGCCGGATCAAACGTGCCGGTCATTTCGCCGAAAACGGTAAACATTAAGGCGGTGCCCGCTAAAGTGAATGCAACCGGGTAACCGATTAGTAATAAAATAAAAACGGTGAGAAAAAGATAGAGTGACATATATTCCATTAGTTGTCGCTCCTGTTACTGCGGGTGCCAGTGCTTAAGATGGTTTGTATATTACGCGCAATTTGTGTGCAGGTTTGTAGGCACAGTAAAAACGTCATAACCAGAATTAAGCTTTTTAATAGAAACACGCCTGGCAGTCCGCCGGCCTCACGGGAGCCTTCCAGCACCGACCAGCTGTCAACAATATATGACCAGCTAATCCAGGTAACAAATAACATAAATGGTAATAGTAAAAATAAAGCACCAAACAGGTCTATCCATGCCTTTGTTTGTTTAGAGCATCGAGAGTAGAAGATATCGACGCGTACATGTGCGTCCTGTTGCATGGTATAGGCCATGCCGACAAGAAAAACGGTTGCGTGCAAGTAGCTTGTGGTTTCCTGTAATGCGATAGAGCCACTATCAAAAATATAACGTAATATAACAATAATAAAAGTAACGAGAACCAAAAGTAAGCTTAGCCAGGAAACAGTGCGCCCGCTCCAGTCGATGAAGGCTTCTGTGTTTGCCAGTATTTTACTGAACATGCTGTTTATTGTTCGGGCCAGTAATTAAAGTAACTATCATTGTCTTTAATTCGGTCTACCAGTATAGCTTTAAATTCGTCCGGATTTTTTGTATGTACCAGTTCGCCAGCACGCGGAAAATGTTTATCGTATAAACGTGATAACCAGAAACGCAAGGCGCCAGCGCGTAACATCGCGGGCCAGTATTGCTGTTCATTGCCAGCAAGTGGCCTGAAAGCGTTGTAGTTGTTTAGCAGCGCGACGACTTTTTCTTCATTCAAACTGAAATCTTCATTAATGCACCAGTCATTTGCGGCGACAGCGAGGTCGTACAATAAAATATCATCACAGGAATAATAAAAATCGATGATGCCGCTGAACTTTTCTCTACCTTTTTGACCATCACCCGAACTGTCCCATAGGGCGTTATCACGAAATAAATCTGCGTGAATAACGCCGCGTGGTAAGTCAGCATGACGCTTTTCCTTTTGAAAATGAACTTCTTCATCAAGTATTTTACGTTCACTATCGGTGAGTTTTTGCATGACTTTAAGTGCTGTTTGCTGGCACCAGGCTGGTCCACGCGGATTGTTTTGCCGGGTTTTAAAACTTAATCCGGCAGTATGCATTTTTCCCATTGCTATGCCGAGCTGCTGACAATGGTTGACGGTGGTTTTGGTAATGCTGCCACCGTTTAAGCGTTCAACTAAGGCGATAGGTTTATTTTTAAATTGGCTTAGGTAATTACCCTGTTTATCTGCAACCGGGTTCGCGCTGGGTACCTGATGGTCAGCCAGGTGGTGCATTAAGTTAAGGTAATATTGCATTTCCTCAAAACCGTGCTGCTCAAAAATGGTTAATACGAATCGACCAGATGTTGAATTTACAAAGTAGTTGGTGTTTTCGATACCGTCGCTGATGCCCTGATAGTCCAGCAGTTCGCCGACGTCATAATTTGAGAGAAAGCTTTTGAGTTCGTTCTCTTCGATGATTGTATATACAGACATAAAAAATTCAGGGTGTGAATTAGTGGGTGGCGGTTTTAGTTGAAGGTGATTTTAGCGTATATCCGCGATTTAAAAAATGTTAGTCCGCAAATGAACGCAATAAACGTAAATAAAAGCGAGGTTTATAGCATTTGCGTGTATTTACTACGCGCTTTCCTGCGCTACGCTCTTCGGGCTGCACTTACGTATATTTAAAATGCTCCCGACATTTTAGTGCGGAAAAGAGAATTACAAACATGGCTATTAAAGCCCCTCGCTGTTTGCGATAATCACCAGTCTAAAATAATCAGTCAATTGAGTGCTCACATACAATGTCAGATAAAAAACCGCTACTTGTTCTTGTTGATGGCTCGTCTTATTTATTTCGCGCATTTCACGCATTACCGCCTTTAACCAACAGTAAAGGGCAGCCCACGGGTGCGGTATATGGGGTGATAAATATGCTCAATAAACTGGTGGCAGAATATAAACCCGAGAAAATCGCAGTGGTTTTTGATGCCAAAGGCGATACCTTTCGCAATGACTTATATAAGGCGTACAAGGCAAACCGCCCGCCAATGCCAGATGATCTAAGGGGCCAGATTGCGCCGTTACACGAACTGGTAGAGGCACTGGGTTTTCCCATGATTATCGTTCCCGGTGTTGAGGCGGATGATGTTATCGGTACTTACGCCAGACAGGCCACCGAGCAAAAAATCGACACCCTGATCTCAACTGGTGATAAAGACCTGGCGCAACTGGTAAATCCGCACGTGACATTAATTAATACCATGAACAACCTGGTGATGGATGAAGCCGGCGTGATGAATAAATTTGATGTGCCGCCGAGTGCAATAGTTGATTATCTGGCATTGACAGGTGATACCTCGGATAACATTCCCGGGGTGCCTAAAGTGGGACCTAAAACCGCAGCAAAATGGTTAAAAAAGTATAAAACACTGGATAATCTGGTAACACACGCTGATGAGATTAAGGGCAAGGTGGGCGAAAGTTTACGCGACAACCTGCATCTGTTGCCGCTGTCCAGAGAGCTAACCACGATAAAATGTGATGTGGAACTTGAGCATGGCATTTCAGATCTGGCCATGCGGCCGGCAAAAACGGATAAGCTCAAACAACTGTATACCGAGCTGGAATTTAAAACCTGGTTGTCGAATTTGTCCATCCTTAGGTCCGTAAACGGTGCATCCTTGCGCCACTACTCTGCAAATGATTCTACAGTGGCAGATGCTCCAACAGCAAAGGTGTTGCCCGAAGTTAACTATGAAACCGTGCTGGATAAACCTTCTTTTGATCGCTGGTTAAAGACAGCTTAAGGCTGCCGATCAGTTTGCCTTTGATACAGAAACCACCAGCCTGGATTACATGAAAGCCCGTATTGTTGGTGTGTCTTTCGCTGTCGAAGTGGGCGAGGCCGCTTACGTGCCGTTTGCACATAATTACATGGATGCTCCTGAGCAACTGAGTGAGCAGGATGTACTGGGTGCTTTAAAGCCATTACTGGAAGATGCAGGCAAACACAAGATCGGTCAGAACCTGAAATATGATGCCCACGTATTAGCTAATCATGGCATAAGCTTAAAGGGTATAACACAGGACACCATGCTGGAATCATATGTGCTGGATTCCACCCAGCGCCACAACATGGATGATATGGCATTGCGGTTATTAGGACGCAGCACCATACACTTTGAAGATATTGCCGGCAAAGGTGCGAAACAGCTGACTTTTAACCAGGTCGACCTGGAGCTGGCCGGGCCTTATGCAGCTGAAGATGCTGACATTACTCTGCAGCTTCACCAGAATTTACATGCTGAGCTTGAAAAAGAACCCGCTCTGAAAAGTGTTTATCTGGACATTGAATTACCGCTACTTAGTGTGCTGCTCAACATTGAACGTAACGGAGTGAAAATCGATGTGATCATGCTTGGGGCGCAGAGCAAACAGCTGGCAAAACGCATGAAAGAGGTCGAGTTACAGGCTTATGAAGAAGCGGGTGAAACTTTTAACCTGGCATCGCCTAAACAACTGAGTATGATCCTGTTTGAAAAACTTGCTATACCTTCATCAAAAAAAACCAAAACAGGTCAGTACTCGACGGCAGAAGACGTGCTGCAGGAACTGGCTGCAGATTATGCCTTGCCAAAGCTGCTGCTCGAGCACCGCAGCTTAAGCAAGTTGAAATCGACCTATACCGATAAGTTACCGTTGCAGATTAATGAAAAAACCGGGCGGGTACACACATCCTATAATCAGACCGTTGCTGCTACTGGTAGGTTGTCTTCGACAGACCCAAATTTGCAGAATATTCCTATTCGTAGTGAGGAAGGACGACGGATTCGTCAGGCTTTTGTTGCGCCGAATGGATATAAGATGATGGCTGCGGATTATTCACAGGTTGAGCTGCGCATCATGGCGCATTTATCGCAAGATGAGAGCTTGCTAAAAGCTTTCTCTGAAGGCATTGATGTGCATCGTGCGACCGCCGCTGAAGTGTTCGGCGTACCACTTGATGAGGTGGAAAACGAGCAGCGCCGGGCGGCTAAAGCCATTAACTTTGGTCTGATATATGGCATGTCAGCTTTTGGACTGGCAAAGCAGTTAAATATCGGCCGTTATGAAGCACAGGATTATATCGATGTTTATTTTGCACGATACCCTGGAGTGAAGGCGTATATGGATAAAACCCGCGAACAGGCGCATGACAGGGGTTATGTTGAAACCGTTTATGGCAGGCGTTTATATTTACCAGAGATTAACTCGAGAAATGGGCAGCGTAGACAGTATGCCGAACGCACCGCGATCAACGCGCCGATGCAGGGAACGGCGGCGGATATCATCAAGCGCGCCATGATCGCCGTTGACCATGCCCTGGCGGTCAGTAATGTTGAGGCAAAAGTTGTTATGCAGGTGCACGATGAGCTGGTGGTCGAAGTGCGGACAAAAGATGTTGAAGCATTGGCTAATTTACTCAGAGTAGAGATGGAGCAGGCTGCTGCACTGAGCGTTCCACTAGTGGTTGATATTGGTGTTGGCAATAACTGGGACGAAGCGCACTGAGTCTGTTCCACCTGGTGGTATACATGCTTAAATTTGCACAGTGAGCAGAGTGATTTTTGTGCAAGCAGTGTAAAGATTTGACAAATTAATGGTTTGCGTAAACTTTTTGCCTTTTAAGGTTGCTTTTAATATTTAACTAGTTGATTTATATCGAATTTATTTTGTATTCATGTGAGTTTTCATGACCGTTTGTCGGTTATCCAGTTTTTTTTCGCCAATTTTTTGACATATTCACTGCATAGTCTTTAATCATTATAAAGATTACGATTAATCTTTTACTGGTTTATGACAGAAGTGCTTTTTTGTGAATACGTTGTAGCCCGGCGTAGGCCCGCTCCCTCCCCATTGCGGGCCATCGGAACCGGCATCCCCAATCCGGTTCCACCTTTGTTGCCCGGCCTTTTGGCCGGGTTTTTTTATTGGAAAAGAAAATCAAAAACTTTATCACCACAGAGACACAGAGAAAAAGGTTTTATAAGTGTGCGCCGTAGGCGCAACTAACAGGTAAAAAGGTTTCCTTTGTGCTCTCTGTGTCTCGACAACCGCTCCTGCGTTGTCCTACTTACGGGCGTCCTGCCCTAATCTGTGGTGAGCCGCCTTTAGTTTGTTAGTTCCAGCCAACTATTTAGTTTACCCACAAGTTCGTCCAGCCCGGTTTTTTTCAGTGCGGAAAAAGTCTGGACGCTGGCATCAATACCGGCATCTTTAAGCTGTTTTTGTGTCTGTAATTTGCTGTTTTGCTGTGCACCGCGTTTGATTTTGTCAGCTTTAGTTAATAATACGTGGGCCGGTAACTGGTAATGATGGCACCACTTCAGCATTTGCCAGTCATAATCGTTTAACGGGTGACGAATATCCATGATGACGACCAGGCCGTTAAGTGCCTGTTGTTCACTTAAATATAACGTCATCAGCTTTTCCCATTCATTTTTTATCGCCAGCGGGACTTTGGCAAAGCCATAACCGGGTAAATCGACCAGCCGGCGTTGCTCGTCAAGCTCAAAAAAATTAACCAGGCGGGTGCGTCCCGGGGTTTTGCTAGTGCGAGCTAAGCCTTTGTTATCACATAAGGTGTTAATAGCGCTGGATTTTCCTGCATTAGAGCGTCCGGCAAAGGCGACTTCGTAACCGTTGTAGGGAAATTGTTTTACATTGCCTGCGCTGATAAGAAAGTGTGCCTGGCGATAATAACGATTGTCTATGGCGGGAGTTTTTGCTGGTTTGTTCATTGGCGGGTATTTTACCTGGGGAATCTCTGATTAAGTTAATTAGACTTAGGCGCAGGAAGAATTGTTCGTATCTTACTCGAAGTGAGTGGTAATAGTTATTCTATTGCCGCGATCTTCGAGTAAGATACGGGCGATTTTAACAAGTCTAAAACAATTGGACTTGATCAGAGCTTCCCCTGGTTAGCTGTGTTATAGATATATCGGTATATTAAATAATAAGAGAGGTCTGATATTGAAGGAATGTTGATAGTGGTGTAAAATCTGGCCACTTTTTTGCCTTTTTAGGGCTTAATATGTTTGGAGTTCAAACAATGAAAAAAATAATTTTAGCCGGCATTGCGCTGTTTTTTTTAACCTCAGCAGCTGCATTGGCAGGTGATGCGGCGGCAGGCAAGACTAAGTCAGCCGCATGTGGCGGTTGCCATGGTTTTGACGGTAATAGTCCGATTGCGACGTATCCAAAACTTGCCGGTCAAAATGAAGCTTATATCGTTAAACAGATTAAAGACTATAAAGCTAACACAACACGGCAAAATGCGATTATGTTAGGCATGTCTGCGGCAGTATCGGATGAAGATGCGGCGGATATCGGTGCTTATTTCCAGGCGCAAAGCATCAGCCAGGCGGCAACGTTTGATGAAGCAAAAGCGGCCGCAGGCCGTGAGCTTTATAAAGGCGGTAATTTACAAACCGGCATTCCTGCCTGTCAGGCATGCCACGGTCCTACGGGTAGCGGTATGGCTGGTATCGGTTATCCACAGTTGGGCGGCCAGTATGTTGAATACACACTGGCGCAGCTAAAAGCGTTTAAAGATGGCGCTCGTAGCAACGATGATAAAGAACTGATGCGTTCAATTGTTAAAAAATTGTCTGATGAAGACATGGATGCGGTTGCCAACTATATTGCCAGTCTTAAGTGATTTCTGGGAAAATTCTAGCTTAGTGTCAGGCATGACAGAAACGGACTGCTTAGAAAAGGATGGCTTAGGTCATCCTTTTTTATGTCCATGGATGGACGGTATTCCGCAAAGAGCCAGGAAGGCGGTGCGGTTATGTCCATGGATGGACGGTATTCCGCAAAGAGCCAGGAAGGCGGTGCGGTTCCATGTCCATGGATGGGCGTATGTCGCAAAGAGCCAGGAAGGCGGTGCGGTTATGTCCATGGATGGACGGGCTGAAAATTGCTCCATGCATTTTCTGCACTTCCCACGTCCATGTAGGGCGTATGTTGCAAAGAGCCAGGAAGGCGAAGGCGGTGCGGTTTGTTTAGTAATATGATTACTGAAAAATGCCGCCTGAAAATGGCGTACTACTGCCATGCCGGTTTTGTCTATGCTTGAAGTTCAGTCATTAGAATGTGTACGTGATGATCGCCTGTTGTTTAGTGATTTAAGCTTTTCAGTGGCTGCAGCCGAGGTGTTGCAGATTGAAGGCTCAAATGGTTGCGGTAAAACTAGCCTGTTACGAATAATCTGCGGTTTACGGCTGGCAGAGGCGGGTCAGGTGTTATGGCGTGGCGAAATGATTCAGGCAAACCGGGAAGATTATTATGCCAACATGGTTTATATCGGTCACTTACCGTGTATAAAAGCGGAGCTGACGGTGATGGAAAATGTGCGCGCGCTGCTGGATACACGTTCACTATCGGTGACGGATGCAGTCATCGAAGCGGTTTTGGCGAAAGTCGGACTGGCCAGCTACGAAGATGTGCCGGGTAAGGCCTTATCTTCCGGCCAGCGCCGTCGAATTTTGCTGGCCTTTGTAGATTTAGCCAGGGCAAAGTTATGGATACTGGATGAACCTTTAACTGCGCTGGATGTGCAGGGTGTGGCATTGATGGAATCCATGATAGTAGAACATCGGGCAGCAGGCGGCAGTGTGATTTTTACCACACACCATGGTATGCAACTGGATTGTGAAATGTCTTCCGTTCAGCTTGGCCGGGTTAAGGGGTTATAAACGGATGTTAAACGCCTTTTATCACTTATTAATCCGTGATTTACGCCTGGCATTGCGTAATCGCCATGAGCTGGCCAATCCGCTGATTTTTTTTGTTTTAGTAGTGACCCTGTTTCCACTGGCTGTGACACCAACGTCGGAAGCTCTACGGGCAATGGCCCCGGGAGTAATCTGGGTTTCGGCATTACTGGCTGTGTTATTGTCACTGGATCGTTTATTCAAGCAGGATTATGAAGACGGTTCGTTGGATCAGCTGATGTTAAGCCCCAATCCATTAATGATTCTGGTGCTGGCAAAGGTGCTGGCGCACTGGTTATTAACCGGGTTGCCTCTAGTTATTATTGCGCCGTTACTGGGTTTATTTATGTCGTTGCCGGCATCGGCGGTTGAAGTATTGATTTATAGCCTGTTACTGGGCACGCCGGTATTAAGTTTAGTGGGTGCGATTGGCGTATCTTTGACAGTAGCAGTGAACCAAGGCGGAGTTTTGCTGTCATTAATAATCTTGCCATTATATATACCGATTTTGATTTTTGGTGCAAATGCAGTGGATGTGGCAGCCGATGGTTTATCTGTAAGAGGGCAATTATTGTTTTTAGCTGCTGTGTTAGCATTGGCGCTTTCGCTGGCACCGTTGGCAACCTCGGTTGCATTACGCATAACGGCGTCGCGGTAGCGTTAAACCTTTAAGTTTTATAAAATAGCCCGTTATTTGATTTGGCCCTATGATTTAATTGATATTATGTGGAACTGGATACAACGTTTTTCATCACCCAAGTATTTTTATAGCATGTCTGCGCCATTAATAAAGTGGTTTGCTATCAGTGCGTTATTACTCGGACTGTATGGTTTGTATCTGGGTCTGTTTGTGGCGCCAACGGATTATCAGCAGGGTGAAAGTTATCGCATTATTTTTATTCATGTGCCGGCTGCATGGATGTCGCTGTTTATCTATATGGTGATGGCCGTTTCTGCTGGCATTGGCATTATCTGGCAAATTCGACTGGCTGATATGGTTGCTGCCGCCAGTGCACCCATTGGCGCGTCCTTTACTTTTCTCGCACTGGTGACGGGTTCATTATGGGGAAAGCCGATGTGGGGCGCCTACTGGGTGTGGGATGCGCGGTTAACCTCGGAGCTGATTTTGTTGTTTTTGTATTTAGGTTACATGGCCTTACAATCGGCAATAGATGATCAGCGTAGTGCTGATAAAGCCAGTGGTCTTTTGGCCATTGTTGGAGTGGTGAATATTCCAATCATTCACTATTCTGTTGAATGGTGGAATACGCTACATCAGGGTGCAACCGTGGCAAAATTTGACAAGCCATCAATGCATATCGATATGTTGATACCACTGTTGCTGATGGCGGTGGCGTTTAAGTTATTTTATGCCGCAGTGGTCCTGGTGAGAACGCGAAATGAGGCATTATACCGTGATCGCAACCGCCGATGGGTTAGAGAATTAGTAGAGAAGCTATAGAATGAAGCCGTAGTGAGACATGATGGTGAGAAGCGATAGTGAGCAATTTAAGTGAGCAGCGATAATGATCAATGATAATAAAAGCGGTAACTTATGAACTGGTCAGAATTTTTTGATATGGGTGGTTATGCGTTTTATGTATGGACGTCTTATGCGCTGACGTTAATTATTGTGGTCGCCAATATTGTGTCGCCGATAATGCAGCGTAAAAAAGCCATAAAGCGTATTAAACGTGCGATTAAAAGAGAAAATATCGAGCTGGCAAACCAGAAATAGAAACATTAGAAGTATAAAC
>CAVWXQ010000003.1:0-12497 GCA_963759005.1 uncultured Gammaproteobacteria bacterium
CTGCTTTAAAATAGAGCAAAGTAATCCGCGAAAGTCGTTCCTTCAGGCCATGCGATTATCCTCTTAGTGCGTCCATGCAAGTTAATGCATAAGGCGCGGCACAGGACAAAACGAATAAATCGATTTGTTTTTAATCCCCTTTAAATTAGCTTGTTGCGGGGAAGTTTATGGTGAATTTTACCTGCGATAACAGCGTTTTTCCGTGATGATGTAATCCAGTGGGATATCCCAGCTCTGGCTGTTTAACTGTCCTACTTTTTGTATTTCATGAGCAAGGCCAACCAATGTCGGTTTTTTCCAGAAGCGACGATGTTGCCTGTAAGCTAGCGTGCGGTCATAAAATCCACCGCCCATACCAATGCGGTTACCGTGGGTATCAAAAGCAACCAGTGGTAATAGCAATAGATCCAGTTGACTGGCCGTTTTCCATTTTGACGGGTGGCACGCCGGTTCGAGGATATTGAAGCGGTTTCGCTTTAAAGGCTCACCTGCTTCATAGGGGGCAAAATAAAGGCTGTTTTTTAGTGGCGCGAGTATCGGCAGATAGACTTTTTTACCCAGGAAGCGGGCATGTTCAATGAGTAGATAAGGGTCTATTTCACTGTCGTTAGCCAGGTACAGGGCGATGTGTTGACTGTATCGCCAGGTTTTTTCTTTTGCTGCGTTCTGACGCAGCGCCCGACTATGTCGCCGCTGTGTTCTGCTTGATAATAATCGACGTTGGGCACGTTTTAGTTGCCTGATTTCTACGTTGCTGTGGCTTTCGGCGCTTATGTTGTCCGCTGTGTTGTCGGGCATAGAGTCGTCGGACGTCGAGTCGTCAGGCAATGGGTTACGTGAGTTTAGCTCTGTGTGCAAATTAAGATGACATCTCCGGAGGTGCCGTAGCAATACTGAAGACCTTGAACCGGTAAGTTCAGGGGGGAATCAGCGATGAAACGTCAGGCTTCCCGACGTAGCGGTAATGCACACGGCTCCAACAGTCCAATTCCCTGAGTCAGTATTTAAGGCTCAAGGGATATAACAGGTTGCTTACGTACACCCCAGAGATGTCAAAACGAGTTGATGTATTTTTTCTGTGTCCAGAAAGCTGTTCGAGGACACTTCTCACATCCAATATCTCTATTGTAAATAATGTTCAGCTTAAATCAACTTTATATTGCAAATAGAATCATTAATACGTTCTGAAAGCGCATCTATGCGTTGATTTAAATCAGCATGCTCAGCAGTTAAGGCTTTGCCATGCAGGATTTCATGGCTCATATTCAGTGCTGCCATAATTGCGATGCGCTCAGTGCCAATGACTGAGCCCGACTGTTTTATTTCACTAAGTTTGCCATTAAGAAGCTTTGCAGATGCCCGCAGGTTATCTTTTTCTTCTTCCGGGCAGGCGACACGGTATTCCTTGCCCATAATGGTTATGTTTAAAGGTTCAGATTTGTTCAAGTGGTTCAACCTCTATCTCCGTATCGTAATCGATACTTTTTACTGGTAGTAGCACGATCAGGCTTTTTCCATCGAGCGTAAACGGGTAATCATTGATTCTACCTGTAAACGAATTTTTTCTTTTTGTTCCATCAGAGTAGAACGTTCAGAAGTGAGGCGCTGAAGCTGGGCGCGAAGGTCTTTATTGTCCTTGTCCAGCCGTTGGCAAAGTTCGATGAGCTCGCCTACCTGTTCTTCGAGTTTGCTTATTCTTGTTATTGAGTCAGTCATGCGCTAATAGTAGGACTTGAAACGTCATTGGTCAAATACTATGGAGAATTTATCTGTAGTTTGATTTAAACTGGTACTTTTAAATAGCGTTATTTGGTGTGTTTTGGTAATTATGCAGAGTTTTCCCGATATTTCACAATTAGAAGGTTTGTTATTTGATGTTGATGCTACGTTAGGTGCGACAGAATCACACGGTGTTTTATGTGGCATGTTATGCGCACAGGGAGCAACGGAAGCCGCGCAGTGGATGCTGCATGTGCTTGGCGAGCAGGAAGAAAGCAGTAAGACACTGCAGCAAGCGGGTAAAAAATTATTGCAAATCCACCAGATGTCTGTCGAACAGATGAATGATAGCGATGCCGAATTTGAACTAATGCTGCCTGATGATGACGAACCACTAGAGGCGCGGATTGAGGCATTAGGTACCTGGTGCCAGGGTTTTGTTTATGGTCTGGCCGTTGGTGGTATTAAAGAAGATACCGAGCTGCCCGAAGATAGCAAAGAGTTAATCAAAGATATCATAGAAATCTCACGTGCCGGTTATGTGGTTGATGAAGAAGCAGAAATGGCAGTGATGGAAGATGACGACGAGGAAGATGAAGTTGCTTTTATGGAAGTTAGTGAATATGTGCGTATGGGTATATTGCTGATTTATGAGGAATTGCAGCCATTACAGTCATCACAGACGGTGCATTAAATAATTAAAACCATATCTTCCGCAAATGAACGCAAATACACGCAAATTTTAAAAAATATAAAATGTTTTTATTTGCGTTTATTTGCGTGTATTTGCGGAGAATAATTTGCCTTGCCTTTATCAAGAGAGAAAAATTGAATACAAAAGTTTATATAAAACGTCGTAAGCAGTTAATGCGAATGATGACTGAAAACGCAGTGGCGATTTTGCCTTCTTCGCCAACACTGGTTCGTAATCGGGATGTGGAGCATGGTTTTCGTCAGGATAGCGATTTTATGTATTTAAGCGGATTCAATGAACCGGATTCCGTCATCGTGCTTATTCCTAACCGTAAACAGGGTGAGTATGTCCTGTTTTGCCGCGACCGTGATCTGAAAAAAGAAACCTGGAACGGTCGCCGTTTTGGGCCGGAAGGTGCCATCGAGCATTTTTCTGCTGACGATGCCTATCCAATTGATGATCTGGAAGAAATTTTACCGGGTTTAATGGAAAACTGCGAAAGCGTGTATTACAGCATTGGCCTCAACCCTGCTTTTGATAAACATGTCCTTAAATGTGTCAATGATCTGCGTGCACAATCCCGTCGTGGTACGCGTGCGCCGTATGAGTTTGTTTCACTGGAATATTTACTACACGATATGCGACTGTACAAAAGCCGTGAAGAAATTAGTTTAATGCGTAAAGCGGCAAAAATTTCAGTGCAGGCACACATTAATGCGATGAAGAAATGTGAGCCGGGTTTGTATGAATATGAACTAGAAGCAGAATTTCTTTTTGAATTTAAACGCAACGGGGCCGGCTGGGCGTACAGCTCGATTGTGGGTGGTGGTGAAAATGGCTGTATTTTGCATTACACTGAAAATAATGCAGAGCTAAAGAATAAAGAACTGGTGCTGATCGATGCTGGCGCAGAGTATCAGGGATACGCTGCAGATATCACCCGTACTTTTCCGGTGAATGGTAAATACACCGTACCGCAACAGGAAATTTATGAAGTGGTACTGGAGGCACAGGAAGCCGCATTTGCTAAAGTGAAACCGGGTAATCACTGGAACGATCCACATGACGCCGCAGTCAGAGTATTAACCAGGGGCATGGTTGAAATCGGGCTGTTAAAAGGTAAGCCTGCACAGTTAATTAAAGACAGTAGTTACATGAAATATTATATGCATCGTACCGGCCACTGGCTAGGCATGGATGTGCATGATGTCGGTGACTACAAGGTGGATGATAAATGGCGACTACTGGAAAAAGGCATGGTATTAACCGTTGAACCGGGTTTATATATTCCAGCAGGTAGTCGTGGCGCTAAACGCTGGTGGAACATTGGCGTGCGCATTGAAGATGACCTGGTGGTTACCAACGATGGTTATGATTTGTTGACTAAGGGCTTGCCACGGACTGTTGCAGAAGTTGAAACAGTGATGGCTTCTTAAGTTGATGAATGAAAAGCTATTCACCACAGAGGGCACGGAGGGCACAGAGGAAAAACACAACAATTGTTTTTTTGTGTATAGCGCAAAAAATAAAACAACCTCTGTGTTCTCCGTGTCCTCTGTGGTGAGATTTTTTTCAAGTTTTTATTGATTAATGCCAAAAGATAAAATAGATAATCATTTCGATCTAATCATCATCGGTGGTGGTCTTGCCGGTGCCAGTCTTGCCTGCGCCTTAAAAAATTCAGCTTTAAAAATCGCACTGGTTGAGGCGTTTGCGCTTAATACTAATTCGCAACCAAGTTATGACGATAGAACCGTGGCGCTTTCATACGGTAGTCGCTGTATCTTCGGCAGTATGGGCTTGTGGTCTTCGCTTGCGCCTTATGCAGAAGCTATTAATACTATCCATATATCAGACCGTGGTCATTTTGGTGTTACCCGCTTAACTAAAGAGCAGGAAGGGGTCGAAGCGCTGGGTTACGTGTTAGAAAATCGTGCTATCGGACAGCAGTTATATGCTGATATAGGTGATGGGCACAGTAATAAAGAGGGGGGGATTACTTTGTTTTGTCCTGCGCAGTTAAAAACGCTGCAACAGGATAAACAGCAGGTATCGGTTGAGATTTTGACTGGCGAAATGCGGCTAAAACTATCAGCAAAATTACTGGTTGCCGCTGATGGTAATAATTCGCAGGTGGTGAAACTATTGGCTATTGGCAGCAGCAGGCAAAATTATGATCAGGTAGCGTTGATAACTAATGTCACACCGGGTAACAAACATAACAACGTGGCTTATGAGCGCTTTACCGATACCGGACCGTTGGCAATTTTGCCGATGTTACAAAATCGTTGCTCTGTGGTATGGACGCTCGACCCGCTGCAGGCAGATACGCTATATGCACTGGATGAAGCTGATTTTCTGCAGCAATTGCAACAGCGATTTGGTTATCGTTTAGGTCAGTTTAAAAAAGTGGGTAAACGACAACTTTATCCCCTGTTTTTACAATCAGCGACACAGATGATACACGGTCGTGTGGCCCTTATCGGTAATGCTGCACACAGTGTGCACCCGGTCGCAGGCCAGGGTTTTAATCTGGCATTAAGGGATGTTGCACTGCTGTCGGAATTAATTGTTGATTCACTGCATGACTCATCGTTTGAGCCGTCGATTGACTCGTTGATTGATAGCGGGCGAACGGCTGTAGATATTGGCAGACAGGCCATGTTGCAACGTTATGCCGATTTACGCGAAGACGATATCAGGCGGGTCTATCGTTTCACTGATATACTGGTGAAAACATTTTCCAATAACATTACAGCGCTTGCGCATTTGCGTTCACTGAGTTTATTGATGGTGGATGTTGTGCCTGATATTAAACATCAGTTAGCGACACAAAGCATGGGGCTGAGTGGCCGTTTATCGCGACTAAGTCGAGGGCTGCCGCTATGAAGCAGTCTGGCAAAGAGCGTAGGAAGCAACATGGCAAGCGATATGGAAATAATCAGGCGATGCAGCAGAACGCTGATATAAGCATGTTTGATATCGCCATCATTGGTGGCGGTATAGTGGGTTTGTGTTTTGCCAATGAACTGATTGCCTCTGATTTTTCTGTTGTTATCATCGAACGCAATGAACTTGAAGCCATTAGTGAGCAAACCAGCTGTCGTGTATCGGCAATCAACCTGTCGGCCTTAAAACGCTTTCATCAGACGGGCGTGCTGCAATCATCAGGATCGCTATCACCACTGGCGCAACGTGTTTGTCGATTTGAAAAAATGTTTGTCTGGGATCAAACCGGTGTCGGGCAAATTCAATTTGATAGTGCCGAACTTGGTGTGTCTGAATTAGGTGCCATTATAGAAAATAATGTTTTGCAGCAGATGTTACTTGAAAAAGTGAAAGCGGCTGACAATATCACGTATCTTTGTCCACAGGAAATAACTCAGATTGATTACAGGCTGGCTGAGGCAGAACACTCCGTCAGTACCCGGGCTGTCAGTACTGTTATTTTATCTTCCGGCAGAAAAATACAGGCAACATTACTGGTCGGTGCTGACGGGGTAAATTCGAACGTTAGAAATGCCGCATCTATCCAGCGTGTTAAGCAGTCTTATTTGCAACAGGCACTGGTGTGTAACGTGGTAACGCAAAACAGTCATCAGAACACTGCATGGCAGTGTTTTATGCCCAGCGGGCCGCTCGCCTTTCTGCCTTTATATAATGGGCAAAGTTCGATTGTCTGGTCACTTGATGATGGCGCAGCACAACAAACCATGGCACATGATGACAAGGCATTTAAAGTAGCCCTGGCTGAAGCCAGTGAGTTCAGACTGGGTGAGATAAATGACCTTAGCCAACGGTTTTTGTTTCCTTTATCACACGGGCATGTCAGCGAATATGTTAAGCCGGGTCTGGTTTTGATCGGCGATGCGGCGCATAACATACATCCCCTGGCAGGACAGGGAGCCAACCTTGGCATTGCGGACGCGTTTGCTTTGGCGGATGTTATTTGCACTGCACGAAAAGCCGGCCGACAATGGGCTGCTTTACATACCCTGTCGAAGTACCAGCGGCAACGCAAAGGTGCCAACCAGTTAATGGAAATGTCGATGACCGGTTTTAAATATTTATTCGGTGAAAACAATGTTTTATTATCTGAAATACGTAATGCAGGTTTGTCGTTGGTTGATCATATTCCGGCATTAAAATACCGGATTATTAAACAGGCGCTGGGTGTGTAGATCTTTGTTTTTCCCCGCTAATAAACGATATAAAAAATAAAGATTGTCCACAAATAACACAAAGGTGTTTAATACAGACTGTTTTCTTATTAGCGTTAATTAGCGTTAATTAGCGGAAAAATAAAGCCAGTAACACTATTATTTTTCAGGACTCTACACCAGTAAAATGTGTAAAATTACTTCGAAATTTTTATTGGCAGCAATAATACTATGAGTTACAAAACCATCCTTTTTGACAAACACGTTGAATATGAAGGCAAAATCGTCGATTTTGCCGGTTGGCAAATGCCGGTGAATTATGGCTCGCAGATGGACGAGCATCACCAGGTTCGCAAAGATGCCGGTATGTTTGATGTCTCGCATATGGTCATTGTTGATCTTGGTGCTGATGATGAGTCGGCTGACATTAAAGGCTTCCTGCAGTATTTGCTGGCGAATGACGTAGCTAAACTAAAAGACAGTGGCAAGGCGCTTTATAGCTGCATGCTTAACGAAAACGGCGGTGTTATTGATGACCTGATTGTGTATTACATGTCAGATGGCTGGTACCGCATTGTGGTTAATGCCGGTACCGCGGAAAAAGACCTTAACTGGTTTAATAAATTCGCAGGTGATTATAATGTCAGCGTGAAAGCACGTGATGATTTAGCAATGATTGCAGTGCAGGGCCCCCACGCGCGTGAAAAAGCGTTTGAGGTTTTACCGATAGATGTGGTTGAGGCTGCAACACCGCTAAAACGGTTTTTTGGTACTGATTGTGGTGAATGGTTTGTCGGCCGTACCGGTTACACCGGTGAAGATGGTTTTGAAATCATGTTGCCAGTATCGGAAGCCCCCGAGCTTTGGGATAAGCTGGCCAGCGCAGGCATTAAACCTTGTGGTCTCGGTGCACGTGATACCCTGAGACTTGAAGCTGGCATGAACTTATATGGCAGTGATATGACAGAAGAAACTTCACCGTTAATATCCGGCCTGACCTGGACTATATCCTGGCAGCCGGAAAACAGAGATTTTATCGGCCGTAAAGCACTACAGGCAGAAATAGTGGAAGGGGTACAGCAGAAGCTTGTTGGTCTGGTGCTGGAAGGACGTGGCGTTCTACGCGGCCATCAAAAAGTGGTCGCAGAAAATGCCGAAGGTGAGGTGGTGGGCGAAGGTGAAATAACCAGTGGTACTTACTCACCCAGTCTGCAAAAATCCATTGCATTAGCCCGTGTGCCTGTTACAACAGGAGGCACCTGTAAAGTAGAAATCCGTGGCAAGTTATTGAAAGCCTCAGTAGTAAAACCGGTTTTTGTACGTGATGGGCAGGCAGTATAGGCCTTTTGTTAAAACACTGACAAAAGAATTTTCTCCGTAACTAAAATGCATGGAGCATTTTGAACGCACGATAGTGCGATCCGTGGGGTGTAGCGCAGGACAGCGCGAAGTAATAACGCGAAACGCGCGAAAAATCAATTTCGTTTTATTTTTTACCTTTGCATGTTTCGCATTATTTGCGGACTATGTTTTTGTTTTTATGAGAAAAGTGGTTATTAGTATTTTTGTAGTTGAGGCGTATAATATGCGTCACAGAAAAATTGAATTATAAAATTAGGTATCCGGGAGAAAGAAATGAGTGAAGTGCCTTCTGAATTAATATACACCAGATCACACGAATGGTTACGTGTTGAAGATGATGGCCTGATTACCGTGGGCATTAGTGATCATGCACAGGAATTATTAGGCGACCTGGTGTTTGTCGAATTGCCGGAAGTCGGCACGGAATTTGTCGCTGGTGATGAATGTTGTGTGGTTGAATCAGTCAAAGCAGCCTCTGATGTGTATATGCCAATCAGCGGTGAGATTGTTGAAATTAATGAAAACCTGGTAGATGAGCCAGAGATAATAAACAGTTCACCTTATGATAGTGGCTGGTTATTTAAAGTTAAACCATCCGCTAATGAGCTGGATGATTTAATGGATGGCGATGCTTATCAGGCCGAGATTGAAGAATAGAAAGTTGTTAGTTGGCAGTTATCAGTTTGCAGTAAAAAGCGCACTGGAATCGTTGCAGACGATTCTCAGTATACACTCCATCCGTGGAGATAAAAACTGTTTTAAAAACAGCTAAGTTTTTCTAAAATTTACTGCCAACTGCCAACTGCCAACTAGTTTATATATGCCTTTTATCCCCCATACCGATCAGGAAATCACGCAGATGTTAGAGACCATCGGCGCTGATTCTATTGATGACTTATTTGATGAAATTCCAGAACATTTGCGTGCTGCTGTTATGGAGGCTATTCCACAGGGCATGACTGAAATGGAAATTTCACGTTTAATGCGACAACGTGCGGATGAAAATACCAAAGCGTTATGCTTCCTGGGCGCCGGCGCTTATCAGCATCATATTCCGGCCGCTGTCTGGGAAATTACTACCCGTGGTGAATTCTATAGCGCCTATACACCTTATCAGGCTGAAGCGTCACAGGGCACCTTGCAGTTAACGTACGAATTCCAGAGCATGATGACAGCGTTGACCGCGATGGATGTGTCCAATGCATCGATGTATGACGGTGCTTCATCATTAGCAGAAGCGATTTTAATGGCGGTACGCGCCAACCGGAAATCAAAATCACGAAAAATCTTAATACCAACAACGGTTAATCCGGTCTATCGTCAGACAGCGCACACCATTGTTAAAGGTCAGCAAATTGAATTAGTTGAAGTGCCTTATGACAAAACAATGGGCACGGTTAGCCTGGAGCAGATTAAACTGCAGGCCCAGGATCAGGAAGGCGGCGACATAACGGCGCTGGTATTGCAGCAACCGAACTTTTTTGGCTGTCTTGAAGCGGTTGATGAAATAACGCACTGGGCGCAGACAAATAATATAATAGTAATTGCAGTGATAAATCCATTGACCATGGCGGTATTAAAGCCACCTGGTGAATGGGGTGACAAGGGTGTGGATATCGCCTGTGGTGACGGACAACCTTTAGGCGCGCCAATGTCAGCGGGTGGTCCCTATTATGGCTTGCTTTGCTGCAAGCAGGCGCTGATCAGACAAATGCCAGGACGTATTGTCGGACGCACAGTTGATTTAGATGGTAAAGAAGGTTTTGTACTAACCCTGCAGGCACGTGAGCAACACATTCGCCGTTCAAAAGCGACGTCAAATATCTGTACCAACCAGGGTCTGGTGGTGACGGCGTCCACTATTCATATGGCGATTATGGGTGCGAAAGGGCTGGAAAATACCGCGGCAGCCTGTTTTGCGAATAATAATGTTCTGGTTGATAAATTGACCGCAATTGAGGGTGTTAAAAAAGTTTTTGCGGGTACGCATTTTCATGAAACGGTACTGCAGTTAGACGGATTGGAGACAGACGTTTGCGTAGCTGAAATACTGGCTGCGCTTTTGGATAAAGGTATACTTGGTGGTTATGACCTGTCTCTGGATTATCCTGAACTGGGCAAGGCTATACTGGTTTGCACAACAGAAATGCGCAGTGAAGAAGATATAGATGCCTATGCCAATGCGATGCAGGAAGTTTTGAAATCTGCCGCTGGTAGACAGGCAGCGCCATTGTCGGAGACTGCATAATGTTAATTTTCGAGCATTCATCAAAAGGCCGCAACGGTGCCCCTCAGTCGCCCTGCGATAAAGCATCAGTCGCTGCCATTCCTGAAAATCTGTTGCGCAAAATAAGTGCGCTACTGCCAGAAGTTTCAGAGTTGCAGGCGGTTCGCCATTACACCCGTTTATCGCAAAAGAACTTTTCAATCGATACCCAATTTTATCCGCTGGGCTCGTGTACCATGAAGTATAACCCGCGTGCCTGTAATACACTGGCAATGTTGCCGGGGTTTTTAAATGCACACCCGTTGACACCAGACCAGCACAACCAGGGCTTTCTTGCCTGTATGTATGATTTACAGTCGATGTTATGTGAAGCGACGGGAATGGCAGCGTTTTCACTGGCACCCATGGCCGGCGCGCAGGGTGAATTCGCTGGTGTGGCCATGATCGATGCTTATCATAAGTCACGCGGTGATGACGCTCGTAAAGAGATTCTGGTGCCCGACGCAGCGCACGGTACCAATCCTGCCACGGCAGTTATGTGTGGCTTTAGGGTACGCGAGATTCCTACGCTGGATAATGGTGATGTGGATCTCGCAGCACTGAAGCAGGCCGTGGGTCCACAAACCGCTGGATTAATGTTGACTAATCCATCAACACTGGGAGTGTTTGAGCGCAATATCGAAGCGATTGCTAAAGTGGTGCATGAGGCCGGCGGTTTACTGTATTATGATGGCGCAAATCTAAATGCAATTTTAGGAAAAATTCGTCCCGGTGACATGGGTTTTGATGTTATCCATTCGAATCTGCATAAAACCTTTTCTACACCACATGGCGGTGGTGGACCTGGTTCTGGCGCTGTTGGCGTTGCTGAACGCCTGCTAGCTTTTTTACCGTTGCCGATGGTTGCCAAAAAAGAAAACAGTTTTCACTATTTAACGGCAAAAGACTGCCCGCAAAGCATTGGTCGTCTGTCTGCATTCATGGGTAACCCCGGTGTATTGTTACGTGCCTTTATATATATGCGCTTCCTGGGTCGTGAAGGCATGGTTCGTGTGGCAGAGTTTGCCACCTTAAACGCAAACTATATGATGGCCGAAGCGAAACGTCGCGGTTTCACCCTGGCTTTCGATAAGCGCCGCGCCAGTCACGAATTTATTATTACATTGAAAAATGAAGCGCGTGATTTTCACGTATCAGCAATGGATTTCGCCAAACGATTACTGGATCTGGGTTATCATGCGCCGACTACATATTTTCCGCTATTAGTGCCCGAGTGTTTATTAATTGAACCAACAGAATCAGAAGCCAAAGAAGCACTGGATGGTTTTATGGATGCACTGGAACAGATAAAACAGGAAGCAGAAATCAATCCAGAGCTGTTGCATGCCGCACCACAAACGTTACCGGTGAAACGCCTTGATGAGGTGAGAGCAGCGAAACATCTTGACCTTGCCTTTAGAAACTAGTTATCAGGAAAAAACTAGTTGGCAGTAGGCAGTTATCAGTTAAAAACAAAAAACAGTTTGAAAAGCACAGGTGATTTTTTAAAATTACTGCCAACTGCCAACTGCCAACTGCCAACTGCCAACTTAGTTTAAGCTTTTTCTACTCTGTTTCGTCCGTACTCTTTAGCCATATACAAAGCTTTGTCTGCACGTTCCAGTAATGTTTCAATACTGTCAGTTTCAACAATAAATTCTGTTACGCCAAAACTGCTGGTTATGTGCCCGGCGGTATTAAATTTAAATTTTTCAATGTCTTTACGTAAGCGTTCAGCATGAATAAGTGCGCCTTTCAGATCGGTTTGTGGGGCTAATATAATAAATTCTTCGCCGCCGTAACGGGCGAAGATATCTGCGCTACGATTAGCTTTTGAGACAATGTCCGTAACACAGGCAAGCACATCATCACCAATCCGATGACCATAATTGTCGTTCACCTCTTTAAAGTGATCGAGATCAAAAAAGATAATAGAAAATTTTCCACCATAGCGTTTTACCTTGTCAATTTCAGCATCAAGAAAATGTGCAAAATGCAGTCGGTTGTATATTTTTGTAAGGGAGTCGGTATAGGCTATATTGCGTAACTGCGTACTTAAAGTTTTAATACGTGCAAGCATCAGCCCAAATAACACACCGGCGAAAACAGGAGTAACAATGGAAACAGTCGTTAATTCAATTTTAAGGAAATAAATAGAGTGAAAAATATTTAAAACGACAGTAAAAGAGCAGGACAGTCCAACGTAAAGCAGGTATGTAAGCAGTTTGTGCTTAGTCGCGATTTTTATATTT
The DNA here is from genome assembly GCA_963759005.1 of uncultured Gammaproteobacteria bacterium. GTDB lineage: Bacteria > Pseudomonadota > Gammaproteobacteria > SZUA-229 > SZUA-229. Next base: position 12,454 of record CAVWXQ010000003.1, read on the forward strand.
ATTGTCATTGTCGTTAGCTAGGGAACCTCTGATTAAGTCATGAA
>CAVWXQ010000004.1:0-110541 GCA_963759005.1 uncultured Gammaproteobacteria bacterium
CTTTTTGCGGTCGACGTTAATTGACTTGTTAGCATACCATGTTTTAATTTGAGTCTATTGTTGGTTGACAAATCGGGCGTCGAGAGTCGATAACAGCTTTGAGTTTTTCATGCACTTCCAGCAAAATCTCTTCTGTAGAATGCCAGTCTATACAGGCATCGGTTACCGATACGCCATATTGTAATAGCGACAGATCATCCGGGATCGGCTGATTACCCCAGCCGATATTACTTTCCAGCATAAACGAGTTGATAGAGCGATTGCCCGCCAGAATTTGATCCACACAGTTTCGTACCACCAGTGGCTGGTTGGCTGGATCTTTGTTTGAGTTAGCGTGACTGCAATCAACGGTAATGTTTTGCGGCAAATCGCTGGCCTGGAGTTCCTTTTCAACTCGGGTTATGTGTTCTGCGCTGTAATTTGATTCACCACCGCCGCCGCGTAAGACCACATGCCCATAACGGTTGCCACGAGTATGAAATACCGCAGACTGCCCCTCCTGATTAATGCCTAGGAAGTGGTGAGGCTGCGATGCCGAGTGCATGGCGTTTATCGCCACTTCCAGACTACCGTCAGTGCCGTTTTTAAAGCCTACCGGCGTCGACAGACCACTGGACATCTCGCGATGAGTTTGTGATTCAGTTGTACGAGCACCGATGGCATTCCAGCTGATCAGATCACCCAAGTATTGTGGCGAGATGGGATCCAGTGCTTCAGTGGCAGTGGGCAGGCCCAGCTCGGCAATATCGACTAACAACTTGCGCGCAGTATAAAGACCCTTTTCGATATGAAAAGAGTCATCCATATAGGGATCGTTAATCAATCCCTTCCATCCTACGGTAGTGCGCGGCTTTTCAAAATAGACACGCATAATGATATAGAGGGTATCGCTGACCTTATCAGCCAGTGCTTTCAAGCGGCGTGCATAATCCAAAGCCGCCTCTGTATCGTGTATAGAGCAAGGCCCTACCACGATAAACAGACGAGGGTCATTGTGATCCAGGATTTTACATATGGATTCTCGCCCCAGAAGAACGGTCTCTTCCACCTTTGCACTCAAAGGCAGCGCCTGCTTTACCTTCATGGGAGTAGGCAGAAGGTCTTGTGATATGACGTTAATGTTGTATAGGTTTGCTTTGCTCATGGTACTGTTTGTATATTACCGTTTATAATAAGTGGGGTCAGTGGGGTCAGATGAAACTTACTTCACTTCTGGTCGTAGCCGGGGCCTGCCCATCTTCGCTGGCCTTACACGCCGTTTGCACAGCAGCTCAATCTCATCCTTGAACCTCTCTCCTCCCAGAGCCATCCCCTTGTTTACGGCCAACCGGATATCCTTTATCAACTTATCATCCACATGAGCTCGGAACAATGCACGATATACACTCTGCCTTTCCGAATCAGTACTCCCCAAGGCAAAATATTCTTCATGGGGAGCGCTCATCTTGATAGCTTTCCCAAGCGCGTGGCGCTGATAACTCTACCAGGCATATTGCGCAGGATCTGAAACCATACCAGCCCTGACCGGATTTAGCTCTATATACCTTTGACACTGCAATAAATAGGTTTCTGATTGTACAAGGCTGGACTTAAAGCGCCCTTCCCACAGCGTAACGCTACGCCGGTACTCTTTGTTGAAATAACGTACGTAACGCCTTCCCACACGCTGCATCATGTTCGAGATGCCACCGAGCGTATACGGACTTGCCAACAGGTGAACATGATTCGTCATAAACACCCAGGCATGTAACGAGACGGTAAATTCTTTTGAATACTCATGCAGCAAGCTGGCATAGAAAGCTATGTCCTGATTACAGGCAAAGCATACTTGCCGGTTGTTTCCGCGTTGAATAATATGTTGGGGTATACCCAAAGAAGCTATACGCTGTAAGCGTGCCATGACTCAATCCCTGTAGCCAATAATGATATTCATATTAACAAGAAGTTTAGCCTCATCAAGTAGAAAGTTTCATCTGACCCCACTTAATTAGAACTGGCTTTCCGCTAATTACTTTTTTAAACAATATCTGTCTTTGTTTTATTTGGTAACCAAATTAGAGGGGACGTAGTGATTATACAAATTGAGCTTTTTTGGTTTTCATTAGCGTTCTTTGTGCCATGCGATATGGAACAATGGATAGCCCGATAGTACCGGCTGAGGCACGGTCATGCCGATAATTTCGCCTGCTATTGGGCTAACGACTTCAAAAACGACATCGGTCAAAGGATCAACAATACGTCCCAGCTTGTTGCCCGTCTCGACCTCATCACCGAGTTTTGCGTCGGGAAAAAAGAAGCCGCCATTGCCCAAAGGCACGCGTACCCAACTGGTGCGTTCGTAGACTCGAGTATCCGGCACTTCTCGGCCCTCGTCGTCGGTCATGTCAAGATAGGCCATGACATTCCTGGCTCCTTGCACACCCTGTTCTATCTCACCTTCCTGAAAGCTGTAAGGTTCACCCGCTTCATAGATAACGGCAGGTATGCCTGCTTTGTCCGCTTCGCGACGCAGGCTACTGTTGGGGCCCTTGCCACCGACGACTATACCCAGACCGAAGTGTATCGCGAGCTCGCGAATGGCTGGGTCATCCAGATTCGCCCGAACCTGCGGGAGATTTGTACGCTGGTTTGACGCGGTATGAAAATCCAGAAGTGCATCACAAGTAGACACGACCTTGCTGAAAACCGCATTAGCAATGATCGCGGCAACGCTGCCTCCGGCATTGCCCGGAAAGGCGCGATTCAGGTCACGTCGATCGGACAGGTAGCGTTTGCCGGTTCGAACCCCCTCGGCATTGATGGCCGGCAGTCCAATCAACGTACCACGCAGTGTCGTTGAATCGACAGTTGAGAACGTGCGCCTGACAACCTCGACACCGTTTAATTCATCGCCGTGTATGCCAGCAGTCAGGCAGAGCGTCGGCCCGGAACTGGCACCCCGGGCGACGAAAACGGGCGTGTTGAGATACGACGCTTCGAATGATCTGTCGGGGATGAACGGGAATCTGGCACTAGTCCCCGGCGCGACTTCCCGACCTAATAGCTCCAGCGGCCCCCAGTCATCGGCTGCTAACACGCCATTTGACACCGAAATGGCGATCAATAGTACCGTGGAAAATGGCATGTATTTCATTTTTAATGGGGACGAAGAGATAATCATAAATTCAAAGCCTTCGGGGTCAGGCCTAACAATTTACATTCTATAAATGCAAAATGTAAGACCCCCCAGACATTTTTTAAAAAGTAGTGTTTAAGCTGTTATTTCGAGCTTATTTCAGATGAATATTTTAAAAAGTCTCGGGGTCGTCTTGCAATAATATATTTTACATCAAACATTTCATAGCAACTCACAAACTACTGACAAATAAAGACACCCATAAAAACAATTGACAATAACATAACGATTTTGTACCGTTAATGCAACAACTCAACAACTTGCTAAGGATAGCCACATGCCAAAACCCAGGAAGACATTGGTCTCACTCGATGCCACCCCGTATTACCACTGCGTCTCACGATGCGTCCGCCGTGCTTTTTTATGTGGTGACGATGCGCTCACAGGAAAAAGCTACGAACACCGAAGGCAATGGATACAGGATCGCTTACTGGCATTAGCGGACATTTTCGCCATCGACATCGCCGCCTATGCCATCATGAGCAACCATTATCACCTGGTGTTGCACATCGATCGAGACACCGCCAATAACTGGAGCGCTGCTGAAGTCATCGCACAATGGCAACGTCTGTTCAAAGGTAGTGTTCTGTCACAGCGTTATAGTCAACAGGAAAAACTCAGCCGCGCCGAACAGGATGCCCTCAACCAGCAAATAAGTGAATGGCGAGAACGCCTGATGTCTATCAGCTGGTTTATGCGCTGCCTTAACGAACCCATCGCCCGTGAGGCCAACAAGGAAGACAATGCAACCGGTCGTTTCTGGGAGGGCAGATTTAAGTCTCAGGCGCTATTAGATGAACAGGCCCTCGCCGCCTGCATGGCCTACGTCGACCTCAACCCTATCCGTGCCAGGATGGCAAGGACACCCGAACAGTCAGACCATACCTCCATCCAGCAGCGCATCAAACATGCCCTTAATACGTCAATACAGGACCATCAAGCACAGCATCAACCTAAAGCCCTGCTCAACTTCGTTGGCAATCCCAGGCAGGACATGCCAAAAGGACTACCGTTCAACCTCACCGACTATCTGCAACTTGTCGACTGGAGTGGACGTATTCTCAGAGAAGACAAAAAAGGTCACATCCCGGACCACCTGCCCGACATCCTGCAACGCCTCAACATCGACCCCAAACACTTCATCTATCTTAGCCAGCATTTTGAATCACCGTTCAAAAACCTGGTCGGCAATGCTTATCACGTCAAACAAGCTTGCCTAGAACTAGGGCAACAGTGGGTGCATGGCATCCGTCAGTGCGAGAAATACTTTACGAGTCCTTAGCTAACTCTGAAAACAGAAAACGCGAGGGCAAGCAACAACTCCCCATGGATAACTCTGTGGCTTAAAAAAGTGAAAGTGGCAGAGAAATTAAACCGAAGGCGATAATTTAAAGCAAGACGGTTACGACCTCTAAATATTTATAGAAAGTTAGTAGAAAATATAGGATTTATGTTTTTAAACATTGGGTGTCTTGTTTATTTCTTTATTTCTCTATTTCCAATATTTGTATTGAATCTTCTATTTGATCAGGTGGACTTGAAATAGACCACATACAACAAATTTGTTTCGAGTCGGGATTACCCTTATATTTCTTTCTATACTTTTGATATATCCTGTGAAGCTTATCGTATACTATTTGTTGCTCAGCCATTTTCAAATACATCCTGTGTTTATTTTTGGGATGCTATCGTTATAGCTAACCGGCGCGATGCTTTTTCGCGTCCGTGTTGAGTGCCTTGTTAGCCATAATGTCGTGTAGGCCACCGGAAACATATTTATGAAGAACGCTAGATACTAATGTTTGATAAGGGATACCTTCTTCAAGCGCACGACTTTGTAATGACTCAAGATCACGACTAGATATTCTGATGTTAATTCGTTTATCTTTTTTGAATGTTTCTTCAGCGGCTGCTTGCAACATTTTCTTACGTTTTGGTGTAAGAATAGATTTGAATTCACCTGCTTCAAAATCTTTAAGAATCTGTTTTTCTTCTTTGCTAAGTTTAGGGTCGCTCATGATGATTCTCCTAAGTACAACTTTGTAGCTTTTCTACTAGGTATTACTGTTTTTAAAAATATTTCTTTTCGGGTTTCTACATATGGAACCAGGTACACATAATCATCTACGTTTATAACAAATATGCGTTGATTTGGGTATTTATCACCATTTGGATGTTCAATATCATCCAATAGTGCACCTTGCTGTAAGTAGAAAACTATATCCTCAAATGAAATGCCACGCTCAGATATAAGCTGCTGATTTTTTGTGGAATTCCAATTTATTGGTTTCATGCAGTAAAGTATAGCACAAATGTGTGCCTATTGGCATCACGAATTGTTTCTTTAAATTGGCTAACAGCGTTATTAACAGGAACAAAAACTCCCTGTATTTTTCTCATATATACGACCCATATTTCCACGTATTATCATATTCAAGACAAAACAAGGAAGATAGCTTGATGACAAGTCAATGTCTACGTTATCACAATAAGCGCAGTTGAAATCACCAGCTCATAGTAAATAACAACACCCATAGTGTCATTATTGGCACTGTAGTCAAGATTACTTTTCACGCACGTTGTATTGACACAATGTACACGAATGTCCAGATTCCCCGTTTTTGGAAAAATCTCATCGAAACAAAAAAGGCACTCAAAAAAAGTGCCTTTTCTGTTTTAAATAAATGGTCTCAGGTGACCCCTAAAACGGAATATCATCATCAAAGCCATCATCAACCATCGCCGGTGCAGGTTTTGCCTCCTGCCGTGCAGGCGCTGACTGCTGTGCAGATTGTGCTGGTGCAAATCCACCTTCACCACCTCGGCTATCCAGCATCTGCATGGTGCCACCGATATCGACTACCACTTCTGTGGTGTAGCGATCCTGTCCATCCTGCCCCTGCCATTTGCGGGTTTGCAGTTTGCCTTCAATGTAGACTTTTGAGCCTTTTTTGAGGTACTGGGCGACTATTTCTGCCAGTTTGCCGAAGAACACGACACGGTGCCATTCGGTTTTTTCTTTCTTTTCACCAGAGCTTTTATCGTTCCATGTTTCTGAGGTTGCCAGTGTTATATTTGCCACTGCATTGCCATTTGGCATGTATTTAACTTCCGGGTCTTTACCCAGGTTACCGAGTAAAATTACTTTGTTTACGCCACGTTGTGCCATGTTCTTTTCACCTTATATTTATCGTCGTATTAATATTTACTTATGGTTTAAATTATCTGCTCGCGCCCCGCTTTACTAGTCAACTTTGCTAACAGGGGCAAAGCTCTCAATTTGAGGTAGCTAAAGATAACAATTTTTCTTCATCAAGGATACGTTTTTTGACTTTTAAATAGGCGACTACCCCGGACTCATTCTCATCATCAACTAGCGTTGCTTCAATAACGCCTTCAACCGCCAGTAATTGTTCAACGCTGACACCCTCGACATTTAATAGATAAGTGCTTAAAAATGATGGTTTTTTCATGGTTATTGCCAGTAAAAGCCAGAGCACTAATACAAACATAACGGTTAGATACACGCCCTGAATGCCCCAGTTTTGATGCGCGTAACCACCTATTGTGCCACCAGCAAAAGCACCAAAAAACTGGCTGCTGGAATACATGCCCATGGCAGTGCCTTTTTGGGTTGCGGGTGCGGTTTTTGAGATCAATGATGGCAGTGATGCTTCTAACAGGTTAAAGCCTGCAAAAAAGATGACCAGTGCCAGTATGGTGAGCCACAATGTCTGGCTATAAAGAAAGAATAATGTCGCTATGATGAGGCTGATAATGGCACCATTAAACACCACTTTCATTGCCTGCTTGCGCTCGGCGATGATGATAAACGGCACCATGATAAGCAGTGATAGTGCAAACACCGGCAGATAAATTTGCCAGTGATTGCCGGCTGCGACACCCATGGTGTTTTTCAGCTCCAGCGGCAACACCAGAAACACACACATCAGGACAAAATGCAGGCTGAGAATACCCATATCGAGGCGCAATAACTGTGGATTTTTTAACACGGAGAACAGTGACTGCGTTTCTACTTCTGCGTCGCGGTGAAAATGGCTATGCACGGGGTCAGGCACAAAAAAGAACAGGATAGCGATGCCCACCAGTGCTAATACTGCAGTACTGTAAAAAATGCCACTTATGCCTATCCAGTCATTCAGCAGTGGTCCAAGCACCATGGATAGAGCAAATGAGACGCCGATACTGACGCCGATGAACGCCATCATTTTTGTGCGATGCTCTTCACGTGACAGGTCTGCCGCCAGCGCCATTAAGGCGGCAGCAATGGCTCCAGCACCCTGTATCGCACGACCAATGATAATACCTTCTATGCTATGCGCACTGCCGGCTACCAGCGAACCAGCAGCAAAGATGAGCAGGCCTATTAGTATCACCGGTTTACGGCCGATACGATCGGACCACATGCCGAAAGGTATTTGCAGGACTGCCTGTGTCAGGCCATAGATGCCTAGTGCCAGCCCCATTAGAAAGGGCGTGGCGCCTGGCAGCTCTTCAGCATAAAGCGCAAATACCGGCAAAATCATGAACAGGCCCAGCATGCGAAAGGCATATATCATCGCCAGTGAAAATGCGGCGCTGCGCTCCTGTGAGGCCAGATTGCTTGATACTTGATGATTCATTATTGGATTGGCATAAAACGACTAAATAAGGTAAATAAACAGCTGGAACTCTTGCCGAAGATACTAAAAACAGGCATTCTAGCAGATTGCTAACAACGCTGAACACATTATGGATACGATCCAAATTCGGGGGGCGCGCACCCATAATCTTAAAGATATTGACTGTGATATTCCGCGCGACAAATTGATTGTAATTACCGGTTTGTCCGGCTCAGGCAAGTCTTCGCTCGCCTTTGATACCATTTTTGCTGAGGGCCAGCGGCGTTATGTGCAGTCGTTGTCGACCTATGCTCGCCAGTTTCTGTCGATGATGGAAAAGCCGGATGTGGATACCATTGAAGGCCTGTCACCGGCGATTTCTATTGAGCAGAAAACCACCTCGCATAATCCACGCTCGACCGTGGGCACCATTACCGAGATTTATGACTACCTGCGTTTGTTGTTTGCCCGTGCCGGTACGCCACGCTGTCCGCAGCATGGCAGTGAATTACAGGCGCAGACCATCAGTCAGATGGTTGATCAGGTGCTGGCTTTACCAGAAGGCAGTAAGTTAATGCTTTTAGCACCGGTGATTCGTGACCGTAAGGGAGAACATCTCAATTTATTTAGCGATTTTAAACAGCAGGGTTTTATTCGGGTTCGTGTTGATGGCGCGGTATTTGAGCTTGATGAAGTACCCGAACTTGATGCTAAAAAGAAACATACCATTGAACTGGTTGTTGACCGTTTTAAAGTCAGAGAAGACATCAAAACCCGGCTTGCTGAATCATTCGAAACCGCATTATTGCTGGCAAATGATATTGCCACTATAGCGTGGATGGGGGATGAGGCCGACAATAATGCTGATTTGATTTTCTCAGCCAAATTTGCCTGCCCGCAATGTGGTTATAGCTTGCAGGAACTGGAACCGCGTCTGTTTTCATTCAACAATCCGGCCGGTGCCTGCCCAGAATGTGAAGGTCTTGGCCATAACAATTTCTTTGATCCTGAGCGTGTCATCAGCCCGCATTTAAGTCTTTCTGGTGGCGCGATTCGCGGCTGGGATCGCCGTAATGCTTATTATTTCAGCATCATTCAGTCTTTAGCAAAACATTTTGATTTCGATGTTAATCTTCCTTTTAAAGAATTAAGTAACAACGTTCAACAAATATTATTGTATGGCAGCGCAAAACAGAAGATCGTTTTCAATTACCCCGGACACGCCGGCCGTCGTGGCAAACAACGCACGCATGCTTTTGAAGGTGTATTACACACCATGGAGCGGCGTTACCGCGAAACGGAATCTAATCTGGTGCGTGATGAGCTGGCAAAATTTCTTTCTGTCCAGCCCTGCCCGGTATGTCAGGGCACACGTTTGAATGAAGCGGCGCGGCACGTTTTTATACAGGAAAAAACACTGGCTGAATTAACGGCAATGCCGATACAGCATTCATTTGAATTTTTTGACTCACTGCAGTTACCAGGTCATCGCGGTAAAATTGCTGAAAAAATTAATCGCGAGATTTCTTCACGATTAAATTTTCTGGTGAATGTTGGACTCGATTATCTCACTCTGGATCGTGGCTCTGACACACTATCTGGTGGTGAAGCACAACGTATCCGCCTGGCGAGTCAGATTGGTGCCGGGCTGGTTGGGGTAATGTATATTCTTGATGAACCTTCCATCGGTTTACACCAGCGCGATAACGACCGACTGATTAACACCCTGAACCACCTACGTGATATAGGCAATACGGTGATTGTAGTAGAACATGATGAAGATGCGATTTTATCGGCTGATCATGTGATTGACATCGGCCCGGGGGCGGGCGTGCATGGTGGTGAAATAATTGCATCCGGCACACCTCAGGAAATCATGAAGAACAAGAAGTCACTAACAGGACAATACCTTTGCGGCATCAAGAAAATTGAAGTGCCAAAAAAACGTACTGAACACAGTGCTGAGTTTTTTAGCATTAAAGGCGCCAGCGGCAATAATTTACAGGATGTTGATGTCGATATTCCAGTGGGATTATTTACCTGTATCACCGGTGTTTCCGGTTCGGGAAAATCAACGCTGATTAACGATACGCTGTACCCGATTCTTGCCAAAGCGATCAATAATAATTCAATGTCATCCGCGCCTCACCGGTCATTTGCGGGCATTGAACATTTCGATAAAGTGGTTGATATAGACCAGTCCCCTATTGGACGTACACCGCGTTCTAACCCGGCAACATACACCGGCCTGTTTACGCCAATACGCGAATTGTTTTCCGCGACTCAGGAATCACGTTCTCGTGGTTACAAACCCGGACGTTTTAGTTTTAATGTTAAAGGTGGTCGCTGTGAAGCCTGTCAGGGTGACGGTGTTATTAAAGTCGAAATGCATTTTCTACCGGATGTTTATGTGGAATGCGATGTCTGTAAATCACAACGTTACAATCGCGAAACACTGGAAATAAAGTACAAAGGCAAAAACATACACCAGGTACTGGATATGACCATTGAAGATGCACTAATTTTCTTTGATGCAATTCCGGTGCTCAATCGGAAATTACAAACCTTAATGGATGTTGGCCTCGGTTATATAACCCTCGGCCAGCGAGCCACTACCCTCTCCGGCGGTGAAGCGCAACGCATCAAGTTATCAAAAGAACTTTCCAAGCGCGATACCGGACAAACTGCTTACATTCTTGATGAACCCACAACCGGTCTGCATTTTTATGATGTGCAGCAATTACTCGATGTACTGATACGACTGCGTGATCATGGCAATACGGTGATCGTGATTGAGCACAATCTCGACATTATAAAAATGGCGGACTGGATTATTGATCTGGGACCGGAAGGCGGTTACAAAGGTGGCAAAATTATTGCTACCGGTACGCCGGAAGAGGTTGCTCAGATAGCTGGATCATTTACCGGCAAGTACATAAAACGCATGTTAAACCAGGAGCATCGTAAAGCGGGTTAGGGTTGGGAGGATTAGGACTATGACGTTTATTAAAAAACTAATCGGCAGTCTCAGTATTCTCTGCGCATTTGGCTGTGCTAACAGCAATGATGAGCAGGAAAGAAAAGATTTATTAAAATGGCTGGATTTTCATATAGCGCAAATCAGTCAGCAAATTGAAAGTGATATTGAAAAAGAGAAAAAAGGGTTTTATCCGCACCCAGGAAAAACCGAGTATTCGAGTAAAGGTTATATCGAATATGAACTCAAAGAAAAAACCGGCGAGCGCCTGCTTGTATCTCAGCGCAGCCTGTTAACACTAAGCGATATTAAACATACCGAGTCTTTCAAACTGCTTGCATTAAAAGCACAAACACTCAATCTTCAGCTGGAAATAAAAGAAAAAAATATTGATGGTGATGAAGTCGAAAGCTATCTTGAGCTTGATGAATATATAGATGATATTGAGCGCTATTTTGTTATTACGGTTTCTGGCTGGCTACCTGATGAACAATAAAACTTATAGTTGCTCAGGCATAAGCTGACAGTCAACAACTAATAGACATTTCACCACAGAGGCACAGAGGGCACAGAGAAAAGCTTTGCAATGTTAACAACGCCGCAGGCGCAGTTAACAAAGTAAAACTCTGTGCCTCTGTGGTTAATTATTTTTATTTTTTTGCCGGACTCCCGAACCTCCGGTTGAGCGGTTTCAGGGATTTACCTAGAATGACTTTCTTAAGGTCAGCAACACCACATGTCTGTCATATGAAAAAACAGATTCTGTGGAGTTGTTGCTTCTAAACCCCCATCGAGCCAACAATTGCCAGTCTCGTGCTATATCATTTACGTAAGCTAACAGGTAACCTGATCGTTTATCTAGCCTGTTCTGGGTAGGGGTTGGATCGTAATCACTGTGTCGATACTCCAGCTCGCCATACACCCTGTTTGTAGCGTTGAATTTTTTCTCATAACGCACACGAAAGGTATTTCTTGTTGGTGAATAATTAAGGTTAGCCGTGTTCTGCCTGTCGTTTAATTCAAGCTCGTACCAGAGGTCGACTACATCACCTGGCCACTTAAACTGATAACCCAGCCTAAATTTCTGCCGGTAGCCTTCAAGATAATCAAACCGCGGCTCTAAACTGTTTATCTGTTCATATCGATAACGCAACCTTAATGTATTGCCACCGGAAAACTTGCGCCGTGTTTTAAATGTTGCTACGTAAGATTGCTGATAATCGCTATGGCCATAGGTAGATTTTTTTATATTTAATTCTATGGTATTTCGCCACTGTTTTACCGGCAATAAATAACGTAAGCCTATATCAAATATATTGTAATCATTAAAGTCTGTTGAAAAATAGTTCGATAAAAAGACTGATGAGGTGATTAATAAGGCCGGATCTTTTTTCCCGTAACCTTTGCCTGCTATGCGCTTATCAAAAAGGCCATAGAACTGCAAAAAGCTTCCGGATTCATTAGATGCAATTTCTGCTGGTACTAATCTTATATTTGAGTCGTAACCGGGGCTAAGGTAGAGGTAGGCGTGCCAGTCTTTGTACGTGTCTGTTTTAGTTCTTTGTGGCTTCTGTTTGCTTAATTTTAGTAACTGTTGATCAACCAGTTTTGATAGCTGTGAGTCTGTTGAAACTTTTCTACTTTGATGTAAATAATCAATTGTGGATTTTTTATTGCCCTGCTTATTCTCGATTAAGGCAAGATTATAGTAGGCGACTGCTTTCAGCTTATTATGATCAAGCAGCTTTTCAAAATAGAGTTTACTTTGATCGTACTGTTCTAGCTGGTAACAAACCGAACCAAGATTGTAATAAATCGTGTGAGCCGGTTTCCCCTGCTGCTGCGCCTGATTTAATGCGAGCTCAAAATACACTTTTGCCTGTGCGTATTCACCCTGGTTATAGTGCTGGTTGCCTAGACGAAGTTCTTCTGAATATCCGTTTTCCTGCGCGACCAGTTGGTCCGTGGCAGACTCAGCATGTACTGGAGCAGAAACCAACAGAAAAAGGACAGAAAAAAGAAAAAAATCACCGGAACAAACAGGCTTTTTACACTTTAGTAACATAAGTGCCAATTATTGCACATGAATCCTTAGAACTAAAATCCCTGAATGCTTTACAGCTTTAAAAAATGATACAACTCACAGATTTCAGCAAAACGACGTTATTTAAGATCAAGACCTTTCATCATCATCATGGCTCGTCTGGCTCGTCTGGCTCATCTGGCTCGTCTGGCTCATCTGGCTCATCTGGCTCATCTGGCTCATCTGGCTCATCTGGCTCATCTGGCTCATCTGGCTCATCTGGCTCATCTGGCTCGTCTGGCTCATCTGGCTCGTCTGGCTCATCTACATCGTCAGGCTCGTCCAGTTCTTCGATATCATCCCGATCATCGTCCCTGTCCCTGTCATCATCAAGAGACTTGTCCTTGTTATCTTTATCATGGTCATCCTTATCATGGTTCTGATCATTTCCCAAACCGGGCAATTCCAGATTATGAACCTCAAAGTTAAGCTCATCGCCCTCAATTACACGAATCGTTATTTCATCTAAATCATCTGGCGAGGCCAGCAAAACCGATGGCGCACACATGCACACTAGAGAACATGGCAAAATAAACCGCCTTTTCATTAACATATTCATAAGAACTATCCTTGTAAAATCACATTACCTTGGTACAGAACACTGCCTGGTAGTTTATATTCTGTTTTGATATGCATTACTTTTTCCTTGCCATTGAGACGAATACGAGTGGTTATATCACCCTCACCCTGTGCGATACCAACAATCGGTAATGAAATTACGTTTACGCCTTCGCGTAAGTGCGTGGTCCAGTGAATTTCTTTCTTACTTCCAAAACCTTTTAATTCGAGATTATCGGACAGTTCGACTCGCATATTCACTGCCTCTAGCGCCTGCTCTGAATCAATGGCTACTTTTATGGTGCGCACTTCATCACCTACACTTACCAGGTATAGATCATCCTTAGCTGTTTTTGTATCATTAAATAAGCCTAACCATAACACCAGTGCAGAAATCATTGCAGCTGTGGCAAATTTATAAAAGCTGCCCTGCTTATTATGACGGTTCTGCGTTGCCTGGGCATGTTGAATAGCAGCGGCAACAACACGTTTTTCAAAGCCGTCAGATGCCGACGGTACCGGCAATGAGCTTAGTGACTCTTTCTGTATGCGTAAGCTCGCAAGCTGCCGCGCGCAGCAATCACATGTGTGACAATGATTATTAACCACTTCAGCATGTAACACTGAAAGTGTGTTATCAATATAATCGTTAAGTAAACTCTGTGTTTTTTCGCAATTCATTAAAGCTTATCCTGTTTTAAAGCTAATCCCCTATTATTATCACGTAATTAATCAGTAAATAGTTCCATTTCCGTCATTTCTCTTACCAGGTTCCTACCACGGTGTAAACGTGATTTAAGTGTACCAATCGGTGTTTGCAGGATATCCGCTAATTCAATAAGAGTATAACCTTCTGCGTCATGTAACAACATAACAAGACGTTGCTCTTCATTTAACTGCTGCATGGCTGCCGTTACAATTTGCTGATTGTGAGTTAGCTCCATTTTTTCATACGGTGTTTTATCATTTGAAATAATATTTTCGGGCATTTCTTCCGGACTGATAATGGCAAGCGCACGCTGTTGTTTACGGTAACTATCGACATACAGGTTATATAATGACCGCATTAACCAGGGACGAAGTGACTCTACCTTCTCCAGTTCTTCTAGCTTTGGAAATAAGCGTGTTAATAGTAATTGCACAAGTTCTTCGGCATCATCAGTACATGGACAAAGACGAACGGCAAAACAATATAAAGTATTTATATACGGTGAGACAAGCTGTTCAAACCGATCGGCGGTCTGAATACGTGATTTGAATAATTTGACAATACTCATAAAAGAAAAAGCTTAGCCCTATAAATAATTTTACGCAATACTGCGTCGCAGCAAGCTGCGGGGAATCAAACCCACAAAGATTGATACAGGGCTTAGGATAATCCTAAATAAACAGGGTAAAAAAAACCAGCCTGATGCTGGTTTTTAATATTTAAAACTAACTGGCTGACGCTATTCAGAATCTTCCGCAATCGCATCTTCAGGACGATCAACTAACTCGATGTAAGCCATTGGCGCAGCGTCACCTGAACGAAAACCACATTTCAGAATGCGTGTATAACCGCCAGGTCGATCTTTATAGCGTGGCGCTAATTCATTGAACAGTTTGCCAACCATTTCTTTATCACGTAATTTTGAAAAAGCTGAACGACGATTTGAAACTGAATCACTTTTAGCCAGGGTAATAAGTGGCTCAGCTACACGTCGCAACTCTTTTGCTTTTGGCAATGTTGTTTTAATGATTTCATGATCAAACAGTGAATTAGCCATATTGCTAAACATCGCTTTACGATGACTGCTATTTCGATTTAGTTTGCGGCCAGATTTATTGTGACGCATGATTTATAACCTTTATCTGTATATTTGCATTGTAAACAATACAAAGTGCCACGCTTACATGGCTGTATTAAATTAAACTGCTGCTTCTTCTTTATCACGAATTGAAGCAGGTGGCCAATTTTCTAACTGAATACCCAGAGACAATCCATGTGATGCAAGAACGTCTTTAATTTCAGTTAAGGATTTTTTACCTAAGTTAGGTGTCCTTAACAATTCAACTTCAGTACGTTGAATCAGGTCACCAATGTAGTATATATTTTCTGCTTTCAAACAGTTTGCAGAACGTACTGTTAATTCAAGTTCGTCAACAGGACGTAATAAAATTGGATCGATATCGGCTTCTTCGTCTTCGGCAATTTCATCTTCCATGCTTTGCAAGTTAACAAATGATGAAAGCTGAGCCTGTAAGATAGTCGCGGCAGTACGAATCGCTTCTTCTGGATCAACTGTACCATTAGTCTGCAAATCTATGATTAATTTATCCAGGTTGGTACTTTGTGCTACACGTGCGTTTTCAACGTTGTATGAAACTCGACGAATAGGACTAAATGATGCATCTAGTTGTAAAGTACCAATTGTGGTAGTTTCAGCATCAAGGTTGCGTGCATTTGAAGGCTGATATCCTCTGCCTTTAACCACCTTGAGGGTAATATTCAGTATGCCATCACTATTTACATTCGCAATTACATGGTCAGGGTTTACGATTTCAATATCATGGCCAGTTTCAATGTCGCCAGCAGTAACAACAGCCGGACCCGATTTACTAATGGTAATTGTTTGCTCTTCATTTGTGTGCATAATTAAAGCCACACCTTTAAGGTTCAACAGGATTTCAAGTACATCTTCCTGTACGCCTTCGATAGTGCTGTACTCATGTACGACACCTTCGATTTGTGCTTCAACAATGGCGCTACCTTCTATTGAAGATAACAAAATTCTACGTAAGGCATTACCTAGCGTATGACCGAAACCACGTTCAAGCGGCTCCAATGCAACTTTTGCATGAGTATCGCTATAAGACTGTACGTTAATAGTACGCGGTGTAAGAAGTTCATCTGTCGCTGACATGTAATAGTTGCTCCACTACTTAGAATAAAGTTCGACGATTAACTGTTCGTTGATGTCTGCTGATAACTCAGCACGCTCAGGAACATTTTTATAGACAGCTTCAAGCTTGGAATCGTCAAGAGAAATCCAGTCTACAATTCCATTTGCTTTTGCCATATTCATTGCATCGCTAATACGTGTTTGTTTTTTTGCTTTTTCACGAATAGTAATAACGTCGCTTGCTTTTACCTGATAAGAAGGGATGTTAACGACGACGTTATTAACCATAATTGACTTATGATTAACCATTTGTCTTGCTTCGGCTCGAGTTGCACCAAAACCTGAGCGATAAACAACATTATCAAGGCGACGCTCTAATAGTTGTAACAGGTTTTCACCAGTAGAACCTTTAAGACGTGCGGCCTCTTTGTAGTAATTACGGAATTGTTTTTCAAGGACACCGTAAATACGACGTACTTTTTGTTTTTCACGTAATTGCAGTGCGTAGTCAGACAGACGTGTACGACGCGCACCATGTTGACCAGGTACCTGATCAAGTTTACATTTACTATCAAGTGGGCGTAAGGCAGATTTAAGTTCTAAATCCACGCCTTCACGACGACTGAGTTTACATTTTGGTCCAGTATATTTTGCCATGGTATTTTCTCAGATCTTATCTAGTACTAAACACGACGTCGCTTAGGAGGTCGACAGCCATTGTGTGGAATAGGGGTTACATCTTGAATATTGGTGATTTTATAACCAATGTTATTCAAGGAGCGAATAGCAGAGTCACGTCCAGGTCCCGGGCCACGAACCAGAACTTCAAGACTTTTCATACCATAATCTTTTGCACGTGTGCCAGCGCGTTCAGCCGCTACCTGTGCTGCGAAAGGTGTGCTCTTGCGAGAACCACGGAAACCAGAACCGCCCGAGGTAGCCCACGCAAGCGTGTTACCCTGACGGTCTGTAATGGTAATAATAGTGTTATTAAATGTTGCATATACATGTGCAACACCATCAACTACGGTACGTTTTACTTTTTTCTTTGCTTCAGGCTTCGCCATGTGAATACTCTATATATGTGTTGGTAACGAATTATCAATCACGTTATGCCGATTTAAATAACTAATCGGCTTATCTTGTGCTGTTGTGCTGTTTTGCTTATCTAGTCTGCTTATCTAGTCTGCTTATCGTGTTATGGGACGACGCGGACCTTTACGTGTACGTGCATTTGTTTTTGTGCGTTGACCACGTAGCGGTAAACCACGACGATGACGGATACCGCGATAACAGCCTAAATCCATCAAACGCTTAATACTCATTGAAACTTCACGACGTAAGTCACCTTCAACAGAGTAGTTACCTACTTCGGCACGCAATGTTTCTAACTGTTCTTCTGAAAGTTCGCCAATTTTTGCATCTTCAGCAATACCTGTTGTTGCGCAAATCTGCTGCGCACGGGTTTGACCGATACCGTATATGCTTCTTAAGCCAATTACGGTGTGCTTATTTGTTGGAATGTTTATACCTGCAATACGAGCCATTATGGTTTCCGTCTTTTCGCGACAAAGCGCGCAATTTTACTAATAATATGGGCCTAAATCAATAGGAATCTATCAACCAGAATACTGAAAAGCTTCAGCCCTGGCGTTGTTTATGACGAGGGTCAGTACAAATCACACGTACTACACCGCTTCGTTTTACGATTTTACAGTTGCGACACATTTTTTTTACTGATGCACGTACTTTCATTTTCTTAATCTCACTTCTATCTATATAAGGCCTTAATAATAAACCTATCTTTAAAACCTAAATTATCGCCAGGGTACTGCCGCGGTTTTTGCTATCCTTCTATTATCTTCTGTTATCTTTTATAGCCATCAAGGTGGGCTTTTTTCATAATACCTTCATACTGGTGTGACATCAGGTGCGACTGTATCTGCGCCATGAAATCCATTACCACAACTACGATAATCAGTAACGAGGTGCCACCAAAGTAAAATGGGACATTCCAGTACAAAATCAAAAATTCAGGCAATAAACAGACGGAGGTTATATATAACGCACCGACAAAAGTTAATCGTGTCATTACCTTATCAATATACTTTGCGGTTTGTTCGCCTGGGCGTATACCCGGTACAAACGCACCGCTTTTTTTCAGGTTATCTGCTGTATCACGGGCATTAAACTGCAACGCGGTATAAAAGAAACAGAAAAATATAATCGCAACAGCAAATAAGATGATATAAATCGGTTGCCCCGGTGATATCTTAGCCGCGATATCTGACAACCATTCCATACCTTCAGATTGCCCAGTCCAGCTAGCCATGGTTGCTGGAAACAAAATTATGCTAGAAGCAAAAATGGGTGGAATGACACCCGCCATATTTAGCTTCAATGGCAAATGGCTACTCTGCGCCTGATACAAACGACGACCCTGTTGTTTCTTCGCGTAATTAACCGTAATACGGCGCTGCCCTCTTTCAATGAAGACAACAAACGCTGTTACTGCAATCGCTAATACAAACAGTACCAGGGTTGCTAGTGTATGTAATTCACCTGTTCTTACAAGCTCAAGTGTGCCACCTACCGCTGATGGTAAACCAGCGACAATACCGGCGAAAATGATAATAGATATTCCATTACCAATACCACGTTCAGTAACCTGTTCACCTAACCACATTAAGAACATTGTGCCCGTTACCAGGGTAACGGCTGCAGTGAAGACAAAGCTTACACCGGGATTCATCACCAGTGATTGAGCTCCGATCGACTGCCCCTGCAGTGCAGTTGAAATACCGATTGCCTGAAAAGTAGCCAATACCAGTGTAAAGTAACGTGTATACATCGCTATCTTGCGACGACCTGGTTCGCCTTCTTTTTTAAGTTGTTCCAGTGAGGGCACGGTTACAGCTAATAGCTGCATGATAATCGATGCCGAAATATAAGGCATGATACCCAGTGCAAACAGAGACATCCGTCCTAATGCACCACCAGAAAACATATTGAAAACACCAAGGATACTGCCCTTTTGCTGATCAAATAGTGATGCCAGCACAGTAGGATCAATACCAGGAACAGGAATAAAAGTTCCTATTCTAAAAACAATCAATGCACCTATAACAAATAAGATGCGTTGTTTTAATTCAGAAAATTTTCCTACGTTTGCCATTAAATCGTTGCCATCAAATGATTGTCATTAATATTTATTGCCTGGTACTAGCGCCACTATTCGCCCGTCTACGCAATATCTTCGATTTTACCGCCAGCCGTTTCAATAGCCTTTCGCGCACCTGGAGTCACTTTAATACCTTTAAGCTGTACTGCTTTTGAAATTTCACCAGAAGCAATTACTTTTGCTTTTTGTGTTTTTGCAGATACTATCCTCGCTTTAATCAATGCTTCCAGATCAATAATATCAGCATCTATTTTAGCCAGCTCATCAAGGCGCACTTCTGCACTTAACTGAGAAGAGCGTGATGCAAAACCAACTTTAGGCAGACGACGTTGCAAAGGCATTTGACCGCCTTCAAAACCAACTTTAGTGAATCCGCCTGAACGCGATTTTTGACCCTTGTGACCACGACCACAAGTTTTACCTAAGCCAGAACCAATACCACGACCAGCGCGTTTGGCGTTTTTCTTGCTACCTGGCGCAGGTTGAAGTGTATTTAATTGCATGCTGCTAGACATTATTAGACTTCCTCAACATTAACCATGTAATATATTTTATTAATCATGCCACGATTTTCAGGTGTATCCTGAACAGTGACACAGTGATGCGTACGTAATAAACCTAAACCACGAGCGCAAGCCTTGTGCGATTTCAAACGACCGATCGTGCTTTTTTTAAGCGTAACTTTTAATTCTTTACTAGCCATGAGCCTGTCTACCTGGATCTATATCTTTAAATCTATGGTTTCAATTAACCTAGAGTTCAATTAACCTCGGGTTCCAATTAACCCAGTATTTCTTCAACTTTTTTGCCACGTTTCGCAGCAACATAATCGGGTGATGACATAGATGAAAGGCCATTAATTGTCGCACGCACCACATTAACCGGATTACGTGTACCATTAATTTTTGCCAGTACATTTTTTACACCAACCGCTTCGAATACTGCACGCATCGCACCACCGGCAATAATACCCGTACCTTCAGAAGCAGGCTGCATATACACGTTAGCTGCGCCATGTATACCAGTGATGGCATGTTGCAAAGTATCACCTTTTAATGGAACTGCTTTCATGTTCTTGCGTGCTTTGTCCATTGCTTTTTGAATAGCTAACGGTACTTCTTTCGCTTTACCGTAACCAAAACCAATTGTGCCGTTACCATCACCAACTACTGTTAGTGCAGTAAAACCAAATTGGCGACCACCTTTAACTACTTTAGCTACACGGTTAACGGCAACTAATTTTTCAATGAAGTCATCTTTACTTGCCGAGTTATCTTGTTGTGCCATGCTTAAACCCTGTTTATTCTTTAATGCTTAATATCTAAATAGTTAATCTACAAATATTATTAATAATATAAAGAGACTAAAACTCTAATCCGCCTTCACGTGCTGCTTCAGCTAATGCCTTCACCCGACCGTGGTAACGGAAACCTGAGCGATCAAACGCTACAGTAGTAACACCTGCAGATTTTGATTTTTCAGCAATTGCTTTACCAACTAAAGATGCAGCATCAGTATTACCAGTATATTTTGCATCACTGGCAATATCTTTTTGTATGGTTGATGCCGCTGCAACAACTTTACTACCATCAGGAGAAATTACCTGCGCATAAATGTGGCGAGGCGTACGATGAATAGTTAAACGATGCGCACCCTGTTCACTTATTTTTGCCCGTGTTCTTTTTGCACGTCGCATTCTATTTACTTTTTTAGATATCATAATCTTGCTCTATATTTATTACTTTGCATCTTTGTAATGGTTCAGATTGCCGCTGAAATTCGTCAGATCAAGGCGAAAAATGTGCGTTTACAAGTGTAAATAACCATTTTTTAACGCAGAGCTGGCATATTTTAGTGGTGAGATGAGCTATTACATTATTTTTTCTTCGCTTCTTTGCGTATAACACGCTCATCTGAATACCTGACACCTTTACCCTTATATGGCTCTGGTGGACGATAAGCTCTAATCTCTGCGCAGACCTGACCTACTTTTTGTTTGTCAGCACCTTTCACGTTAATTTCTGTCTGGCTAGGTGTTTCAATAGTGATACCTTCTGGTATCGCATATTTAACCGGGTGTGAAAATCCTAAAGACAAATCAAGTACCTTACCCTGCATTTGTGCTCTGTAACCCACACCGACCAGCTGCAACTGTTTGCTATAACCTTCAGTAACACCAACCACCATATTATTAACCAGAGAACGCATTGTTCCAGTCATTGCCATAGTGCCTTTTGAATCATCATTCGGTACAAAAGTTAACAGACCATCGTCCTGACTCACGCTAACTGTTTCATGCAATTCCAGTGATAAGGCACCGTGTTTACCTTTTGCAGTAATTGACTGACCGCTGATATTAACTTCTACACCAGATACCAGTTCCACAGGTTTTTTAGCAATACGAGACATTGTTTTTCTCTATGTTTATAAGCTTGTTACAGCTCAGTATGTTTCTTTAATTCAATTTGTTATGCTTTTATCAAAAGCCCGTTATCAAAAGTCCGACTATTACGAAACGGTGCAAATGATTTCACCACCGCGACCAGAATCGCGCGCCTCACGATCTGTCATAACACCCGCAGATGTGGAGACAATGGCAATACCTAGACCGTTTAAGATTTTTGGTAATTCGTTTTTGTTTTTGTAGATACGCAAACCGGGACGACTCACACGTTTCAACTCGTCAATAACCGGGCGACCTTCATAATATTTTAAAGTAACCGTTAAAGTTGGTTTAACTGCGTTGTCGCTTGAATAACCCGCTATATAACCTTCATCCTGCAATACTTTTGCAATCGAAAGTTTTAACTTGGACGATGGCATCGTAACATCAAATTTTGATGCTGCTTGTGCATTTCGAACGCGTGTTAGCATATCTGCTATAGGATCTGTCATCATAATGAAATACCTCTACCAACTAGCCTTAACAAGACCAGGAATGTCGCCACGCATTGCAGCTTCACGTAATTTATTTCTGCATAAACCAAACTTACGAAATACACCGTGTGGACGTCCGGTTATACGGCAACGATTACGCCCACGTGAACGGCTGGAATCTCTAGGCAATGCCTGCAACTGACGCTGGGCTTCCATTTTTTCATCAAAGCTTGCATTTTGATCAATCAGCACAGCTTTAAACTCTGCACGCTTGTTAGCATATTGTTCTACCAGGCGAGTACGCTTGAGCTCGCGAGCAACCATAGATTTCTTTGCCATGTTATTTATCACCCTGCTTGTTTTCACCTTTGAAGGGGAAATTAAATTCTTTTAACAATGCCAGACCACTTTTGTTATCCGCTGCGGTTGTTGTTATACAAATATCCATGCCGCGAATTTTATCAATTTTTTCGTATTCGATTTCAGGAAAAATAATCTGCTCTTTAACGCCCATGTTGTAGTTACCACGGCCGTCGAATGATTTTGGATTTAAACCCCGAAAATCTCGAATACGCGGAACCGAGATACTGATCAAACGATCCAGAAACTCATACATTCTTTTACTGCGCAGTGTCACTTTACAGCCGATTGGGTATCCATCACGCACTTTAAACGAAGCGACAGATTTACGCGCCAATGTAGTGACAGGTTTCTGGCCAGCAATTTTTTCCATATCTGACAAAGCATTTTCTAATACTTTTTTGTCAC
Source organism: uncultured Gammaproteobacteria bacterium (assembly GCA_963759005.1). GTDB lineage: Bacteria > Pseudomonadota > Gammaproteobacteria > SZUA-229 > SZUA-229. The sequence goes on from CAVWXQ010000004.1 coordinate 23,124, forward strand.
CAATCGCTTCACCCAAACCCATATTTATAGTGATTTTTGTAATACGAGGCACGTCCATTACGTTTTTGTAGGCGCCTGTAGCCATTAGATTCTTAACTACTGTATCACGATAAAATTCTTGTAATCTTGACATTATTCTTTACCTTAAACGTCTACGACTTCGCCGTTAGACTTGAAGTAACGTACTTTACGACCGTCTTCCAGCGTTTTAAAACCAATACGATCGCCTTTATTGGTCATTGGATTAAACAGCATAACATTTGATATATTCAATGGCATTGCTCTGTCAACGATGCCACCTTCAATGCCTGCCATAGGATTTGCTTTAGTGTGTTTTTTAGCCATGTTTAGAGCCTCAACAAGAACACTATCATCAGCTACATTTAATACTGTACCTTGACGACCTTTATCCTTTCCAGCAATAACGATGACCTGATCACCTTTTTTAATACGTTTCATACTCTTTTATCCAACTAATATCTGGAATTTACGCTCGTTTGCTATACTTCGATCACAGCACTTCTGGTGCAAGTGAAACAATTTTCATGAATTTTTCATTTCGCAACTCACGAGTTACCGGGCCAAAGATACGTGTACCTACCGGCTGCAGGTTAGCATTTAAAATAACAGCGGCATTGCTATCAAAGCGAATTGTTGAACCATCGGAGCGACGCACACCTTTTTTTGTGCGTACCACAACTGCATTATAAACTTCACCTTTTTTTACTTTACCGCGAGGTATCGCATCTTTAATACTAACTTTAATTACATCACCAACACGAGCATAACGACGATGCGAGCCACCCAACACTTTGATACACATCATACTGCGTGCACCACTGTTATCTGCAGAATTTAAAATTGTTTGCATTTGAATCATGGTTGTATTCCTACCTGTTGCTTAAGCATTAAAGCTCAGCAGCTTTTTCAACAACTTTTACTAGTTTCCAGGACTTGGTCTTGGACATTGGGCGACATTCTTCTATCAGGATCGTGTCACCTTTATTACACTCGTTTGCTTCATCGTGAAGCCGAATCTTGGTTGAACGTTTAATAAACTTTCCATATATAGGATGTTTAATACGACGTTCAATCATGATTGTTGCTGACTTATCACCAGCACTACTCGTTACCACACCTTGTAGTGTTCGTTTGCTTGCTGCTTCATTGCCGGCAGCTGCTGTTGTCTCAACACTGGTCATTATGAATTACCTGTTTGTTTAATTGTCGCTGGCTTAGTTGTCGCTTTACCTGTTCGCGCCATTTCGGTCAATATCGTTTTTATACGCGCAATATCATGACGAACAATGCTAAAGCGATGAATTTTTGGTGTATTACCAGAACCCATTTGCATACGTAAGTTAAACTGTTCACGACGTAAATTAATCAATTCAACATTTAAATCTTTTTCAGACATGTTTCTATATTCTTGAGCAGAAGCCATTACATCACCGCACGAATTACAAAAGTTGTTTTAATAGGCAGCTTGTTTGCTGCTAACCGGAAAGCCTCACGTGCCAGCTCTTCAGAGACACCTTCCATTTCGTATAACACCGTACCTGGTTGTACCTTAGAACACCAGAAGTCCACATTACCCTTACCTTTACCCATACGAACTTCAAGCGGCTTGCTTGAAATAGGAACATCAGGAAATATGCGAATCCAGATTTTACCGTTACGTTTTACTTTACGTGTCATCGCACGACGAGCTGCTTCAATTTGACGAGCAGATACACGACCACGTTCTGTGGCTTTCAAACCAAATTCACCAAAGCTGACTTTATTGCCAGACTGAGCAAAACCACGGTTCTTGCCTTTGAACATTTTGCGAAATTTTGTACGCTTAGGTTGTAACACTTTATAATCCTCTAATTATGACGTTAGCTGCTGCCTGGTATTTACTTACCAGCAGCCATGCCAGCACCTGCTTTAGTAGCGTCTTTTGTCTCTTTTTCTTTATAAAGATCAAAAACCTCACCTTTATAAATCCAGACTTTAATGCCTAAAATTCCATAGGTAGTTAACGCTTCGAAAGTACCGTAGTCGATATTTGCACGCAAGGTATGCAAAGGTACACGACCTTCGTGATACATCTCACTACGTGCAATTTCAGCACCATTCAAACGGCCGCCAATTTTAATTTTTATGCCTTGAGCACCCATGCGCATAGTATTTTGAATAGCGCGTTTCATTGCACGCCTAAACATCACGCGACGTTCAAGCTGTTGCGCTATACTTTCAGCAACTAATTTTGCATCAAGTTCAGGTTTACGTATTTCTTCAATATTCACTTTTACGCTATTGACATGTAAACCAATAATCTTTGCAACTTCTTTACGCAGAATTTCTATGTCTGCGCCTTTTTTGCCAATAACCACACCAGGACGAGCGGTGTGTATAGTGACATTTGCTGAACCAGTAGGACGCTCAATCTGAATGCGACTTACATTGGCATTTGCCAGTTTCTTATGCAAATGCTCACGCACCTGTATGTCAGCATTTAGAAGATTTGGAAAATCTTTTGTTGATGCATACCACTTCGCATTCCAATCTGTTGAAATACCTAAACGTATACCTACTGGATGTACTTTTTGACCCATTATTCAGTTCTCTTATATTGGCCGATCTTTATCATTATGAATCGTTGCGGTTAACGATCAGACACACAAACCGTTATATGACTTGTACGTTTTAAAATTCTGTTAGCACGACCTTTTGCCCGTGGCTGAATACGCTTCATTGTTGGCCCTTCATCTACAAATATTTTTGCAATATGAAGCTCATCAATATCAGCACCTTCGTTATGCTCTGCATTAGCAATTGCAGATTCCACTACTTTTTTCATCAAATCTGATGATTTAGTTACGCCAAAATTCAACGCATCTAACGCTTTATCAACAGGTAAGCCGCGAATTTGATCAGCAATTAATCGACATTTCTGAGGAGAAATACGAGCGAACCTATGTTTTGCAATAACTTCCACAATGACACCTTTTATTTTACTTTTCTGTTTGCAGTGTGGCCTCTGTAAGTGCGGGTTAAAGCAAACTCACCCAACTTATGGCCTACCATGTTTTCGTTAACCAAAACCGGTATATGCTGCCTACCGTTATGTACAGCAATGGTTAAACCTACCATTTCAGGGAAAACTGTTGAACGACGAGACCAGGTTTTAATTGGTTTGCGATCTTTAGTTGCAACCGCTTTGTTCACTTTAGCGATCAAATGATGATCAATAAATGGACCTTTTTTTAATGAACGTGGCACTTAATTTTCCTCAACTATTTATACAATGCTTAGTACTTAACGGCTATCTGCACTTAACGACATATGCATGATTATTTATTTCTGCGACGTAAGATCATATTGTCTGTACGTTTATTACTACGTGTTCTGTAACCCTTGGTAGGCATACCCCATGGTGACACAGGATGACGACCACCGGATGTACGACCTTCACCACCACCATGCGGATGATCAACTGGGTTCATCACTACACCACGAACAGTTGGACGAACACCGCGCCAGCGAGTCGCACCCGCTTTACCCAGTGATCGCAACGAATGCTCTGAATTACCTACTTCACCAATCGTTGCACGACAGTCTGTGTGAATCTTACGCATTTCACCTGAACGTAAACGTAAGGTTGCATACATACCTTCACGAGCCAGCAACTGCGCTGCGGTACCCGCACTACGTGCAATCTGCGCACCTTTACCCGGTTTCATTTCAATGCAGTGAAGCTGTGAACCAACCGGTATATTTGCGACAGGCAATGTGTTACCTGCACGTATCGGTGCATCAGCTCCTGACTGCAGCGTATCACCCGTCTTAACACCTTTAGGCGCAATAATGTAAGTTTTTACACCGTCTTTATATACCAGCAACGCGATGTTTGCCGTACGATTCGGATCGTACTCAATTCGCTCTACCCGCGCAGGTATGCCATCTTTATTACGCTTGAAATCAATAATACGATAGTGCTGTTTGTGACCACCACCAATGTGGCGCACACTAATACGACCTGCATTATTACGGCCACCTGACTTGCTCTTACTTTCAGTCAGTGAACGCTCAGGCGCACCTTTATGTAATTCTTTATTAACAACCTTAACGACAAATCGACGCCCAGGTGATGTTGGTTTAGTTTTTACAATTGCCATTAGTAACTCGCTTCTTTTTCGTCTCGCAGCAGCTTCGCTTATTTCATACCAGTGAAATCAATATCATTATCGGCCATTAAGGTAATGTAAGCTTTACGCATGTCAGAGCGCTTACCCATGCGACCACCAAAACGTTTAGTCTTGCCTTTAGTATTTAAAATGCGTACTTTTTCGACTTTAACTTTAAACATGCCTTCAACAGCTTCTTTTACTTCTGTTTTAGTTGCGGTAGACAGCACTTTAAAAACATGTTGATTTTGCTCGTCTGCTAACAAACTAGCTTTTTCCGATACATGTGGCGACACCAAAATCTGATGCATGCGTTCCTGATTCATTACTTGCTCTCCTCATCTTTCTGGCCAGGCCGCTGTTGATCAAGCTGCTCTTCAATCGCTCGTATTGCACCAACGGTAACCACTACATGCTCAGAACGAACCAAATTCACTGGATTCATACCAGCAACATCGCATACTTCTACATACGGTAAATTGCGAGCAGATAAATATAATTTTTCATCACCCGTTTCGGTAATAATTAACGGCCCGCTTCTGTCTGAACCTGCCACACCCAGGTCAGCTAATTTAGCCGCCATCTGCTTCGTCTTAGGCGCATCAACAGTAATATCCTCAACAACAATCAATCGTTGCTGGCGATTCAACTCAGACAAAATAGAACGAATACCTGCTCTATACATTTTTTTATTCAACTTTTGCGTGTAATCACGTGGTTGCGCAGCAAAGGTTGTACCGCCACTACGCCACAATGGACTACGACTTGTACCTGCACGTGCACGACCAGTGCCTTTTTGATTCCATGGTTTAGCACCGCCACCTCTTACCGCAGAACGGTTTTTCTGTGCCACCGTGCCTGCGCGTCCGGTAGCCATGTAGGCTGTCACCAGCTGATGAATCAGGCTTTCTTTGTATTCAAGACCAAACACTGCATCTGATACAGCGATGGTTTCTTTACTATTATGTAATTGCAGATCCATGGTTAATCTCTATGCTTAATCTCTAAAAAACTTATTTCTAAAACGTAATCTGGAAAACTTATCAGGCTTTTTTAGTCTTAACAGCCGGCCTGATAATTACATTACCGCCTTTTGAGCCAGGCACAGAACCCTTAACTAGCAACAGGCCACGTTCAGCATCAACACGTACCAGTTCCAGTGACTGTATCGTGCGCCGCACATTACCCATGTGACCTGACATTTTTTTACCTTTGATAACACGACCCGGTGTCTGACACATGCCGATAGAACCGTTTGAACGATGAGAAATCGAGTTGCCGTGTGTAGCGTCCTGCATTGTGAAGTTGTGACGCTTGATGCCACCTTGAAAACCCTTACCAATGGTAGTACCGCTTACATCAATCTTTTGACCTGCCGCAAACATTTCAATGGATAATTCACCACCAACAGCCAGATCAGCAGCCTCATCACTTTCTACGCGAAATTCCCACAAACCACGACCCGCTTCTACACCGGCTTTGGCAAAATGACCCGCCATCGGTTTATTTACTCGCGATGCTTTTTTAGCACCTGTGGTTATCTGAATCGCCTGATAACCATCAGTTTCTTCAGTTTTAATCTGGGTAATACGGTTAGACGAAACCTCGATAACACTGACAGGAATTGACTCCCCCGCTTCAGTGAATATGCGCGTCATACCCGCTTTTCTACCAATAACACCTATAGTCATATGTGTGCCTACTACCAAAACCAACTAATAAAATAACCAGGCGCCAATAAAATTTTCGAAAAAATATAGTTAAGGCGAAACCAGTTGCCTAATCACGAGCACTGCTATTAATAGCCTTAACCGTGGTTAATGAATTAAATTTTATACCGAATTTTTAATAAACAATCTTTGCCAGATTGCAGTTTTCGCAGTATCTCGATTCTCAATAAAAAACCAGGACTTACGATAATAAGGTACTTTGCGCCGCAACTTTTAATAACAAGCAACTCACCGCCGTAATACAAACTGTGGTTGTTATGCTATTAGCCAGGCAGCAAAGCCGGCTATTATAGACCGTTTCTTTTCTAAATTAAAGCGAGAAACTGAAAAATCTATAAAATAATCTGTGACTACTCAGGTTGCCCCTGAAATGCGTCAGATCAAGGCAAAAAATGTGAATTTACAAATGTAAATGGCCATTTTTTAACGCTGAGCTGGCGGGTTTTCAGGGGCGGGCTGAGCAGTTACGGTTAATTTAGTTTAATTTGCACATCAACACCAGCAGACAGGTCAAGCTTCATCAGAGCATCGACTGTTTTGTCTGTTGGATCAATAATATCCAGCATGCGCTTATGCGTGCGGATTTCGTATTGATCTCGCGCATCCTTGTTCACGTGCGGAGAAATCAGAATAGTAAAACGTTCTTTTTTCGTTGGCAGTGGAATAGGACCTTTTACGTGCGCACCGGTACGTTTTGCAGTTTCAACGATCTCATGCGCTGATTTATCAATCAGGTGGTGATCGAAAGCTTTTAAACGAATTCTTATGTGTTGATTGGCCATAATTTTCTCAATATCTAATTTACTGTAACTACTTAGCGAGTAATCATAATTACTCAGATTGCCGCTGCAATTAGTCAGTTCAAGGCGGAAAATGTGAGTTTACAAGTGTAAATGACCATTTTTCAACGAAGAAATGAGGCATTTCAGCAGCGAGCTGAGTTTTTATTACTCGATAATTTTAGCAACCACACCTGCACCAACGGTACGACCACCTTCACGAATCGCAAAGCGCAAGCCTTCTTCCATCGCAATCGGGTTGATCAGGGTCACTATCATTTTTATGTTATCGCCCGGCATTACCATCTCGGTACCCTCCGGCAGGTCACATGCGCCTGTTACGTCGGTGGTACGGAAATAAAACTGCGGACGATAATTGTTGAAGAATGGCGTGTGACGACCACCTTCATCTTTACTTAATATATATACCTCACACTCAAACTTGGTGTGTGGATTTACGCTGCCTGGCTTACAACATACCTGGCCACGCTCTACGTCTTCTCGCTTCAGGCCGCGCAGCAATAAACCTACGTTATCACCCGCTTCTCCACGATCCAGCAGCTTGCGGAACATTTCTACACCGGTACAGACTGTTTTTTGCGTCTCGCGGATGCCAACAATTTCAATTTCTTCAGCCACGTTTACCACACCACGTTCGATACGACCCGTCACCACTGTGCCACGTCCTGAAATGGAGAACACGTCTTCTACTGGCATCAAAAAGGGCTGGTCAACCGCTCGTTCTGGCTGCGGGATGTAGTCATCCATTGCCTGAACCAGCTTGATGATTGAAGGTGTACCTATTTCTGAGGTATCACCTTCCAGCGCTTTCAGTGCTGAACCAACAATGATCGGGGTATCATCTCCCGGAAACTCATAAGCATCTAACAGCTCACGGATCTCCATTTCAACTAACTCGATCAATTCTTCGTCATCAACCATGTCCGCCTTATTCATGTAGACCAGAACGTATGGCACACCAACCTGACGTGATAACAGGATATGCTCACGGGTTTGCGGCATCGGGCCGTCTGCTGCTGAAACCACCAGGATCGCACCGTCCATCTGCGCCGCACCGGTAATCATGTTTTTCACATAGTCGGCGTGTCCCGGGCAGTCAACATGGGCATAGTGCCGGTTTACACTCTCATATTCTACGTGTGAGGTCGCAATAGTAATACCACGGGCACGTTCTTCCGGCGCATTATCAATTTGATCAAAGGCTTTCACTTCGCCACCCTGTGCTTCCGCCATTACTTTCGTTAGCGCCGCTGTCAGTGTGGTTTTACCGTGGTCTACGTGACCGATTGTGCCTACGTTTACGTGTGGCTTGGTTCTTTCAAACTTTTCCTTAGACACTGTTATTACCTCTTCTCTTTATTTTAATGTTTATTAAAAATAGTACTATTTTGTACGCTACAGGATGACCACATAAAACGTGCCCAGCCTACGGCCTTTATTCATACCAGCATTACATACCAGCATTACATGCCAGTTTTACTGGAAACAATTGCATCAGCAATTACCCTGGGTGCTTCTGCATATTCCTCAAATTCCATTGAGTAGGTCGCCCTTCCCTGTGTCGCTGAGCGCAGCGATGTTGCATAACCAAACATCTCTGATAGCGGCACTTCTGCACGTATGCTCTTACCCGCAACCGTGTCATCCATTCCGCTAACGATGCCACGACGCCGGTTCAAATCACCCATGACATCGCCCATATAATCTTCCGGTGTCACCACCTCAACCTTCATCATCGGCTCAAGTATGGTGGGACCTGCTTCCAGCGCACCCTGCCTGAAACACATTGCACCGGCAATCTTGAAGGCCATTTCACTCGAATCCACATCGTGATAGGAGCCGTCATATAAGGTCACCCTTACATCTTCTATCGGGTAACCCGCCAGTACGCCACTGCGCATCTGCTCCTGCACGCCTTTATCAACTGCCGGTATGTACTCTTTTGGCACTGCACCACCGACGACGCCATTAACAAATTCATAACCCGAACCCGGTTTTGCTGGCTCGATTTTCAGGTAAACATGACCATATTGCCCACGCCCACCCGATTGCCTGACAAATTTTGCTTCATGCTCTACCGTTTTAGTTATCGCTTCACGGTAAGCAACCTGTGGATTACCAATATTGGCATTCACGCTAAATTCACGCAGCATACGATCAATGATGATCTCCAAATGAAGCTCACCCATGCCAGATATAATAGTCTGACCGGATTCTTCATCGGTATGCACATGGAAAGATGGATCCTCACGCGCCAGCTTGCCTAAAGCAACAGCCATTTTTTCCTGATCTGCCTTGGTTTTCGGTTCAACTGCGACCGAAATAACCGGATTCGGAAAATCCATTTTTTCCAGTGTTATCACTGCTTTTGGATCACACAAGGTATCACCGGTAGTGACATCTTTCAGGCCAATGGCAGCAGCAATATCGCCTGCAAGTACTTCTTTAATTTCTTCACGATGATTGGCATGCATCTGCACGATACGACCAACACGCTCTTTTTTACCTTTTACCGGGTTATAAACGGTATCACCGGTCTTTAAAACACCTGAATAAACACGAAAAAAGGTCAAATTACCAACGAATGGATCCGTTGCAATTTTAAATCCGAGTGCCGCAAAAGGAGCCTTATCATCCGCGGGCCGTTCGGCCTCGGTTTCATCCTTATCGTCTAGATGACCTATAATTGCAGGCACATCTTCTGGTGAAGGCATATAATCGACAAACGCATCAAGCACTGCCTGCACACCTTTATTCTTAAACGCGCTGCCACAAAATACCGGCACGATCTCAGTGGCCAGGGTTCTAAGACGTATCCCCTGTTTTATATCTTCAGCGACCAGACCACCGCTCTCAAGATATTTATCCATCAGATCTTCATTCGCTTCGGCTGCCGCCTCCACGATGATTTCACGTTTTTCTTTACACAACTCAAGCAGCTCGGACGGAATTTCAGATTCAAAAAAGACCGAACCCATGTTTTCCTCTTGCCAGCGAATTGCCTTCATCTTGACAAGGTCAACAACGCCTTCGAAATGTTCTTCTGCGCCGATGGGTATTTGCATCACTACCGCATTTGCACCTAAACGCTGCTTAATCTGAGCGACCACGCGCAAAAAATCTGCACCCGCACGGTCCATCTTGTTGACGAAAGCCATACGTGGCACATGATATTTATTTGCCTGCCGCCATACTGTTTCTGACTGCGGCTCGACACCACCTACTGCGCAAAAAACAGCACAGGCACCATCCAGAACACGTAATGAACGCTCAACCTCAATGGTGAAGTCAACGTGACCAGGCGTATCTATTATGTTGATACGGTGCTCATCGTACTGCTTATTCATGCCTTTCCAGAAACAGGTAGTCGCAGCGGAGGTAATGGTTATTCCTCGCTCCTGCTCCTGCTCCATCCAGTCCATGGTTGCGGCACCGTCATGCACCTCACCAATTTTGTGAGATATACCTGTATAAAACAGGATACGTTCGGTTGTTGTGGTCTTGCCCGCATCAATATGCGCCATGATGCCAATATTACGATAGCACTTGATTGGCGTCTTGCGAGCCATGACTCCTATCCTCTGTCTTTTCTCTCTATACGTTAAACACTAGTAACAATATAAAATCACCAGCGGAAATGCGCAAAGGCTTTATTCGCTTCAGCCATACGATGCGTATCTTCACGTTTTTTAACTGCATTGCCACGATTTTCTGAAGCATCCATCAACTCACCAGCTAATTTCAACTGCATAGATTTTTCACCACGCTTGCGAGAAGCATCGATCAACCAGCGCATAGCCAAAGCTGTGCGACGACTAGTGCGCACTTCAACAGGCACCTGATAAGTTGCACCACCCACACGGCGAGATTTAACCTCTACCATCGGGCTAACATTTTCTAGCGCTTTATCCAGCACATCCATTGGCTCACCGGTGGCTTTTTCACCAATACGATCCAGCGCTTTATACAGGATAGTTTCAGCGACTGATTTCTTGCCGCCTCGCATTATCATGTTAACGAATTTAGTAACCTGCACACTACCGAACTTCGGATCAGGCAACACATCTCTTTTCGGGACTTCTCTTCTTCTAGGCATAGCTTTCTCTGTAAACCGCTCTAAACAAGCGATACTCTAAAAATTAACTCTTAGGCCGTTTAGTACCGTATTTTGAACGGCCCTGGCGACGTGATTCAACACCCTGTGTATCCAGGCTACCGCGGACAACGTGATAACGCACACCCGGTAAATCTTTTACACGACCACCGCGGATAAGCACCACACTGTGTTCCTGCAGATTATGACCTTCACCACCAATATAACTTGTTACTTCAAAAGCGTTAGTTAAACGCACACGAGCAACTTTACGCATTGCTGAGTTTGGCTTTTTCGGTGTTGTTGTATATACACGTGTACACACCCCACGTCTTTGCGGGCAGGCCTCTAACGCAGGAACGTTGCTTTTTACAACTTTGCTACGGCGTGGCTTACGCACTAACTGGTTAATTGTTGTCATCTATAACTCCAAATTCCGCCAATATCCATTAACTCGGATCAATAACTTAGCGGCGCCCGTTGGTATTTACTACAGGCTCAAAATAAACGACAGGCCCTGAATATAACTCGGGGGCCTGTCAAAAGAGGCGCAATTCTATGCTCACCGCTGCTAACTGTCAAGCCGTGAACGCTCGGAAAAGCGCCATTTAAATGCATTTTTTCACCGCTGAGGTACAGTCATACTGAGACAAAGAGCAACCCCGGCGGTGAAAAAATTTTATGCGTCCTGCTTAGGCTGCTCCGCTTCTGCATTCATTTCATCTACATCAGTCGTTTCAATGATTTCAGTTGGCATTTCGGCATCATCGAGCTCTTCAATTAGCTCGGCGCTCAATTCTTCACTGGCTTCTTCTTCAGTGATGAAAGCGGCTTCGATGTCAGCTGTACGCTGACGCTGCCTTTCTTCATGATAGGCCAGACCGGTACCTGCTGGAATCAAACGACCCACGATAACGTTTTCTTTAAGACCACGTAATGGATCGCTACCGCCACGAACTGACGCTTCGGTCAATACCCGCGTGGTCTCCTGGAATGAAGCCGCAGAAATAAAGGACTCAGTCACCAGTGACCCTTTGGTAATACCTAACAGTATTGGCTCAAAGATAGCGGGTTCTTTACCTTCCACTTCCAGTTGTGCACATTCATCAATGACACGTGCACGCTCAACAATCTCACCTTTCAGGTAATTGGAATCACCGCCTTCAATAATTTCGCATTTACGCAGCATTTGACGAATGATGACTTCGATATGTTTATCATTAATTTTTACACCCTGTAATCGATAAACATCCTGAATCTCATTAACCAGGTACTCCGCTAATGCTTCCGCACCCAGCAAACGCAAGATGTCATGCGCACTACGTTCACCATCAGCGATCACCTCACCCTGCTCCACACGCTCACCTTCAAATACGTTAATGTGACGCCATTTAGGAATCAGTGATTCGATAGCCTCTGAGCTATCCTTGGTAATCACCAGACGCTGCTTACCTTTGGTTTCTTTACCAAAACTGACAACACCGGATGCCTCCGCCATAATGGCCGGCTCTTTCGGTTTACGCGCCTCAAACAGATCAGCAACACGTGGCAGACCACCGGTAATATCACGCGTTTTACTGGAGGCCTGAGGAATACGGGCAATAATGTCACCCACAGACACATCGTTACCATCTTCGATGTTAATAATCGCACCGGATGGCAGGAAGTAACGAGCAGCCTGCTCGGTACCGGCAATATTAAGATCATTGCCTTTTGCATCCACCAGGGTAATCAATGGGCGCATATCTTTACCCGCTGTTGGCCGCTGCTTAGGATCAATAATCACAATTGATGACAAACCGGTAATTTCATCAGTTTCTTTCTGCACACTGATGCCATCAGCAAAATCAGTAAATTTAACTTTACCTTCTACCTCGGTAATAATCGGGTGTGTATGCGGATCCCAGGTTGCGACAACCTGCCCACCAGTGACGGTACCGCCTTCTTCAACAGAAATTACCGCACCATAAGGAATTTTATATAACTCACGCTCACGACCCTGATCATCAGTTATACCCAGTTCACCAGAACGGGAAACTGCCACCAGGTTACCACTGGTCTGAGGCACAACATTAATGTTATGCAAACGAACGGTACCCGTAGTTTTCACACTGATACTGTTTGCTGCTGCAGAACGACTCGCCGCACCACCAATATGGAAAGTACGCATGGTCAGCTGTGTGCCCGGCTCACCAATCGACTGAGCTGCAATTACACCTACCGCTTCACCATGGTTAACCAGATGGCCACGCGCCAGGTCACGGCCATAACACATTGAACATACGCCCTGTTTGTTTTCACAGGTAATAACTGAGCGCACAAAGATTTCATCAACGCCCATTTCGTCAAGCTGTTCAACCCATTGCTCATCAAGTAAAGTATCACGAGCAATCAATACTTCATCATCGGTATTAACCACATCTCGAGCAACAACACGACCCAGTACCAGCTCACTCAATGGCATAACAACATCACCGCCTTCGATGATTGACTGTACCAGCATACCATTATCCGTTTTACAGTCTTGTTTCAGGATAACCATGTCCTGCGCGACGTCTACCAGACGACGCGTCAGGTAACCGGAGTTCGCTGTTTTTAACGCGGTATCCGCCAGGCCTTTACGAGCACCATGTGTAGAAATAAAGTACTGTAATACATTGAGTCCCTCACGGAAATTCGCTGTAATTGGTGTTTCAATAATCGAACCGTCCGGTTTCGCCATCAAACCACGCATACCCGCTAACTGACGAATCTGCGCGGCAGAACCACGAGCGCCGGAATCGGCCATTACAAAAATATTATTAAATGAAGGCTGTTTAACCATATTGCCCTGGGCATCTTCCACTTCGACCGTGCTGAGCTTATCCATCATGGCTTTTGCAACTGCTTCATTGGCATGTGACCAGATGTCCACCACCTTGTTATAACGCTCACCGTTAGTAACCAGACCAGACGAGTATTGCTCCTGAATTTCTTTTACTTCTGCATCAGCAGCAGCCAGCAAGGTTTCTTTTTCTTCAGGAATGACCATATCGTTAATACAGATAGAGATGCCTGAACGGGTTGAATACCTGAAACCGGTGTACATTAAATGGTCGGCAAAAATAACGGTTTCTTTCAAACCAACCTGGCGGTAACAGGAGTTAATCAGGTTTGAAATGGCTTTTTTACCCAGATCCTTATTGACTAATTCGTAAGCTATACCTGCTGGAATAATTTCTGACAGGATGGCACGGCCTACCGTGGTATCCACAATTGTGTAACGCTCTTCTAGCTCACCTTCATCATTAAATACAACTTCTTTAATGCGAGCTTTAACCTTTGCCTGCAGATGCGTAGCGCCACTATCATAGGCGCGATGCACTTCATCAACATCAGCAAAGACCATGCCTTCGCCTTTTACGTTGATTGATTCACGCGTCATGTAATACAGGCCCAGTACGATATCCTGCGACGGTACAATAATCGGGTCACCTGAGGCGGGAGACAGAATGTTGTTTGTTGCCAGCATTAAAGTACGCGCTTCTAATTGTGCTTCAATCGATAACGGTATGTGTACAGCCATCTGGTCGCCGTCAAAGTCAGCATTAAATGCAGTACATACTAATGGGTGCAATTGAATCGCTTTACCTTCAATCAGTACTGGCTCAAATGCCTGGATACCTAATCTATGCAAAGTTGGCGCACGATTAAGCATGACCGGATGTTCGCGGATAACTTCATCAAGAATATCCCAAACTTCCACACCCTCTTTTTCAACCATTTTCTTTGCGGCTTTAATGGTTGTAGCCAGGCCACGACGTAATAATTTATTAAAGATAAATGGCTTGAACAGTTCAAGTGACATTTTCTTCGGTAAACCACACTGGTGCAGTTTCAGTGTCGGACCAACCACAATCACTGAACGACCAGAATAGTCAACACGTTTACCTAACAGGTTCTGACGGAAACGCCCCTGCTTACCTTTAATCATGTCGGCTAACGATTTTAGCGGACGCTTGTTAGTACCGGTAATGGCACGACCACGACGACCGTTATCCATCAGCGCATCAACGGATTCCTGTAACATACGCTTTTCATTGCGAACGATAATATCAGGCGCGTATAATTCCAGTAAGCGTTTCAGACGATTATTACGATTGATTACACGACGATATAAATCGTTTAGATCAGAAGTGGCAAAACGACCTCCATCCAATGGCACCAGGGGACGCAAATCGGGTGGTAACACCGGCAGAATTGTCATAATCATCCATTCCGGACGATTACCTGAAGCGATAAATGACTCGACTAATTTAAGGCGTTTTGCCAGACGTTTCAGTTTGGTTTCAGACTTGGTTGCCCCCATATCTTCACGAATCTGAATTTTTTCTTCTCCCAGTACCAGGCTCTTCAGCATTTCACGAACCGCTTCTGCACCCATACGTGCATCAAACTCGTCACCATGCTCTTCAATGGCTTCAAGATAAGACTCATCGGTTAATAACTGGCCTTTTTCAAGCGTAGTCAGTCCTGGCTCGATAACAACAAAGGCTTCGAAATACAGGATACGTTCGATTTCACGTAAAGTCATGTCTAACAGCAGACCGATACGTGATGGCAGTGATTTCAGATACCAGATGTGTGCGACCGGACTGGCCAGATCAATATGACCCATACGTTCACGACGTACTTTTGATTGTGTAACTTCAACACCGCATTTTTCACAAACGACACCGCGATGTTTCAGACGTTTATATTTGCCACATAAGCACTCATAGTCTTTGACCGGACCAAAAATTTTGGCACAGAACAGACCGTCACGTTCTGGTTTAAATGTACGATAGTTAATGGTTTCCGGTTTTTTTACTTCACCGAAAGACCAGGACTGAACTTGCGCTGGTGACGCTAGGCTAATTTTAATTGCATCAAAATCTTCGTTCTGACCTGGTTGTTTAATGAGCTTAAGTAAATCTTTCATTGCCCTAAATCCTGTCTGCTGTATATAGTTACGTATTTATATATGGTTACGCGGTGCGTACGGTATGTGCCTGAAGATTGTCCGCTTAGGACTTATTCTCCAGTTCCAGCTCAATGTTGATACCTAAAGCACGAATCTCTTTAAGTAATACATTGAAGGACTCAGGCATTCCCGGCTCCATATGATGATTACCATCTACAATGTTTTTGTACATCTTGTTACGGCCAGCCACATCATCAGACTTGACTGTTAGCATTTCCTGCAAGGTATAGGCAGCACCGTATGCTTCCAGCGCCCACACTTCCATTTCTCCAAAGCGCTGGCCACCGAACTGCGCCTTACCGCCTAAAGGTTGTTGCGTGACCAGACTGTAGGGTCCAGTTGAACGAGCATGCATCTTGTCATCAATCAGGTGGTTCAGCTTCAGCATGTATTTGTAACCAATGGTAACCGGATTATCAAACTGCTGACCGGTACGACCATCATACAAGGTAGTCTGGCCACTTACTGGTAACCCGGCCAGTTCGAGCATACGGTGAACCTCTTGCTCTTCTGCGCCATCAAATACTGGCGTTGCCATTGGCACACCTTTACGTAGATTGTTCGCCAGCTCCAGCAATTCTTCATCGCTGAATGACTTCAGATCCACCTTGTTTTCGTTGTGGTTATAAATTTCATTCAGGAATTTACGAATCTCAGCCACCGGCTTTTTCTCGTCCAGCATATTGCTGATAACATCACCCAGACCTTTTGCCGCCATACCAAGGTGTGTCTCCAGAACCTGACCGACGTTCATACGTGAAGGCACGCCCAATGGATTCAGAATTATATCGACAGGTGTGCCATCAGCAGTGTGCGGCATATCCTCAACCGGAACGATGGTTGAAACTACGCCTTTATTACCATGACGACCAGCCATTTTATCACCCGGCTGCATACGACGTTTAACAGCAAGATAAACTTTAACCATCTTCAACACACCTGGCGCCAGATCATCACCTGCAGTAAGCTTGTCTTTCTTTTCAGTAAAGTAGGCATCTAACAGCTCACGCTGCTCTTTATGCTGTTTCGTCAGCTCTTCGATACGTGCGTTTTCCTGCTCATCTTTAAGGCGAATATTCATCCACTCTTTATGATCCAGCTCTTTCAGATAAGCCGCTGTGATTTTATCACCCGACTTCAGCCCAGCCGGACCACCGGCTGCCTGTTTACCGGTGAATACATTTTCCATACGAGCAAACAAGTCTTGTTCGATAATGCGCCATTGAGCATCGACATCTTTCTTCACTGAAATAATTTCTTCTTCTTCAATTTCCATTGCACGTTTATCTTTGTCTACACCATCACGGGTGAACACCTGCACACCAATAACGGTACCATAAGTACTCCCCGATACACGCAATGATGAATCTTTAACATCAGAGGCTTTTTCACCAAAAATGGCACGCAGCAGTTTCTCTTCTGCGGTTAGCTGGGTCTCACCTTTTGGCGTCACTTTACCGACAAGAATATCACCCGGTTTAACTTCTGCGCCAACATAAACCACCCCGGATTCATCCAGTTTGGATAACAGGCTTTCACTGACATTTGGAATATCGGCGGTAATTTCTTCAGATCCCAGTTTAGTATCACGTGCGACACTGCTTAATTCCTGAATATGGATAGTTGTGTAACGATCTTCTTCAACCACACGCTCAGAAATAATGATGGAGTCCTCGAAGTTGTATCCATTCCATGCCATGTATGCAACCAGCATGTTTTGACCCAATGCCAGTTCACCCATGTCCGTTGATGGACCATCAGCAATAATATCGCCACGTTGCACGCTATCTCCAATACGTACCAGGGGTCGCTGATTAATACAGGTATTCTGATTTGAACGTGTATATTTGGTCAGGTTGTAAATATCAACACCGGTAGAAGCATCCGCAGCTTCAGCATCATGCGCACGAATTACTATGCGTGAAGCATCTACTGAATCAATAATACCGCCACGCGTGGCAACCACAGAGGCACCTGAATCATGCGCAACCGCACGCTCCATACCAGTACCGACCAGCGGCTTATCCGCACGTAAAGTAGGGACTGCCTGACGTTGCATATTGGAGCCCATCAAAGCGCGGTTAGCATCGTCGTGCTCAAGGAATGGAATCAGCGACGCCGCAACAGAAACAATCTGTCGTGGTGATACATCCATATACTGCACCTCAGCAGGTGGATATAATGAGAATTCATTCAAATGACGACATGACACCATCTCATCCTGTAACTTGCCTTTGGCATTCAACGTGGCATTTGCCTGCGCTATAATAAAAGTCCCTTCTTCAATGGCAGAGAGATAATCAATCTCATCCGTTGCTACACCATTTGCAATTTTACGATAAGGGGTTTCCAGGAAGCCATACGCATTGGTGCGTGCATACACAGCCAATGAGTTGATCAAGCCAATGTTTGGTCCCTCGGGTGTCTCAATCGGACAAACTCGACCATAATGTGTTGGGTGCACGTCTCGCACTTCAAAACCAGCACGTTCACGTGTCAGACCGCCTGGACCTAAGGCAGAAATACGACGTTTATGCGTAACTTCAGATAATGGATTATTCTGATCCATAAATTGAGATAACTGGCTTGAGCCAAAGAATTCTTTCACTGCGGCGGCAACCGGTTTCGCATTAATCAGATCCTGCGGCATCAAGCCATCCTGCTCAGCGGTAGTCAAACGTTCCTTCACTGCACGTTCAACACGAACCAGACCTACGCGGAAAACGTTTTCTGCCATCTCGCCAACACTACGGATACGACGATTACCCAGGTGATCTATATCATCTACCGTGCCGGTTCCATTTCGAATCGAGATAAGCTCCTTCATTACCGAAATAATATCTGAAATCTCGCCCAGCGTTTCACATAAGTCTTTTGCATACTCATCTTTACGCGTACTGAAATGACGATGATCATAAAGCACACCGGGACCTTCAGAGGTATCGCGCTGCAAGCGACGATTAAACTTCATCCGACCCACTTTTGAAATATCATAACGTTCTGCAGAGAAAAACAGATTATTAAACAGGTTCTCAGCCGCGTCTTTTGTTGGTGGCTCACCCGGACGCATCATACGATAAATTTCTATCTGTGCTTCGAGCTTGGTTGTGGTGCTATCAACTAATAAAGTATTAGAGATAAACGGCCCGGTATCCAGATCGTTGGTATATATTACATTCACGCTTTTAATGCCTTTTTCCTGAATAAAAGCGATTAATTCTAGTGTGAATTCAGAATTAGCCGGCACCATCACTTCACCGGTCTCTTTATCGATGAGATCAGTTGCTAATATTTTACCTACCAGGTAATCCATTGGCGCATTCAGTTTATTAACTTTTTTCTGCCTCCAGCAGTTTAATGTGACGCATAGTCACACGTTTGCCGGTTTCAACAATAACCTCTTTACCCGCAGTAATATCAAAATTTGCGGTATCACCACGTAGACGCTCAGGCACTAATTCAAAACTCACGCCTTCCTTGGTAAAGGTGTACTCGATACTTTCAAAGAAAATATCAAGAATCTCTTCGTTGTTATAACCCAAAGAACGTAACAAAATTGATGCCGGCAATTTACGACGACGGTCAATACGAACAAATACCGCGTCTTTAGGATCGAACTCAAAATCAAGCCATGAACCACGATAAGGGATAACACGTGCAGAATATAAGATCTTTCCGGAGGAGTGCGTTTTACCTTTATCATGGTCAAATAACACGCCCGGTGAACGATGCAACTGAGAGACAATTACTCGTTCTGTACCATTTATAACAAAGGTACCGTTGTCGGTCATTAAAGGCATTTCGCCCATGAAAACTTCTTGCTCTTTTACTTCTTTTGGTGTGGTTTTCTTTTTGCTGTCTTTATCATAAATTTCAAGACGTAAAATCACACGTAGTGGCGCCGCATATGTCATGCCACGAAGTTGACACTCTTTAACATCAAATACAGGTTTACCCAGCTTATATTCAACAAACTGTAATTTCACATGACCTGAGTAACTTACAATGGGGAATACTGATTCAAAAGCACCCTGTAATCCAGTAGACAATCGTTGCGCCGCTATTTTATCTGATTGCAAAAAACCACGGAATGAATCAATTTGCATTGATAACAAATAGGGAACATCCAGCACAGGTGGACGCTTACCGAAATCCTTGCGTAGTCGTTTTTTCTCGGTAAAAGAATATGTCATCAGTAGTCCTCGTTTAATCTAAATTTTATTTATAACCGTTCAGCTCATCCCAAAAATCCGCCAACTCTGCGTTAATAAATGCTCATTTACACATGTAAACTCATAAACTCACATTTTTCGCCTTGATTTGACGTATTGGGTACAACCTGAGTAGTTATCGCTTTTTCACTATCACTATCACTATCCAGCTATTTTCCATACGGGAACGGGAAAAGGCCGGGAAAACACTGTCTTTCAACAGTGTTTCCAGCCTGTCCGCTCGCTGATTCAGCAAAACCTGTAAGGGTCACCAAGCTCAGCGCAACACCTCTATTTAAGCTCGACAGATGCGCCAGCTTCTTCAAGCTGCTTTTGCACTGCTTCTGCATCAGCTTTAGATGCTGCTTCTTTAACCGTAGTCGGCGCACCTTCTACTGCGTCTTTCGCTTCTTTCAGACCTAAGCCTGTGATTGCACGAACCGCTTTAATAACAGCAACTTTATTTGCGCCGAAGCTGGTTAATACAACATCAAACTCATCTTTCTCGGCAGCAGCCTCACCACCACCATCGGCAGCAGCAGGTGCCGCAGCGACAGCAGCCGCTGCAGATACGCCAAATTTTTCTTCCATTGCCCCAATAAGATCTACAACGTCCATTACGGACATATTAGAAATAGTTTCCAGAATCTCATCTTTTGAAACAGCCATGATTCTCTCCAGTTTTAAATTTAAAAAGTTAATAAATATATTTACAAAGCGTCAATCAGCTTCTACGCAAAATGCCTAGGCCTACGCCTTTCTAAGCAGTGGCCTGCTTTTGATCACGTACAGCAGCCACAGTGCGAACCATTTTCGCGGTGGGCTCGTTGAGAGTACGAACGAATTTTTCGATAGGTGCTTTCATTACTGCCATCAACATTGCAATCGCCTGATCGCGTGTTGGCAATTTAGATAGCGCTTCCAGTTGCTCGATAGGTAAAACTTCACCGCCAATTGCAATTACTTTAGCGATAAGTTTGTCATTATCTTTTGAAAAATTCTTAATAAGTCGAGCGGCTGCGCCTGGATCTTGCTGAGAGAACGCCATAATAAGCGGTCCTTTCAGTTCATCCTGCATACACTCGAACTCTGTACCTTCAACTGCACGTTTTACCAGTGAATTTTTCGCGACTTTAAGATAAACGCCTTCAGTCACGCGCTTTAGCACGTAACTCAGTCATGTCTCCCACAGTCACACCGCGATATTCAGCAGCAACTGCTGAAAGTGCACTGGCGGCAATTGTAGAAACTTCAGCGACAATAGCTTTCTTGCTTTCAAGATTTAGTGCCACTTTAGCTCTCCTGTTATAAGCCAGGATTAATAATTAATAATCATTAACCCAGCCAAGTTTAAACAGATCATGCAACATACATAATCCAAAAAGGTGCTTTCTTTCGAAATTCACCATCTACGTAGGAAATTAAGTAATTACAACTGGAATAACCGTCCAGCTCCTGTTACACCTACGGTCTCTGACGACACCGGCTGTTTAAACAATAAACACTAACTCGGCTGTCAAATCTTCGTAATTGCTCAACAAATCATCGAGCAATTACAAATTCGTTGTTCCAGCATGCCGGACCACACTATAAAACAGCTACCCCGCCCCACACACTTATTTAAAAATTAAGCGTATGCCGACTGATCAACAACCAGACCAGGGCCCATGGTTGTTGAAACAGAAATTTTCTTAACGAATACACCTTTTGCTGCAGTTGGTTTTGCTTTAATTAAATCAGCAATCAAACTCTCAATATTTTCTTTTAACTGAGGCACGTCAAACTTAACTATACCAACAGAACAATGAATAATGCCTGCTTTGTCTACACGGTAACGAACCTGACCTGTTTTAGCGTTTTTAACAGCGCCAGCAACATCAGGGGTAACCGTACCCACCTTAGGATTAGGCATTAAACCGCGAGGACCCAAAATCTGACCCAGCTGTCCAACTACGCGCATTGCGTCAGGTGAAGCAATAACAACATCAAAGTCCATGATGCCTTTTTTAACTTCAGCAGCAAGGTCATCCATACCAACGATATCAGCACCGGCTTCTTTTGCCGCTTTTGCATTATCACCATCAGTAAATACTGCCACGCGAACTTCTTTACCACTACCATTTGGTAACACAGTCGCGCCACGAACAACCTGGTCACTCTTCTTAGGATCTACACCAAGGTTTACACTGATATCAACTGACTCAGTAAACTTAACAGTGGACAGGTCTTTTAATAAAGTCAGCGCGTCTTCCAGTGCATAAACTTTTTCTTTATCAATTTTTTCAGCAATTGCTTTTCTGCGTTTAGATAATTTAGCCATTAGTTCACACCCTCTGTCTCAATACCCATGCTACGCGCACTACCAGCAATGGTACGTACCGCCGCATCCATATCAGCTGCAGTTAAATCAGGCATTTTGGTGGTTGCAATCTCTTCTAATTGCGCACGGTTAACTTTACCCACTTTGTTTATGTGTGGCTCACTGCTACCTTTAGTCAGGCCTGCTGCTTTCTTCAAAAGAATAGAAGCTGGTGGTGTTTTGGTGATAAAGGTAAAGCTCTTGTCGCTATAAACAGTAATCACAACAGGAGTAGGCATGCCTTTTTCCATCTTCTGCGTCTTAGCATTAAAGGCTTTACAGAATTCCATGATATTGACACCATGCTGTCCTAATGCAGGACCAACCGGTGGACTTGGGTTTGCTTCAGCCGCAGGCACCTGCAACTTGATATACGCGTCGACTTTTTTAGCCATCTTACTCTCCCGGGTGCAAACGCCGTACTTCTTTCGGGCTCCCCGCTCTATATTAAAAAAAGTTATAAGTTACAAGTTTAAAGTTGTAAGCAACAACATAAAACTTATAACTTTAAACTTATAACTATGTCTAGCCCTTCTCTACCTGACTAAACTCAAGATCAACCGGTGTTGAACGACCAAAAATCAGTACCGCAACCTTCAAACGATTGCGATCATAATCCACTTCTTCAACCACACCATTAAAGTCATTGAATGGCCCATCGGTAACTCGCACTACTTCACCAGGCTGGTATAAAACTTTTGGTTTTGGCTTCTCTACACCTTCAGCAACAGCATTAATAATAGTCATCGCTTCTTTTTCTGTAATTGGTGCCGGCTGATCTTTAGTACCACCAATAAATCCCATTACTTTAGGCACATCTTTTACCATATGCCAGGTCTCATCATTCATCTCCATTTCCACCAGCACATAACCAGGAAAAAACTTACGCTCTGAACGACGTTTAACACCATCTCTAATCTCAACCACTTCTTCGGTAGGAATCAATATTTGACCGAACATGTCTTCCATGCCCGCAAGGCGAATATGCTCTTCCAGCGAAGCCTTTACTTTGCCTTCAAAATTTGAATAAGCATGCACAACATACCACTGTTTAGCCATATGCTATGCACCTCCAGTTATCAGCTGAATTGCCTGCGCCAGCACCATATCGATCAACCAGAGAAAGATACCGATAATAATGACAGCAACGATAACCATAAAGGTTGTCTGCACGGTTTCCTGACGCGTTGGCCATACAACTTTGCGCACTTCCATACGTGCTTCACGAGCGAAACCAATTAAACCCTGGCCCAGGTTTGTGGTTGAACTGATAGCAATAGCCACTATTGCTGCAAAAACAACGCCCAGCACGCGATATAGCTGCGACTCAGCTTCGTAGTAATAAAAACCAACAATACCAAGTAACAGCACGGCTATTGCCAGCAACAACTTGAATGTATCCAGCTTGTTTGAAACTACTTCTTCGGTCTTGGCGACCATTTTAACCACCTGCCATCTTATTAATATTGGCAGGCCAGGAGGGACTCGAACCCCCAACCTGCGGTTTTGGAGACCGCTGCTCTACCAATTGAGCCACTGGCCTAACAGGCAGATATTTGCTCCTGCAGTATCTGCACTACTAACATCCATGTAGTCGGTTGAAAATTGCTCCTGCATTTTCCACACTCCCCACATCCCTGTGGGTCGTAGCGGGAGGTAAGACAATGTCATACCTCCCGCTATACTCATCAGAGTAAATAATTACTCGATAATTTTAGCAACCACGCCTGCACCAACGGTACGACCACCTTCACGAATCGCAAAGCGCAAGCCTTCTTCCATCGCAATCGGGTTGATCAGGGTCACTGTCATTTTTATGTTATCGCCCGGCATTACCATCTCGGTACCCTCCGGCAGGTCACATGCGCCTGTTACGTCGGTGGTACGGAAATAAAACTGCGGACGATAATTGTTGAAGAATGGCGTGTGACGACCACCTTCATCTTTACTTAATATATATACTTCACACTCAAACTTGGTGTGTGGATTTACGCTGCCTGGCTTACAACATACCTGGCCACGCTCTACGTCTTCTCGCTTCAGGCCGCGCAGCAATAAACCTACGTTATCACCCGCTTCTCCACGATCCAGCAGCTTGCGGAACATTTCTACACCGGTACAGACTGTTTTTTGCGTCTCGCGGATGCCAACAATTTCAATTTCTTCAGCCACGTTTACCACACCACGTTCGATACGACCCGTCACCACTGTGCCACGTCCTGAAATGGAGAATACGTCTTCTACTGGCATCAAAAAGGGCTGGTCAACCGCACGTTCTGGCTGCGGGATGTAGTCATCCATTGCCTGAACCAGCTTGATGATTGAAGGTGTACCTATTTCTGAGGTATCACCTTCCAGCGCTTTCAGTGCTGAACCAACAATGATCGGGGTATCATCTCCCGGAAACTCATAAGCATCTAACAGCTCACGGATCTCCATTTCAACTAACTCGATCAATTCTTCGTCATCAACCATGTCCGCCTTATTCATGTAGACCAGAACGTAGGGCACACCAACCTGACGTGATAACAGGATATGCTCACGGGTTTGCGGCATCGGGCCGTCTGCTGCTGAAACCACCAGGATCGCACCGTCCATCTGCGCCGCACCGGTAATCATGTTTTTCACATAGTCGGCGTGTCCCGGGCAGTCAACATGGGCATAGTGCCGGTTTACACTCTCATATTCTACGTGTGAGGTCGCAATAGTAATACCACGGGCACGTTCTTCCGGCGCATTATCAATTTGATCAAAGGCTTTCACTTCGCCACCCTGTGCTTCCGCCATTACTTTCGTTAGCGCCGCTGTCAGTGTGGTTTTACCGTGGTCTACGTGACCGATTGTGCCTACGTTTACGTGTGGCTTGGTTCTTTCAAACTTTTCCTTAGACATGTCTAGTGTCTCCCCCGAAAGTATTAATCTAAATTAACAAAAATATTTAAAACAAACTATGCTTTTAAGCCAATATAGCTTAAAGCCACAACTGGAGCTCATAACCGGAATTGAACCGGTGACCTCTTCCTTACCAAGGAAGTGCTCTACCGTCTGAGCTATATGAGCCAAAACCCTTAGCGCCCCGATCTTTCTCACCTGGCTTATCAAGCCTGGCTCACCGAATATGGAGCGGGTGATGGGAATCGAACCCACGTATTCAGCTTGGAAGGCTGAAGTTCTACCATTGAACTACACCCGCAGATTAACTTGCGAATGACTCCCTTTTCTAATTTCTAACCCTTATGACTAACTTTTTGGTGGAGAGGGAGGATTACTCCAGGCTTCTTGCCTTCCGCCCAGCGCTTAAAACGCGCTGTTCAAAATGCTCCTGGCATTGTTAGTTGAACCTCTTATCGGTCCAAACCCTCCCTGCCTGAGCTAGTTCATCCGCTGCAAGGCTTGTTTTTCCTTGCCAGCACCAGTTCATTCTTATGGTGGAGGGGGGAGGATTACTCCGGACTTCCTGTCCTCCGCCCTTCGGGCCGTTGCAAAAAACACAACGTTCAAAATGCTCCTGGCATTGTTAGTTGAACCTCTTATCGGTCCAAACCCTCCCTGCCTGAGCTAGTTCACCCGCTGCAAGGCTTGTTTTTCCTTGCCAGCACCAGTTCATTCTTATGGTGGAGGGGGGAGGATTTGAACCTCCGAAGGTAGAACCAGCAGATTTACAATCTGCCCCCTTTGACCGCTCGGGAACCCCTCCAAAAATCAAGCCGCATATTTTGCTTGAGCACAGCGCAACTGTCAACCGTAACGTGCTGCTACGGCGAATATTTTTTAGTGCAATAAAGCTGCAAGAAACGCCTGTTTCTTCACTATCTGCTCTTAAACTGCTCTTAAAAAACCATACAAAACTCAAAGAGTCAGAATTAAAATACCCATAGCACTCTGGCTATGGGTAGCATCTGGAGCCGGTGACAGGAGTTGAACCCACGACATCCTCATTACAAGTGAGGCGCTCTACCAACTGAGCTACACCGGCAAGGGGCGCAATTGTAGGGAATCAAACCCCTGAAAGCAATACGATTCAGGATAAATACGGTGTTTTTTTTAAAATAATTCTGTTTCTTATAAAAGCCCCGACTCGGATCAGAGCTTCCTTAAAAATTATTCACCCATCTCAGGTTCCACAACTTCGGCTCAAACGGCTGATTTTTTCTTTTTTAGTCGATTGAGTGTATTTCTCAAGAAGTGCCTCAGGTATGCTCACCCCGTCAGCAAGTTGATAATCCAGCCAGTAAACCGTATAGGTTTTAAATATTGGCTCTACGACCACATCAAATCCGAGTTTTTTGACTTTTTTTGCCAGCTCATAAGCACCATTTTTATTTCTGAAGCGACCCAGTGAAACCCCATGTATTTTTTCGCCTTTACGAATCACGTAAAAATCTTTTATTTTTTTTGCTTTCAGGCGTTTTCCTACTTCAACCGCTTTTTTACGATTTGTTTCCGGCTTAATATAAACCCAGTATAAATCTTGCTGCCGTTCTTCACGACCACGAAAATCAGTGGTTACCACATAAGGTTTAATATCGCGAGTTAACTCTCTTAATTTATCCAAATCTCGAAAAGGGCCTAATGTAAAACAGCTCTCTTGAATCGCACCGTCTTCCTGGCTCCTTACGCCGTAAGGAGAATCTGGCCGTCCATCCCTGGACATAATCGCATCGCCCTCCTGGCTCCTTGCGAAATAGCGTCCATCCCTGGACATAATATTGTCTTTATCTGACGTTAACGCAGACTGTTTTATTTGCTCCGACTTGTTAACTGGAGTAATTTCTGTTACTTCTGTTTTTACGGCTTCTACTGTTTCTATGACTTCTCCTTATCTGACGTTAACGCAGCTGCTGTTTTATTTGTTCTGACTTGTTAACTGGAGCAATTTCTGTTACTTCTGTTTTTACGGCTTCTGCTGTTTCTATGACTTCTCCTATTTGCGGCGACGACTGCTGCTTTAACTCGCTTAACAAAACAATTGGCCGAACATTTTTTAGTGGTCGCACATCTTCATATGACTGCGTAACCGGCCTGGTTGTTTGCCACACTATGTAAGCAAGGTTTAAAAAAAGCACAATTAAAAACAACCAACGCATACCTACTCGCCCCCAGACATTCGCTGTTTCATAATTTCAAACAAACCTAGCATCACTAGATCCGGCTGGTGAATCATGGTCGGCATCTCCGGATAATCCAGAATGGTTCTGGCAAAGCCACCGCTAATGATTATTTGCATCGGAGAATCCATTTTTTGTTTTGCAGACTGACAAATTTCTCGAATACCTGCCTGCAATAATTTGTGCAGACCCTGATTAACAGCATCATTAGTATTGTCCGGCACACTGCGTTCATAAAATTGCACATTAAATTCTGATTTTACATTCGCCGTATCCGCCAACAACGCCTTATGCATAGTAACGTATGAAGGCAATATATAACCACCCAGATGCTGTCCATTTTTATTTATTAAATCAAATGTAATGGCTGTTCCGGCATTTATGACACAAACTGAAAAACCTGGGTAACTTAGATGACTAGCGACAACTGCAGCCCATCGATCAGCGCCATGCTGCCCGGGATCTTCGTAGGCATTAATTATATTATTAAATTGTTTTTCTGTTTTCAAAAACTCAACACCGAGCTGCCAGTGCTGTTTACTCCATTCGCCCAACTCCTTAGAGCGCTTATTTCCGGCAACACATACTGCAAATAGTCGCGTCGGTTTTTCCACCACTGAAAATAATTTGTCAAATACATCTGCACTTTTATCTGCGGCATACGCCGCAACCCCTCGTGCGACAATTTTTTCTGCCTGCCATGAAGCCCATTTGATTCGGCTATTGCCTATATCCACGGTTAATATCATTGCGCGCCAGCCCCTTTGTCAGCTCGCACACTAACGTCTGCACTGTTAAAAACACGCAACTCACCTTCTACCAGCACAAGTAATTCTGCATTATCATTCACCCCTTGCGCAATACCTGATAGCACTTCTTTATTGTCCAGAATAATTTCAACCTTTTTCTGTTTACAAAAATCATATGAGGCACGAAACTTTTCCAGGTTTTTTCCAGACGTTTGCCTGAAATGCTGACACACAGTAATAACATTGTGCAGCAATACTGAAGTGACGATGCTTCGTTCTGGTTTTGTCGTTATCTTTTGTGATTTAATCTGCTGGCAAATATCGGTTAACACCAGCAATTCATTTACCCCCCGTGTTTGATTTAACTCGGGATTTAACTCGGGATTTAACTCGGGATTAAACCTGGTTTGATCAACCATTAATATCTGGTAATTCAAACCCAGGCCAATCACCACCGCAACATGTTTGCCATCAGTGACGCTTTTATTTACCCGTTCATTTACCTGCCCGACTTTAATCGGTTGCGTTTCAATCAGGATGCCTGCAATTTTTTTACCCTGAACGTAGACATCATTGGGCCATTTAATCTGCACATGTTTTATGCCCAGGCTCTCCAGTGTTTCAACAATCGCCAGTGCAATGGATAACGGCAATAAATGTAACGGCTGCTTCGATAAAACAAAAGGCCAGGTGAGACTCATTGCGATGTTACTATGCGCCGACATAAGCCATTGCTTTCCACGTCGACCCCTGCCCGAGGTTTGTTCTTCTGCAAAACAGACAAAGGGCAATACCCTACCGGACTTACATTGTTGTAGCGACCAGTTATTAGTTGAGTCAATTGACTCATGCACAACCACATCCAAGATCACGCCACTTGTAATAGCAGCTTCAGTTTTTAAAACGTTTGCCTGTAAATATTCTTCCGTCATCTGCTCTACCACAAGAAATACCGTTATAAATAAAAAGCTCTTTATATCACAGCACGGTTAACTGTAATGCACTGCAGGCGTTTATTGAATACCCGCTTTTAACTACATGGTGACGTGAAAGCCAGTCACCAAATATTTTTATTGGCTATTTTTTAACCAGATATACAATTTATTTACACTATTTCCGGATAGCGAAAAAAATCTTATATCTACATGTTTTTAAACAAAAAAATATCACTTATTCAACAAAAAAACTGTCAATCCTTCAACAAAAGATGTCACTTTTTCAACAAAAAACCTTACGCATTCTTTACACTCTACTATAGTTCTTTTATCGCTTGGTTGTGCAATGGTTCTCAGCGCTCAAAACAACATACCAAGCAATTCTTAATTGCTCACAAACAAGAACTTTATTCACGCATTTTATTGTGCTCAGTTTGTGCCCAGCCCTATTTGTGCCCAGCCCTAACTGTCGCGATATATATTGCCTATAGGTTGGAGAGCACCAATGATATTTTTCCGTTTACTGAAAAACTGTCTTACAAAAAAAATGTTTATCTTATTTATTGCTCTGCAGATTTCTGCTTGTGGCACCGAGGAATTTTTAGCCTCAATCGCGCCAGAAATTGGATCAGTCACAGAAATCAATACTGACGGCACCAACCATGCAGCTAAAATTAGTGGAGTAGATTCTGGTAGTGTTATTGAGGATGTTGACCCCGATGGCGACAGCCTTTTAGAAGTTAGCGGTAAATTAAATATCACAGACAATGATACTGGTGAACAAGCCTTTATAGCAACGGTTGTTATCGGCAACTACGGCCGTCTTGATATTGATACTACCGGAAACTGGAACTATGCTGCTAGTAACCAGCAGGTCGACATTCAAAACCTGACAGGCAATGCAAGCTTAACTGAGAACCTGATTGTCAGTAGTGTTGACGGTACACTACACACCGTTGAGATATCAATAATAGGTGTTATCGATTCTGTCATGAATATCAATAATGCTGCTGTCTTTACCGGTGTTGATAGCGGTAGCGTTACAGAGGATCTCGATGGCAATGGCGATGGTCTGTTAGATGCCAGTGGCAAACTAAATATCACTGACAGTGATGCTGGCGAGACTGCATTTATTGTAACAACGATAAATGGTAACTACGGTAACCTTGATATAGACATTAGTGGCAACTGGTTCTATGGTGCCTTTAACAATCTGCCTGCCATCCAAAACTTAAATAGTGGTGCGACATTAATCGACAACCTGACCGTCAGTAGTGTTGATGGTACGGCGCATACAGTCGTGATTACGATCAATGGTGCTGATGAAGCCAATAATACCGCTGCTGTAATTACTGGCGTTAATACCGGTAGCGTTACTGAAGATACCGCCAACCTTTTAGAGGTTGGCGGTAAATTAAATATCACTGACAGTGATGCTGGTGAATCGGCATTTATAGAAATCACACACAATGGTAACCACGGTGACTACGGACAGCTGGTTATCTCAGCCGAGGGAAACTGGTGGTATTATGTCGACAACAATCAGACTGTCATTCAGAACCTGGTAAGTGGTGCCACATTAACGGACAACCTGACTGTCCGCGGCATTGATGGCACCACGCATAAAGTCGTGATTACTATCCATGGTGCTAATGAGTCGTCTAACACAGTCGCAGATGTCAGCCTGTCATGGGTTGCTCCAGCCGAACGCGAAGACAATTCGGGGATATCGTTATCGGAAATTGCAGGTTACAAAATATATTACGGCACCTCGCAAGGCCAGTACCCTAATAAGATTAACATCAATGATGGCACTGCTGTAGGTCATACTTTCACAGATTTTCCTGCAGGCAACTATTATTTTGTTGTGACCACCTTAGACACCAATGGGCGCGAGAGTCGGTATTCAACTGAAGTTGTAATAACAATCTAAATTAGTTCAACCATGCTCGTTATAACTTCAACAAAAAAAACGGTCATTTCCTCAACAAAAACTTTCACAAATATTAAAAATCATGTATTATTTCGCCATCGTTTGGCTGGGCAAGGATCTTCAGCTCTCGAAGTATCAGGCCAATCGATCTCTAAATGCTCAAAAAATAATAAAAATATTCCCTTAAATAGCACTCAGTTTGAGCTCGACTCATGCTGGACATGCATCGTTTGGCCGGTCAAGGATCTTCAGTGCTCGAAGTATCAGGCCAATCGATTTCTAAATGCTCAAAAAACAATAAAAATATTCCCTTAAATAGCACTCAGTTTGAGCTCAGCTCTAACTGTCTAATGCATACTGCTGTAGGTTAAAGAGCGCCAATGATAATTTCCCGTTTACTGAAACAACATTTTACATCAATCCTAATTACTTTATTAATCACTCTGCAGATATCAGCGTGTGGCAATGGAAACAATCCGACAGCCGCTACTGCAGATATCATTTCAGACCCAAGCACAGATCCTGCTACTGGTACGGATACGGTCACTGGTACTGGTACGGGCACTGGTACGGATACGGTCACTGACAAAAATAGTACAACCACTGATATTAATCTGTCCTGGGCTGCACCAGTAGAACGCGAGGACAATGCGCCGATATCGTTGTCGGAAATTGCTGGCTTCAAGGTATATTTTGGTACAGTACAAGGTCAATACACTAACAACATCGTTATCAATGACGGCAGCGCTGTAGGCCATACACTCACAAGTCTACCGGTGGGCGACACCTACTATTTTGTTCTAACCACTTTGGATACCGAAGGGCGTGAGAGTCAATTTTCGCCAGAAGTTGTAATAACAACCTAAATAAGACATCCCAACCTGGTTGGATTTAGATACGTTGCATCAAAATCCAAACGGTTCGAGGCACGAGCACCACAAAAATCGCGCCAGAATTCAGCCTCTCTAAATGCTCAAAAACTAAAATTTTATCTCACTGCTGCCCCGTTAACTGCCAGAGACGTGAATCGGACACATCATTACACCTGCATGGCAGGTTTTTTGCTCCTCGGCACACCGCTTCGCTGTTACTCGACAACTGCTCCTCGACAACCGCTCCTGCGTTGTCCTACTACCGTCCTTCCATGGACATATGCGTTACCCTAGTACGACCACCACGGATGGTGGAAGTGCAGATATTGCATCGTTACATGGATGTAACTTATTAGGGCAATGCAGGAGCTATTGCCGAGGAGCAAATATCTGTCCGTACGTCCTGTACTTATGCGTTGTCCGAGTACGGCGTGTCGATGGTGGATGCGTCCGGTTCATGTCTCGGATTAGTGCAACCTTTATCCAGGCCTGCTACATTAGCCTTTTTAGATAATTTCTTTTGTTAGCGATACAGCAGTGAAGTTTTATCTTAAGCGCAGAATAACGAGCAACAAAAATATAAACGATTACTAACCGATACTTCCACCTTTATTAGTGATGAAACAATATCGCACAGCGCCACTAAAAGAAACAACACTGCCTAAGGGCATCCCCTACATTATCGGTAACGAAGCTGCCGAACGATTCAGCTTTTATGGCATGCGCGCCATTTTAGTTGTTTTTATGACGCAGTATTTAGTCAATGCTAATGGGCAAACTGCTTTCATGTCAGCCGATGAAGCCAAGGGCTGGTTTCATTTATTCGTTTCTGCAGTGTATTTCACGCCACTGTTAGGCGCTTTAATTTCTGATGGTTTCCTCGGAAAGTATAAAACCATTATCCTGCTGTCACTGTTGTATACACTTGGACATTTTGTACTTTCACTTGATGACTCGCGTACTGGTCTGGCTATTGGACTTGGCTTGATTGCAATCGGCGCAGGCGGTATTAAACCCTGTGTTTCTGCGCATGTCGGTGATCAATTTAGCCAGTCAAACAGTTATTTACTACCACGTGTTTTTGGCTGGTTTTATTTTTCCATCAACCTGGGTGCGTTTAGCTCCACTCTGTTAATTCCATGGATCCTGGAAACCTATGGCTCAGCTGCCGCCTTTGGTATTCCCGGTATATTGATGTTGCTCGCTACAATCATTTTCTGGTCCGGACGTTACCGCTTTGTACACATACCTGCCGGCGGAAAACAATTTATAAGCGAAGCATTCAGTAGCGAGGGATTAAAAGTCATGGCAAGACTAAGCATACTATATTTGTTTATTGCCATGTTCTGGGCGCTGTTCGATCAAACCGCATCCTCATGGGTTTTACAGGCTGAAACAATGGATCGAAGACTACTAGGTTTCGAGATTTTATCTTCTCAATTACAGGCAGCTAATCCTTTGCTAGTGATGATACTGATACCCGTATTTACTTATCTGCTTTACCCGGCAATAAGTAAATTTTTCGTTTTAACACCATTGCGAAAAATATCGATTGGACTCTTCATTGCTGCTGTCGCATTTGGCATCAGCGCTGTCACTCAGGAAAAAATTGATGCCGGGCTGACACCACATATAAGCTGGCAAATTCTTGCTTATACAGTTCTTACATCGGCAGAAGTGATGATCGCCATTACCTGCCTGGAGTTTTCCTACATCCAGGCGCCGGTAAAGATGAAATCATTTATCATGGCTTTTTTCATGATGTCGATCGCTATCGGCAACCTGTTTACCAGTGCGGTTAACTTTTTTATTGAAAATGAAGATGGCACAAGCAAGCTGGCCGGTGCAGATTATTTCTGGTTTTTCACCCTGCTTATGCTAATTACTGCAATTGTATTTATCTTTGTTGCCAAAACCTACAAAGAAAAAACCTGCATACAATAAGAAAACGTATAAAAACCAGCAAAACCTTGATTTCAGCGGTAGAATACCCCGCTTATTAATAATTTACAAAAGATAACCTGGAACATACAGTACAAACTCATGTCAGCTGAAGACGAAATAACCACACCAACTAATTTTATTCGCAACATCATTCAGGATGATTTAGCTTCGGGCAAACACAAATCCATTCAAACCCGCTTTCCGCCAGAACCTAATGGTTACCTGCACATTGGTCATGCCAAATCAATTTGCCTGAATTTTGGTATGGCTGAAGATTTCAAAGGCCAGTGTAATCTGCGATTTGATGATACCAACCCTGAAAAAGAAGATGTTGAATATGTTGACGCTATCATGGAAGACGTTAAATGGCTGGGTTTTGAATGGAGCGGCTTGTATCATGCCTCTGATTACTTTCAGCAGTTATTCGACTATGCAGTCGACCTCATCAAACAGGGTAAAGCCTATGTTGATTCACTCAATGCAGACCAGATTCGTGAATATCGCGGCACATTGACTGAAACAGGTAAAGAAAGCCCTGACCGTAATCGCAGCATCGAAGAAAACCTTGACCTGTTTGAGCGCATGCGTGCCGGTGAATTTGAAGACGGCAAATACCTGCTGCGTGCAAAAATTGATATGGCATCACCTAATATCAATATGCGTGACCCTGCACTTTATCGCATCAAAAAAGCCCACCACCAGCGCACCGGTGATGAATGGCCGATTTACCCGATGTATGATTACACACACTGTATTTCTGATGCCATCGAAAACATCACACATTCATTATGCACACTGGAATTTGAAGACCATCGTCCGCTGTATGACTGGGTGCTGGACGAAGTAAAAACCCCGTGCCATCCACGGCAGATCGAATTTGCCCGTTTGGAGCTCAAATATACTATTACCAGTAAACGCAAACTGAACCAGCTGGTAACAGACAAACACGTCGATGGCTGGGATGATCCGCGCATGCCGACCATTTCGGGCTTGCGCCGCCGTGGTTATACACCAGCATCGATCCGTGATTTTTGTGACCGCATCGGTGTCACTAAAA
Source organism: uncultured Gammaproteobacteria bacterium (assembly GCA_963759005.1). Classification (GTDB taxonomy): domain Bacteria; phylum Pseudomonadota; class Gammaproteobacteria; order SZUA-229; family SZUA-229. The sequence continues at coordinate 58,089 of CAVWXQ010000004.1, forward strand.
AAGACAGCTTTATCGAAATTGCCGTGCTGGAAAACAGCGTTCGCGAAGATTTAAATGAACACGCAGTACGTGTTATGGGTGTATTAAACCCATTAAAAGTAACCATCGAAAATTATCCTGATGAACAGGTAGAAGAGCTGACTGCGAAAAACCACCCGCAAAAAGAAGAGATGGGAACACGTAGCATTAACTTTTCAAAAGTCATCTATATCGAGTCTGATGACTTTCTGGAAGACGCACCTAACAAGTTTTTCCGCTTGTCAGTCGGTCGTGAAGTACGTTTACGTTACGCCTACTACATCACCTGTACCGATATTGTAAAAGATGATAACGGTGAAGTCATCGAATTGATCTGTCAATACGATCCAGAAACCAGAGGTGGTTCATCACCCGATGGCAGAAAAGTAAAAGGCACCATCCACTGGGTTTCTGCTGATCACGCCATTGATGCGAGTATCAATTTATACGATCGTTTATTTACCCATCCAAATCCGGCCGCAACTGAGAACTTTATTGCGCACTTAAACCCGGAATCGTTAACCGTGTTAAACAACTGCAAACTGGAAGCTTGCCTTGCTGACGCTGCAGCTGATACACCCTTCCAGTTTGAACGCACGGGTTATTTTGTTAAAGACGATAAAGCCGAGACTTTAACCTTTAATCGCACAGTCACTCTGCGTGACACCTGGGCGAAGATAGACAAGCAGAATCAATAATTTTCATACTGTCATGAAACGGTAGCGAAGCCTCCTGATCATAGCTTAACAAACTGCCCGTTAAGATCCTCACCTAGCGTACAGGATAACACCGCGTTACATGGTAGGTAGGTAGGTAGGTAGGTAGGTAGGTAGGTACATATCAGTATTTTCCTACAAGATTATACATATCTGTCGGACAGAGATTAATAGCTAAAAATTTTACCCATTGTTAAAGTCATCGGCATTGTTGCAGGACTGATTAAGCAATTACCTGTGCAACGCTAAAATTTACCAAAACACGGAGAAAGAGAAATGGATATTCTTAAATACGTCTGCAATGAAATTTGCTGCTTTATAAAATCAAGCTTTGATATTTCGATTCAAAAAATTCAACAAATTTTTAATCTATAAATAGTGAGCTGATTGCGTGGCCACGTTTTACGTGTCCACGTAGAACAGCACACAGCGATTAGCTGGTTTTTCAATTGGGTTTTTAGTTGATAACGGTTATCCGATGGTCAGCACAGGATAAGGTAAATGAGTTTCCCGTATTGTTTTCGGTAAACGCATACAGGGTTTCCCTTCCCTTCCTTTTAACACTTTTTATGGTTACATCTGTGTGCATACTTGAGACGTAAGCAGAAGTCTGTTTTTTATCAGGGCACTCACCCATCATCATATATTCTTGCTCCATCATCATCCGAACACTGCTTGCAGCCATTAATGATTGCGCACGTAAGACATGCTTAAGTGCATTTCGGCTAAAAGATAAATTATCTAACGCAGACTGCGCTTCCTGTGTACGCATTAAATTATCACTGTTCTCAGCCAGGATTTGCCGATAAAGGGTTTTGCATGTATGGATGCAGCAAAAAATAATAACAACAACAGATAAAACATTTATCTAAAAAAAATAAACACTTTACTCTCTCCTGTTCAGGCAATAAAAACCTGCAACTAATGCACGACTCTATTAAGCCTCGATCCATATTTCACGTTTAAGTGCTTTCACCATCTCGGCACCCGTGGCATATCGCTTTTCTGGCTCCTTCTGTAATGCCTTATTGATAATACGCGTTGCACTTGCAGGTAAATCAGCGCGCACATCTCTTACCGGCTGGTATTTCTCATTGGTAATTTTATAGGCCAGATTGGCCAGGCCATCTGCATTAAATGGCAGCGATCCTGTGAGCAATTGATAAAAACTGACACCCAAAGAATAGATATCTGCACGTCCATCAACACATGCACCGGTCATTTGCTCTGGCGCCATATAAGACGGGCTTCCCAGGAAGCTGCCAGTTCTTGTTTTTACTGAGTCGGTAATGCGCGCAATACCAAAATCGGTGATTTTCACCTGCCTGTCTTTCGGGTTGTATATAACATTACCGGGTTTGATATCACGATGAACGATATTATGCTGGTGCGCATAATCCAGCGCTTGCGCAACTATCTGAATTATGCGATAAACCTCTGCTACCGGCAGTAAAGCCTCAGCCGTTGTGTAATCAGACATAGGTACACCTGAAACATAATCCATGGCAATAAAAGCAAAGTCCTGTTCTTCACCCATATCATACACAGTAACAATATTACTGTGACTTAGGCGGCCTGCCGCTTCTGCTTCACGGAAAAACCGATTTTTAACCGTGTTTAATTCTTGCTTGCTAAACTGCGAGTATTCAAGCGTTTTAATCGCAACCTGTCGATTAATTTTTGGATCGCTGCCCAGGTAGACCACACCCATCGCACCGCGCCCTAATTCACGCTCAATTTTATAGCGGCCAAACTCCGGTAACTCCATTTGCGACATCACCAGTGTTTTCTGTAACTGATTAGGCGATAAAACTGCAGTCTGTTTTGAAGTGAAACCAACAATGGATTTAATGCGTTTTTGTATATCTTTATAATTTTTTCGTCGCTCACTTATATCGGTATAAAGCTGAAGTCCTCTATCATATTGCCGTTTACGTTCAAAGCTCAAACCTATTTCATATAAATCAGAAAGTGCACTTTCATCAGCACCGCATTTTAATAAACCGGTGGTCGCCGTTTCATAATCACCTTTTTCGTACTGATAATGCCCAAGCTGAAACCATGCGTCACGCTGCTGCTTCATTAAACCGTTTAAAATAGCCTGACCAGATGTGTAGACATACACCACTAACTGCCCGATCAATATGAGCAGCAATATATTAATTGTTGGCCACCAGATGCCTTTCAGTATCAACAGTACCGGCTGTACTGAAATTATTCCCATCACCAGAAACGCACCCAAAAACAGACCACTTGATTTCGACAGTAAAGGCAACAACCATAATAAATAAATTACCACCAAAACCAATAACGCAGGCTGTAGCCACCAGCTTTGTGAAGGCGTGTAATAAATGGCTTTCGCCTGTAAACTGCTAAGAGAATCAGCCAGTATCTGTAAACGGTTTATGTCCTGCCCAATCAATACTATTCTATTTTTAAAAAAAACATACGGCCTTGCAGCCGCGACCTGAAGAGACTGCACATTTAATTTTGTATGGCGTCCCGTTAGTGCGGAAAAATAATTAAATACCTTGCCTGAAAGATTAACAGGTATATTTAACTCATCCAGACGAATCAGACCATCTTCACTCCAGTGTAATAGAGCGCTCTTCTGAAAACGACTAAACACTGCCAGAGTCAGGTCTGGCAGAGAAAATTCTCTGGCTTCGTCATACCAGATCAAAGACTGCTCATCAGCTGTTTGGGGATTAAAAGGGTAAACTCTGTAAGGTAACAACGTATTGGTTAGTCTAAATGTCTGTACCTCAGGTAAAAACACCGCAGGTATATACTTTCGCCAGCCCGCCTGATAAAGCAATGACTCACTGTAAGCTATGTAATTTTGCTGATCAGGTACGCTGATAAATTGCGTTAAAAACACATGCTGGTTTTCCAGCATCCACGCCAGCTTATTACGTTCACCCTGGGTTGGCTGCCATTGCTGCTCTTCATTTTCACTATTGGGCACTGAGCTGGCTGTCGACTTGCTGGATTTTAGCTCATGACCTTTCTTCTTCAACCTGCACATAATCCATCTGCGGAAAATCATCGCTTAACCAGACAATTTCTGCGGCCTGTGATTTTCGCAACTTACGCAAAAAGAAGCGAAACTCCCGTATCCCATCAGGTTTCTGCAGACGTGCCTCATCCAGCTGGATCACACGAAAATCATTGAGTTCTGACTGCGCTGGCAGCAAGTAACTGGCAAAACGAAACATTTGCGCATCCAGCCAGCGAACAGTACTGTTTTGTGAGGAGAATAAAATCAGTAAAAAACAGAAAACGATAAATACTGAAAAATAAAGTCGTCGGTGCTGATTCAATGAGGTGCCTGTTTAGTATACTAATAACTGCCGTAATGCCCAACTCGATTCTGCCATTAGCATTTCCGAGGTGATAACATTCGTCTATATGGTCAGATTAGTATAGTAGACAGATACAATTTTTTATTTAGGAAGGAGGGAAATATCTAAAAGCAAAAAACAACTTTCAAGATCAGGCAGATAAACACGGATGTTTAAAATAATAAAACTTTTAAATCTGTGTGTATCTGTGTTCATCTGTGTATTTGATAAGTTTATATTTGTGTGTATTTGCGATTGTTTGCAGAAAAAATACTTTACTTTTGGGGACATTATTCGCCGTAAGTCAGCATTTAATTACTACGACAAGATGGCTCATTATCCAGTAAAGCCTCATCAGCAACTCGCGTCCAGATCTGCGATTTTAGTATCATAGAAGGGTCATCAGGATCAAGAAAAACTATTTTTAATGCATTACCTGCATCCAGTAATTCCATTTCAACTTCAAACCGTTTATTAGCATGCATATCTGCCGTTACTAGAAAACGATTTGCGCCAATATTTTTCACAGAGCCAGAGTCGACCTGGTAGCACTTTAATCCATGATCAACTTCGTCACCGTCAAAATCATACTCGATAATAGAACCATCGCTGGCTACACGGGTATAAATCACATCGGTTTTTGCACCTGCATTTTCTGAACTGTTCCATAACCCGATCAGATCCGACATTTCTACCTGTCTCGAGTTACTGCCAGTTGGTGAACATGCGCTGATTGCTAGCATTATTAAAAATACCAGACAACAACGTAGATTATGAATAATATTTATCATAAGATTATTTTTTCGTTTATTATTGTTCAACTTAAAATCCAGCTTTAGTAATGATACAACAGATCAAAAGATATAATCAGTGTGCAAAAGACGCCATAAATGAAAAACAAAAAATAAACTATCCACAGATGAACGCAGATGATCAAGATATTTAAAACTTAAAATCGGTGTTTATCTGTGTTTATCTGTGGATTAAAATGTTATTCCACTTAATTAATACTCAACTTTGCGAATTTTCGTTTGCCGACCTGAAATATGCCGTCTGTTCCTTTTTTTATTTTCACCGATTTATCGGTTACTTTTTCACCGTCGATCCTGGCGGCACCTTGTTGAATCATGCGCATGGCATCACTGGTGCTGCCACATAAACCGGCATCTTTAAGCAGATTGGCAATAGGATAACCTTCTGCAGGCGCTTCAAAACTAAGTTCTGGAATATCATCTGGAATTTTATTTTTGGCAAACTGTGCGATAAAACCTTCACGTGCCGCGGTGGCTTCTGCTTCATTATGAAAACGTGCAATGATTTCTTCAGCCAGTAAAAATTTAATATCACGCGGATTTTTGCCCTGTGCCATATCCTGTTTGAATCCTTCGATTTCACTCATCGGCCGGAAACTTAACAACTCGAAATAACGCCACATCAAGTCATCTGAAATGGACATAATTTTGCCGAACATATCTTTAGGCTCGTCGGCAATACCGATATAATTATTTAGCGACTTGGACATCTTCTGCACGCCATCCAGACCTTCAAGAATCGGCATAGTCAACACGCATTGCGGCTTTTGACCATGTTGCTCCTGTAACTGGCGGCCCATTAACAGGTTGAATTTCTGGTCAGTACCGCCCAGTTCAACATCAGCCTGCATCTCTACAGAGTCATAACCCTGAATCAGCGGGTATAAGAATTCATGGATTGCAATTGACTGACCGCTTTTGTAGCGCTTACTAAAATCTTCACGCTCCAGCATACGCGCTACGGTGCTACTGGCAGCCAGTTTAATCATATCAACACCGCTCATTTTTTCCATCCACTGCGAATTAAACACAACTTTGGTTTTTTCCTTATCAAGAATTTTGAAGATCTGCTGCTGATAAGTTTCTGAGTTTTGTTCGACGTCCTGTTGCGTCAGAGGTGGTCGAGTTGCTGATTTTCCAGTGGGATCACCAATCATGCCGGTAAAGTCACCAATCAGAAACAGTACTTCGTGTCCTAAATCCTGGAACTGTCGTAACTTGTTGATTAATACTGTGTGTCCAAGGTGCAAATCAGGTGCAGTAGGGTCAAATCCGGCTTTTATGCGCAGCGGCCGGCCTTCTTTTAACCTGGCGATCAGCTCTTTTTCCACGAGGATTTCATCAGCCCCACGCTGGATTATTTCTAGTTGATCTTGTATCGATTTCATATCTGTTTCCTGACTGGTGTTACGCTAAAAAGGTGTATAAGATACGCGTGCTTTACTGCTTTCTCAAGCCGTTCATTAGAAATATTGAATAAATGCTTAAAATCCATAAAGTTTTCGGGCTATTTGACGATAATGTCATTGACCGGGCATTAATTTGCGACTACATTACTATATATATTTATAACCTTCTGCACTGACCATTTTTACGACTATGTCTATGATAAGTAAAGATTTTCGCTTAAACCAGCAGCAAACCCATCAACGTGGAACTATCCGCTTACGTTGGGCTATATTAGCTATTGCGTTTGCCGGCATTGGTGCTGTTATCGCTAATACCAATACTGGATCTACTAATTCAACGAAAATTTCAGAAAAAATAGCTACTGATTCACTACCTGCTTTCGAGCCTGTAGCAACCACTTCTGAAAAACTGGCTAGAGATAGTTTTTCACTCAGCCTGCCTGAATTGCAGGCACGGCAAAAAATTCTTGATGATGCTAATAATATCGCCGCCGATCTGTCACCACGTCAATGGCGTGAATTCAAAGTTAAATCCGGCGATAGTCTTGCACAGCTTTTTAAGCGTGCAAAAATAAAACCACAGCAACTTGATGAACTAATGAAGTCAGGTAAGGCGGTGAAAAAGCTTACTAAAATATTCCCAAAAGACACTATTCGCGTTTTATCTGATGATGCGGGTGTATTACAGGCACTTCGTTATGACATCGATCATAAATCTTATTTAATGGTCGAACGTACCAGCGGTGTACTGGTTGCAAAAACCTACAACCACCAGATAGAAACCCGTCAAACACATGCCAGTGGCGTAATCGACTCATCGCTGTTCCTGGCGGCGCAGGAAGCGGGTATTTCACAAAATATCATTATGGAACTGGCTAATGTCTTTGGCTGGGATATCGACTTTGCGCTGGATATTCGCAAGGGTGACAACTTCACCGTCTTATACGAAGAGTTATTCCGTAATGGTGAAAAGATTTCTGATGGCAATATCCTTGCTGCGGATTTCGTTAATGATGGCAAAACTTACCGTGCGGTTCGTTATACCAATCCGCAGACTAATGAAAGTGAATACTATACAGCTGATGGCAAGAGTATGAGAAAAGCCTTCATACGATCACCAGTTCATTTTTCTCGTATCAGCTCCGGTTTTAACCTCAAACGTAAACACCCTATATTACTTAATAAACGCCCTCATAGAGGTGTTGATTACGCTGCAAAAAGAGGCACACCAATTTATGCGGCAGGCGACGGTAAAGTTATCTTTAAAGGTAAAAAAGGCGGTTATGGCAAAGTCATGATTCTGAAACATGGCACGAAATACACCACACTATATGCACATCTAAAAACCTATAACCGTAAACTTAAAACCGGCTCCAGAGTTAAACAGGGACAAACCATCGCTTATGTCGGCAGTTCAGGCTTAGCTACCGGCCCGCATTTACATTACGAGTTCCGCGTCAACGGTACCCACAGAAATCCTTTAACCGTTAAATTGCCCGAATCAAATCCGGTACCAAAACGTTATATGGCTGATTTCGAGTTAACCACCACGCCAGTGTTTGCGCAGCTTGAGCTGGTAACTCGCTCACAACAAGTTGCACTTGCCGATTCCGCAACCGACACAATCCAGTAATAAAAACCTAAAACTCACTCAGAAGCGCAAACTCAAGCAGAAACATCAATATTTTTCAGAAATAAACAAACAGCCAATGCCTTCATCACAACCAGAACTGTATATTGGCCTGATGTCCGGCACCAGCATGGACGGTATTGATGCTGCACTGGTCGACTTCTCCGGGCCACAGCCCAAACTAATCAACACACATAACCATCCATGGCCCGAAGATGTTCAGCAGGCACTGATTGAGGCTCGCGAGCTTCCTGATGACGAGCTATCGTCGCTAAACGCTCTTGATTTACATGTAGCAAAAATATTTGCTGAAGCCTGCGTTAGAGTGCTGGAGGATACGCCTTATAATACGCTGGATATCATTGCTATAGGCAGTCACGGACAAACCATTCGACACCGGCCTGATATTGACAAACCCTTTTCATTACAGCTTGGTAACGCTCAACGTATCGCTGGGTTAACCGGCATTGATGTTATTTCTGACTTTAGAACTGCTGATATTAAAGCAGGCGGACAGGGAGCACCGCTAACACCGGCATTTCACCAGGCGGTATTTCATGATGACAAAATCAATCGCGTTATCGTCAATATCGGCGGTATTGCAAACATAACCGTGCTGCCAAAAGATAAAAGTCAGGCAGTGACGGGCTTTGATTGCGGCCCAGGCAACATACTAATGGATGCCTGGATAGCAAAGCACCAGCAGCAAAACTATGATGCTGCTGGCGCATTTGCTGCCAGCGGAAAAACCAACGCCACGTTATTAGCACAGCTTTTGATGGATGATTACTTTCAGCTTGCACCACCTAAAAGCACAGGCTTTGAATACTTCAATCTAGAGTGGCTAGGTAAACATGTCGATAAAGAGATGGACGTCGCGGACATACAAAGCACATTATGTGATTTAACCGCAACCTCAATTATACGAGCCATTAATCAATATACAGATGTAACTGACGAAATATTTATTTGTGGTGGTGGCGCGCGCAACAAAGAATTAATGCGTAGATTACAGGCAATTACTAAATGTCCTGTAGCAACAACTGAAGTGTTAGGCATTCACCCGGACTGGGTAGAAGCCATGGCATTTGCCTGGTTAGCCTACCAACATAACCATCAATTGGCAGGCAATTTACCCTCGGTAACAGGGGCAAATAAAGCAGTTATTCTCGGCAATAAAGCGTTAGCCCGCTAATTAATCCGGTTAACGCTGAGACATATCCACATAACCACGAAGATCCTCTCCGGTATAAATCTGCGTTGGCCTGAAAATACGGTTATCCGATAATTGCTCACGCCAGTGCGTCAACCAGCCAGCGACCCGAGATACCGCAAATATGGGTGTAAACTGATCAGGCGCTATACCCATTTCTGTATACAAAATACCGGAATAATAATCTACATTCGGATACACACCTTTTGGTCCTAGCGTTTCTTCACAGGCTTCTTCAAGCACTAATGCAGTTTCAAATTCCGGACTCAAATTTCCCTGTGATTCACCCCATTCAACCATCAGTTTCTGCAATACCTTAGCACGAGGATCTTTGGTTTTATACTCGCGATGTCCCATTCCCCAGACGACTTTATTCTCAGCCAGTTGCTTACCCAGCCAGTCCTTAGCGTTTTCCGGGCGTCCAATTTCTCTTAGCATCTCAACCACACGCTGATTCGCACCACCATGTAACGGACCCGCCAATGTGCCGATAGCAGCAGCAATAACCAGAAACGGACTCGCCAGTGTTGAACTACAGACCATGGCAGCAAAGGTAGAAGCATTAATCGTGTGTTCAGCATGTAATACCAGGCAGGCATCCATAATTTTGACCGCTAACGGCTCGGGTTCTTTACCATTAAGCATATACAGGAAATTGGCTGCATGAGTTAAATCATCACGCGGTTCAATCGGGTCATAGCCATTTCGCACATGCTCCCACATTGCGACAATGGTTGCCATGCGTGAAATGATTTTTACTGACATTCTATGAATATAAGCAACATCGTTACCTGATATGCCGTCTGACAGAACCTCTTCACCACCATAAAACATACCCAGGCTGGCTACTGCAGTTTGCAGCATTTCCATTGGGTGACCAGAGGTTGGCAGGTTTTTCATAATGCTGCGTATTTTATATTTTAGACGACGCTCGGCTCTTAGCTGGTGGTCAAAATCATCCAGCTCTGCCGGTGACGGCAAACAACCATCTAGCAACAATAAGGCAGTTTCTTCAAAGGTACTTTTTTCCGCCAGTTCTTTTATGTCATAACCACGGTAGGCCAATATGCCCTTCTCACCATCAATGGATGAAATATTTGATTTTGTTGCTGGCACGCCAGCTAAACCGGGTAAATATTCACTACTCATAATTAACTTCCTTAGAAATTAGACCAATAGCTTATCAAAGTATGAAGCTTGGTTTTATCTCATTAGAAACAAAAAATTAAAAGTTTTTACCGCAGAGGTCGCAAAGATAAGCAAAGATAAAACTATTTGTTAGCCACTGCGCCGCGGGCGAAGATATAAAAACCTTTATCTACCTTTAGCGACCTCTGCGGTAAATATAAGCGTCCGTTTAACCAACAAAAAAGGCACCCAATTCTATTAAATCAGGCACCTTTTAGGAAGACAGTTAGAAGGACTAGGTTACAGCTTAAACAGAAAACGACGAACCACAGCCACAGCTTGACTTTGCATTCGGATTATTCACCACAAAACGCGCACCTTCCAGACCTTCCAGATAATCTACTTCGGAGCCATTCAGATACTGCATACTGGTGACATCTACTAACATGCTAGCACCATTTTTTTCTACTACGGTATCGTCATCGTTGACGTTTTCATCAAAAGCAAAAGCATATTGAAAACCAGAGCAACCACCACCATCAACCGAAACTCGCAATTTAAGGTTCGGATTTTTTTCCTCTTCAACCAGCGCTTTAACTTTGTTGGCGGCCGATTCTGTAAAACCGATTGTCGCACCTTCAATAACTTTTGGTTTTGGTGCAAAATTTATTTGAATATCCATCGAAAACTACCTGACTAATGCCATTACTATATAAGGCAATGCTAAATTAACCTAGTAAATTAGTCAAGTACTCACTTCAATTTAATTAACTCTTCGTAGTGGCCGTATCATAACTCTTCGTAGTGGCCGTATCATAACTCTTAGTTGTGACAGTATCATCCAGGTGGTGAATTTTGCCAACGGTTTCTTCTTTTTTATGTTCCGGCAATTTCTTTGCCTGAACATTATGTAACATCGAGCCATTGATCTCTGCGCCACTGGCCATTTCAAGCAGGTTATATTCCACATTACCTGAGATACGTGCGTGGGCGGATAATTCCAGTTTTTCACTGGCGTACACATTACCCTTAACTTCGCCGTTAATAACCGCATAAGCGACATGAACATCACCTTCAACACGACCTCGGTCACTGATAACCAGCACGGTGCCTTCTGCTGCGTCTGCGGTAGACACATTTCCTGTAACGATACCGTCTAAATGAAGCCCCCCCTTAAATTTAATATTACCTGTTACTTCCACGCCCTGACCAATCAAGGTATCAATTTTTGATGATTTAATCTTTTTATTACTACCAAACATAATCATGTTCCCCCGGCGGTCAAATCAGACCACGCAAACTGTTCATCGATAGCTTTGATTTTTCCCTTGACCGGTTTCACATTTACGTGAATAAAGTCCGGCTGAAATGCTTCTGGTAAAATCATCACCCCTTCGAAATTCTGAAAATATTTAAATCCGAATTTCATTGGTTCTTTGGTATCATTTGAGACTTCCGCTAACTTCAATGTTAGCGGCTGTCCTTTGCTTACTCCTTCGATACTGACATCAACGGTACCGCGGGCAAACTGGTCATTGCGGCCACGTTGACTAACCATGATTTTGTAATCATAGCCACCAGCAGCGTTAGCTTTGAGCTGAATGGTCTGAATTGCCAGACTCCGACTGCCTTGCTCCGGCGCAACAATACTCTTGTAAAATGATAATTCCTTTTTAAGCACAAGAACTTCATTCTGTGTCTGTGCAAGAGTTTCTTTTAACTGCGACGAAGCATCGTCATCAATGAAGCTGTTACGTTCAAGCATAGTCGCCTGTCGTTTATTTTCAACAATTTCGGCCTGAGATTCTTCTAATTGCGCCTGTAATTGTTCTATATATGCTTCAGAATCCGTACTATTGTAACCGGCAATATTACGACCATACTCAAATGACACCAAAAGTGAAATCAATATAAGGCAGATAAAAACAACAAAACTAAGCAACCATAAAGCTGGCCGTTGTATGGTAATTATCTTACGTGTTTGTAATGGTTTAATTTTCATGGCAATAAAGCAACCTGGTTTAATCCTGATTTTTCATTAAATTCAAACATGATATTCATGTTCTGAATAGCCTGGCCAGCGGCGCCTTTGACCAGATTATCAATCACCGATGACACCACTATCGTGTCTCCCTGCTGGGGCCTGAAAATAGAAATTCGACAGGTATTTGCCCCTTTCACCGAACGCGTCTCCGGCATAATGCCCTGAGGCAACACATCAACAAAAGGCTCATCAGCATAACGTCGCATATAAAGTTGTTGTAAATCAGTGGCAAAATCTGCTGGTATAGTGGCATATAAACTGGCTTCGATTCCACGAATCATAGGGACTAAATGCGGCACAAAGGTTAAACCAACATTACCTGATGCCACCTCGCTCAGGATTTGTTTAATTTCCGGTAAATGCCGGTGACCATCCACCGCATAAGCTTTGAAATTTTCAGCCGATTCGGCCTGCAAGGTTGCTACACTGGCACCACGACCTGCACCACTAACCCCTGATTTTGCATCTGCAATGAGGTGCTGATCATCGACTAATGCATTTTCGATCAGCGGTAAAAAACCAAGTGTAACCGCAGTGGGGTAGCAACCCGGGTTCGCAACCACCGAAGCCGATTTAATGGCGACACGATTAATTTCCGGCAAACCGTAAACCGCATCTCTCAGCACATCAACACAGGCATGATCCATGCCGTACCACTGTTTCCAGACATCCGCATCCTGCAGTCTAAAGTCAGCTGCCAGGTCGATAACACGTACACCCTTATTAATAAGCTCAGGTACCATTTTCATCGCGGTGCCATTTGGCGTTGCAAAAAACACCACATTACATTCTGCCAGTGTTTTTACCGCTGGTTCAGTAAAACACAGTTCAGTAAAACCGCGTAAATTCGGGAATAAATCGGCCACTTTAGTACCTGATTCAGAACGCGAAGTCACACATTTTAGTTCAACCTTTGGATGCATAACCAGCAAACGCAACAATTCCACGCCGGTATACCCAGTTCCACCTACAACACCTACCGTTAACATTTCACACCTTCATTCATTTTACTATTTATCTCTATGGATGGAATGGCTTAAAATTACTCCTCGGCAATAGCTCCTGCATTGCCCTAATAAGTTACATCCATGTAACGATGCATTTTCCGCACTTCCCACATCCATGTGGGTCGCATGCTGGAAATTCTCGGGAACTATTCCAGTACACTATTCTCTATTCTCTATTCACGGTAATATGCACATTATTTCAATTATAGCGGTACTTCAAATGTTATGGGTTAAAGCCTTCCATATTATTTTCATGGTGACCTGGTTTGCAGGTCTGTTCTACCTGCCACGCCTGTTTGTTTACCACGCCGATACAAAAGACGAAACCGGCAATCAGCGCTTTAAAATTATGGAAAGAAAACTGTTTTATGGCATCGCTACCCCGGGAGCAATAATTACTATCGTACTGGGATTCTGGTTAATTCACCTGCTGGGTTATGGTCTTCTTTCCAGCTTCTGGTTGCAGAGCAAATTAGTTCTGATCACCCTGTTAGTTGTCTACCACATCTATTGTGGAAAGCTGTTCTTCGATTTCAAACATGATAATAACCGCATAGCCATGTCTGGTATCGCTGGTTTAATGAATTACCGGTTTTAATACTGATTGCAGTGATTCTACTGGTTGAATTGCAGCCTCAGTAAATAGTTGGCAGTTGGCAGTTGGCAGTTGGCAGTTCAATTTTAGAAAGACTACTGCCTGGTTCAAACTATTTTTGTTTTTAACTGCAAACTGACGACTGCCAACTTTCCTTACGCGTAGCGCTCAAGCTGACTTAGCGCCTGTTTATACACATTACGCTTGAAAGCAACAATCTCATCAACCGGTACCCAGTAGTCCACCCAGCGCCAGCAGTCGAACTCGGGTTTATCACTACAATATAAATTGAAATCACTTTCGCAACCGGTCAATCGCAAATAGAACCAAATCTGCTTTTGCCCAATACAGAGCGGTTTAGATCGACGACGTAACAAATGATTGGGGATACGGTAACGTAACCAGTCATTTGTTTTACCAACCAGCTCAACATGCTCAGGCAATAACCCTGTTTCTTCATGTAATTCACGATACATCGCATCAACGGGCGACTCATTTCTATCGATACCTCCCTGAGGAAACTGCCAGGTCTTTTGGCCAGCACGTCGCGCCCAGAAAACTTTACCTTCAGAATTACTCAGGATGATGCCAACATTTGATCTAAAACCTTTAGAATCAATCATTTGTAATACCATCCGGGTATGTAAATTATTTATTTCTACTACATACCACATAAATTTTAATTACAATAATAATAACAGACAAGCAAAATAATAAAAGTTTAATCACCATAAAAATAAATATTAATATGAGATTAATCAGTATGATATTAGGAGCTTCTAATATAAAATCGCAACAATTAATCTTTTCACCCCTACCCACCGTGTACAAATATGGCTTTAGCACTCTTCGATCTCGATAACACGCTACTATCTGATGACAGCGATTTTCTCTGGGGCTGTTTCCTGGTAGAAAAAGGCCTGGTGGATAAATCCGCTTACGATGAAGCAAACCAGCATTTTTACGCGGAATATAAACAGGGCACACTGGATATTTTTGAATTTCTTGCCTTTTCGCTAAAACCATTAACGCAATTTACAATGCAAGAACTAAGTGCCTTGCATAATGAGTTTATGGAGAAACACATCAAATCAGCAATGACGCCAAAAGGCATTGCACAAATACAGCTTCATCGCGATAAAGGCGATTTCATCGCTATCATTACGGCGACAAATAGCTTTGTTACCGGACCGATAGCAAAAGCATTTAAAGTTGACCTGCTGATTGCAACGGAGCCGGAAATTATTGATGGCAGATACACAGGAAAGGTTGCAGGCACGCCCTGTTTTCAGGGTGGAAAAATAACTCGCTTAAAGCAATGGTTAGAGAGCACTTCACACAATCTGGACGGCAGCACTTTTTACAGTGATTCGCATAATGATATTTCATTACTGGAAATAGTCACCACACCGATTGCGGTTGATCCTGATGATGAGTTAAAAGCGACAGCACAAAAAAGGGGCTGGGAGATATGCAGTTTTAGATAAAAAACACTTTTGCCGCGAATTATGCAAAATTTATAAAATGAAATGATCTAAATCGCTAAAGTTTGATATCTATGGTTTGTTAAAAGAGAAGACGATAAAAATGCACCCTGAAACAAACACTATCGATTCCCGCTGGGGACAGTTGTCTCCCTTACACGACCCGATGATACTGGCTAATTTCAAACCTCGAGCCACTGATGTGCTGATCACCACTGCACCTAAAGCCGGCACCACCTGGATGCAGCAAATCCTGCATCAGTTACGCAGTGGCGGTGACACTAGCTTTACCTCGATTGACGAAGTTGTTCCCTGGCTTGAAATACAACGCGATGGAAAAAGCTGGCAGGACATCCTGCAGCATTTTGAAACACTGGCTGACCCGCGCGTTTTTAAAACACACTGCACAGCAGAACAAACACCGGGCATCGGCACGGCAAAAATAATTTTAACTTCACGTGATCCACGTGACTGCTGTGTCAGTTTCTATCATCACATCATGAATATGACTGATGAAGCACGCGCCAACAAACAAATGCCCGTGCCTGAATCCTTTGACCAGCATGTTGATATGTGGCTTGAATACGCGGCCTGGTATCGAAATGTAAAAAGCTGGTGGCCTTATTATGATAATGCAAATGTTTTATGGTTGCGCTATCAGGACCTGAAAAGTGACTTTATATCGAGCATCGATAAAATACTCGTTTTTTTAAAGTGGCATGTGACTGACCAACAAAAACAGAAAGTGCTTGAATACTGCTCATTTGACTGGATGAAAGCAAACGATGAAAAGTTTTCCAGTCAGGGTCCTGGTAATACGCGGGCATTTAAAGCCGGAAAATTTATCAGACAAGGAAAGGTAGGAAAATTTCAGGAACTAATGACAGCCGAACAGGAGCAGCGTATTCTTCAAAAGGCGAAAAAACTGCTCGAACCAGCCTGCCTGAATTTCCTTGAACTGGAGAGTTGAAACCTGCAACGTGTTAGCGCTCTATTGAATCGGTTTGCTGTAGCGGTTGTATCAACTGCTTAAAGGCCGCAGGTGCAACATACTGCAACACTTCTTTAGAATTCTCATGAAGAGCAATATCGAGGCCTTTTTTCGGGTACAGGTAATGGATTACCCCTGATAACTTAATGCGCTGTTCGGGCTCACCAAATCGCGCCAGTATCACTTCTTCGTCCAGGTTCACCGCTGGAATAAATGTCAGACTTATAATGATTTCATCAAGAACCTGAGGTAAATCATCGTCTAAGAGTATGTGTTTTTTAGCCAGACCTGTAGCCATATATTCAAACCTTGGTGAATTATCAGACCAGCGTTTTATATCCTGTTCACTGGCATGGGTCTGTAATATCAACTTCCCTGAAAGCAGGCCTGCTTTATAATGACCATAATACATTTCAAGATTGCCTGATTCCTCCGCATCCGTTGCCGCAATAATCGCCAGATCCATATCACCACCTAAAATTTCAATCGCATCAGACAACCGAGTTGAGCCAACATGTAATCCAAACACTTCAGTAGAACCATCACGCAGGATTTCAATCTGCCAGGGCAGACCAGTTAATGTTTCCGGATCTTCAGACTGGTCTAAAAAGGGGTATACCGCCAGTACAACTGCCAGCAAGGCAAACAAAACAAAAAATAGTTTCACTTGATAAAAGACTCGAGTGAGGTAGTTATGCCCTGGGCAGGGTTACACCCTGCTGCCCCTGGTATTTGCCACCACGATCAGCGTAAGAGGTTTCACAAACTTCATCCGACTCAAAGAACAGCATCTGGGCTACGCCTTCATTAGCATAAATTTTTGCCGGCAATGGGGTGGTGTTAGAAAACTCCAAAGTCACGTGACCTTCCCACTCAGGCTCTAACGGTGTCACATTAACGATAATGCCACAGCGTGCATAAGTCGATTTACCCAGGCAGATGGTTAATACATTTCTGGGTATTTTGAAATTCTCAACGGTGCGAGCAAGGGCAAAGGAGTTTGGCGGAATGATGCAAACATCACCGGTAAAATCGACAAAACTGTGCTCGGAGAAATTTTTAGGGTCCACTATCGCCGAATTGATATTGGTAAATATCTTAAAATGATCAGAGCAACGTACATCATAACCGTAGCTGGATGTACCATAGGAAATGAGTCGTTCACCGGCAGCATTTGTTTTTACCTGCCCCGGCTCAAACGGCTCAATCATGCCCTTTTCAGCCTCACGGCGTATCCACTTATCAGATTTAATACTCACTACTTACCCCATATTTTGAGACATTAAAAAACCTGGTGAATTGTACCAGACTACGCGGCAACTAGGTGAAAATCAAAAGCATTATTCACCACGAAAGACGCAAAAACAGCAAAGAAAAACGTGTTGTTTGTAGCTTGCGCCGTAACGCTACAGTATGCAAAAAATTCTTTGCATCTGTGTTTTGTGGTGAATTGTTTTATTCTTTATTAACAAAAACCGGTGGCAGCGGGCAGTCCAGACAACTGGCAATAGCGCGGGTTAATTCATAAGCCTGTATCGATACTTTTCCGTCATGGGAAATACAGTTAACACAGGCCTGTAAAAAGCGTTTTTTGATTGGCGGTTTTAAAAACTCAAGTTCGTCCATCGCCTCATTCAGACTAGCAAGTGATATTGCCTCTTTTGGCAACAACCTTAACGCCCCCGCGCCAACGGAAGACCTGGCGCCATCAAAGGCCTGCCGTGCCTGCAGCGGGTCTTTATGCTCAAGATAAGCAAGTAAGGACAGCATCAATTCACTGGCATATTTTGCTGAACCCAGGACAAAATATTTTGCCACGGGTTTTCTGCGAAAACCGTATTGCTCATCCAGATGCTGAAGCACGACACGCTGAATAATCCATTCGCGCAAATCCACTTTTTTATCAGCTTTTACTAACTGCTGCGTACAAAGTTTAAATCGCTGGTACTGCTCAACGGTCATTTCCCTCAATGTAGGCAGGGTCAGATCGATCAGTGATAAAGTTTGCGTACGCGCCAGCTGGGCAACATCCTGTTGTACCTGTTTTACATTTTTCGCGTGTAACTCGCCGATCACTTTATTCAAAACATCATATTGCTGTTTTTTTATGTCCTCACTTTCGTCTAACAACAACGCCAGAATTAATGCCTGCGCACCGTATGGGTTTTCCGCATGTTCAAGCACGGCATCAGGCAACTGTTTGTGCCAGGCATGCGCCGCGTCCACCTGCTCCCTTGAAACATCACCAATATTATCCAGTGCGCTCATCGCGTCGTTTAAGGCAACATTGATGCCGACACCTGCAGCTATAGTAGTAGCGAACTTTTTTTTGCGTTCATCACCTGTTACCCGCTGGGCTGTGTCGCTGTCACGAGGCGGTTTTCTCTCATCGAAAAAATACTTTCCGTCCCAGCCAGGTTCGATACGCAAAATACGCTGTTTTAAGGGTGGATGTGTTGAAAATGAAAAATAACTAAGGCCGCCAGTATCACCCTTAGCAAAGTATGCGTGACTGTATTCATCGACCGAAGCGGCCAGTAATGCTGAACCGGGTATTGCACCGCCTATTTTTTTCAGCGCATTGGCAATACCTTCACTGCTGCGAGTAAACTGCACAGCAGAGGCATCAGCCAGATATTCCCGTTGTCTGCTTATCAGCGACTTAATCCAGTTTCCAAAAAATGTACCGGAATAACCAACAACGGCAAGTGCACCGCCAATACCTAAAATCAGTAAAAGGGCCTGCCCGCCACCTTTACTATTACGTGAATTTCTAACATAACGCAGAGAACGCAAAATCATTCGGCCTAACATACCGATCATTAATATACCGTGAAGAATCGCAATCAAACGAATGTTCATCCGCATATCACCATTAAAAATATGACTGAACTCATGCGCGATCACTCCCTGTAATTCATCACGACTTAACCTTTCTAAAGCGCCCTGGGTAATACCAATGACCGCATTCGCGGTTTTCCAGCCGGCAGCAAACGCGTTGATACCTTGCTCATTGAGTATATAAACCTGCGGTACAGGCGTGCCAGAAGCTATCGCCATCTCTTCGACGATGTTTAATATCTTTTTATGCAAAGGATCACTGCTGCTACGCGGTATAATGACACCGCCTAGATGTTGCGCAATAACAGAACCACCAGCGGAAAGCTGTACCAGTTTATACAGACTACCCAGAATTATAAATAAAAGAATCGCTGCGCAAAGAACAATACTAAGATCAAAATCAAATACAGGATCAAGCTGCGATAACGAAAGTGTCAGCGTTCCATATTCAGTAAAATAAAGAAACTCAAAAACGAGGAAATTACTCAGCGCCAGCAAAAAAGCAATTGCCAGTATGAATAAAAAAATTAACAGCGTGGTACTGCGCCGTGCCGAATCCTGTGCTTCGAAAAAATTCATAGAGTTAGACAAAAATAGTTTTAAGTTTTAAGTTAATGTTTGGTGTACAACTTGCTGTTAAAATTTTACTACTGGTCGAAAACGTTATGCAAATCAAAACTCAACCTTAGGCACTGCCTGTATTTCCGCACTGTCTTCGAACTCTAACAAGCTGGCATCGGCGGCATGACCGAAAGGTCCGGCAAAAAAGTTTTGTGGAAAAGACTGTTTATAAGTATTGTATTGCATCACACTATCATTGAAAGACTGCCTGGCAAAGGCTACCCTATTTTCAGTACTGGTTAATTCTTCACTTAACTGCATCATATTTTCATTCGCTTTTAACTCAGGATAATCTTCCATCACCATATTAAAACGGCTAAGTGCTCCAGCAAGCTGTCCTTCTGCCTGTGCCAACGTACCCATCACATTAGCATCACCCGGGTTATTTTTCGCTGCTTGCAAACCGGACGATGCTGCATTACGCGCGGTAATCACCGCATCGAGCGTCTCACGTTCATGTTTCATGTAACCTTTGGCGGTTTCAATTAAATTCGGAATTAAATCGTAGCGGCGTTTTAACTGCACCTCGATTTGTGCAAAGGCGTTTTTATAGCGATTTCTTAGTGATACCAGCTGATTGAAAATAATGATGATATAAAAAACAGCCAAACCGATAACGACTAAAGTCACAATTGTTGAGGTTGCCATGTGTTACTCCATTTCTGTCAATGTTTATTAAAAGTTTCACTGACTATAGTTTATTTATCATGTAATGCATCGTGATGACATTATAGATAGCAGGCTTAATATGGCGAGTAAAATATTTCTAATCTTAACAGCCCTCATTGATACGTTTTTTTCAATATTATTGAAAAATATTTTCTAAATTGACGGCTTAATCGATTGAATTTATGGAGTAAAACCAGGGTCAATACACAGTAGATAATGTGCTGTATGGTGCACAATATAGATAATTTTCAGCATTACGGCTCGACACACTGAAACACTGGACGATAACACTTAAATTGTGCATGATAAGGTCAAAAGAATTATTTAGGCTTGTGAATTAATTAAAACACCAGTAATTTGGCAACAGTTCGGTTATTGATTACTTTGAATATGGTTTTATTTTTATCAGGCTTTTTCAGTAGCCTCATTGATGAATATTATTATGAAAAACTGGATATTTTCTATCATGGCTTTTTTTATTGCCTTTGTATTTTGGTTTTTTGATGCATCAATTCATTATTTCGTATATGGTGAGCCGCATTTTGAATTAATTCCGGATGATTTTAATGAACTATGGATGCGGATCATTATTATCTTATTAATTATTCTTTTTGGAATATTTGCTGATTATTTTTCAAGGAAATTGTTAATTACACAAAAACAATTAGAAGCATCTCGAATATATACCTCCATGCTAAAGGCATCTCATCATATACTAAATAATCTTCTTAATCAGATGCAATTTTTTAAAATAGAAGCACTGAAGAGTAAGGATTTCGATCAGGAAATTCTTGTGCTTTATGATGATGCAATTAATGAAGCATCAGAACTTATTGAGAGATTATCGCAGGTTGAAAATATAACAGAAGAAAACATATGGGCGTCAATAGATCCAAATAAAATAGTAAATTCAACTAACAAAGATAATCCAGACGAGACAAAAAACCACGCACCTGATTAGCTACGTTATGCACTTAACAGATGAATCATAAACCACTAAACGATTTATTTACTGATCATGTAATTTCTGAATTATCACAAGATGAACTCACACATTGCCTGCTCACTGGAAAAACAATCAGAGCAGAGGGTTGTGTTAGTAATATACCTTAGCGCGAAGCTGGAACACATTGGGCTGATCCCTGACACCATCTTTGCTAGGATCCGCATCAACCCAGATATGGTTGGCACGGAAGCATATGACGGGATTAACATACCAGTTGAGTCCAAGAGTCAGATTTTCTTCTTCTCCGCCAGCGATATCCTCATCACTCAGATCGATACTGCTATAACGCATGGCGAGCTCCCAGGCTCCGTTTTTACCTTTTGGTATGATTCGATTGAAGCGTCCGCGTGAGCCTTTGTAAGGTCGGGATTCGCCTGTCAGTACCCAGCTACCGTAAACATACCAGCCATCGAAATTGAGTTCGGCAGCACTTGAACTATCATCCACCGTGTTATGAATATACTCGCCCTGTACGGAAAAGGGTCCGAGGACATAGGCTGCCTCCAGGCCATACAGTAAGGCATGATCCACAAAAGTGGCCTGACATCGATAAACAGACCCACTAAATAGATTGTGTCGTTTCTTCACTTGATCCAGGGCTACACCTATATTTACTCAGATCGGAGTGCTCGCTGGAAACGTTCATCTAATTCTTTTTGCAGTTCAGGTTCCGCGCCTGGCATACACAACCAATCTAGTTCCAACTTCTCTAACTGCTCGGCGCTATTCTTTGTTTGCTGACCCAGTCCCGATTTATTCATCTGTTCCAGCTGATATTGCATACGTAAGGTTTTATCTTCAGCAGGGCTTTCTGCACCCATCGCTATTTCTAACTGAATACAAAGCATTCTGCGTTCTGCTCCGACTGCAACTCTATCTATAGCAGCCTGCGCTGACTTTCGACGCTTCTCTATACGACGAGATAATACTGCGTCTTGCAGCTCTATAGCATCCCATTGTTGCGCTATTTCCTGTAGTTTTTCTGCCGAGGGCGATTCCCCCAGTGCCTCCTGCAACGCGCAAAGATTAGCCTTCTGTCGCAGCGCATCTATCTGCTGGGCGTGTTGATTATTAATAATCCGAGAACGACATTCATCGAACTGATCACAGGCCTTACGGTAATCACGCTGAATACCTTCTGCCAGTTTTTCCGGGAGTTGCCCGGGTGCTAGATGGCGACGTGGTTCTGGCCGATGTGATGCTGACCGATATGAATCAGGCCCATTTGATTCGGCCCCATGTGTTTCAGGCAATTGTAATTCAGGTAGTTCGGCGTATTTTGCCTGCAGAGCAGAAAATAGCTGGTCGGCATCCGCTAGATTTTTAGCTGTCCTGGCCAGTTGTTGAATATCCTTAATAATATCCCTGTAGGCATTGATCTGTTGATCGGTTTTTTCTCTTTGCCCATGGCGAAGTTCCTGTACTTTGTTGAAGACAAGATCACCCTGTTTTTTGAATTCTTTCCACGCTTTTTGATCTTGATTGCGTTTAGTAATACCAACCTGCTTCCATCTTGTTTGCAGTGATTTGAGTTTTGCCAGGTTTTCCTCTTTGGCCTCTGCTTCAGCAAGCGCCTCAGTTTGCTCAATCAGCTGATGTTTCAAGCTTATATTTGCGTCATAAACAACATCGAGCTTGGCAGTCACCTGGTCCTTAAACTTTATAAATTGTTTCCATTGTTTTTGACCCGCACCACGTTCAACGTCTTTTATACCGGCAAAGTGGTCACTAATACTGCGCATCGAAGACTGTACAGCCTTATAGTCAGGATTGTTGTCCCAGTCCGTTGCTTCGAATAGTTCCCGCATCTGTACAACATACTGCTGTCGTTGCTCGAGATTGGTCTTTACGAATTTTATGTCGCTTATCAAAAAATTCGGCACAGGGTTGGTAAACTTTATCAGCTGCCTGTTTGAATCGTGGCCAGTACAAATCTGATATATCCGAGTTACCGAGTTTTTTCCAGTGTTGCTGGAGATCCTTCATCTCGCTCGAGAGCTTGTCGGGGTGCAGTTTGGAGGTCACAAGCAGCTCCATTGCTTCACAAAGCTCAATATACTTGGGTTCGGTGGCGAAATTTTTCCAGTCGCCCATATCACCCAATGTTTTTCTGGCTTCTTCGAACCGTTCTTCAAGGGCTGCAAGATCTTTGCCTTCAAACTGATGCAGGCCTTTTTCGACTCTCTCACAATACTGTTTAGCTCTCGCCAGATGGCCGGCGCGGGAAAAACGAAAGATAGAACTGATTTTTTTGTGCAATAGATCAAGTTTTTGTTGCCGTTCGGCAGCAGACGCTGCCTGTGTTTTTCGCCAGTCGGCCAGCTGCGCCTGTAATTCAGTCGCCACTTGCAGCTCACCATAGACAGCAGGCCATTTAAGTTTTTTTAAGGCTGTGTTCAATTTCTGACTATTTTCGGCTAATGTCTTAGCGGCTCTGCTTTGCCTGGAAGCCTCAGTTTCATCTAACTCTGCAATACTCTTTTCCTGCAATATGTCGGCGGCCTGAAGCACTAACTGCATCGCCGATTGTATGGCGCTGAGCATCTTCTCGAATGACTCATGTGTTACCAGTTCCGGCTGGTTGTTAATGGCTAATTGTTGCCAGCTGGTGCTGAACTGATCTAACCTGGTTGACGTTTCGGATAATGTTTCTATAAAGCTGGCAAGATCCCTGCCTGTTATGTCTCGCAGAAAAGCGTCGAGCTCATCAAACAGCTGTTGCTGAGACTGCTGAGTCTGTTCAATAATGTTTTGTTGTTCAAATCGAGAATCGATAATCAGACGAGCAGTTTGATAACGCTGATTCGAGTCTGGATCTATTTCGAAATCAAGGTTATCCCAGTGCTTTCGGTGAACCAGAAGTTTAGCTTTGAACTCAGCCCGCCAGTCACGACTGACGAGATACTCTACTTCTTTAATCAGTTTTTCTACCGTTGCTAAATTCTCGGCATGCTGTCGCTCCTGCCTTCTGAATTCATCTATTTTTGTCTTAAGTATGCGCTCAGCATTCTTGTCTTTCCCGCGCATTATCTTCCTTGCGGACTCAAGCACTTCGATGTTCGTTACGATATTCGCTTCCATATTTGTGAGCTTTTCTGCGATCAGTTGTCGCAAATCCGTATAACCGGTTAGACTCAGTACTTCAATAAGCTGATTCTCGGACAAACTTTCTATGGCTTCAGCTCTAACTGAAGATAACTCTGCATGGGCGGCAATGCGCACAGTCAATTCTGGATACTGGTATAACAAATCGCGGTATTGGTCATTATTAAGAGAACACCCTGCAGACATTATTTCGTTAAGCCTGTTCTCAGCTTCAACACGAACCGAGTCATTATTATGTTTTACCGACATTTCATGCAATGTCGCGACAGACGTTATCTTCTGGATGGCCGCAATACAAATTGAACTATCCTCATCATCAGCCGCCAGTTGAGCAAGGATCTTCTGTTTCTCTGAACTTGCGCTATTCATTGCCGATATCGCTTTCAGGCGTTTCTCAACTGAACGGCTTTTCCAGGCTGGTTTAAAAAGGTCATCTAACATATTTTTCATCTGATTGGTTTTAGCGGGAGTACTTCCCATATGTGCTCTATTCTAGCCGGATATTTCATTGGAATGCAGTAGTTGGGGCTATGTTTTTTTAAAATCGGCAGTGAGTCAGTTTGTACCATTCTCCAATAAGTTAGTAGGAACAATTTTATATGAGCGAAGCGAGCCCATAGGGTGACTAATTTTGTAGGGAACAAAATTGAATGGCGATAACCAGCCAGTACGGCATATTACAGGAAGTAAATTATAACGCAGGAAGCCGGTAATTAAAGCAAAAGTGAATTTTTCTAATATACCTGAATTTCTTTTTATAATCATAGTGATAAGAGAGATTAGAGCAGCGGTCCTATGAAATATCTGGATTAATTACCGTGCAAAAAAAAACAGTCCGAAGACTGTTTTTTCATAATCCGAAAAATATAAATCCAGATTAGTTATTCTGAATAACAATATTCGGAAATTTAGCTGAATAATCTTTCGCTTTCAGCGACAGTTTGGCTGCAGTACGTCGCGCAATATCTCGATAAATCATTGATGCCTTACTTTCTGGATCATCTGCCACTGATGGATGACCACTATCAGCATTAATACGAATATCAATAGACAGGGGTAACGCACCAAGAAAATCAACATTGTGCAGGTCACACATTTTCTCACCGCCACCCTGGCCAAAGATATATTCAGCATGTCCGCATTCAGAACATATATGAATACTCATGTTTTCAACGATGCCCAGAATAGGCACCTCTACTTTCTCAAACATTTTCAGTCCTTTACGTGCATCTAATAATGCGATGTCCTGTGGCGTTGTCACGATAACTGCACCACTAACTGGAACCTTTTGCGCCAGTGTTAACTGCACATCACCAGTACCCGGTGGTAAGTCAATAATCAGATAATCCAGTGATTTCCAGCGAGTATCGCGAAGTAATTGCTCTAGTGCCTGGGTAACCATTGGACCACGCCAGATCATGGGTGTTTCTTCATCGATCATGAAACCAATCGACATTGCCTGCAGGCCATGACCACCCATTGGCTCTAATGATTTGCCATCAGAAGATTCTGGCTTGCCTGCGATACCTAACATACGAGGAATACTGGGACCGTAAATATCAGCATCAAGGATACCAACACGGGCACCTTCCAGTTGAAGAGCAAGCGCCAGGTTAACAGCAGTTGTTGATTTACCAACGCCACCCTTACCTGATGCAATAGCAATGACATTTTTAATGCCTTCTAGCGGATTCATACCACCTTGAACACTATGGCTGCCTATTTCCCAGGAAGCATCGACTTCTGCTGAGGAAACGCCGTCAACAGCTTCAATTTTTTCTTTTAAATCAGCTGATAATTTATCCACAAAACCAAAAGCAGGATAACCTAGAACAATCTTAACTTTGACGTTTTCGCCTTCTATGGCGATATCTTTAACCACTCCAGCGGTAACCGGATCTTTCTCAAGATAGGGATCGATATATTGTTTAAGGGCTGATTCAACTTGTTCTTTTGTAACGCTCATGGCGAACTCCGCATTGGTTAGATACTCGACATGCTGCTTGCCAGGCACACCGAAAACCTGTCTCTAAAATTTGATGGCGCATTCTACAGTAATACGCCTTGATTTAACCTTAATTCTTTTCAGGGTGGATGATAACTGTCAAACTAACCCTATAGTGGTAGCCAGCTTAATATGTGGTCATAATTTTTAATTTCAATGTCAGCAATTCACCCTGTTTTTTTAAAACGCGAAAGAAAGGGTTTTTAGTGCATTAAATCCGCCAAAATGCTAAATTGTGTGCCCTTTGTCCTATGCAGACACAAAATATATAATGTCATCCAAACGCAACATTCTGGTTACCAGCGCGTCTACCTTACGCCAATGGCCCCATCCATCTTGGTCATCTGGTTGAATATATTCAGACAGATATCTGGGCCCGCTTCCAGCGACTACGCGACAATAACTGCTATTACGTCTGCGCCGACGATGCTCACGGCACGCCTATCATGTTACGCGCACGTCAGGATGGCATTACCCCGGAAGAACTGATTGCTGCCACCCAAAAAGAACATGAAGCCGACTTTGCTGACTTTCTGATCGACTTTGATAATTACTACAGCACACACTCTGATGAAAACAGAGACTTTGCTTCAAGCATTTATCTGAAACTTCGAGAAGAAGGCCACATTCATACAAAAACCATCAAACAGGCTTATGACCCGGAAGCAAAAATGTTTTTGCCGGACCGCTTCATCAAAGGCACCTGCCCCAAATGCGGCAGCGATGACCAGTACGGTGATAACTGCGAAGTTTGTGGAGCAACCTATGACCCGACCGAATTGATAAATCCGGTATCAGCGGTCAGTGGTGTTACGCCTATCGAAAAAGATTCTGAACAGTACTTTTTCAAACTCAGCGATTTTTCCGACATGCTGCAACAGTGGCTGAAAGAAGGTCATGTACAAACTGAAGTTGCCAATAAACTCGAAGAATGGTTTGCAGAAGGTTTAAAGGACTGGGATATTTCACGAAATGCGCCCTACTGGGGATTTGAAATTCCTGACGCGCCCGGCAAATATTTTTATGTGTGGATGGACGCACCCATGGGTTACATGGCCAGCTTTAAAAACCTGTGTGATAAGACCCGGGAAGGCGAGAACCCGGTTAACTTTGATGATTACTGGGCCGCAGACAGTAAAAATGAGCTCTATCATTTTATTGGTAAAGACATTGCCCGTTTCCACACTTTGTTCTGGCCGGCGGTATTAGATGGTGCAGGTTACCGTAAACCGACGGCTGTTTTCTGCCATGGTTTTCTTACCGTCAATGGCCAGAAAATGTCGAAGTCACGCGGCACCTTTATCAAAGCACGCACCTATCTCGACAATTTAAACCCGGAATATTTACGTTATTATTACACTGCCAAACTGTCTTCCGGTGTTGATGATATCGATTTAAACCTTGAAGATTTTATGCAACGCGTTAACTCTGACCTGGTCGGAAAAGTGGTTAACATCGCCAGTCGCTGCGCCGGTTTTATCACCAAGAAATTTGATAATCAATTATCCGCTGATTTACCCGAGGCTGAACTTTATAACAGCATTGTTGCTGCCGGCGAACAAATTGCCGAACATTATGAAAACCGCGAATACAATAAAGCGGTGCGCGAAATCATGGCACAAGCCGATAAAGCGAATGTTTATATTGATGAAAACAAACCCTGGGTTTTAATGAAAGAAGAAGGCCGTGAAAACGAAGTGCAAAAAATATGCACCCAGGGCCTTAATATGTTCCGTCTGCTGATGACTTATTTAAAACCGATCCTGCCGGCCACTGCAGAAAAATCTGAATCTTTTTTAAATACAGAATTGAAATGGGCGAGTATAAACCAGCCATTGCTTTCACACGCTATTAACAAATTTAAACCATTGCTTACACGCATTGAAAAAGAACAGATTGAAGCCATGACCCATGAATCAATAGAAAACCTGACATCCACTGAAAACACGTCCACAGAAGCAAAAACCCATGTAAATGAAACAGTGGCAGGTCCACTGGCAGATGATCCAATCGCTAAAGAAATTACGTTTGACGATTTTGCTAAAATAGATCTGCGCATCGCCAAAATTGTTAAAGCAGAACATGTTGAAGGTGCCGATAAACTACTGCAGCTCACCCTCGACCTGGGAGGTGACAGACGCAATGTGTTTGCCGGCATAAAATCGGCTTATAAACCGGAAGACCTGGAAGGCAAACTCACTGTGATGGTAGCGAATCTGGCTCCACGAAAGATGTCTTTTGGACTATCCGAAGGCATGGTACTTGCTGCCGGACCGGGCGGTAAAGACCTGTTTATCCTCAATCCAGACGAAGGCGCAATTGCCGGCATGAAAGTTAAATAAACGACCAAACATGCGCCACACCGCCATCCCTGGCTCCCTGTGACATACCGCCCATCCATGGGCATGCGTCACACCGCCATCCCTGGCTCCCTGTGACATACCGCCCATCCATGGGCATAAAAGCATACTTTCTTTGTTGATTTTATTATTCGTATATTCCCTGATACACACCCCTACGGGGCTTGCATGATAATTCCATCCTTTGGTTCGTAAACAGTACATCCCTGCACCACTACTCGTTCCTGACGATTTATTCAGTTTTTTTGTAGCCTAAATCAATAAAATATAAGGCTACAATCTGCTAGACTGCTTGGATGACTGAATATGCGCTCATCCTGTTAAGCACCATACTGGTGAACAACTTCGTGCTGGTAAAATTTCTTGGCCTGTGCCCTTTTATGGGGGTTTCCCGAAAACTGGAAACCGCTATGGGCATGGCTTTGGCAACCACATTTGTGCTCACACTCTCTTCAGTCAGCAGTTACCTGGTCAATGAATATATTCTGGCACCGCTTGGTCTTGAATATATGCGCACCATCATGTTTATTCTGGTGATTGCGGTGGTCGTGCAATTTACTGAAATGGTGGTGCATAAAACCAGCCCTCTGTTATACAACGTGCTGGGTATTTTCCTGCCATTAATAACCACCAACTGTGCAGTGTTAGGTGTTGCGCTACTTAATATTCAGCAGCAACATAGTTTTTTACAGTCATTATTTTATGGTTTTGGTGCAGCCGTTGGTTTTTCACTGGTATTAATTTTATTCTCTGCCCTGCGCGAACGTATTACCGTTGCTGATGTACCCGAAGCTTTTCAGGGAACATCCATTGCACTGATTACAGCCGGCATTATGTCACTTGCTTTTATGGGGTTTGCCGGCCTTATAAAAATCTAGGAGTCTGTCGGACCTGGTATGAATCAAAAATACTGAAAATATAAATAAACTATGTTTATCGTTATTCTTACCCTTGCCATCATCGCCAGTATATTTGGTTTACTACTTGCCTATTCTGCCGTTCGATTTAAAGTTGAAGGCGATCCGGTGGTTGATAAAATTGATGCGCTGCTACCGCAAACACAATGCGGCCAATGTACTTATCCCGGTTGCAGACCCTATGCAGAAGCGATGGCTAAAGGTGAAGCCGATATTAACCAGTGTCCACCCGGCGGCGAAGCAACCATTATTGCCCTGGCCGATTTGCTCGGTGTAGAAGTGAAACCCTTAAATGCCGAACACGGTGAAGTAAAAACCTTACCGACAATCGTCCGAATAGATGAACAAACCTGCATCGGCTGCACCTTATGCATTCAGGCCTGCCCGGTTGATGCCATATTAGGTGCCGCAAAACAAATGCACACGGTAATAGAGTCTGAATGCACCGGTTGCAATTTATGTATACCACCCTGCCCGGTTGACTGTATTCATATCTTTGAGATTAAACCCACAATCCGCACCTGGACTGCAACATTACCCGATGCTGAATTTGCTGCGCCCAGTGCCGGTTAACGCGGCCATTTGACTTTGATACTAATAGCATGAAACAGTCCGCCACCCCCAATATAAACAACAACCTGGCAACATTCGACGGTGGCTTAAAACTGCCTGGACATAAAAATTTATCCACTGGCACAGGCATTTCAACGGTTCCAGAATGTAAACAATACATCATTCCATTACAGCAGCATATCGGTGCTATCAGCCAGGCACTGGTCAAACCGGGTGATAAAGTTTTGAAAGGGCAAATGCTGGCACAACCGGGCGACCTGATTAGTGCAGCCGTACATTCACCTGTCTCCGGCCTGGTAAGTGATATAAAACCACATGCGGTTCCACATGCATCAGGTTTATCAGATTTATGCATATTCATCGAAAACGACTTTAAAAATAGAATGGGTTGAACGCCATCCACTCGGTGATGAATATTGCCAGACTACCTCATCCAATCTGCGTAAGATTATTCGTGATGCAGGCATAGTCGGTTTAGGTGGCGCAACCTATCCTGCTGCTGTTAAAGAAACTGAAGTAAACGTTAAAACTCTGATACTTAATGGTGTGGAATGCGAACCTTACATCACCTGTGATGATGTATTAATGCGTGAGCACGCTGAAGAAGTGTTGTCTGGTGCCGAAATTATTTGCCAGATCATCAAAGCCCAGCAATGTATCGTCGCTATAGAAGACAACAAACCTGAAGCCATTAACGCCATCGAGCAGGTTATAGAAAAAGACGGTACCGGTTTTTTTCAAATTAAGACCATACCTACTATCTATCCCAGTGGCGGTGAGAAACAGTTAATAAAGATCATTACCGGAAACGAAGTTCCCAAAGGCAATTTCCCGGCAGAACTCGGCGTGTTATGCCATAACGTTGCCACTGCTTATGCCATCCATCGTGCGATCTATTTTGCTGAACCGCTTATTTCGCGTATTGCCACAGTAACAGGCCATGGCATTAAACACCCGCAAAATCTTGAAGTGTTAATCGGCACGCCAATACGGGCATGCATTGAACACTGCGGCGGTTATACCGAAGACAGTGATGAGCTTATTATGGGCGGCCCCATGATGGGCTTTTCACTCAACACCGATATACTGCCCGTTGTAAAAGCGACCAACTGTTTGCTTGTTACGATAAAACAGGATCACACTCTCAAGCAGCATCACCTGCCCTGTATCCGTTGCGGGCGTTGCATGGAAGTTTGTCCGGCGCGCCTGTTACCACAACAATTATACTGGTACGCCAGCAGTAAAAATATTGACCGGCTCAACGAATATCATTTATTTGACTGTATTGAATGTGGCTGCTGCGCCTATGTCTGCCCTAGCGATATTCCCCTTGTGCAATATTATCGCTTTGCGAAAACAACTATTCAACAACAGGAACGTGAACGTAAAGCATCAGATATTGCTCGACTACGCCATGAAGCGAACCAGGCTAGAAAAGAAAAACAAAAACACGAACGTGAAGAAAAATTACGTAAAAAACGTGAAATGCTAAAGATCAAACCAACAAATAGTGAAAATGCCAGCAGTGACGCCGATACTAACAAAGACAGTAAAAAGGCAGCTATAGCAGAAGCGATAGCCCGCGCACAGGCAAAAAAAGCCGAACGTAATAAAAATAAAGAAACAGGTTAATCAGTAAGCACCTGCATAAAATATAGATAAGAATTTAACTACTCAGTGAGTAGTAGGAATAGAGGATAACTACTCAGATTGCCCCTGAAATTCGTCAGATAAGGCAAAAAATGTGAGTTTGCAAGCGGGTAAGTGAGCAGCAGGGTGCGCTGTTGAGCTACAGGGATGTATTTACAGCGTGACCTGTAATAGCAGGTCGCATAATCAATAAGCTCAGTTAGTATAGAACATGTTATTTAAAAATACACCTTCACCGCATATAAAAGAGAACATCAGCGTACAAAACATGATGTTCATGGTGATATACGCCTTAATACCTGGTGCACTGGCATCTATCTACTTCTTTGGCTGGGGTGTTTTATTCAACCTGATAATAGCAACTAGCATGTGCCTGTTAACAGAAGCGATTATGTTAAAAATACGGCGACGAGACGTTTACCCTGCGCTGCTGGATG
This sequence comes from uncultured Gammaproteobacteria bacterium, assembly GCA_963759005.1. GTDB lineage: Bacteria > Pseudomonadota > Gammaproteobacteria > SZUA-229 > SZUA-229. The sequence continues at coordinate 90,664 of CAVWXQ010000004.1, forward strand.
GCAGTGCATTACTAACCGCCTGTTTACTGGCACTTGCATTACCTTCGCTGGCACCGTGGTGGTTAACCGCTATTGCTTCAATTTTTGCCATTGCGGTTGCTAAACATTTATACGGTGGTTTAGGCTTTAATCCGTTTAACCCTGCAATGGTCGGTTACATTGTAGTAATGATTTCATTCCCTCTGGAAATGACGTTATGGACAGCACCGATGGGGGTAAATGGTGGCTGGCCTGATTTTATCACCACCTTTAACTGGGTCTTTCTTGGTGCTCTTCCGTATGGAGAAACCATCGATAGCATTTCAATGGCAACACCGATAGAACTGATTAAGACACAGCTCAATCAGATGCACGATGTTCTAGAAACACGAAACAGTATTAAACACAGCGCTCTGTTTTCAAGCATTAGCGGTACTGGCTGGCAATGGATTAATATTTTATTTCTTGGCGGCGGCATCTGGCTGGTTAAAAAAAAGGTTGCTGACTGGCGCATCCCTACTGCGTTTCTAATCAGTCTGGTTTTTATTTCCAATTTATTTGCAGTCATGGATTACTCCTCCAACAGTTCGGCACTGTTCCACGCTTTCAGCGGCGGTACCATGTTGTGTGCATTTTTTATAGCAACGGACCCGGTGACCGCATGTACCACACCGAAAGGCCGCTGGATCTATGGCGCAAGCATCGGCGTACTGGTTTATATCATTCGAAACTGGGGGGGGTATCCTGATGGCATTGCTTTTGCAGTAGTACTGATGAATATTGCAGCGCCATTTATTGACTATTACACACAACCAAAAGTTTATGGCGATGCAAATAAATAAGTATGAATTTTTCCAACCTACAAATAAAAAATATTTTAATAACAGCATCATTGCTTACGCTGTTTGCCACAATAGGTGCTGCGCTTGTGGGTGTGACATTTATACAGACAGAAGATGACATCAAGTACAATGAAAAACTCACCCTGCTTAGAAAATTAAACAATATTATTCCAGCTGAATCCTATGACAACGATTTACTACTTGATAACATAGTCATTAAGCCCAGCATATTACTCAATACCAAAGAAGAATCTCTGGCATACAGGGCCAGAAAAAACAGTCAAAACGTTGCGGTGGTCTTTACCAGTATTGCGCCCAGCGGTTACAATGGCTCTATCCATTTATTGGTTGGGGTAAATGCAGATGGTACTCTGTCCGGTGTCAGGGTCGTCAAACATCGGGAAACGCCCGGTCTTGGTGATGTTGTTGAAATTTCACGTTCAGACTGGATACTTGGTTTTAATGATAAATCACTCAGCAACCCAAATGAAAAAGGCTGGAAAGTTAAACGTGATGGCGGCGTATTCGACCAGTTCACTGGTGCTACCATTACCCCACGTGCTGTAGTGAATGCGGTACATGATGCTTTGTTATACTTTGATAAAAATCAGGGCATATTATTCAGCGTGAATACCGATCAGACTGGATCCGATACTCTAGTCGAGACAAAAGCCGATACTGAAGCCAATACTGAAGCAGATAACAGCAAACAACCATGACCGACGCTACCACCTTTAAGCAGACAATTAGTCAGACGAAAGCCATAAGCCAGAACGGCCTGTGGACAAATAACGCTGCCCTGGTTCAATTATTAGGCCTATGTCCTTTACTGGCTGTAACTGGCACAGTCATTAACGGACTGGGGCTTGGCATCGCTACATTAATCACCCTGGTGTTATCAAACAGCATCGTTTCTCTGATACGCCCCTGGTTAAAATCAGAAATTCGCATTCCCATATTCGTCCTTATCATTGCTTCCATCGTGACTACCATTGAGCTAAGCATGAACGCCTGGTTTCATGAGTTATACCTTGTGTTAGGCATATTTATTCCTTTGATAGTCACTAATTGTTCAATCATCGCACGCGCCGAAGCCTTCGCCTCAAAAAACAATCTGTTTGATTCCGCACTAGATGGTTTCATGATGGGACTTGGTTTTACCCTGGTATTAGTTGTATTAGGTGGCATGCGTGAACTAATTGGCTTTGGTACTTTATTTGCCAACGCACAATTAATGTTTGGCAGTATTGGCGAAACCATGACCATCACTTTCAGTGAAAATTATCCGGGTTTTCTACTTGCCGTGTTACCACCCGGTGCATTTATCGGTCTTGGATTATTAATTGCGATTAAAAACATCATAGATAAACGACAAAGTGCTAAACAAGCGATTGTTATTCAGATGCAGAACCAGCCATAAATTAACCCACAAAATTTATATACTTAAAAAATCTTAGTCCACAGATGAACGCAGATAAACACGGATAAATGCATATTATTTTTTTACATCTGCGTTTATCTGTGTTCATCTGTGGACAAAATAATTGTTTACTTTATGAACAATATAAAACGCCATGAAATCTTTTCACGTTTACAGAAGGACAACCCCAGGCCAACCACAGAACTCAATTTCAATTCCACCTTTGAACTATTAATCGCCGTAATTTTGTCCGCACAGGCAACCGATAAAAGCGTCAATATTGCCACAACTAAACTATATGCCGTAGCCAATACGCCAGAAGCGATTTATAAGCTAGGTGAAGCCGGTCTAAAAAAATACATTAAAACCATTGGCCTTTTTAACAGTAAAGCAAAAAATATCATCAAAACTTGCAAGATATTGATTGATGAACACAACAGCATTGTTCCAGACGACCAGAAAAAACTGGAAGCCCTGCCTGGTGTCGGCAGAAAAACAGCAAACGTAGTGCGAAATACAGCCTTCGGCCACCCCACCATGGCGGTAGATACCCATATTTTTCGTGTATCAAACCGTACCAGGATTGCACCCGGAAAAAATGTGCTCGAAGTTGAAAAAAAACTCATTAAGTTTATTCCCAAAGAATTTATAGTTGATGCACATCACTGGCTCATCTTGCTTGGGCGGTATACCTGTGTTGCACGAAAGCCGCGATGTGGCTCGTGTCTTATTGAGGATTTGTGTGAATATAAAGATAAAACCGAGTAATACTAAAATCACTGTCATCTTGAACGAACGCGAGAGATCTTACACTCCTAAATTCGCGCTCAAACATTTACGACTTGTTTTTATATAGGCATTGCAATGTCGTAAATGTATTAACAAAACACATCCTGTAGAATTAACCCTCGTATAAATACACAACCAAAATCTATGTTCGGTAATAACAGAAACGAATTACGTCAGGTTTACCTCAGCTGCTGGCAACTGAAAAAGAACAAGCTGCCGATGGATCCGATGCAGGAAGTTGTTGCCAATATCGTCGAACTACACCCTGAATATCACCACTTGCTAGAGTCTGAAGAGATTGTTGATAAAGATTTCTCCGCTGAAACGGGGGAAAGCAACCCATTTTTGCACATGAGCATGCATATCGCCTTGCATGAGCAAATCAGCACCAATCGCCCGACCGGTATATATGACTGTTATCAAAAGTTGTGCATACAACATGGTGGCCCACATGATGCTGAACATGCCATGATGGATTGCTTAGGCGAAGCACTTTGGCAGGCGCAACGTGACCAAACCGCACCAGATGAAGAAAAATATCTGGATTGCCTGAAAAAAATCATCAAAACAGGCTAAATATTTTAAAAAAATGGTGAACTTGCAATATATGTTATTGTCTTTGAATACGACAACAATCTAGATTCAGTTGCCCTTTTTGAAGTAACACAATTCTTTACGGAGATTAATTTAATGAAAAATACTATGAAAAAATCACTATCTATTGCATTAGGCACAACATTTATTGCAGCGATGTCAGCTTCACCTGTAGCAAATGCTGACGCAAACCCATTTGGTATGCAGAACCTGGAAAGCGGTTACATGCAGGTTGCTGAAGGCAAATGCGGCGAAGGCAAATGCGGCGAAGGTAAAATGAAAAAAGAAGGTGAAGGTAAATGCGGCGAAGGTAAAATGAAAAAAGAAGGTGAAGGTAAATGCGGCGAAGGCAAAATGAAAAAAGAAGGTGAAGGTAAATGCGGCGAAGGCAAAACCAAAAAAGAAGGTAAATGCGGCGAAGGCAAGTGCGGCGGTAAATAATAAGCCTGACTATCTAATGGTAATTTAATCGCACCGCCTTCCATGGCTCCTTGCGATATACCGTCCTTCCATGGACATATTCGCACCGCCTTCCATGGCTCCTTGCGATATACCGTCCTTCCATGGACATAAAAGCCTCGATTTTCGAGGCTTTTTTTATTGCACAACATAGACAGGAAATTTATATTATTCTCACAAAAAACCATTTATTATCAAACAAATAGTGAACCAACCTTAAGAAAGAAATACTAAAATAAAAATTAATAAAAATAGGGGTAAAAATGTTTTCTGGTGAATCTTTTGGACTTGAAGTTTTAGGCTGGATGGCAACCGTTTTTATCTTTGTTGTAGGTATATTCATACTTTTTCTTATCGGTGTCTATATTGCCGATGTCACACAAACCAAACAGGCCATCAGGCGAAACTACCCTGTTATCGGCCATTTTCGATATTATTTTGAACACGTTGGCACTTTCTTCCGTCAGTACTTTTTCACTATGGACAGAGAAGAGATGCCGTTTAATCGCGCACAACGTTCCTGGGTATATCGTGCCTCCAAGGACATAGAGAATACCGTCGCTTTCGGTTCAACTCGTGATTTAAAACCTAGCGGCAGTATACTGTTTGTCAACACTGCATTCCCCACATTAGGCAAAGACGCTGTTAACTGTATACCTGTAGTCATCGGCGAGGACTCTGCTACTAAACCCTTTACTGCGCGCTCATTTTTTAATATTTCCGGCATGAGTTATGGTGCTATTTCAAAACCAGCAGTACAGGCTCTATCTTATGGCGCACAAAAAGCCAGCGCCTGGATGAATACCGGTGAAGGCGGTTTATCTCCATATCATCTGGAAGGTGGTGCCGATATCGTGTTTCAGATTGGTACCGCTAAATATGGTGTGCGCGATAAAGACGGAAATTTGTCCGATGAAAAATTACGTGAAATCGCTGCGCATGAAACAGTGCGCATGTTTGAAGTCAAGATGTCTCAGGGAGCTAAACCCGGCAAAGGAGGTATGCTACCTGCCGTAAAAGTTAATGATGAAATTTCTAAAATTCGTGGCATTCCCGCTCACACAGATTCCATCAGTCCAAACCGACATCCTGAAATAGAAAATAATGATGACTTGATCGATATGATAAATCATATTCGTAAAGTCACTGGAAAACCGGTTGGCTTTAAAGCCGTTTTTGGTGACAAAACCTGGTTATGCGAATTTCTAACAACAGTAAACAAACGCGGCAAACAATTTGCACCTGATTTTATTACCGTGGATAGTGCCGATGGCGGTACCGGTGCAGCACCCATGAGTTTGCTCGATTATGTTGGCATGCCCATCCACGAAAGCCTGCCAATGGTCATTGATACGATTTGCAAGGCCGGTCTCCGCGATAGAATAAAAGTAGTAGCATCAGGCAAACTGATCAATCCAGCAGAAGTTGCCTGGGCATTGTGTGTCGGTGCTGACTTTATCACCTCCGCTCGTGGTTTTATGTTCTCACTGGGTTGCATCCAGGCATTACAGTGTCATCAAAACACCTGCCCAACAGGCATCACCACGCACAACAAAAAATTACAACGCGGTTTAGTCGCCGAACAAAAATCCACGCGTATAGCCAACTACATTAAAAACATGGCATACGAAGTTGGACTTATTGCGCACTCCTGCGGTGTACGCTCTCCTCGTGAACTCAGCCGCCGTCATGCTCGTATTGTTCAGGGAAATGGAACCTCAGTAATACTTGCGGATATTTATCCGGATATATGCGAGGTGAAGATGAAGGAGACAAACCCGGCTGAAATCTAATTATTGCCATCACTGAACTATTACCAAATATCGCCTGTCCACTAAGACATTGAAGTATAAAAACTAACAATGCTTACACATCCAGGAATTAACTATGGAAAAACTATATTCACTGGCCTGCAAAGCCCAATCACTGCTTAATACAACACGTGCAGTTGATTTTCTCGGGCCACTCGCCTTACGGGTATATCTTGCCCCTATTTTTATTCTGGCCGGATGGGGAAAACTTAAGGACCTGGAAAGTACGGCTTACTATTTCGGCGAATACCTCGGCCTGCCTTTTCCTGATCTCATGGCCTTTCTCGCTGGTACTACTGAGTTTTTTGGCGGTATGGCTTTACTCATAGGAATAGCGACTCGTTGGATTTCTCTACCTCTGATGATAACTATGCTGGTTGCAGCTGTAACTGCTCACTGGGTGAATGGCTGGCATGCGCTACCAGAAACCACACTTACCGTGCCATGGGAATGGCGCATGGATTTAATTGAAGGCGCTCAAGAAAGAAAAGAGATAGCAAAAACCATATTAAGCGAACATGGCAATATAAACTGGCTGACGGAAACCGGTAATTTTACCATTCTGAAAAATGGTATCGAGTTTGCCGCTACCTACTTTATAATGCTGTTAGTTTTATTTTTCAACGGCGCTGGTAAAGCCAGCGTTGATTACTTTATCAGTAAAAAATTTAACAAGTGTTAATCCTTACAGAGTATTATTCATGACCGAATCGAACACTCCCTATCCCGTATCTGGTGCCGGCCTCGGATTACGTCGAGAAAAACTGGATGAAATGCTGGCCATGATGCAGACAAAGGACTTATCGCCGGTAGATTTCATGGAAGTCGCCCCGGAAAACTGGATTAACGTCGGCGGGTCATTCGGAAAAAAATTCAGGCAGTTCACCGAACAATACGACTTTCTCTGTCATGGTCTGTCATTATCGATTGGTAGCCCTGCGCCACTAGATGAAGACTTCGTCAAAGACATCGGTCAGTTTTTGCAAACACATAAGGTCAAACATTATTCCGAGCATTTAACTTATTGCTCGGATGATGGCCATCTCTACGATTTATTACCCATCCCGTTTACGGAAGAAGCCGTGCATTATGTTGCTGAGCGTATCCGCCGGGTGCAGGATATTCTGCAACAGGAAATATCCATGGAGAACGCTTCATACTACACAGCTGTACCCGGCAAAGAGATGGAAGAAATTGAATTTATCAATGCAGTGTTGTACAGAAGCCGACTGCGGTTTATTACTCGATGTAAATAATATTTATGTCAATTCTGTTAACCACCTATACGATCCCATTGAGTTTTTAAAACAACTTCCTGCAGAACGCATCCGATACGCGCATATCGCGGGCCATTACAATGAAGATATTGATTTAATCGTTGATACTCACGGTGCGGATGTGATTGATCCGGTGTGGGATATCCTGCATAAAGCCTATGAACATTTTGGCGTATTCCCCACATTGCTGGAACGTGACTTTAATATTCCCGCAGTACCAGAACTACTTAATGAAGTAGAACAAATTGTTCGCATACAAAAACAATGGCAACAGATACAGCCAGCCACTGGACTAGAAGCATAAGCAATATGACGATAACCACGATGAATTTACCAACATTTAAAAAACAGCAGTACGAATTTACCGCACATATACGTGACCCGGAAAAAAATGCCAAACCAGACGGCATCGAAGATCGCCGTATGAACATATATCGTGAACTGTTCTACAACAATGTAGAAGGATTTATTGCTAGCGGTTTTCCCGTTATTCGTAAAATATACAATGATAAAAACTGGCACAAAATGATACGCGACTTTTTCGCCAGCCATGAAAGTCACACCCCCTATTTTCTGGAGATCGCTCAGGAATTTATAGACTACCTGCAAAATGAACGACAGCCGCAGAAAGAAGACCCGGCGGGTTTAATTGAACTTGCGCATTACGAATGGGTAGAACTGGCGTTACATGTTTCAGATGAAAGCGTCAACATGGATAACATCAATGCCAATGGTGATTTAATGACACAACACCCTGTTTTTTCACCACTAGCCTGGCCACTGGTTTATCAATTTCCAGTACACACTATGGGTCCTGATAACCTGCCAGATGAAGTCCCTGAGCAAGCAACCTGTCTGGTGGTCTACCGAAACAGAAATGATCAGGTTCGTTTTCTCGAAATCAATCCAGTCACCGCTCGACTGATTAGTTTACTGCAGGAAAATGAATCATTCGCAGGTCAGGATGCCATTGAGCTGATTATCAAGGAAATGAATCATCCTAATCCGGATGTTGTAAAACAAGGTGGAAAAACGGCCCTGGAAGAATTACAGCAGCATGGGATTATAATTGGCACTCAAAACGACTAAGTACAGAAACATGTAACCACTGCCATCATCCAAACAGAAAACTGCTCATGCTTCTTCTGCAAACATCCACTCCCTGAGAATCAGCGAAGCCAATCCCTACATCCATGTAGTTTATTAGCAAGTAGGGCGGGCACTACCCGCCAGTACACTGGTAATAACTTTATTGAGATGGCGGACAATGTCCGCCCTACGGTCTTTTGTTACCTGTCACACCTACATTTGATTTTGTTACCACTCAATTCGCTCGACTCCATCAAAACTTAACTCGCTACCATCACCAAAAGTAATCACCCCAGCTGTATCCGGGTTAAGCTCCAATGCATTAGCAGCAATATCGTATTCCACCTGTGTGCCATCAACTTCTATCGTCCACGGATTATCTGGATCGATTACCATCATCGCAGATACATCTATCGCATCGGTCCAGCCACCGCCGTCACCACCATTGAAATAATCACTACCATCAAATGGGTTCATTACATAGGTGTCATTGCCTTCACCACCGTATGCTCTATCATTACCAGCGCCTCCTGATATTGTGTCATCACCGGCCGCTCCCGTTATATTATCATTACCACCTTCGCCGCGGATCTCATCGACGTTCTCTAAGTTGGTACCGCTGAAGTCCAGCGTCTGGCTGCGATAGTCACCGACCACGTCATTGCCGCCGGCATCGATAGTCTCTATGGAATTGGCTGCACCAAAATCACCGTATAGTCCAACGTTGCCGTCGCCGCTGCCGCGCACCACGGTGTCAACACCGGCACCGCCGTTGAAGGTATCGTAGTCATCACCGGCATTTTGTACGAAGGTATCGTTACCTTCGCCGCCGTTTAAGGTGTCGTAACCGTCTCCGCCGATGATGATGTCATCACCGGCCGTGCCCGTTATATTATCATTACCACCTTCGCCGCGGATCTCATCGACGTTCTCTAAGTTGGTACCGCTGAAGTCCAGCGTCTGGCTGCGATAGTCACCGACCACGTCATTACCGCCGGCATCGATAGTTTCTATGGAATTGGCTGCACCAAAATCACCGTATAGTCCAACGTCACCATCGCCGCTGCCGCGCACCACGGTGTCAACACCGGCACCGCCGTTGAAGGTATCGTAGTCATCACCGGCATTTTGTACGAAGGTATCGTTACCTTCGCCGCCGTTTAAGGTGTCGTAACCGTCTCCGCCGATGAGAACATCATTACCGCCACCAGCATTGATTACATCGTTACCACTTTCACCATAAATGACTTCATTGCCGTCTGTACCGGTCAGAGTCTCACTTCGCCAGTTGCCAAGTATTTCAGTGTTTTCTTCTATATCAGTAACATCGATGCTAAACGTATTCGTTGAGCTAGTACCGTCAGCAGAGGTGGCTGTTACATTAAGGCTATAGGATTCTGTTGTTTCAAAATCTAATACACTATTGGTAACCACACGGCCATTGGCATCTATAGAAAATGGAACATCACCTTCAATCGAATAGCTAATTGCATCACCATCGGCATCTGTTGCCTCAAGGGTCAAACCGGTATAACTGCCAACAGCAACATCTTCTGTAACGACATTAGTTACTGCATCGGCATCAACCACCGCGGTAATACCATCATTGACACTTGCCACATTCAATGTGGCCGTCGCCATATCGGTGCCGCCTTTGCCATCATCAACGATATAGGTAAAGCTTGCCTCGCCGCTGTAATTAGCATCAGGGGTAAACACAACATTACCGTCAACATCAATTTCAACTGTGCCATGCTGTGCATCCTGTACAGAGGCAATAGATAAAACATCACCGTCGACGTCAATATCGTTACTAAGTAATGTTGCAGGATTAATGACTAACGAGACATCTTCATCCGTCGATAATGACGTTGTATCCCACTTAATATTCGCTGATTCAATATTATGTAATGTAGTGATTTCATCCGAACTCAGTGCACCATCATAAACTTTGACCTCATCCATACTTCCACTGAAAGTATAATCATTATTCGCACCCCAGCTACCAAAAAATAAACTACCACCGATTGAATCAATGTTAGCTGCACTATTATTTGGCGCGCCCTGAATCTGCGACATTTCCTGTGTAACACCATCGATATAGATACTGTTTTGCGAAACATCACCATTGGTAAATACACCAACCACATGATGCCATTCGCCATCGGCCAGTTCGCTGGCATCGGTGCCATACAGATCACCACCCGCAGTATTGAATCCTATGTCACCATTCAGCATTACCATATCGTAACGATCAGAGGCGGCTAACATCTCCCAGTCACCAGAGGGATTCGCCTGTATCCACATCGACACCGTTGTCTGCGCACCAGGATCACCGTTTAGATCCATGCCACTTACTTTAACTTTAGCAGAACTAAAATCGGCTGAATCATTAACCTGACCACCGCTATTGGTTGTAACTGAACCAAGAGAAGCTGTAGGCACACTATCATCAAAACTGAACTCAGCCGTTAGCGTCGCAGTCTGTGGTTCAAAACCACCGTCATCAACTGCAACCGGTGCATCTTCAATCGAATTTACAGTGACTGGTATCTCCTGTGTTGTTATGCCACCATCACTATCGGTTGCAGTTAATACGATGGTATCTTCACCAAAATAATTATCCTCCGGTGTAAAGGTAATCGTACCGTTTTCATTGACTACAACATTGCCGTTTGCTGCATCAGCAGTAAGCGTAACACTCTCACTATCAATATCTGATGTGCTGTAAGTAAATTGCTGACTGCCCTCTTCATCAACAGTCACCGTGTTAACAACATTAATAGTCGGCAGATCATTTACCCTAGTAACATTCAACGTTACAGTTGCAGTATCTTCACCACCATTACCATCACTTACGGTATAAGTGAAAGTTGCTACACCACTATAGTTTTCTTCCGGTGTAAACTGTACATTGCCATCTTGATCAAGAGTAACTGTACCGTGATCACCATCCTGAACTGCACTGATACTCAAGATATCGCCATCAGGATCCGTATCATTAACAAGTAATTCGGTAGAGTTAATCGTCAGGACATTATCTTCCTGCAGACTTAACGTGCCACCATCCCATTTTGAATTATCGGTTTCTAGTCCATACAAGGTTGTTACCTCATCAGAACTCAGGGCACCATTAAAGACTTTAACTTCATCCATGCTGCCGCTAAAGGCATAATTATTACTCGCACCCCAGCTACCAAAGTACAAACTGCCAGCACTGGAATCTATATTGGCACTGGAGCCGCTCGGTGTTCCCTGTATCTGTGACATTTCCTGTTCAACACCATCAATATGAATAGTGTTTTGTGTAACATCACCATTGGTGAACACACCAACAACATGATGCCATTCACCATCGGACAGCTCACTTGCGTCAGTGCCAAACAAATCACCCTGTGCAGTATTAAAACCAATATCACCATTCAGCATCACCATGTCATAACGATCAGATGCGGCTAACATTTCCCAATCGCCAGATGGATCCGCCTGCACCCACATAGATATTGTTGTCTGTGCGCCTGGATCACTGTTTAAATTCAGACCGCTGACTTCTACTTTGGCAGCATTAAAATCGGCTGCATCGCCGACCTGACCGCTAGCTACTGTTACAACTGAACCTAGCAATGCCGTTGGTACGCCATCGTCAAAATTAATTTCAGCCGACAGGCTGGCGTTGGCTGTACTAAAACCTTCCGAAATATCATCAACTGCAACAGGCGCAAGGTTTTCAACGATATCACTCACATTAATCGTAAATTTTTCTGTGAAAGTATTACCCGCTGAATCTATTACCTGGACACTGACTTCATGTGACTGCGCCGATTCAAAATCGATATTAGCATCAGCTTTAACTACAATTTGATTGCCTGATATTTCGAAAAATCCTGAATTGTCTGTTAGTTCATAGCTAAACGTTTCACCAGCATCATCATCAACTGTTGAGAGTGATGCAACCACAGTTCCTGCCGCAGAGTTTTCATCAATAGTATTCCCGGCAAAAACAATATCTGTTGGCGCTTCATTTTCATCGTTAACCGATAATGTAACGGTCTGAGTGTGGCTTAAGCCATTTAAATCTGTTACCTGAACACTAATTTCATGTGAAGCCCCGGATTCATAATCTATATCCACACCCGCTTTAACAACAATCTGATTACCTGTGACTTCAAAGAAACCAGAAGCATCATCGATTATAGAATAAGTGAACGTTTCTCCATTATCGACATCTTGTGTAGACATCTGAGCCACAACAGTGCCAGCTGACGAATTCTCATCGACAGAAGCTCCTGAAAATGCAATAACCGTAGGCGCATCATTTGTTCCTGAAACAGTAATCTGTATCTGCGAGATATCGGTTGCACCGTTATCATCGGTGACCGTTACTGGAATCATAATTACTTCACTGTCGCCGACGTTAAGATGATCGTAACTGCCATTTGCTGGATCAAAACTATAGGAGCCATCCACGTTTAATTCAAAACCGTCGGGTGCAGTACTACCTGCACTCACGCTCCAACTTGCGGTTGCCGCATCATCTAAATCCGTAGAGGTTAACCGTCCAGCGATTATCGATGAACCCTCATCAACATTAGCTGTAACAGACATACCCGCTATCGGTGCATCATTAGTACCTGAAACGGTAATCTGTATCTGCGAGATATCGGTTGCACCGTTATCATCGGTGACCGTTACTGGAATAGTAATTACTTCACTGTCGCCGACGTTAAGATGATCGTAACTGCCATTTGCTGGATCAAAACTATAGGAGCCATCCACGTTTAATTCAAAACCGTCGGGTGCAGTACTACCTGCACTCACGCTCCAACTTGCGGTTGCCGCATCATCTAAATCCGTAGAGGTTAACCGTCCAGCGATTATCGATGAACCCTCATCAACATTAGCTGTAACAGACATACCCGCTATCGGTGCATCATTAGTACCTGAAACGGTAATCTGTATCTGCGAGATATCGGTTGCACCGTTATCATCGGTGACCGTTACTGGAATAGTAATGACCTGGCTATCGCCAACGTTAAGATGATCGTAACTGCCATTTGCTGGATCAAAACTATAAGAGCCATCCACGTTTAATTCAAAACCGTCGGGTGCATAAAAGCCATCTACCACTTTATAACTTAAAAACGCATCTAGATCCGCATCCACTGCCATCAGCTCCCCACTTATAACTGATACCCCTTCATTTACATCCAGCACCACATCATCACCTGCTATCGGTGCCGTGTTTATTGTTTCATTTGCGGCACTCTCTACAACAGTATCATCTGTAGCGACTGATTCGTTTCTAGCAATTATTGGTTTATCGTTATTATTAGCATCAAGTGAAATCTGATTTGCAGCATTATCCCTTCCGTCATCTCCGTATAAGAAAACACGGTTAATATCATGATCATTATTGTCGGGCTTTTCATCTACACTTATTTTTTCGCTATTAACCTGGTGACTTGAAATAGCTTGTAATACATCAGTTTGAGCCGGTTGTTCGATTGTTTCAGAATTTGTTTCTAATACATCATCTCTGTTTACACCAGCGCCTTCTCTTCTGTCAACACTATCGCCTTCACTTTTTACGTCTTGATTAGGGTGTTCCAGTTGCTCACTGCCACGCTGAATATTCTGCAGGGATAATTCTTCCTCTGAATCATCCAGCTTCAGACCATCTTCATCTGCTTTATTACGCAGCATTTCATCTTTTTCAGAACCGCGTAAAAACAGCTCCTCAGATGATTTCTGGGCAATAGAATTAGTCGGTTGCGGGTTAGTTTTATCAAGCATTATCAATATCCTCAAAAATAGCCTGGAACTGTCCGAAAAATATCCGCACAGTATTACACACACTCCTATCGACCACATGCGGTATATCTTTAGTTTTTTTTGATAATAATTATCAATATGAGAACTTTGCACGAAGCATCTTTCCCGCAATAGTCTCGTTAAAAATAGTCTCAAAATGCTCATTTACTACGAGTAAACTGCGCTTTTTCGACGATTTTTTTCCTTGCCATAACGAAAAATCTAGATCGTGCAAAGCTCTCAATATATATGAATTCTAAAGATTCAAGAGAATAGTTTGCTTGCCGATAACAAACAAAACCTAAGTAATAAATAAGTTGCTTTTTTAGCTAAATTAATCGAGTTTTTAATGAGAAGAAATCTTAAAAAAGGCCAATTAAAAACACCGGATACATGGCGTAAGCCAAGCGTATTAGTCGCTTCATTAATGATTAATATACTTGCACTCGGCCTGCCTGTAGTCATCCTGCAAGTCTATGATCGCATTATTCCCAATCAGGCCATGGAGTCTTTTTCATTGTTAATGTCAGGTCTAATAATCGTAATTATAATTGACGGTTTCTTAAAAATACTACGTTCAATGATATTGAGCTGGGAAGGCGCTCGTTTTGATCATCGTGAAAGCCTGCATGCAATGAACCATATTCTAGATGCAGAATCCACTGCTTATAGCAGTAAACCGACCAGTTTTTATCTCGACAAAATGAATGCGCTGGAAAAAATTCAGGAATTTTATTCTAGCCAATCCATTCTTGTGGCGATGGATTTACCCTTTGTGTTTATTTTTCTGACGCTAATCTGGGTAATTTCCGGTCCACTCATATTAATTCCACTTGTTTTACTGGCAATATTTTATGCCGTCTCGTCAAAGGTTGGTAATCATCTGCATGCCGCTTTAAAACAGCGTTCTACAGTGGAAGAAAGACGACAGAACTTTATCGTCGAAACGCTCACAGGTATACACACCATTAAATCCATGGCGATGGAATCGTTGATGTTACGCCGCTATGAACGTTTACAGAAACAATCTGCGGAAAGTGTATGTGAACTGGCAAAGATAAATAGCACGGTACAAGGTATTGGCGCAACCATTTCGCAACTGGCTGTGGTCTGTTTTGCCAGCATAGGCAGTATCTATGTTATCGATGGAACTTTGACTATTGGTGCACTTGCTGCTGGAACAATGCTTTCTAGCAGAGTACTACAACCCGGTTTAAATGCGATGAAAATATGGACACAGTTTCAATCAGTACGTCTTGCACATGACAAAGTCGCCGAACTGTACTCTATTGCAGACGAGAAATCTGGCGATATTAAAACAGAGCCAGGCATTGATGGAAAGATAGAATTAACAAACATCACTTTCAAATACCCTACGCAGAAAGAAAACCTGTTTGAAGATATCTCACTAACCATCAGCGCCGGTGACAGCATTTCTATCACGGGCAATAACGGCGTAGGCAAATCAACACTAATCTCTCTATTATCTGGATTCCTGCATCCGAACACAGGTGAAGTAAAACTCGATGGCAGAGATATTTTCGACTATGAATTTGAATTTTTAAGAGCACAGATAGGTATCGTTCCACAACACGGATTATTATTCGAAGGAACTATTCTTGAAAACATGACACTTTACCGTGAAGGCCAGGCAATCGATCAGGCAATAGAACTTTCCAAAACATTAGGCCTGGATGAAATTATTACACGACTGCCTTCCGGTCTGGACACACAGGTCGGCGGCGCAGCGGTTGACACGTTGTCTGAAGGTGTTCGTCAAAAAATTATCATGGTTCGTTCATTGGTTGGACACCCTAAAATTATGCTGTTTGATGATGCTAATGCAAACTTTGATATTAAAAACGATGCACGATTACATAAAGTTGTTGAACGTTTTAAAAAGGATAAGACCCTGGTTATTGTTTCTCATCGTCCATCATTTCTAAAATTATGTAACCGACATTTTAAATTACAGGATAAGAAACTTATCGAAACAACATACAATACTTTCACTCAAAAGAATAATCGCGCTGCCAGCGTATAGGCTAGACAATGAACCTCACTCAAATAAATTCCCCTCCCATCGAAATAACAGAAACTAAAAATTCAGCTCTGCCGTTTTCAGAGCGTCTTGCAGAAGCACTTCGTAACGACAAACTTGATGAATTTCATGATGATTCTCCTTATGCCTCATGCATTATTCCATTACTTAAAGAGCTCGGCTGGCACAATTATGCCCGTGAACTGCTAGAAGCACTGCCTCATTTTGCTGATAGACTTGAACTGGTTGACCTGAGAAACATTCTTGTCACTATCGGTTATGACAGTACACCGAAAAAAACACAGCTAAAAGATATCAAAGCTGAACTCTATCCTTGCCTGTTTGTAACAGACAAAGATGAAGTCCTTGTTTTACTCAGTAGAGAAAATCACAATATAAGCAGCTTTAATGCACAGACTGAACGATATGAAACGATAAGGCCGACAAATGCTGGTGGTACCGCTTACGTTTTTACCGATACAAACCCAAGTCATGGCATGAGCATAAAAGATGCTGGCGATGCCTGGTTCTATAAATTAATTCACCGCTTCAAACACCTCATCATTCATCTACTGGCAATGACTTGCCTGATAAATTTTGTCGCACTAGCTGTACCTTTATTTGTTATGGTTATTTATGACAAGGTGATCGGGGCTAAATCAGCTGAAACCCTGCCCTATCTTATAACTGGTGTTGCTATGCTTCTGTTTGCAGATTTAATTTTGCGCTACCTGCGGGCACAGTTACTCGGCTCTATTGCCGGACGAATAGACTATTTAATTGGCACAGAAACATTCAGGCAGTTACTCTTCCTACCGCCCGTGTTCACTGAAAGATCAACTGTCGCTTCGCAGCTTTCTCGCTTGAAGCAGTTTGATTCCGTACGTGATTTCTTCACTGGTCCAAACGCTGCCATGACACTGGAGGTTCCATTTGCTATTTTATTCATAAGTGTAATTGCTCTACTGGCGGGCTGGTTAGCCATCATACCTGTCGCGGTCATCTTTTCTTATATTATTTTTGGCAGCTTCTGGTTCCCACACACCAGGTCTACCGTAATGCAGTCTGGCGTTGCCAAAACAAATAAACAACGCATGTTAATGCAAAGTATGGATGGCCGAAATGAAATTAAGGCCATCGGTGGTGAATCAGTCTGGTGGGAACGCTTTCGTGAAACTTCCGGCGATTCAGTAATGGCCAGCTATAAAACCTTTGTTGCGAGCAGTATATTAAACAGCGTTTCACAATCACTGATGACCTTAGCAGGCGCTGCCACAGTTGGTTTTGGCACACTCATGGTAATCAACGGTGATATGACAATTGGTGCATTAATTGCAACCATGGCTTTAGTCTGGCGCGTATTATCTCCCTTGCAGGGCGCCTTTTTATCCTACTTTAAATTTCAGCAGCTCAATAAATCAATTGCACAAATCAATCAGCTAATGCGCCTTAAAGTCGAACAACATTCGGGACAGTCAAGCTTATTGCTGTCTCAGATGAAAGGACACATTAAGGTTGATCGCGTCAGTTTCCGTTACGGCCCTGAAGAAGACCCAGCGCTGCTTGGTGTAAGCTTCGAGGTAAAGTCTGGTGAAATGGTTGCCATCTGCGGTGACACTGGCTCTGGAAAATCAACACTGGTTAAATTGATTTCTGGCATGTATCGCCCTCAGGCTGGATCATTTTCAATTGACGAACTGGATATTCGCCAGCTCAATGCAATGGATTTACGCCGTGCTATTTCATACGTGCCGCAGGTCACTCACATGTTTCATGGCTCAATTGCTCAAAACATGCGTTTAAACAATGTATTGGCAACCGACGATGATCTTCATCGTGCAGCCGAAGAAGCTGGCGTGCTTGATGATATTCTTGCCCTGCCTGAAGGTTTTAATACTCGAATCGGCGACAACACAGGCGACCATATGCCTCCAGGATTTTCACGTGCTCTGTCCATGGCACGTGCATTTGTTAATCCCGCACAAATTTTATTACTCGATGAACCCGGTGCCTCTCTTGATGATGAAAGCGATCAACGATTAATTAAACAACTTAAAAAACTCAAAGGTAAACGCACTATCATCATGGTAAGCCATCGCCCTTCCCATATTCGAATTGCTGATAAAGCTGTTCTTATGGAACAGGGAATGGTTAAGTTTACCGGTGATGCAGACACTGTTATCAACATGATGCTGGAGAATATCTCGTGAAAGAAAACAATATCGTTTTTGCCGCAAATACAAGCGCCGGACTACCACGAGCCAGGGCGCATTATTTAAATCAGGCTATACAATTAGAAGAAATCACACCAGTAAATATTATTAATATCGCAATAATGTTTACTGGCGGACTTCTCGTCGCACTCGTACTCTGGGCACACTTCACTCAGATAAAAGAAGTAGCGACAACACGTGGTGAAGTCATACCCGCCGACCTTATTCACAATGTGCAACATCTTGAAGGTGGCATCGTCAGTGAAATACTGGTACGCAATGGTGATTTTGTTAAGCAAGGGACAATCCCTGCTACGTTTTGCACCACCAGCTACCATGTCTGACCTCGAACAGATGTCTGTAAGATATGCTTCGTTATTATTAGAACAGGAACGTTTACATGCCTTAATCGAAAACCGTAACCCTGAGTTTGGAGAAAACGGTAAGAGTTACCCTAAACTTGCCACACAACAACTGACCATCTATCAGGCACAGCTTAATAGTCAGAAACAAAAAGTACTTGTGATAGAGCAGCAGATAGAACAGAAAAAATCAGAGAAACAACGCTCACTGAACCAGTCAAGTATAATGAAAGAAGAAGTTAAACTGCTTGAAGAACAGGTTGATATCCGTAAGGATTTAAACAAAACCGGCGTCGTTGCGCGAGACGAACTATTAACCACGCAAATTCAACTTTCAGAAAATTTACGTGAATATCGACAGTTTCAGGATAATTTTATTGTCGCCAAAACCACTCTGGCTGAAGCCAGACAACGACGTAAAGATGCTGAGTTTCAATTTATTAAAGACATTCAATTAGAAGCCGGAAAAATTATTAGCGAAATAGCAGAAGTTGAACAAACACTTATCCGGCTAAACGACAGAGCCACTCGCTTAAATGTCGTTGCACCAGTCAGCGGCATCGTACAGGCACTCTCTATTAACAGTATTAATGCAGTTGCAGAACCCGGTAAAATTATTCTACGTATTGTACCTATGAATGATGAATTAATCGTAGAGTCACGCATAATGCCTGATGATGTAGGTCATGTACATATTGGTCAAAGTGCTGATGTAAAAGTAGACAGCTACGATTCATCTCGTTTTGGTAGTATAGATGGCACAGTCAAACAAATATCAGCGACAACTTATCTGGATGAGAAAAATAATCCTTATTACCGGGCAGAAATAACGCTTAATCAAACCTGGGTAGGCAATAACCCTGAAATCATGAAAATAATTCCCGGCATGACCGTGCAGGCAAATATTGAAACCGGTGCTAAATCCATATTGGCTTACTTACTAAGACCGATATCACGTGGTTTTAATAATGCCTTCAGTGAGCGTTAGAAAGTGAACGCTAAAAGCGGTCTTTTGCAGTTAAATTTGCAGCTAATTCCGATCTACCATTTTACTGGAACTGTTCTTACTAACGGGGCAGATGAAAAGTATACGTCTTGTTCAAGACACGCCATAAATATATCCATATAGGCTCGACATCCGCATGACCTGCACGGATGCAGGAAATGCAGATATTGCATGGAGCAATATAC
>CAVWXQ010000005.1:0-147266 GCA_963759005.1 uncultured Gammaproteobacteria bacterium
TGCCACACACCACGGATCGAGCGCGACTGGTATCAGATTAATCAGTATCGCTTAACAAAAGATGAGCACTGCCCGGATTGCGGTTCTGCCATAGCAGGAATGTTTGAAGAAAAAGCAGGAAATTTTGGAGCGAGACGCATTCCTGTTGCGATTAACACAAAATTACAACAGTAAAGAAACACAGTAAGCATTACTCACTGTCTCGGTTTAATGGTAAATGCAAATGATTATCGCGCGAGATGATGGAAACTAAGTTTAATGCCGGCCACCCTTTCCCAACATGTACTCAAGTTGAAAAAGAGGCATTCATCTGCGACAGGATTACTAGCAGGGAGTACCGCAGTGGCTTAAATGAGGATCACGGACATTAGCAACCGGTGCTTAATTCGTTGTGACGACCATTGTATCCGTATCGC
The DNA here is from genome assembly GCA_963759005.1 of uncultured Gammaproteobacteria bacterium. Classification (GTDB taxonomy): domain Bacteria; phylum Pseudomonadota; class Gammaproteobacteria; order SZUA-229; family SZUA-229. The sequence continues at coordinate 417 of CAVWXQ010000005.1, forward strand.
TGTCTACCGTACCGTCATTAACAATCAGCTGCAGCACATAATCACCAGGCAGGTCCATTACAAAAGTTGGACTCACCGCTGCTGGATCAGACAACTCGGCCGTGCTGTTGTCTGGCACTAACACGAATGACCAGCTGTATGTCAGCTCATCGCCATCAACATCAAATGAGGCACTGCCATCAAGTATCACCGTGTCACCAACTTGCGGTTCCTGGTTCACACCGGCATTGGCAACCGGTGCGCTGTTGCTTGTACTGATGGTCACTGCATCCGGGGCACTGTCTACCATAGTGTCATTAACAATCAGCTGCACCACATAATCACCCGACACATCGATAGCGAATATCGGCTTCACCGCTGTTGAATCAGACAATGCTGCCGTACTGCCTGCTGGTTTCGAGGTGAATGACCAGCGATATGTCAGGATATCGCCATCGACATCACTTGAGGTACTGCCATCAAGTATCACCGTGTCACCAAATAGCTTTGTCTCGTCCGCTCCGGCATTGGCAACGGGTGCACTGTTGTTTGTACTAATAATCACTGTATCCGGGTCACTGTCCATCGTAACGTCACCAACGATCAATTGCACCACATAATCTCCATACAGATCCATTACAAAAGTGGGTCTCACCGCTGCTGGATCAGACAATGCTGCCGTACTGCCTGCTGGTTTAGAGATGAATGACCAGCTGTAAGTCAGCAGGTCGCCGTCAACATCACTCGAGGCACTGCCATCAAGGGTCACCGTGTTACCAAGCAGTGGGGTCTGGTCTGCTCCGGCATTAGCAACGGGGGCGCTGCTAGGTAAAGCCGCCTCTTCGATGTCACCACAGGCTACAAGAGTGATAAAAACAAGTAAAACAAGACTAAAACGAAAGGTATTTATAGTGGTGTAATAAGGCATTGATGCTCCTTGATGTACTTAGTATATAGGCTTAATTACAAATACTAATGATAATTCATTTTTCGCCTCATTTGTCAATTTTGTCATGGTAAATTTCGATAAGTCTGTTTAGTATTTTATTTTTTATTGTTAAGACTTCAATGTACGATCAAGCTAATGGCCAAATCAGGCAATGGTTTTAAACTTAGTTATCAACTTTCAGCGATCGGCTGTTATGAAGACGTTGCAGAGAATCTAGCCGATAGAACAGGCGTAATTGTTAATAAATGCCAGCGTGGTAATAATGCAATTGTTTAGGTGTGCCAAAAAATTCTTCACTGACAACGGCAAAATATTCGGTTGCTTTTTTTGGCATAAGGATCAATCTCGGTGTGTAAACCAGATTTAATGCCGGCCACCCTTTCCCAACTGCCTTAAAGGTTGGAAAAGAATTTTTCATCTGCGACAGTGTTATTAGCAAGGATTATCGCATTGGCTTAAATCAGAACCACGGATATTGGTAACCCCGGCGCTTAATTCGTTGTGACTGTCACTGTATTCGGCTTACTGTTTACCGTACCGTCATTAACAATCAACTGCAGCACATAATCACCAGACCGATCCATTACAAAAGTGGGACTCACCGCTGTTGGATCAGACAAAGAAGCCTTGCTTTTTTTTGGCTTTAACGTGAATGACCATCTGTATGTCAGCGTATCGTCATCAACATCAAGTGAGGCACTGCCATCAAGTATCACCGTGTCACCAACTTGCGGTTTCTGGTCGACACCGGCATTGGCAACGGGTGCAGTGTTTTTTGTACTGATGGTCACTGTATCCGGGGCACTATTGACCGTGCCGTCATTAACGATCAGCTGCACCACATAATCACCCGACACATCGATAGAAAAGATGGGAGTCGCCGATGTTGAATCAGACAATATTGCCTGGCTGCCGGGCGGTTTTGTGGTTAATGACCAGCGGTATGTCAGCATATCATCATCAACATCGGATGAAGTATTGCCATCAAGTATCACCGTGTCACCAAATAACGTTGTCTTGTCCGCTCCGGCATTAGCAACGGGTGCAGTGTTTTTTGTACTTATGGTCACTGTATTCGGGGCACTCTTCACCGTACCGTCATTAACGATCAGTTGCACCATGTAAGTGCCCGATACATCAATAGCGAAGCTGGGTTTCACCTTTGTTGAACCAGTCAATTTTGCCTGGCTGCCGGGCGGTTTCCTGGTAAATGACCAACTGTACTTCAGCCCATCGCCATCAACATCGGATGAGGCACTGCCATTGAGGGTCACCGTTTCACCAAAAAACGCTGCCTGATCCGCACCGGCATTGGCAACGGGTGCAGTGTTTTTTATACTTATGGTCACTGTATCCGGGGCACTCTTCACCGTACCGTCATTAACGATCAGCTGCACCACGTAATTGCCCGATACATCAATCGCGAAGCTGGGTTTCACCTTTGTTGAACCAGTCAATTTTGCCCGGCTGTCGGGCGGTTTCCTGGTAAATGACCAACTGTACTTCAGCCCATCGCCATCAACATCGGATGAGGCACTGCCATTGAGGGTTACCGTGTCACCAAAAAACGCTGCCTGATCCGCACCGGCATTGGCTACAGGGGCACTGTTGATTGTACTGATGATCACTGTATTCGGGGCACTGTCCACCGTGCCGTCATTAACGATCAGCTGCGCCACGTAATCGCCCGATACATCAATCGCGAAGGTGGGTTTCACCGTTGTTGAACCAGTCAATTTTGCCCGGCTGCCGGGCGGTTTCCTGGTAAATGACCAACTGTACTTCAGCCCATCGCCATCAACATCGGATGAGGCACTGCCATCGAGGGTCACCGTTTCACCAAAAAACGCTGCCTGATCCGCACCGGCATTGGCTACAGGGGCACTGTTGACTGTACTGGTGATCACTGTATTCGGGTCACTATCTACCGTGCCGTCATTAACGATGAGCTGCACCATGTAATCGCCCGATACATCAATAGCGAAGGTGGGTTTAACCGTTGTTGAACCAGTCAATTTTGCCCGGCTGCCGGGCGGTTTCCTGGTAAATGACCAATTGTACTTCAGCCCATCGCCATCAACATCGGATGAGGCACTGCCATCGAGGGTCACCGTTTCACCAAAAAACGCTGCCTGATCCGCACCGGCATTGGCTACAGGGGCACTGTTGATTGTACTGGTGATCACTGTATTCGGGGCACTGTCCACCGTGCCGTCATTAACGATCAGCTGCACCACGTAATCGCCCGATACATCAATAGCGAAGGTGGGTTTCACCGTTGTTGAACCAGTCAATTTTGCCCGGCTGCCGGGCGGTTTCGTGGTAAATGACCAGCTGTACGTCAGCCCATCGCCATCAACATCGGATGAGGCACTGCCATCGAGGGTCACCGCGTCACCAAAAAACGCTTTTTGATCCGCTCCGGCATTGGCCACAGGCAGGCTGTTGTTTGTACTAATGGTCACTGTATCCGGGTCACTATCTACCGTGCCGTCATTAACAATCAACTGCGCCACGTAATCGCCCGACACATCGATAGCGAAGATGGGATGCGTCGATGTTGTATCAGACAATGTTGCCATACTGTTTGCATGGTTTTGTGGTTAATGACCAGCTGTACGTCAGCCCATTGCCATCAACATCGGATGAGGCACTGCCATCGAGGGTCACCGTGTCACCAAACAACGTTGTCTGATCCACTCCGGCATTGGCTACAGGGGCACTGTTGATGGTACTAATGATCACTGTATCCGGGGCACTGTCCTCTGCACCGTCATTAACAATCAGCTGCACCACGTAATCGCCCGATATATCAATATCGAGGGCGGGATTTACCGTTGTTGAACCAGTCAATGTTGCCCGACTGCCGGTCGGTATTGAGGTTAATGACCAGCGATATGTCAGCCCATCGCCATCGCCATCACTTGAGGCACTGCCATTAAGGGTCACGGTTTCACTAAGCAGCGCTGTCTGGTCCGCTCCGGCATTGGCAACAGGTGCACTGTTAGCTGTAATATCGCTAGATGATACCGCGCTGCCAGTGGCAGTTCCCGTTGCCGCTACTGGCGTAACTTCAAAGGTAATGGTTTGACCAATATCGGCTACAACCAGGCTATAGGTCCATGTCGTTGCGCCGCCAATAATTGTGCCATTTCGAAACCAGCGGTAGATAGATACGCCTTCAGCATCGTTTTCTGCATCGGCATAGACGTAGTTGCCGGTCAGAATGTCACCAACCATAGCATTGCCAGTGTGATCATAAGTGACGCTAATACTGCTGGCCGTGGGCGCTTGGTTTATTGGTAAAGCCACCTCTTCGACACCACCACAGGCAACAAGAGTGATAAAACCTAGAACAAGACTAAAACGAAAGGTATTTATAGTGGTGGAATAAGGCATTAATACTCCCTGTTGGGTACTCCCTGTTGGGCTTAGTCTATAAGCTAAATGCAAGTATTAATTCATTTTTCACCTCATTTGTCAACTTTTGTCAACTTTTGTCGTAGTGAATGTCGATAAGTCAGTTTAGTATTCTATTTTTCATGGTAAGACTTCAACCTGGAAACCGCAGTTGACCGCTCCGTTGAGGTTATAACGACATGATTACAAATTGGTTTCCCGCACTACAGGGTGTTTGGCAAAGATTACCAGATTGGCTTAAATCAGAAGCATGGATATTGGCAACCGGCGCTTAATTCGTTGAGACACTCACTGTATCCGGGTCACTGTCCACCGTACCGTCATTAACAATCAGCTGCAGCACATAATCACCCAGGACATCTATGTTGAAGCTGGGATTCATTACTGCCGTATCAGACAATGTTGCTGTGCTAAATTGCGGTTTCAAGAGGAATGACCAGCTGTAAGTTAGCGTATCGTCATCAACATCAAATGAGGCACTGCCATCCAGGAACACGGTGCTACCAAGCGGCGGGATCTGGTTCGCACCGGCATTGGCAACGGGTGCACTGTTGTTTGTACTGATGGTCACTGTATCCGGGTCACTGTCGTCCGTACCGTCATTAACAATCAGCTGCACCACATAATCACCCGACACATCAATAACAAAGATGGGTTGCACCGCCGTTGGATTAGACAATGCTGCATTGCTGTCTGGCGGTTTCTTGGTTAATGACCAGCTGTAAGTCAGCGTATCGTCATCGACATCGGATGAGGCACTACCATCAAGTATCACCGTGTCACCAAAAAACGCTGTCTGGTCCGCTCCGGCATTGGCAACAGGGGCAGTGTTGTTTGTGCTGATGGTCACTGTATCCGGGGCACTGTCCACCGTACCGTCATTAACAATCAACTGCACCACATATTCACCCGATACATCAATATCGAAGGTGGGCTTCACCGTTGTTGAACCAGTCAATATTGCCGCGCTGCCTGTCGGTCTCGAGGTGAATGACCAACTGTAGGTCAGCATATCGCCATCAACATCGGTTGAGGCACTGCCATCGAGGGTCACCGTTTCACCAAAAAACACTGCCTGATCCGCACCGGCATTGGCTACAGGGGCACTGTTGATTGTACTGATGGTTACTGTAGCCGGGACACTGTCCACCGTGCCGTCATTAACAATCAACTGCACCACGTATTCGCCCCATACATCAATAGCGAAGGTGGGTTTCACCGTCGTTGGATCAGACAATATTGCTGTACTGCCTGTCGGTCTCGAGGTAAATGACCAGCTGTAAGTCAGCCCATCGCCATCAACATCGGATGAGGCACTGCCATTGAGGGTCACCGTGTCACCAAAAAACGCTGTCTGATCCGCGCCGGCATCGGCAACGGGTGCACTGTTGTCTGTACTAATGGTCACTGTATCCGGGTCACTGTCCTCCGTACCGTCATTAACGATCAGCTGCACAACGTAAGTGCCGGGCCGATCTACTGTAAAGTTAGGATCAAGCGCTGTTGAATCAGACAATGCAGCGAGGCTGCCTGCTGGTACTGAGGTAAATGACCAACTGTACGTCAGCACATCGCCATCGCCATCACTTGAGGTACTGCCATTAAGGGTCACGATGTCAGTGACCAGCGGCGTCTGATCCGCTCCGGCATCGGCAACAGGTGCACTGTTAGCTGTAATACCGCTAGATGATACAGTGCTGCCAGTTACTGTTCCCGTTGTCGCTACTGGCGTAACTTCAAAGGTAATGGATTGAGCAATATCGACAGTATCCAGGATATAGGTCAATGTCGTTGCGCCGCCAATAATTGTGCCATCTCGAAGCCAGCGGTAGATAGATACGCCTTCAACATCGTTTTCCGCATCGTCATAGACGTAGTTGCCGGTCAGAGTGTCACCAAGCACAGCATTGCCAGAGTGACCATAAGTGATACTAACACTGCTGGCAGTGGGCGCTTCGTTTATTGGTAAAGCCACCTCATCGACGCCGCCACAGGCAACGAGAGTGATAAAACCAAGTAAAACAAGACTAAAACGAAAGCTATTTATTGTGGTGTAATAAGGCACTAACACTCCGATGTACGTAGGTATATAAGCAAAACCAAATACTAATCATAATCACTTTTTACCTCATTTGCCAGTTTTTTGTCATGGTAAATTTCGATAAGTCAGTTTAGTATTCTGTTTTTCATTGTAAGGTTTCAACCTGGAAATCGCAGTTGGCCGCTCCGTTGATGTTATAACGACATGATTACAAATTGGTTTTCCCACACAGGGTTATTGGCAAAGATCACCAGATTGGCTTAAATCAGGATCACGGATATTGGCAATCGGCGCTTAATTCGTTGTGACTGTCACTGTATCCGGAGCACTGTCTACCGTACCGTTATTAACAGTCAGCTACACCTCGTAACTGCCGGGCAAGTCCACTGTTAAGGTGGGACTCACCGCTGTTGAATCTGACAAGGTGGGCAGGCTGCCAGCTGGTACTGACCAGCTGTAAGTCAGCAGGTCGCCACCTGCATCAGATGAACCACTGCCATCAAGGGTGACTATATCGCTCACGAGAACCGACTTATCCAGTCCGACATTGGCGACAGGGGCTACATTGACAGTTACACTCAACGTGTCACTGCCAACACCACTGTCATCATCAGTCACAGTGAGTGTAACGGTATATATGCCATTGACAGCATAAGCATGTGAAGGTATCAATGTTCCGATCACAACCGTGCCATCACCGAAGTCCCATTCTACGGTATGGGTGTCAGCCGTACCGGGATCACTAAAGGAGCCTGTAAAGCTGACAGTATCACCTTCATTCGCACTCTGGTCCGTGCCTGCATTAACAGTTGGAACCACGTTGCTGACCGTAACATTCATAGACGCAACATCTACACTGCCATCATCATCGGTCACAGTGAGTGTAACCGTGTAGATGCCATTATCAGCATAGGCATGTGAAGGTGCCAATGTTCCGACCACCTCCGGACTGCCGTCACCGAAGTTCCATTCGTACAGAACGATGGTATCGGGGCTTGAGCTGGAACCGCTGGCATCATAACTACCCAACTGCCCTTCATTAAGGAAGGCGTCACCGGTCAGCGCTGCTGTCGGGCCGAGGTCGGTCACCGTTACCACAGCTGATGCTATGCTTGAAAGTAAGCCATCGGACACTTCTACGGCTACGTTAAACGAGCCATTATCGTTACGACTGAAGGAGGCAATCGCGCCTACAGCATCATCAAATGCGCCGTCATTATCGAGATCCCAGGCATAGCTCAGTGGATCGCCATCCAGATCACTGGAACCATTGGCGTCAAGTGAAACACTGGCGCCCTCAACAACCGTATAAGGCCCGCCGGCATCTGCAACGGGGGCTACATTTACATTACTGACTGTTACTATCAATGTGTCGCTGCCAACACCACCGTCATCATCAGTTACAGTGAGTGTAACCGTATATGTACCGGCGACAGCATAGGCATGAGAGGTGGTCAATGTGCTAGCCAGGCTACCGTCACCGAAGTTCCATTTTACGGTATGGGTGTCAGCCGTACCGGGATCACTAAAGGAGCCTGTAAAGCTGGCACTTACACCTTCGTTTACACTCTGATTCGGGCCGGCTTCAACAGTCGGGACCACGTTGCTTACCGTAACAATCAATGTGTCACTGCCAACACCACCGTCATCATCAGTCACAGTGAGGGTAACGGTATATATGCCATTGTCAGCATAGGTATGTGAAGGTGTCAATGTTCCGATCACCTCCGGACTGCCGTCACCGAAGTTCCATTTTACGGTATGGGTGTCAGCCGTATCGGGATCACTAAAGGAGCCGGTAAAGCTGGCACTTACACCTTCGTTTACACTCTGATTCGGGCCTGCTTCAACAGTCGGAACCACGTTGCTTACCGTAACAATCAATGTGTCACTGCCAACACCACCGTCATCATCAGTCACAGTGAGGGTAACGGTATATGTGCTATTGACAGCATAGGTATGTGAAGGTGTCAATGTTCCGATCACCTCCGGACTGCCGTCACCGAAGTTCCATTTTACGGTATAGGTGTCAGCCGTACCGGCGGGATCACTAAAGGAGCCTGTGAAGCTGACACTTACACCTTCGTTTACACTCTGATTCGGGCCGGCTTCAACAGTCGGGACCACGTTGCTTACCGTAACAATCAATGTGTCACTGCCAACACCACCGTCATCATCAGTCACAGTGAGGGTAACAGTATATGTGCCATTGTCAGCATAGGTATGTGAAGGTGTCAATGTTCCGCTCTCAACCGTGCCATCACCGAAGTTCCATTTTACGGTATGGGTGTCAGTCGTACCGGGATCACTAAAGGAGCCTGTAAAGCTGACACTTACACCTTCGTTTACACTCTGATTCGGGCCTGCTTCAACAGTCGGGATCACGTTGCTTACCGTAACATTAGCTGTTGCTATGCTTGTAAGTAAGCCATCGGACACTTCTACGGCTACGCTAAACAGGCCATTATCGTTACGACTGAATAAGACTGTTGCGCCCACTGCATCATCAAATGCGCCGTCATTATCGAGATCCCAGGCAAAGCTCAGGGGGTCGCCATCCAGATCACTGGAACCATTGGCATCAAGTGAAACAATGGTGCCTTCATCAACCGTATAAGGTCCACCGGCATTGGCAACCGGTGCACTGTTGCTGGTAGTGATGGTGACCGTATCCGGATCACTATTTACCGTACCGTCGTTAACGATCAACTGCACCACGTAAGTGCCGGGCAGGTCCACTGTAAAGGTGGGAGTCACCGCTGTTGTATCAGACAATGCGGCCGTACTGCCTGTGGGAAACGAGCTGAATGACCAGCGAAAAGTCAGCCCATCGCCATCAACATCGGATGAGGCACTGCCATCCAGGGTCACGGTTTCATTGACCAGCGGTGCCTCCTCGTCTGCCCCAGCGGTGGCAACGGGCGCACTGTTATTTGTGCTGATGCTCACCGTATCGGGATCACTGTCTACCGTACCGTCATTAACGATCAGCTGCACCACGTAATCACCCGATACATCAATCTTGAAGGTGGGATTCAACGTTGTTGAACCAGTCAATATTGCTGTACTGCCTGTCGGTCTCGAGGTAAATGACCAGCTGTAAGTCAGCCCATCGCCATCAACATCGGATGAACCACTGCCATCGAGAGTCATCGTGTTACCAAAAAATGCTGCCTGATCCGGCCCGGCATTGGCCACAGGCGGGCTGTTGTCTGTGCTAATGCTCACTATATCCGGGGCACTGTCTACCGTACCGTCATTAACGATCAACTGCACCACGTAAGTGCCCGGCAAGTCCACTACAAAGGTGGGTACTCACCGCTGTTGGATCAGACAATGCTGCCGCTACTGTCGATGGGTACTGAGGTGAATGACCAGCTAAAAGTCAGTCCATCGCCATCAACATCGGATGAGGTACTGCCATCCAGGGTAACCGTGTCACTGAACCAGCGGTGCCTGGTCTGCCCCGGCGTTGGCAACGGGCGCAGTGTTATTTGTGCTGATGATCACCGTATCCGGGTCACTGTCTACCGTACCGTCATTAACGATCAGCTGCACCACGTAATCGCCCGATACATCAATTTGAAGGTGGGATTCAACGTTGTTGAACCAGTCAATGTTGCCGTACTGCCGTGCCGGTCTCGAGGTGAATGACCAGCTGTAAGTCAGCCCATCGCCATCAACATCGGATGAGCCACTACCATCGAGAGTTATCGTGTCACCAAACAACGCCGACTGATCCGGCCCGGCATTGGCCACAGGGGCACTGTTGTCTGTGCTAATGGTCACTGTATTCGGAACACTGTCTACCATACCGTCATTAACGATCAACTGCACCACGTAATCGCCCGGTACATCAACCATGAAGCTGGGATTCAACGTTGTTGAACCAGTCAATATTGCCAGGCTGCCGGGCGGTTTCGAGGTGAATGACCAGCTGTACGTCAGCCCATCGCCGTTACCATCGGATGAGCCACTGCCATCCAGGGTCACGGTGTCATTGACCAGCGGGGTCTGGTCTGCCCCCGCGTTGGCAATGGGGGATGAGTTGGGCACAAAAGCAACAGAAGCTATTGCAGTGCCGGTTAAAGCGTCGGTTGTAGCGCCTATAGCGCCTGATATTGCTACTGGCGTAACTTCAAAGATAATGGATTGACCAATATCGTCTAAAGTCAGGGTATAAGTCGATGCCGTTGCGCCGCCAATGACTTCGCCATTTCGGAACCAGCGGAAGATAGAGGCGCCTTCAGCATCGTCTTCGGCATCGGCATAGATGTAGTTACCGGTCAGACTGTCACCAACCACAGCATCGCCACCATTTGCATCGGTAATATTGACACTGCTGGCCGTCGGTGCTTCGTTTACTGTTAAAGCCAGCTCATCGACACCACCACAGGTAACGAGAGCGAGAAAAACAAGTAAAACAAGACTAAAACGAAAGCTATTTATTGTGGCGGAATAAGGCATTACAACTCCCTGGTGTACCTTAGGTATATAAGCAAATCCAAATACTAATCATAATGATTTTTGCCTCATTTGCCAGTTTTTTGTCATGGCAAATTTCGACAAGTCAGTTTAGTATTCTATTTTTCATTGTAAGACTTCACTGTACGATCAAGCTGATTGCCAAATCAGGCAGCGGTTTTAAATCTGATTTGCTGCTTCGAGTAATCGACGACTATAAAGACGTTGCAGAGGGTTCTGCCGATAAAACAGCCGTAATTACTGATAAATAGCGGCATGGTATTGATATGGCCAGGAGTCTGTCGGACTTAGTTGATCGTTGCGAGAGAAAACCATTTTTAGGGCAGTTTTTCGATTGTTTGATGAGAAAAATATTTCTGGAAAATATTTTCGAGTAAGCCTCGTAGAGGTGAAGCGCATGGATGCGCTGAGCAATAGCACGGCTATTTAACGAAAATAATCGGGAAAATGAACAAAAATGGCTTTTTCGCAGTAGATTCATACTAAGTCCGACAGGCTCCCTGGTCAGATTCGCAAATACATTCTTCATCCACAGCGACAAATACTTCAGATGGATTTTCTGCTATATAAGGATCAATCTCACTGCAAAAACTACGTTTATCGCCAGTCACTCTTTCCGAACAGGCAGTAAATTTAGAAAAGGGAGACACATCCACAACAGGGTTATTAGCAAGGATTACCAGGTTGGCTTAAATCAGGTTCACGGATACTGGAAACGCCACTTAATTCGCTGTGTTACGGTCACTATATCCGGAGTACTGTCTACCGTACCGTTATTAACAGTCAGCTACACCTGGTAACTACCGGGCTGGTCCACTGTTAAGGTGGGACTCAACGCTGTTGAATCTGACAATGTGTGCAGGCTGCCTGCTGGTGCTGACCAACTGTAAGTCAGCAGGTCGCCACCTACATCAGATGAACCACTGCCATCAAGGGTGACTATATCGGTCACGAGAACCGACTGATACGATCCGGCATTGGAGACAGGGGCTATATTACATTACTGACTGTTACTATCAACGTGTCACTGCCAACACCACCGTCATCATCAGTTACAGTGAGTGTAACTGTATATGTACCGGCGACAGTATAGGCATGAGAGGTGGTCAATGTTCCGCTAGCCAGGCTACCGTCACCGAAGTCCCATTCTACGGTATGGGTATCCGTACCGGGATCACTAAAGGTGCCTGTAAAGCTGACAGTATCACCTGTGTTTACACTCTGGTCCGTGCCTGCATTAACAGTCGGTACCACGTTGTTTACCGTTACCACAGCTGTTGCTATGCTTGAAAGTAAGCCGTCGGACACTTCAACGGCTACGTTAAACGAGCCATTATCGTTACGACTGAAGGAGGCAATCGCGCCTACAGCATCATCAAATGCGCCGTCATTATCGAGATCCCAGGCATAGCTCAGTGGGTCGCCATCCGGATCACTGGAACCATTGGCGTCAAGTGAAACACTGGCGCCCTCATCAACCGTATAAGGCCCGCCGGCATCTGCAACGGGGGCTACATTTACATTACTGACTGTTACTATCAACGTGTCGCTGCCGACACCACCGTCATCATCAGTTACAGTGAGTGTAACCGTATATGTACCGGCGACAGCATAGGCATGAGAGGTGGTCAATGTTCCGCTAGCCAGGCTACCGTCACCGAAGTTCCATTCTACGGTATGGGTATCCGTACCGGGATCACTAAAGGTGCCTGTAAAGCTGACGCTTACACCTGTGTTTACACTCTGGTCCGTGCCTGCATTAACAGTCGGTACCACGTTGTTTACCGTTACCACAGCTGTTGCTATGCTTGAAAGTAAGCCGTCGGACACTTCAACGGCTACGTTAAACGAGCCATTATCGTTACGACTGAAGGAGGCAATCGCGCCTACAGCATCATCAAATACGCCGTCATTATCGAGATCCCAGGCATAACTCAGTGGGTCGCCATCCGGATCACTGGAACCATTGGCGTCAAGTGAAACACTGGCGCCCTCATCAACCGTATAAGGCCCGCCGGCATCTGCAACGGGCGCACTGTTGGTTGTACTAATGGTCACCGTATCCGGGGCACTATCTACCGTACCGTCATTAACAATCAACTGCACCACGTAAGTGCCGGGCAGATCCACTGTAAAGGTGGGAGTCACCGCTGTTGAATCAGACAATGCTGCCGTACTGCCTGTGGGAAACGAGGTGAATGACCAGCTGAAAAGTCAGCCCATCGCCATCAACATCGGATGAGGCACTGCCATCCAGGGTCACCGTGTCATTGACCAGCGGTGCCTGGTCTGCCCCGGCATCGGCAACGGGCGCAGTGTTGTTTGTGCTAATGATCACTGTATCCGGGGCACTGTCTACCGTACCGTCATTAACGATCAGCTGCACCACGTAATCGCCCGATACATCAATAGCGAAGGTGGGATTCAACGTTGTTGAACCAGTCAATGTTGCCGTGCTGCCATGTCGGTCTCGAGGTGAATGACCAGCTGTAAGTCAGCCCATCGTCATCAACATCGGATGAGACACTGCCATCCAGGGTCACCGTGTCACCAAACAACGCTGACTGGTCCGGCCCGGCATCGGCCACAGGCGCACTGTTGTCTGTGCTAATGGTCACTGTATCCGGGGCACTGTCTACCGTACCGTCATTAACGATCAACTGCACCACATAATTGCCGGGCAGATCCACCACAAAGGTGGGAAACACTGCTGTTGGATCAGACAATGCTGCCGCGCTGTCTGCTGGGCACCGAGCTGAATGACCAGCTGTAAGTCAGCCCATCGCCATCAACATCGGATGAGGCACTGCCGTCCAGGGTCACCGTGTCAGTGACCAGCGGTGCCTGGTCTGCCCCGGCGTTGGCAACGGGCGCAGTGTTATTTGTGCTGATGATCACTGTATCCGGGTCACTATCTACCGTACCGTCATTAACGATCAACTGCGCCACGTAATCGCCCGATACATCAATTTTGAAGGTGGGGTTCACCGTTGTTGAACCAGTCAATGCTGCCGTACTGCCGGTCGGTCTCGTGGTAATTGACCAGCTGTAAGTCAGCCCATCGCCATCAACATCACTTGAGCCAGTGCCATCCAGGGCCACCGTGTCACCAAACAACGCCGACTGACCTGGCCCGGCATCGGCTACAGGGGCACTGTTGTTTGTGCTAATGGTCACTGTATTCGGAACACTGCCTATCATGCCGTCATTAACGATCAACTGCACCACGTAATCGCCCGATACATCAACATATCGAAGGTGGGATCCACCGTTGTTGAATCAGACAATGTTGCCGTGGCTGCCTGCGGTTTCGAGATGAATGACCAGCTGTACGTCAGCCCATCGCCGTTACCATCGGATGAGCCACTGCCATCCAGGGTCACGGTGTCATCGACCAGCGGGGTCTGGTCTGGCCCCGCGTTGGCAATGGGGGATGAGTTGGGCACAAAATCAACAGAAGTTATTGCAGTGCCGGTTAAAGCGCTGGTTGTAGCGCCTATAGCGCCTGATATTGCTACTGGCGTAACTTCAAAGATAATGGATTGACCAATATCTTCTGCAACCAGGATATAGTCCGATGTCGTTGCGCCGCCAATGACTGCGCCATTTCGCAACCAGCGGTAGATAGATTCGTCTTCAGCATCGTCTTCCGCATCGGCATAGATGTAATTGCCGATTAGGCGGTCATTAACCACAGCATCGCCACCATTTGCATCGGCAATATTGACACTGCTGGCCGTCGGTGCTTCGTTTATTGGTAAAGCCAGCTCATCGACACCACCACAGGCTACGAGAGCGAGAAGACCAGGTAAAACAAGACTAAAACGAAAGCTATTTATTGTGGTGAAATAAGGCACTAACACTCCCAAGTGTAGGTAGGCATATAAGCAAAGGCGAATATTAACCGCTTTTTACCTCATGCGCCAGTTTTTTGGCGATGTCTAAATTTCGACAAGTCAGTTTAGTATTCTGTTTTTCATTGTTAGAGATTTCAATATACGATCAAGCTGATTGCCAAATCAGGCAACGGTTTTAAATCTGGTTTCCAGCTTCGAGTGATCGACTGATATAAAGACGTTGCAGAGGGTCCTGCCGATAGAACAGGCGTAATTGCTGATAAATGCCAGCGTGGTATTGATGTAGCTGTTCAGGTGCTGCAAAAAAATCTTCACTGACAACGGCAAAAAATTCAGCTGGATTTTCTGCCGCATAAGGATCAATCTCGGTTCGCTGATGGTGTTCAATTTGCTCTCGTAACTGCTTGAAAGTATCAGTGAAAGAGTCTATCCAGGTGTCTAAAACCATGTCCGGGTGCAACGGCGGTGTACCATCAGCCGCGCCATCGAGCATATCCAGCTTATGTGCAAATTCATGCAGAATGACAGTAGAACCTGTTCCATTTGAATGTTTATTCGGTTGTGCATCTTTCCATGACAGGATTAATGGCCCCCTGCTCCAGGCTTCACCACCAAGCACAGAACGCTGTTTGTGGACCACTCCAATTTCATCGCGTACTTCACGGCTAACGATAAACGCATCCGGATAAACAATAACTTCAACCCAGCCGTCATAATAATCAAGATCCAGATTAAGAATCAGTACACACGCCTGAGCTGCAATCACTGCCGACATGTAATCATCAACGTCCAGTCCACCGGCACCAGTAATTGTTTTACGAATCAGAAACAGACTGGCCAGTTCCCGTAGCTGATGAAGCTCGTGCTGATCAAGGTGAAAATCTGTCAGTGAATCATCAACCACCCTCTGCCACAGCGTTGCAGGGATTCGAGCACAGACGTAACTGTCTTTGCTCTCGCCATCGAAAAAAACGATTTAACAACATTTGTAAATGCTCATGATTTTTACTTCATTATGATTTCGTTTGATGTAGTTTAACCGCGTAATAACAAAAAGCTAAAATAACTATCTCATCGCAATATGTTATTAATTCTCATCAAATTCCACAAAACAATAAAACTACAGTAAACACACCAACAAAATTCCCCTTGACATAATCAGACAGTTGCATTACTTTGATACCAGTCATTTAGACAACTGTCTATACATAAAATAATAAGCAAGGAGAACACAATGAGTGCAGATATCCTGTTCACACCAGTAACTCTCGGCAAGCTAACCCTGAAAAATCGCATGGTCATGGCCCCAATGACAAGAAACCGTGCTGCTGAAGGCAACATTCCACAGGCCATGAATGCAGAATACTACCGTCAGCGCGCCAGTGCAGGCCTCATTATCACCGAAGCAACACAAGTCTCTCCAGAAGGCGTGGGCTACCCCGGCACGCCGGGTATACACAGTGAAGCACAGGTTACCGGCTGGCATAAAGTGACAGATGCAGTACATGAGGAAGGCGGTCATATCTATCTACAGCTATGGTACTGCGGTCGTATCTCGCACCCTGATTTGTTACCCGATAAACAGACACCTGTCGCTCCTTCAGCAATAAAACCAGAGGGTGAAGCCATTACCTTTGAAGGCATGAAAGCCTTTGTCGAACCGCGCGCATTAGAAACAAACGAAATTCAGGACATCGTAGCGCAATATAAAAATGCGGCCTTAATGGCAAAACAGGCTGGTTTTGACGGCGTAGAAATCCACGCGGCAAACGGTTACTTACTTGATCAGTTCCTGCGTGATGGCTCCAATCAACGAACTGATGAATACGGTGGTAATGAAGAAAACCGCATGCGTTTTTTAAATCAGGTAATCGACGCTGTCCTGGAAGTTTGGGACAGTAACAGTGTTGGCATACGCCTGACCCCGGAAAACAGCTTTAACTCCATGTCCGACTCAAACCCGCAAGCACATTTTAACTACTTCATTACACAACTTAATAGACGCAATCTTGCCTATTTACACATACTCGAAGGTGACATGATGGGTGCAGAACGAAACGTTGATTATCGCGCTCTACGTGATGTCTATAAAGGCATTTACATGGCCAATAATGGTTATGATAAAGACCGTGCGCAAACAGCAATAACAAATGGCGATTGTGACCTGGTCGCTTTTGGCGTTCCATTTCTGGCAAACCCGGATCTTGTATATCGCTATAAAAACAACCTGCAACTAAACGTAGCCGACCAGAATACTTTTTATGGTGGTGATGAAACAGGTTATACCGACTACCCATATGCAGAGCAGGAAATTACAGAAACAGGTTAGTCAAGATAACTGTTTTCTTTATACAAAAAGGATGGCCGGGCTAATATCCGGTTTTTGTTGTTGCCCTGGCTGATAAATTTAGCTATTGAATTTTCCTGTAGATGAGGTCATGATAATGATATGTCTTCAAAATACATACTAGCCTGTTTTTTTTATGCACAGCTGTTTTTTTTATCAAGCGGGCTGGTTATTGCTGACGAATACACACTACAACGTCAACAAATGCTTAGCAGCATAGAAGATGATGTAAAAATAACGGCAAAATACATCAACAAAAAATCATTTGATAAGCTTGTTTTACAGGCCATGAATACGGTACCCCGGCATGAGTTTGTGCCAGCAAACATGCGCTCCGTAGCATATGAAAACCGGCCTTTACCCATCGGTTTTGGTCAAACCATCTCACAACCGTATATCGTCGCCCTGATGACGGATTTATTACAGCCTCAACCAGATCAACGTGTTCTCGAAATCGGCACCGGCTCAGGTTACCAGGCGGCGGTACTTTCGCAACTGGTAGCAGACGTTTATAGTATCGAGATTATTGAAGAGCTGGGTAAATCTTCAACGCAGCTGCTAACCCGACTTGGTTATGACAATATCGAAACGCGCATTGCTGACGGATATGATGGCTGGCCGCAACATGCCCCCTTTGACAGTATTATCGTGACCGCAGCCATCAGCCATATCCCACCACCACTGGTTAAACAGTTAAAAAATGGCGGACGCATGGTGATTCCTGTGGGCACACGGTTTCAGACACAGTACCTGACGCTGGTCGAAAAAGACAAACAGGGTAAAGTCACAACCCAACAGTTACTGCCAGTCATTTTTGTACCGTTTACTGGCGCGCACTAACTGTTAGTGGCTTCAATAACTGATAAGCAGACAGCAACTCCACCGTTGTTGTCTATTTTTATCCTGTCTGCCTCTGCCCTGGCGTATGAAGTTCTACTGATAAGACTGTTTTCGGTTATTCACTGGCACCATTTCGCATTTATGGTGATCAGTATTGCTTTGCTCGGTTATGGTGTGAGCGGCAGTTTAGTTACCGTGTTTCGACGTTGGCTGCTGGATAACTATGACTTTGTATTTATCGCCAACATCCTGTTATTTGGACTTTCATCGATCGCCTGTTTCATTGTTGTGCAGCAATTGCCTTTCAATACACTGGAAATACTGTGGGACAGCGCGCAGTGGCAACGCCTGTTATTGAGCTATTTACTGCTGACACTGCCTTTTTTCTTTGTTGCTAATGCAATTGCACTCACCATCATGCGCTTTCATCAGAAAATCCCACTGGTGTATGGCATTGATCTCATCGGTGCCGGTATCGGCGCGGTGTTAATCATGGCACTGCTGCAGGTATTTTCAGCTGATGCCATGTTGCGTCTTTTAGCTATCAGCGGCATATCAGCAGGCTTTTTTGCCCTGTCTAACCTCAGCAACAGAGAAAAACAAATAACCATTTCGGTACTTTTATTATGTTTACTTAGTGTTTTTTGGACACCACAGAAATGGCTTGATCTGCGCCTATCAGAATACAAGGGACTAACACAAACACTTTTGATAAAAGGTGCTTCTTTGCGCCTGTCGCACACATCCCCTGTTTCTCAGACTGATGTTGTGCAAAGTCCGTTCATTCCATTTCGCAACGCTCCCGGTTTGAGTTTACAGAGCCCCGCGGCGCCACCAGAGCAGCTCGCTGTTTTCAGAGATGGTGATGAAATGACAACCATCGATCATGCCTCGGATAAAGGTTCAGGGGACATAAGTTCACTTGACTATTTTGACTACATGAGTTCAGCCCTGCCTTATCACGTACACGGTTCGCCGCAAAGTGCACTGATTCTTGCCTCAGCCACCGGCGCACAGATATTGCAGTCGCATTATTATAAAATACCTCGAATTGATGCGGTCGAGCCAGATAAGCAGCTCAATTTATTGATTACTGATCAGTATGCGGATTATTACGGCTGGCAGAAGCTGAAACACAAAGTAACCATTCACAACATATCAGTACGCGGATTTGCAGCCTCAGAAAAAAAATATGATATTGCCGTTTTGGGTCCGTCTGGCGCATCATCCGGTGGTTCGGCAGGCGTATATGCACTGTCAGCATCTTACGATTATACCGTTGAAGCTTTGCAGTCCTATCTGAAGCTGCTCGCTCCTGACGGACTATTAAGTTTAACCTTATGGACCAGCACACCTGCACGCGAAAACCTGAAGCTATTTGCAACTGCCGTTACTGCAATGAAGAATACCGGGATTAAACATCCTGAAAACAACATCGCGTGGATTCGAAGCTGGAATACCGCCACGCTGTTACTCAAGAACAGTGCGTTGACCGCTGAAGAAATAAACAAGGTGCGTGACTTCAGTTTATCGCGCAGCTTTGATCTGGCCTGGCTTCCCGGAATCAGCCCGTTCGAAGTTAACAAATACCAGTTATTGCAGGAACCTGTTTTTTATCTTGCTGCCCGATCTTTATTGAGCCAGTCCTTACTGAAAAACGACAAAAGCAATTTCATTCATGAATATAAATACGACATTCAGCCCGCTACAGACGACAGACCTTATTTCAATAATTTTTTCAAATGGTCAAGCATGAAAGAGTTCCTGACCTTGCCCGGGCAGGCTGGCATATCGATGATAGGTGTTGGTTATCCAACCTTACTGGTAACCCTGATACAGGCTTCTGTTGCTGCATTTATTCTAATATTGCTGCCTTTGTTTTTTGTGCAAACAGATATAAAGAAAACCGCAAACACGCGACGAAATATTATCTTTTACTTTCTGGCAATCGGGCTGGCATTTCTTTTTATTGAAATCGCCTTTATCCAGAAGTTTACCCTGATACTCAGCCAGCCACTGTATGCTGTTGCCGTGGCAATATGTGCCTTCCTTATTTTTTCAGGTCTCGGTAGCCTATATGTCCAGCACCGCATGAAAGCTTCATCAAGCTCCATCATAGCGGTTTTATTGCGCCGCTCAGTTATCATGATCGGGCTGATAATTATTATTTATATTGTATTATTACCGTTGATCAGCAACACGATTATGGCTATGCCAGAAACAGCGCGAATTATTTCAGCTTTCGCTCTTGCTGCACCGCTTGCATTCTTTATGGGCATGCCTTTCTCGCTGGGCATGGCCACACTGCAACAAACCAGTCCAGGCCTCATCCCCTGGGCCTGGGGTATCAACGGCTGCGCCTCGGTACTGAGTGCAGTACTGGCTGTGATACTGGCAATAGAGATAGGTTTTAATGGTGTCATGTTATGTGCAGTTGTACTGTATCTCATCGCATGGAGAAGCGCCTACAAACTTTATTCCTGAGGAAAATACGCAGTTTGCGTAGCAACATTTGAGTGATCATCAAATACTTTATATTCATAGCCGCAAATTCGAATCGCATCGCCATGTTTAATTTGTTTTTCTTTCACACAAAGATTATTCACATAGGTACCATTGGTACTGCCCAGATCCCTGATAGTGATATCTAACTGTTCAGCTAGATAACGATTGGGCACAAGCTTAAGCACCGCATGTTCACCGCTCACATCACCACCGTCCAGCTGTAAACTGTTGCCATGGTTACGACCAATGCTGAACTCCCCTTCCGTCATATCAATTTCAGAAACGACAGCACCATTAACAATATGTTTTAGTTTAATCAAAATTCACTCCCAACATGTGTCTAAAAATATGACTTACTCTTCGTTATAAAAATAAAAAAACTATTGATTAACCATAGCCTAAATAATAATAAAAAAGTGATAGCGACATCAGAATAGCTTTTTATAACCATTCTAATATGCTCATTTTTTGAAAATAATCATATCATCTACAAAAAATTGGGAGTAAAATGTCGATGCTGGCAGATTAAGTTCAGCAATAAATGTGAAGAAAAAGGAGATGTGTATGGACAGAAACAAACCTGTGGAAGAGGAAACGAGGAGACTTACATTCGCCGTTATTTTTATGTCGATATTTGTACTCGTATTATTTGGCCTGGCGCCAATAGTGTGAACAATGGCGATTCTATCTAGAGATGTGCCATTAGTTTAATGAAATAATACGGCGACTATTCAGGTCGCCGTATTATTTTTTGCCTTAACTTGTCATCCTGTGTATAGCCGACTGTTACAACTACTTTAATCGCCTTCCCAGCCGATCTGCACAGTAAACCCCGCTGCTTTTTTATGACCACCACCACCATATATTTTTGCCACTTCAGCAACATCAATACCATTTTCAGCTGAACGCAAACTAAATGATCGGCCATCGGGGTGGTCCCAGTAACAGGCCGCAAAGGCTTCGCCAATAGACATAATATGGCCGGCATCAGATACGTAGGCTGATGATGCATTGAGTACCGGTACATCATAACCAGCAATGACCATTCGCCTTACGCCGGATGCAATTAATTCTTTAATATCTTTTTGTAGTTTGCGCTCTATCGCTTCTCCATCTCGTTTTAATGCTTTCAGTTCATCCTTGTTACTGGCCATGAGTTTATCCCACACCTTGAAATCAAATGGGTAGGATGAAAGCGCAGCATTAATCTCCCTGGTTCCATCAAGCTTAAACAACCATAAGTCGCGATCCTGAATATGTTTAATGAGTACTGGTGGCGGCTGATCAGGATTAAACCATTGCCATGCCAGCATAGCGCCGGACTTGTTCATATCAAACAGACCTTTTATTTTTCCGACTTTCAATAATTCAGATAAGTCCTCTTCAGCTGATATATGGTGATCAAGTATAGTGACGCTGGCGGCTGTTTTTAGCATATCTTCCAGCACCTTTTTTTTATAAGAGAAGTCGACCAGAAAAACATCCCGATCATTCACATCCGGAGGCGGCTGCTGGTGAACACCTTTATAGAATTGAATGTTTTCGCCTAATGCATTACGAACAGCCCAGGCAGCAGCATAACCATCAAGGCAATTACCGTGGTAGATACATAACTTTTTTAGTTTGCTCATGTTAGTTAACAAAACGAAAAGAGAAACTGGCCTTTATCAGTTTCATAGAAAGCCAGATAAAAATTAATGGGAAAAGAATGGTTTGCATGGTGAAGACAACAATCAGGTTTATTATATGGTTAGTTAAATCCTCTGCTTCTACTTTTAACTGTTCTACCTGTTTATCAACATTTATAGAATCAATCGCTGAATCAATACTGCTACTCATCATTTCCAGCCAGGACATATCTTTGTTATCTATTTCCTGGTTATCTTTACTGATGTTGGCAATCGTAGTATTTGATTTATCCAACTGTTGTTTTGATTCGATATAGGTTGCTTGCAGAAATGCTTTGTATAGTCCATCACTGGTAATCGCCATTATCGGGATAAAAAACCGTAGTATGACTAGAAAAACGATAGCTCGATATAAAATATTTTTTAGACTGAGCGACGTTTTATGATATTTCCAGAGAAATAACACCATCAGGAATAGTGATACCGTCACAACTAATTGAAAAATAAAATGAAGAAAATATTTTTAGTAAAATTGATTGAATGCCGAGAGATGTTGTACATAAAAGCATCACCCAGGAAAAACGTTCTATCAAATCATTCACCGGATCCAGAATTTGACCGGGCGTTAAAATTAAACCAATACCCGCTGGTTCGACAGCCACTTCGGTGCCCTGCACGACAGAAATCGCACCATTGAGTGTTTTTGCAATAGCAAATGCAACAAGGGAGCGTTGAAAACCCTCCTCTGTGTACTTTTCGCCGTATGTATCAAATAGCTTTGATACAGAAATGAATGCTAATAAGAGTAAACAGACAGTAATAATAACTTTTGGATAATTATCTTTGATGAAACTCATTTGATTTTCTCGCTAATTATTATATGAATTTTAAACTATGGACGCTGCAACAAATCCACTCGAATCGGCATTAAAAAGTGCGCACCATCATCACCAAGGTGTTTTTCAAATCGTTGTTTGACCAGCTTATATAATTTTTCATCGAGCTTATGGCTGGAGTGTGTTGCTTTAATCGTGTTATTTTCAAATTCAGCAAAATTTTCAAATTTCATCGGCGAATTAAAAAAGGTTTGTTTAACCAGCTCAAACAAACCATCATGCACCGCTTTTTTTACCGTGTTGAAAGCCGCCTGACGAACTTTCTGTTCATCGTGGAATAAACGCAGAATTTCATTAAAATCTCCGGCAAACACCGGCTCGGAGATATAAACCAGACCAGCAGGCTTCAACACCCGTCTGATTTCCAGCATTGACCGCCCCATTAGTTCTAACGGTACATGGTGCAGAGATTTAAACATAAACACCACATCAACCGATTCATCTTCCAGCGGTATTTCCTGCGCACCAGATAGAGCAAAAAACACATTGGGTAAATCCGTAATCTGCAGGTTTTTTTTATGGGCAATCTCGTCAACTTCTAATGCGGTAATCTTACGATTGATACCAGATGTCGCAATGTTGCGGGTGATTTCAGCGCTACCGCAGCCCAACTCCAAAATATGTTTGTTATCCAGCGATAACAGGTCATTGTATATATCGGATTCAGGACAGTTATTTTCAATTTGTTCAGCTGCTATTTTCATTGATAAACCCTTTGTAGAAAACCCGGATACGAGAATAATTATTGCAACATGCTGGTGCAAATGATTTTCAGTTATCACTATGCCATTTTATTTAGAGTTTACCTTACTGGTCCTGGATCAGGTCTTTCGATTGTTATTAATCTGCAGGCAATTACAAGCCAATACCTACACCAAGATGAAAGCTGGTTCGACTGCGTCCACTGTCCTGCGACCAGAGATGTAACTGCTCACTGTTGATAACCGCATATATGTAAGCGCTTTCACCCACATTGCCACTCTGGTTATCACTAATCTTGCCCAGTACAGAGATTACTCGGCCCTGTGCATAAGTGGTGGGCTCAAGATATCCCTGGTGCTGAATAATGAAGCGCCCCAGTGGTTTGCTTTCCAGTAATGGCCGGTGGGATGAATTGAGTGGATATGCCAGAACTTCAATGCGTGTTGAGTCTTTCAGATTTCGAGTGTCCAGAATGGTGCCACCCCAGAGTGCAGTTTTTCCTTGATGAAGCTCATGTTCTGCGACCACGCTTTGCGGTGTAAGTGATTGATCGACCTGTGTGGTATCAAAATCAGGAGTACTGGCACAACTTACCAGTAAACCGAGAAGAGCGAGAAGAGCGAGAAAAACAGGCTTGTTGATCATGTTTTATTTTTTTGGCTTTAACCCGGATATTTCATAGGAATGCAGACAATGGGAACATGTTTTATAAAATCAGTCAGTGAGTCAGTTTGTACGATTCGCCGATAAAATCGTAGGAACGATTTTACATGAGCGAAGCGAGCCCGTAGGGTGAAGGGCAGGAAGCCCGTAATTAAAGCATAGCCGTTCGGCACATCGCTTCGCTGCTCCATGCATTGCCCTACTACCGTACTTCCTGTACATAAGCTATGGTTACAGGGGAATCGTACAAAATGGCCGCTGATATTTTTCCAAAAGCTGCATAGCGTTATCGGGTACATAGTGTACTTTCTAATATACCTGAATTTCATATTACAATCATAGTGTTAAGCGAGATTAGCAAGGTTCCTATGAAATATCCGGGTTAATGAAGGCGGAGATGCGGATAATTGTAAGGATAATAGTAAGGATAATACATCGGATAATAGGGGCCGTACATCCACGGGTAAGGTGGATAATCGAGATATGACTGTTCCGGTTCAGGGGGCCATAAGTAATAGTGATCTACCTGAATAACCGGATATTCATAGAGAAATTCTCCCACCTTGAGATTGTCAGCTCTGAGTACCTGTCCCGTTACTGTAATTTTGCGCTCCGCACTATACACCTGCGGTTCCACGAATTCATCTATGATGGCGATAAATCGCCCCGGACTTTGATCAGAGCTCAGCGGTTTACCATTTTCACTTAAAGGAAACGCAATAATTGTCAGCACACTGGCATTTTGTTTGTTCTCCGTGTGAAGAATAGCGCCACCCCAGCGTACTTTTTGAGACAGGTAGGAGCCTGTCTGATGACGTACCTGTGCAACGCCGGGGCTGCCGTCCAGTGGTTGCTTTATTTCAGGCGGGATGTGTGAGCTACAGGCAGACAGCAGCACAATAACCGCAAGTCTGCCAAAAAAAGTTATCGATTTAAAAAATATCACTCCAGTTAGAAAAAACCAAGGCATAAAGGTTCAAATTATAAATAATGGCCTGCATCAAATGTAGCTACAGAAAATATTATGTTAGGTTTACCGCAAAACAGGCATTCGCCTAGTTGTCTGGACAAACAAAACCCCGCTCACTGGCGGGATTTATAATAGGCATGTGTTGTCGATCTCAGCACATAATTTCTTACTGTTAAAATTTACTCAGCAGCCCACATCGTTTGTGACAACAGCTGAGTCAGTATTTACCTGCACGCCGGCAGGCATAAATAACGCCAAAGACTGACTAGAAAAAATCAAAACAAGAACTGCAATAAAGAATTTAATTAAATTCATGACTGACTCCGATTTTTGTAGCATTTAATTCTAATGTTGCAAAATATATACCAGAAAAATTATTCTTTATTTTTCAATCAGATAAAAAATTTAGTAGAAAACAGTTGTAAACTTTATAGACACCTGCATGAATTCCTGATTCAGCTAAAAGCCCGTCATACCGGAATTTCAGGGGTTTTTAACGATAACTTCCTTACTGTTAATTATTACGACATTATTCTAATGTCGAAAAATATGCCGCTTTAGCCAAACACACGTCATCACAGCAATGAATAGCGAGTTGTTATATCGAAAATGAGTTTTATTTTGATAAAACGAAGGTGTGAAAAAGAGTTTTACGTTAGCAAGTAGGTCGAAGAAGATGTAGTACAACTTGAAAAATTACCGTGTCAGATCACAGAACCGCAGGCGGGCATCACCCACCATCACCACAGGTATATTGGCTGTATATTACCGGGCAATGCCCGACCTGCTTAGTTACAAATATAGTATTGTTATTGTTTTTTTCGCGCTGTTTACTACATGCCTGCTGCACTACGTCCTTCGGACCGTACTAGTGTACGTTCAAAATGCTCCCGGCATTTTAGTGCGTACGTTGCGGTTGCGGCTGAATGCTTTTGCTTTTTTTGATTATGCAGCAATGCACAACGTTTTTTGAAGTTCATCAATTTCGTGTCGTGAATCGACCAATAGCTTGAGAGAGTTATCAGCGTCAAATTGTTCGCCAGGCAGTTTTTTAAATACTGGCATTTCCAGAAAAGATGGGCAAGTAGAAAATTCTTCCGTTCCCATTAATGAGTACCATCGAGCAATGAGTACAATATCACTTAAATCCAGCTTGTCATTTTCATCACGTTTCCATTGCTTACGTGTACGAACTGCATCAATTATTTCTTCGTCAAAGCCCCATAGTTCAAGTATCAACGAATTAACAAGTGGGGATAACTCATCTATTGCAGCCAGGCGTCGTTCCTTATCATTAAATATCTCAGGTCGTTTCATAAGCCTGGTAAGCAATGGAGGTAATGCGATGTCCTGTAATAATCCGGCCAACATCGCCTTACCTGAATCAACACCAGGTACGCTTTCCGCCAGGAAATAACTTAGTACGGCGACTTTTGTCGCATTCCTGTAACTCATTAACAGCGTTTTTTTCAAAGCTGGAGAAGTAACCGAAAACATAGAGCTTGTTGCATAGGTTGTTGCCAGATTCAATGTTGCTGACAAGCCTAAACGCAACACAGCACTTTCAATATCACTGGGTGGCTGCCTTAACATATACCTCACACTGTTTGATGTCCGCATGATAAACGCCGCCAAACCAGGATCAGATTTCAATAAATCCGCTGCAACCTTATTTGTGCAATTAGGATCACGCAATTTTTGCCTGATCGTTAAGGTAATTTCAGGTAATGAAGGCAAAAGATTGGCATCAGATACAAAACTCGAATATATATCTGCGTATATACCGGATGTACTCATCGTGTTCCCGTCCTATATAAAACTATATTTGAAGTTAATTTGGCGCCAGAGCAGACTAGTTACTTCTTTTATTGCTTATCAGTCCAGCTAAAAACACCCTATTCTTAATTAGTTAACGGCAACACCTGGAATGTTCTTTAATAATATTTCTTGATATGGAGTGAGCAGCCACTACTAACAGTAATTGCAAGCTATTCGTATGTATTATCCAGGAGTAAAGTAATTATCCCATCGCTTATCCAGCTTTTTGATAGCCAGTTCAAGCGCAAGTGCACTGAGCTGCCCGCTTTCTTCACTAACCAGAGACAACACCAGTAGTTTATTCAAGGCATCATCAATCTCGAAATCTACATGACAATGCCATTGATCAAGCAGCCAGCTTTCTATCGTAGTATCTAGCTGTTTACGTGTCATCGGTCCCCGTATCAGTAGAAAATAATAAGCCAGTATCGCCTCCTTGCACTCCTCCTCTTCAGCATCATTTGCCAGCCGAAAAAAAACACCAGCGTTATTATCCAGATTTTTAAAGTACAGGTTTTGAGTAAGCGTCTGCATAAAACGCAATTTACGATTTTTGAAGTTGCTGAACTGCTTCCACAGGTAACCACCGAAAGTAGCGATACCAACAAGCAGGATTGTTATGGAGGTTTTATTAAGCTCGACCGGCTCAGCACTCAAACCCAGCCAAAAACCAAACAACGAACCGAGTAACACCATGGACGCGCCCAGTTTGGTAGTTAGTACAATACCGCCACTGACAATCGCCGGTACGCCGATCATCAATTTATCGCTGGTGCGCATACGCACCGCCGTATTGGGAAATAACATCTCAAGATCGGCCTTTGGCACATTCTGAAATAACTTTAGCAATGTCGCACCGGGTTTACAGCCTGGTAAAGCCGCATTTTCCTGCTCAAAATCATCACGAAACCGGATATACAGCACCACACGATCATAATTAGTGAAGCTGATGTCCTTTTTGAGCAGCCCGAAAAAACGGCTGATGGTTTCCGTGTGCGTAGATACGCCACGGCAAAATAGCAGTGCTTCGGAGAAATCGTCAAAGTCCACATGCAGACGAATCTTGAAAAGAGACGATTCATTCAATGCTGCGTCCAGATCCATTTGTGTTATACGCTCATAATTCGCCTTCTCCAGCAGATTATCCAGTAACTCAATAAAACTGAGTTCCGACAACGGTCTACGGTTATCAAATGAACATGTATCCGCATCCGGATCAAGCAAAGCATAACTGTCCTTTAAAGATTCAACGATTTGATGAAACTCAAAATGAAAAATACTGCCCAGCATGTAATACAACTGACGTAAATTTTCTTCCTGCCCCGCCAGGTTGCCATCCAGCAAACACATCTCGACGATATCGTGTTTGCGGTATGGGATGAAGCGGGTTGGCTTATCAGTAGTGAATTCAGACATCAGGTGTGATTGAGTAAGCGTTGCTAATTGAAATAGTGTTGTTTCATTATGGGCATGTCAGCAAAAAACTACGTAAGGTGCGACGGTTTTCTCCGCTTGATGCAAAATCAAGTTCACGGCAGTGTAATTTTAAATCTGATCAATCTATCTGAATTCGATGAAAACTTGTTTTATGGCATTTAGGACAGGGTGGTATTTTCCCCGACTTATGAAAGTGCAGTTTTTCCCCGCATTGATCACAGATCAGTGTGCCGAAACCCGCAATCTCCCCAGTGTGGTAGTCATAAGGTTTATGCGCATTTTCTTTCATGCGCAGTAATTCAACGGTCGTTTTGTCGGCAGCCTCAAGCATCATGTGGATCATCGCATTCTTAATGAGCGACGTTTCAAAACCCAGCCAGTCTTTAACTGCATACTCTGTTTCTGAAAGGTAACTAATAACCTCATCCAGATCACGTTTCAGCCAGACAGCAAGTTTATCCGCATCCTCTTCTGTTAGCTGTTCAATTTCTTTCGCTTTTTCCTTAGCTTCATCAACTAACTGGTGAATCAACGGTCCGCTCTTATCTTTAGCCTTGTTTAAGTTCTCAGCGATGTGCTCATACATAGTTTCATAGGCAGCTCCAAGCGTATCAAGAGGGTCTACGTGTGGCGTTTTACTCATTTTTTCTTCCTCCTTAGTTTTCTAATTACTTCACCCACAGTCTATGCGTATTAGCCTGCTTTATGTTGATACAAATCAAACTTGCCTGCGATTTAGTTAGTCTTGCCCGGATATTCAGAACAGTTAATAAAACACCTCATCATCTCATTTCAATAGTTTTTCATATCCTAAAGTTTGATGGCTTATAGCCGATTATAAAATACTCCAGCTAGTCAAAGACAGCAGATCATGTTTAACATCAGATAAGAAGCCAATAAAGTAGGCACAACTTGTAAAAAATAATATTATGATCAAGATCTCAGCCATTCCATCGTTAAGTAAAATCCTGACAGAACCAGTACCGGATTTAACGAAAACCTGGAAAGTTGGACAGGTGTTGAATGCGACCGCCGAACGCAATGCAAAAGCTCAGGATAATGTCCTCATGCGTATCGGGCAATCTATCCTGCAGGCAAAAACCCCGGTTGCGCTTAAAGCTGGCGATGCCCTCAAGTTGTTAGTCAAGTCGCTTGGCGATAGACCGGTATTAAAAATTCAGACAACAGCCAGCCCGCCCCTGATAGCAGCGCAGAACCTGAAAAGTTTTATCGGCCGGCAGCAGGATCTAACCAGCCTGCTACAACTCAGTCAAAAAATCATCGAAAGTTCCGTAACACCCAAAGTACTCAAACAACAGCTAATTGATTTAAACCAGAAACTGCCCAGTGTCGAACAGGCAACACAAGCAAAAACATTGGAAAAATTAATTCAAAATAGTGGCGTATTTCTCGAATCCAAATTAAAGCATCTGCAAAAAGATACGCCACTACACAATACCAGAGGTTTTAATGCGCCACATCAAAATTCACAACATAATGCACTAAAACAGGACGTTAAAAGTCAGCTACTCAGAATTAGCGCCCAATTAAAAAGTGAGCTACCTGAACTGGCAGCAAAATCGCCGATAACAATAACAAGAAATCTTCAAACAGTATTAGATCCACTAGTAAAACAGTTTATAAAAGGTGAAATTAGCCTTACCCAGTTATCAACCCTGTTAACAATTCAACTCCCTAAAAAACACAGTCAGTTAATTCAGCAGGCCTTGACCACGGCAGATATAAGCCTGTTACCTAAGGAATTAAAAAATAGCTTCACCGTATTATTGAATTACTCACAACAGCATGCCAATCCGAAACAAATACAGGATAATTTATCCAGCCTGTTAAAAACCATGGAATTATTACAGGACCTAAAAATAGCTGTTGATGGTGTTTTGGCAAAAATATCATCACAGCAACTTACAACATTAACTCGAGAAACCGATAGTTTATTACTGTTATTATTTGATATCGTTTTAAAAGATAAAACAGAAAATCATTTAATTCAGTTTCGACTGGAACAGGAAAAATCGGCGAAGGATCAAAACGACCTCAAGCTGGACGGTTGCACTGAATTTCAACTTCAAAGAACTTGGCCCTATTCAGGCGAGACTGCATTTAACTGATAATCATATTTCCACCGTGTTCCGTGCAGAGCAGGAAAATACGGCTAAAAACATATCGAAACAAATCAATTTGCTTGACACCGCCTTTAGGCGTATTGGCTTTGATGCAATAAACCTGGATGTTAGCCAGGGCGACATTAGTAAACCCAGAGACTTTCCCAAAAACGTTCATATACTGGATGAAAAAGCATGATCAATAAGACACCACAAAGAATAGCCGTAGCACTTGAATACGATGGCGAAACTGCGCCTAGAGTAACAGCAAAAGGCATGAATGATATTGCTGATAAAATCATTGATATTGCCACTGAACACGGTATACCTTTACAGCATAATGATGGACTGGTTGAGGTACTGTCACAGATGGACCTGGGTGATGAAATTCCCGAAAACTTATATAGAGCAATTGCTGAGGTCATTGCATTTGCTTATATTCTTGCGGGTAAATTTCCTAAAAGTTATACGCCAACGTTATATCTGGAGGGCTGAACATTTTTATATCTTTGCCTTATGTATCTATAATGAATGCAATAAAAATGCGACAAATAAAGTTTTCACAAAATACTTGCTGGCTACGACCATAACATAAACTTCTAACTGACAAATCGTCGTCTACCCCATCTTGAATTAACAGGAAACTGCGATATTTTTACTGCTGTTTTTTTGTGAACAAATAATCAACAAAACCTGTCCAATTGCTTGCAAGCCTGCTGCTAGCTGATCAGAATTAATGTGAGAATTTTTTACTATCGAATCCACATCAACTTCCCCTGGAAACTGATAACTATGCTCATATAATAAACAGTAGATGGTCTGAAAAACGCCTGTTTTTTGAACAGCGGCTAAAATAGCTGTTACGGCTTCAGTTAAAAATCGACTGGCCTGATCGTTAGAAAATTCAACAGAAATCAAGCTTTTCGTAAAAGCCGTGTTAAATTCATCAAAAACTCTCTTTTAAAAGTTCCATATAGACCTCATGTATCAATTAAAATTAATAATCTGTTTGACGTAACTATAAAAAAATCACTTCTAGTACTCTATCAACCTGATAATGACGGATGCAGTTGGTCTGTCAGCGTTCAGGGCAAGGCACGCCTCGCAGCAAATGGCCTTAGTCCTTTGCAAGAGGTGTAACGATGCCATGGACGTTGACAGACCAACCCTTCGGGCATCGCTGTGGTGTCTCGCCACTGCGTTACAGCACTTGACAAGGACTATGGCCATTGCCTACGTACTGTGCCTTGTTGCGAAACACCACAACGATGCTGCATCCGTCATTATCAGGTTGATAGAGTACTAGTGAGTAACGACATAAAGCCACATTTAACATTTGTTAACGTTGTTACAGCATTATTGTTAAACTAGCTATGGCAATATTCATAAGAAATGAAGCTATTGAGAGGACTGTTTTGTGCGTATTGGATTACTGGAAGACGACTTAAGTCAAATTGAATTAATTAGCCTGTGGGCGAGTGAAGCTGGTGACCATCTACAGTCTTATACCTCTGGTAAAAGTTTTCGTGAAGCGATGAACACAGAAAACTTTGACCTGCTGGTACTCGACTGGCATCTTCCCGATACTACCGGTATCGAGGAGCTCGACTGGTTACGCGGTGAGAAAGCCTCCAGCACACCGGTCATTTTTATTACCAGTCGGGACAGCGAACAAAGCGTAGTCGAAGCGCTGGATCACGGCGCAGATGATTATATGGTCAAACCGGTGACAAAAGGCGTCACCCTGGCCCGTATCAAAGCACTTCAGCGTCGTAATAAGATCGGCGACACGCTGGCGACTTCAGGCAGTGGGATGGCTAATGAGACTGACCGGGTGTCCGCCATTCTTGATTTCGATCCTTATCTAATTAATACCGCGGAGCACAGTATCTCGGTCAATGGCGAAGTGATAAAACTCACCTATAAAGAATTTGAACTGGCGGCTTACCTGTTTCGTCATGCCGGTTGCCTGGTTTCACGTGATCATCTGCTCGAGTTCATCTGGGGCACACGGGCAGATCTCAATACCCGTACGGTGGACACCCATATCAGTCGGATTCGCTCAAAACTGGGGATTAACCCGGCCGTTGGCTGGCAGCTCAGTAGCATCTATCAACGCGGTTATCGTTTATCCAGGGTATCTTAGGACTAAATAAAAATGTTTCGATTTATCACCGCACTACTATTAATGCTAACCATCAGTCTGCCCGGCCTGGTTACCGCCGAGGAAGAATACTGGGAATACACCTTCCGACCCGGTGACAGCATCTGGAAGATCGCTGAAAAATATACAACGTCGGTAAATAACTGGGCAGAAATCCAGGAGATAAACAAAATACTCGAAGGACCGGATCGAAGAATTCGTCCGGGAACACGCATCGTGATACCAGTTTCGATGTTGAAATTACAACCTACCCCGGCACTGGTCATCGCGGTAAGCGGTGATGTCAGTCTGCTACGCGCTAATGGTGAAAAGTCAGAAGTAATAATCGGCACAAAATTATACAGTGGTGACCGGGTGGTTACTGCAGACAGGGAAAACCTGCGCATGCAGTTTGCCGATAAATCCGAGTTACAGGTGCTGCCCAATAGTGAGGTTGTACTCGACAAGCTCAGTCATCATGAAACCAGCGGCATGGTGGATACGCGTATACGGCTAAATTCCGGCAGGGTGAATACCTGGGTAGAGCAACAGAGACCGGATAGCCATTATGAGATTATCACCCCCGCGGCCATTACCGCTGTTAGGGGTACCGCGTTCAGGTTATCGACTGATGATGAGCAGATCAGTCGAACCGAGGTGACAGCAGGGATTGTCGGGGTATCCGCTGGGGGAGCTGAAAAACAGGTCAATGATGGTTACGGTATTGTCGCAGAAAAGGACAAACCGCTTCCTGAACCGGTGAAATTATTAGCCGCGCCCGAAGTCAGCGACAACCTGTCTGCAGACAACAGCGAACTTCACGTCTCATGGAATAAACTTGCAGGCGCTAAAGCTTATCGTTACCGGCTGGCAAGCGACCAGCAATTCAACCAGATCATCATCGATGAGTCGACAGAAAATAACTCAATCAAACTGACAGAGTTAGCTCCCGGCCAATATTACCTGCAGGTAAGGGGCATTGATCAGTTCAAACTGGAAGGTGTTGACGCAATCAATGACTATGAGGTCCAGCAAGCACCACCGCCTCCTGTGGTAGATGATTCCTACTGGAAAGTCATCATCACCACCGGCATAGTCGTGCTGTTACTGCTCTGATGCCATAAGACTGATGCTGTGAAGCCGAACTTGTGAATCTGATTGGAGCTAAAGGCAACGGTTCGGGTGTAATCGAACACTTTTTTCTGGTTGCCATACTGGCGTTTGTAGCCGGGATGTTCGTTTATAATAATGTGTTATGGCGCTGGGACAACCTGCTGTATGACGCCCAGTTGTCCTTCTGGACTCGAACGGTGTCCGATGACATCATCATTATCGCCATCGATGATGAAAGCCTGAATGAACTGGGACGCTGGCCCTGGCCACGATCAACCCATGCACACCTGATTAATCAACTCGAACTCGAATCACCCCGCGCTATCGGCCTGGATATAATATTCAACGAGTCCGATACAAACAATCCGCTGTCCGATGTCTTACTGGCGCGTGCTATGCGTGCCAGCGGCAAAGTCGTGTTGCCGGTGTTCATGTCTCAGCAAAGCAATAACTCCTATCCCATAGAAGCCCTGCCTTTACCCGAGTTTACCCAATATGCGGCTGCACTTGGACACGTGCATATCGATATTAGTGCCGATGGTATCGCGCGACGCGTATTTCTCAGAGAAGGTATCGGTGAGCCGCACTGGATGCATTACAGCCTGGCGTTATTGAGTCTTACCGGTGAGGGTGTCTTGCCTGAGCCAGATATAAAAATTGATGGTAAAACGAAACAGTATTCAGCCATGCAATGGTCCAGAGAATACCCGTTCCTGATACCCTATGCAGGGCCACCCGGACATTTTCAGCAGATAGGTTATTCACAGGTGCTGGCCGGGTTATACTCGAAAGACCTGTTTCGCGACAAGATTGTGCTGATAGGAACCACCGCTGAAGGTCTGGGTGATGCCCTGCCTACACCACTATCGGGTAATGGCGGCATTATGCCGGGGGTTGAGATCGTGGCCAATGTCGTTGATGCGATACGTAGTGATCTTCGCATTAGCGAGCTGGATACATCCTGGCTGATAGCCATAACTGCCCTGCTGGTGGCACTGCCCGTAATGATCTACCCGTACCTGAACCCCGGCAGTACATTGCTGGTCCTGTTTAGCATCGTTCTCGGCACACTGGTGCTGGTCGCTTTGCTGTTATGGTTATTCGGCATATGGGTGCCGGTTTCCACTATATTGTTGTTTCAGTTTATCAGTTATCCGTTATGGAGCTGGCGCCGACTGGTACTGGCGATGCGCCACATTAATGCCGAGCTGAATCAGCTTTCTGCCAGGCAGAAAGCATTGACTATGCACCGGGAGCGGAATATTGCTGATGAGATCAGTTTTATTTCATTGTTCATTCCGATCAAGGGCTGGGTGTTACAGGATGAAAATGGCCACAACCTTATGCAGCAAGGGTCGGTCCCCGTTTGCAATCTAAGCCAGTTAAAAGCGGATGGCTGGAGCGTAGATGGCTACCGATACTGGGCGCAGACTCGCTATCACAACAAACCCTGCAGGCTGGGTTTGAGCATGGGTATGGATGCGGTGATTAGCGATGAAGAAAAACGCCTGTTAAATAGCCTGGTCCATACGCCACTGAGCGCTGAAACAGAACAGGGTGCCTACGTTGAAGATGTTCTACAGGCAAAAATCCAGCAGGTGCAGGCCGTGGGTAGTGAATATGAAGAACTCAGGCGTATTATTGATGACAGCCTGTCTGGTATGGCCGATGGTGTATTGATATGCAGTAGCCGAGGCCAGGTGATGCTGTCCAATCGACGTGCAGGATGGTATCTGTATGGCGATGATAATGCCGATATCAACGCTGAGTCATTAATCCATATATTGGAGCATGTCCGGCTGAAAGATGGCGGTAGCTGGCACCCTCTGTTGCAACGTGTCATGTTCAGACAGGAGCGTGTGCTGGCCGATGCCCAGCATGAAGAGGGTCGAGACCTCATGGTCGAAATTAGTCCATTGCGAATTATCGGTGATGTGTTTGATGGTTTTGTGGTCAATTTTTCGGATATCAGCATGTTGAAGGCCAGTGAACGCAAGCGTACCGAAGTGCTGAACTTCCTCTCTCACGATCTGCGCGCGCCCTTATCATCGATGCTTGCCATGATCGAACTGGCAAAAAATAAAAGCAGTGTCGATGAGGTGCGTTCCATGCTGGCAGACATGGAAAAGAACACCCATAAAACGTTACATCTTGCCGAACAGTTTTTGCAATTAGCACGCGCCAATACCAGCGAGAATATTATTTTTTACGATATAGATTTTAACAGCGTAGTACTGAATGCGATTGATCAGCTCTGGGCGCTATCAAATAAAATGCAGGTCAGCGTCACTCACCAGTTTGACGGTGATGAATTATGGACCCACGCAGAACCTGACTTACTGGAACGGGCAATACTTAACCTGCTATCCAATGCAATAAAACATAGCCAAGAAGGTGCAGCTGTTAACGTCACGGTGACACTGAATGAGAATGAGATCAGCTGTTGCGTTATTGATCAGGGTTCGGGTATTTCCATGCAAGAGCTGCCGCATTTATTTGAAATGTTCAGACGGACACAGGGCTCTGGTGTTGAGCGTATACAAGGCATAGGACTCGGACTGGCTTTTGTGGATGCAGTCGCCAGGCGCCATTCAGGGCATGTCGATGTCGAGAGCAGACTGGGTGAAGGCTCGAGTTTCTGTTTAAAAATTCCACAAGTAAATCCCGTCGATCCAGTAGAGCTAATAGATTAACCGAGACACATTTTCCTGGTGCACCATACGCACTGGAATGAAACACAAAAAGTTGATTCATGGTGTGTACGATACACCATGCAGCCAAACCCTGGCTATTCTCCTGCACTGCATACAGCTGCAATTCGTTATACCTGTCCTTAACAAAAGCGTTAACCGGTCTTATGCTCAATTGTAAGCAATTGTTAACTCTTCATTTTCAGCATTGCCTATTGTTACCAGCTTATTTATAGTGATCGCGAAATAGCATGATTGATTAATTCATCTATTTCTAACGACCAGCTATTGGAGAATCAAATGGACTGTAGAAAAGAGTGTTTTGCAGAACACGGTGTTACTTTTGCAGAGAAACTGCAAGAAGTCGGATTCTCAGTGGATCAGGCCGGGCAGTTTTTGCCTGAAACAGAATCAGGCATTATGGCTGGCATGCAAAATACGGGTGTAGAAAATATGATGGCAACCCTGTTATCTGAAGAGCCTTCTCAGTTATCAAACTTAATTAAGGTAGAAGCTATCGCCAATAAACTGGGGGTGAATCATTATCAGGTAACAACTGGTCATGAAGCAATCACTCCCCTCATGTGCAAAGCATTATCACAAAAAATAATGATCTTGCTGGTGCTTCTTTAGCCTGAGGTTCAACGGGTGAAATAACCAGTTCAGTTAAAAATTTTTGTTTAGTAAATAACTTTATATTAACAACACAGGAGAACATAACATGTCAAAAAATATTCAAAGTATAGAAGGTATCGGTCCGAAGTATGCGGAACTACTGCTACAGGAGTGTATTAAAACTACTGATAAGTTGCTGGAAGTCGGCTGCAGCAAATCTGGCCGAAAAGAACTGGCAGAAAAAATATCAATCAATGAAACCAGTATATTGAAGTGGGTCAACATGTGTGATCTGTTTCGCATAAATGGTGTTGCTGGACAGTTCGCAGAACTTCTTGAGGGTGCCGGCGTTGATACTGTAAAAGAACTTCGCAATCGTAATGCTGATAATCTTGCAGAGAAAATGGCTGAAGTAAACAAAGAGAAGCATTTATGTAAAGCCTCTCCCAGATCAAAAACTGTCAGCAAGTGGATAGAACAGGCAAAAACTTTAGAACCAATGGTTACGCATTAATTCATCATCACATTACCATACCCTGGGCAATTTCTTTCCGGCGGCATGACGGTTGTGCCTTTGGCTTCGGCAGCGAAGAAGCCGCTAAAGCCATTACAGATAAGATGGCGTTATATTAATAATAATTAATCGCCCGGTCCTTGTTATTATTGAAGTCCGCTATTGCGGGCTTTTTTTATTATCCTAAGACGTTATTTAAAACTATGCACTTTTCTGAAAGCAATCCAGTTGTTTCGAATGGATTTGAGAACCCTGAGATAAGGTACGAACCAGAACAGAGTATTGATTCTGATATTTTAATGGTAGTGGTGTTAAGCCGGCGCATCCATTCACCTGGCCTGATTAATTCTGCTTGATAATTTCAACCAGAGGTATGAACTTGTCACCATTTTTAACATGCAGCTCGCCATCAAGATAGACCAGGTTAGCCTGTTGCTCTGCGGTCAGCATTTTCCATTCTTTTAACGTACTTAAGTCAAAGTTTTCTATTTCATACTGGTGTTTTGTGGGTTTCGTTAAACCCGATAGTGATGTTATGTTATTACTTTTCTGCACGGTGATAATCGCATTGTTATAACCAGCCGCATGTACTTCCTTAAGTATATCAAGTGCCCTGTTTTTATTTTCATAGGGGCTAAGACGTGTTCGAATATAGCCGTTACTGGCTTTTTCAGTGTAAAGGTTACCGTGTACTTTTAACGACTCATAACGCTACAGCTGTGGCGATTTAGACGCCTCTATCTATACGGCATATTGCTCGGCCCAACACTTACCGGTGACCAGTGCTAATAAAATTAATATTCTATACTTTTTCATAGCATCATTCCTTTCTGATCTGTGGAGACTCTATTCAATCACAGTCATAAATGCTTAGATATAAGATGAATGGCATGTTTGTAACATTTAACATAGAGTTAACAATCTCGAGAATTTACGTGGTTACTATAATGTCATCTTAAACAATGTCATCTTAATCCTAAGTGAGGAAGTAAAAATGAATAAAGTGATGTTAGTAACAGCAGTATCTTCAATCGTAGTGTTGTCAGGCTGTGCATCTACAGGTGAAACAGGCGCAAACATTCAGAAAGAATACGAAGCTGAACTTAATGCCCGTAACCAGCAAATTGAACAATTAAAACAGAAGCTGGATGAAAGCCAGAAAGTGGCAGCCTCATCCAGAAGTACACCTACAAGCGCATCTGCCAGCATGGAAACACAGCAAGCGACGAATACTAGTACAACTTTCAATAATAACCTGTTGCCACCAAATGCCAAGGCTGGTCAATGTTTTGCTCGCGTTTACACACCGCCCACCTACCGAACAGAAAGCGAAAGTGTACTTAAAGCTGATGGTTATGATGTGGTAACAATCATACCTGCTGTTTATGGTACTGAAAAACAAACGGTAATGACTGCAGAAGCAACGGAAGCTCTCGAAGTCATCCCGGCGGTTTATGGCTGGAAAGAAGAACAGGTATTAGTCAGTCCTGAAATCACTGAATTACAACGTGTGCCAGCAAAATATGGCTTCGAAGAAGAAAAACTTCTAGTTAAACCTGCACACTCCATATGGAAAAAAGGCACCGGCCCTATCACAAAAGTAAACCAGAGCACTGGTGAAATCATGTGCCTGGTTGAAGTACCGGCTGTTTATGAAACCGTTAAAAAACGAGTTCTACTAACACCTGAAACCACCAAACTGGTTGTCGTTAAAGCGGCAGTTTACAAAACGGTCAAAACACGCGTTGTTGAGCAGCCTGCCAGAACGGTTAGCAAAGAAATCCCTGCAAAATACGACACTGTAGAGGTGAAAAAGCTGCTTAAAGAGTCAACCACAACATCGGTTAGTGTTCCTCCTGTATATGAAACAGTGAAAACCACCATTAATGTCGCTGATGGCTTCCTTGAGTGGACACCGATTCTGTGCGAAACCAATGTTACTGGTGACATTATTCGTCAGCTTCAGCAATCATTGAATGATAAAAACTATAACGCTGGTCCAGTCGATGGTGTTTATGGTTGGCAGACTACTGCTGCAGTTCGCAAATACCAGAGAGATAATAAGATGCCTGGTGACGGTCAGTTGACGATTGCACTGGTTGAATCTTTGAATCTTAAATACTAGTACTCTATCAGCCTGATAATGACGGATGCAGCATCGTTGTGGTGTTTCAGCAACAAGGCACAGTACGTAGGCAATGGCCATAGTCCTTGTCAAGTGCTGTAACGCAGTGGCGAGGACACCGACAGCGATGCCCTGAAGGGTATGGTCTGTCAACATCCATGGCACTGCGTTACACCTCTTGCAAAGGACTAAGGCCATTTGCTGCGAGGCGTGCCTTGCCGCTGAAACGCTGACAGACCAACTGCATCCGTCATTATCAGGTTGATAGAGTACTAGGGGTCTTAAATAGTAACCAAACTACTAGTTTATGTAGTTAATAAGGGCGGCTTTATGCCGCCCTTATTGTTGTGGTTTAAATCTAGTATACGGCTTTTCATCTACTATCTGCGAAAGGATTCCTTTGAAACACTCATTACCTGAATAAAGACGTCATGAAGGTATCAACATTTGTCCGGATATTTTCTCAAAGCGCGAGTTCATTTGTTTCAATTATAAGCCACTTGAGCTCCAGGAATAGCGACGCTTCGATTGGTAATATCCGCTATCGTATTCTTAAGAAAACAGAGAACAGTGCTCGCCAGCAGAGTGTCACACCTTCGGCCATCGGTAAATACGTTAC
Organism: uncultured Gammaproteobacteria bacterium; assembly: GCA_963759005.1. Classification (GTDB taxonomy): domain Bacteria; phylum Pseudomonadota; class Gammaproteobacteria; order SZUA-229; family SZUA-229. Next base: position 40,896 of record CAVWXQ010000005.1, read on the forward strand.
ATCCTCTCGGTATAACGAATTGTAAGCAATTGTTAAATCAACATTTCTTGCATTGCTTAAGTCCATGTACTTTTCTATAGTACCTATCAACGAAGAAGCAAACATTACTGTTTTGTCACTAATGGGGATTTACGTGGATTTTATAAAAATTTATTTTGATGAATACAGCAGTGCGTTTACCAGAAAGCTGGGGGATGCGGGAATCACTGGCGATCTGGCTACTCAGTTCTTGTCTGAAACCGCATCGGCTATCATGTACACCATCATAAACACAAACCTGGAAAAAACAATAGAAATACTGTTATCAGATAATCCTTCACAGCTTATAAAAACAATTAATGTCCATGCAATGGCAAAAAAACTGGGCATAAGTTCAGAACAGATATCATCTGGCCTCGAATCCATTGCACCTGTAGTTTCACTGGTGTTTTTACTTAAGAGTAACGAGATAGTTGCTGCCACGGCTTCTTTAGCCTGGAAAACAACAGATGAATACATCGATTCAGTGGGTAATTTATAGATAAATAATAATTATTTTAACTATATCGGAGAAAAAAAATGTCAAGAAGTCTTCAAAATGTAAAAGGTATCGGACCGAAGAATGCAGGACTATTAAACCAGCAAGGGATCTATACCACTAGCAAACTGCTGGAAGTTGGTCGCAACCGTTCTGGCAGAAAAGAAATAGCGGACAAAACATCTATCAGTGAATCCATAATACTGAAATGGGTCAACCTGTGCGACCTGTTTCGGATAAATGGCATTGCCGGACAGTTCGCAGAACTGCTTGAATGTGCAGGCGTAGATACCGTAAAGGAACTTCGGAATCGAAATGCAGAAAATCTTGCAGAAAAAATAAAAGAAGTAAATGAGCAGAAACACCTGTGTAAAGTAACACCTAGTGCAAGCAATATATCAGACTGGATCGAACAGGCAAAAACAATGGAACCCATGGTTACGTATTAGAATAGACATGTGCATGACAACGAAATGTCTTATGCTGCAACTGGTATGTTCCTTAGATGTGGAATAACTGGACTACTATACCTATAAAAATAATCGTCTGGTGAATGTGAACCTTTAAGCCCGTTGTTACGGGCTTTTTTATCGTTTTTTTACTATGTATTAGCGTAGACGAAAGATGCAAAGAAAAACCTGCTCCCATCTTTAACTCCTAAGAAAACTACAGTTAACAATTGTTAACAGTTGCGTTATATAAATTAACAGATTGTTCCCGTAAAATTTAAATATCAAATTCATTGTAAATATCGGGTAGAAATTCATGCTCAAACTAAAAACCGGAAGTTTTTTACTGCAATGTTCGCAGCGTTACAGAGACGTGTAACTGATATAAATAACAATCTTCTACACAAAAAGAAAGGTGCAATAGATGAATACTAAAAAATCGATTTATTTTAAAAGACAATTGGATGATGAGACGAGAAAATTAATAATAGTGGTTATTTGTTTGTCGGTGTTCGTTGCCATTATATTTGGATTTGGAGCGTAATTAGTGAGGCCGGAGTGATTATTACCTGACCACAGTAGTAGTTGATCAAAATTTAATCTCCTGGCAACACCTTCACGCAAACTTTGTATGGGAAGCAATGTTAATACACTACATTTTCCCAGTATTCCCGCAAAACGACAATCACTACGCCACTGATAATATCGGTTAATGCCACTATAAAATAAACAGGTCATCAGACTAATAGGGATCGTAGTTGTCATTGATCAATAATTTAATCCCTGCGTTCCTTATGAGCGCTTTCTGCGATCCCATTAATTATTTTCAATTCCTACTTGAAATAGTGTTTCCATATCAGGCCTTAGGCTGCAATTGCCAGTACCCAGGAAAGATACACTTTTACCTGTTGCATAAGCTGTAAGTAGCAGGCTTAAAATCGCTTTACCCTGTTGAGTATCCGTATTAACAGCCCAATAACCAGAAGTTGCGCAATCAGGTTTAACATTGTAACTTCCGGTTATGTTTACATGCGTAGGGTTTTGATTTGGTGCCGCATAATCTCTACCAGATACAAACAGCTTTTGAATCGTGCCTAGCTGGTTTCCAGCGAACGAAAAACTACTAGAGAGCAAGAGAAAAGATATTATTATTGTTTTCATGTCATTAATCCGGGTCAAAGAAGAATTGTTGTTAATATAGTATGAATCAGAAGAATAAAATAAGAAATATCAGGGTACAGTACGCTTCAATCCGACCCCGGTCGCAATGACATTAATGGATGTCCATTAATACTTTTACTAATGTATAACGGGAATGCTGATATTACAACTATAAAACAATGTCATTAGCCAACGATCACAAATGTCTATAATAAACACCTCTTTCTTCAACCGTGATGCCTGCCTGGTAGCGCAACAATTACTGGGTAAAATCATTCGTAGAGAATACAGGGGGCAATGGCTGTCCGCTCGTATCATAGAAACCGAAGCCTATTATCTGGAAGAAAAAGGAAGCCATGCATCTCTTGGTTATACGGAAAAACGGAAAGCCCTGTTCATGCCAGCAGGCACCATCTACATGTATTACGCACGAGGCAAAGACTCATTAAACGTAAGCTGCAAAGGTAAAGGCAACGCTGTTCTGATAAAGTCTGCCTACCCTTTTTCCGATAACTGCTCGCCGCCTGCTGCAACCGAAATCATGCGGCAATTAAACCCAACGACTTCTGGTCAACTGCGGCCTGTAGAAAAACTCTGTAATGGCCAAACTTTATTGTGCAAGTCACTTGATCTGAAAGTTAGAGATTGGGACCAGCAACAATTTGATAAGAAACGTTTTCACCTTGAAAACATCAATAAAATTCCAGAAAAGATTATACAAACAACACGACTTGGTATCCCTGCAGGTCGGGATGAACATTTACCATACCGCTTTATAGATTATGACTTTGCAAAATTCTGCACCAGCAACCCACTAACAAAACGTAATATCGATAAAAACCTGCAGATAATAATCAGCCCTGGTTAGATCGTGAATTGGGTCAGATCATAGCATCCTGTTTACAGACACATTCTATGGTCCGAGCCTGGTCTTCTTGTATCAGCTGTGTTCATTACAACGCTGGCAGACGAACTCCTCCAGTTTTGCTGCGTCTCTGGCGAAATTGCGGATGCCCTCTGCCAGCTTTTCAGTGGCCATGGCATCTTCATTCATCATCCAGCGGAACGCCGATTCATGCATCGGGATGATATCAATCTCCATTACCCTGGCTTTTTCTGCATCGAGTCGACGCGCTACATCGCCTTCGGCAGCGCGAAGCTCTTCCATTAGCTCAGGCGAGATAGTCAGCAGGTCACAGCCCGCGAGCTCCAGGATCTCACCGCTGTTGCGGAAGCTTGCCCCCATCACCACGGTAGAGTAGCCGTGATGTTTGTAGTAGTTGAAAATTTGGGTAACCGACTGAACGCCTGGATCTGCTTCAGGCGAGTAACCATCTACACCTTCAGCCGCCTTGTACCAGTCCATAATGCGACCTACAAAAGGTGAGATCAAGGTGGCGCCAGCCTTGGCTGCAGCGATCGCCTGTGCCACGCTGAACATCAGGGTCAGGTTGCAGTGAATACCACGCCGCTCCAGCTCGCTAGCGGCCTGGATGCCTTCCCATGTGGACGCTATCTTGATGAGGATCCTTGAGCTATCGATACCTGCTTGCTCATACAGGGACATCAGGCTTTCAGCTCGGGCGACAGTTGCGTCGCTATCAAAAGACAGACGGGCATCAACCTCGGTTGAAACTCGCCCGGGGATAAGTTTAAGTATTTCTGCCCCGAAGTTCACCGCCAGCTTATCCATCATATCAATCGCACGGGTTTCCATTTTCTCACTGCGAGTCATAGCGTAGTCAATTGCATCTTGCAACAGATGCTCATACTGGTTTTTTTGTGCGGCCTTGAGTAATAGTGAAGGATTGGTAGTGGCGTCTGTAGGCGCATAAGCGCTGATTGAGTCTATATCGCCGGTATCTGCCACCACTGTAGTCATTTCTTTCAACTGATCAAGCTTGTTCATAGGTGTACATCCTCTTCCAGGACTGATTAAAAGTAACAAATTGCAGTCTATCTTTTTTAACCCGGATATTTCATAGGTACGCTGTCAATATAGCTTAACACTATGTTTATAATTAGAAATACAGGAATATTAGAAAACTACACCATATACCCGATACCGCTCGGCACAACGCTACGCTCATATAAAATCGTTCCTACGATTTTATCGGCGAATCGTACAAACGACCGCCACGGATGGCGGAAGTGTCGATTTTGCATCGTTACATTGATGTAACTTATTAGGGCAATGCAGGAGCTATTGCCGAGGAGCATCACATCGACCTGACTCACTGCCGATTTTTAAAAAAACATAGCCCCAACTACTGCATTCCTATGAAGTATTCGAGTTCATAACCAAATATAACGAATTAATATTGATATGCCCACAATTATCTTGAATGAAAACATAAGATATGCGAAACAGTAACTGTATTAATAGACATGAGACCAATTTGCATGCCAACCCGAATAGAAAGAGGCATAGGGACATAGTGAATAATTAATCCGCCCTTACACTTTTGCACCACCTCAGTCCATCAACACACCGACGCCTGATGATGGTGACATGGGCTTGATTTAACCTAAATAACTCAGTTGAACCTACTGCGAACGACCAATGCACTGAATCTACAAGACTTTCTCGAACATTTTGAACTCACCGTATAGGTGATACGTTTTCGCTCAAAATAACCGATAAAGTATCGTATATTCAACACTTTGATCGCTCTCGCTACGATTCAACTGATTTATTTAGGTTAAGCTGTAATAAATGTGAACTTAGCAACACAAATATAATGCTCATAAGTAGATGCCTTCGTGTTCAGGTAGTAAAAGCGCACGCCTATTACGTCTCCTTTAAGTATTCTTTTATAGGCTGAAATAAGGTATACTGGACTGTCGAGTTCAGGTGTCTATTGATTTACACTTCCTTCTCAGCGCGGTAATCCTTTCCTCAAGGCTGAAACCTTAACAAGGTTCGTGGCGTAGCAACCATCCGCAAATAATCCTGCCAGAAAAAACTGCATCTTGCTGGAATGATCAACATTTACAAGGTCTTGCGTTTTAATCCAGCATAACAAGGCCACAGAAAATAACTGCTCGCGCATAGAAAAAAGCAAACCCGGTCATCGCGCACGACGAAGATAAATAGTGAGGCATTAAAGCATGCATAATGAAGCAAAAGAAAGTAAATACCAGGTAATAACGGTTGAAAAAACCACCGCCCCGGAGGGTATGCCAGGTGATAACTGGTTTCGCTATGTTATTCAAAAAGGCGATTTAGCCAATTCAATAATGGAATGCAAAAAAACCGGTTCTCTCAAGACGGTTACCGAACACGCAAAAGACCAGGCCGAAATCATTAATTCACGTAATGTTAGAGGTGGTCGAAAGTAGAAACCAACAATTAAAGTTTGCATTATTACTCAACTAACTAAAAATTTTAAGTATCCACCTTTCAAACGACAAACCAATAAAAATGGATTGACTACCCTTAAATATTATTTGCCTGATTTATTTAGCAACCTTTAAATTATTATTAATATCCCGGCTTTGACGAATAAGCGTATTGCTTTCAAAGCGTAAAGAAGATTTAGTTAATCTATCATACAGAACGACATTAACCGTCGCCGCCAGGTTCATGCAGCCGATGGTGGGCACATAAACGACCTCATCCGCCCTGTTTATAACTTGCTGACTAATGCTACCGTCTTCTGGCCCGAAAATATAAAAAGCATTAAACGGGTGCTGATACGCCGGCAATGCTATAGCATCCTCAGCAAATTCAACACACACTATTTTCAACTTCTCAGGCAGGTCATCTATAAGGTTTGTTACTTCAGATAGCGGAACATTCCGACTTACCTTACGACTCATATCCACTGTACACGATTTAAGCTTTAGAGCACGTGGATAACGTTTGCCGGTATAAAAAACATTATCGACTTGAAAGTTACCTGCAGCACGCATTACCGAGGCTACATTCTCCGGACTTTTGGGATTAATTAATCCAATACTGACTTTTGATTCTTTCATCTATTTGATAGTTTTAAATCAGATTAGCAGCGTTCCAATTTAATATCCTGGCTAGACACCCTGGCGCAGGCTTTGTATGGGTGGCGATGTTAATACACTACGTGTTCCAAGTATTCCTGCAATGACGACGATCAGTATGCCACAGATAATACCTGTCAGGGCCACGGTAATATCAAACTGGTAAGAAAACTTGAAAACGAATTTAGCCAGTAGCCAGGCAAGTGACGTTGCTGCAACTCCGGCCAGTAAACCGGACAATGCACCGAGCAGGGTAAATTCTGCAAACAGTCCAAGCATCAGGGTTTTTTTGCTGGCCCCTAATGTTCTTAATACCGCGTTTTCGAATCGCCTTTCATCATGACTAGACTGAATAGCCGCATACAATACAGCCAGACCGGCCAACAATGTAAACAGAAAAATAAATTCAACTGCCAGTGAGACACGATTGATGATACCACGTACACGATTCATGATGGTTTCCACATCAATCAGCGTAATGTTGGAAAACTGGCGTACCAGACTAGCCAGTTGCAAACGTTGCTTTTTATTGAGATAGACACTGGTTACCCAGTTTGCCGGTTTATCTTCGAGCACAGCCGGTGGCACCACGGTGAAAAAGTTAATATTGAAAGTGTCCCAGTCGACAGTGCGAAGATTACTCACGGTGAAATCCATAACTGTGCCATTAATATCGAAACCAATAACATCATTCAGTTTCAGTTTTAAGGTTTCAGCCAGTTTCGATTCCAGTGACAATAAAGGTTTTCCAAAATCATCCCTGCTCCACCATGAACCGGCAACCACGGCATTACCCAGTTGCATATTCTCAGCCCATGAAAGATTAAATTCACGGGTCAGCAGATGTTTTGCACGTTCACTTTCATAGTCTGAACTATTCACCTTGCTGTTATTAATCTCCACCAGCCTGGCCCGCACCATGGGATATAATTTGGTATTGCTGACCCCCATAGTTTGAAAATAATCTGTTATTGGTGTTACCTGATCAGGCTGTACGTTGATCACAAAATAATTCGGCGCATTTTCGGGCAGACTGTTTTGCCAGTCGTTGAGTAAATCAGAACGCACAGTAGACAATAACAGCATTACCATAATCCCCAATCCAAAAGACACAATCTGAATCACACTACTGCCTGGCCGGCGTGAAATATTTGCCAGCCCAAAACGCCAGGCTATACCCACTCTGCCACGCAAACGATTCAGCAGCAGAATGAGAAGGTAAGCAGCCAATGCCAGTATTACCAGGGTAGCCATAATGCCGCCAACAACCACACTAACCAGTAATATATCTCCGATCTGCAAATACATCAGCAGCGACATAGACAACAACACAGCAAGGTAAACGGTCCAGACACGGGGCGGCTGCGTTGGCACATCTTTACGTAACACATGTAATGGCGGCACCCGGCGCAAGGAGAGCAATGGCGGCAGTGCAAAGCCGATAAGCAAAACGATGCCAGTTGCATAACCCAGAAAAAACGCTGTAAAAGATGGTGCAGGTAATTGTGTTAGCACCAGTTGATCAAGCAATTGTGTTATTACAAACTGTGTCAGTAAACCAAGAAAACAGCCAACACTGCTGGCCAGCAGTGCAAGCCAGAACATTTCCAAAGTGAAAAGTTGTATGATGGTTTTCTGCGAGGCGCCAAGACAGCGCATCATGGCGCTGTTATTAAGGTGACGGTTGCTAAAACGGTTTGCCACCGTCGCCACTGCAACGCCAGCAAGCAACACGCTGATCAGTGCGGCAAGGCCAAGAAACTTTTTAGCACTATGTAGTGCAGTATTCAGTTCCGGCCGGCCTTCTTCAAGCGTAAGAATGCTTTCACCCGGTCGTAACTTATTCGTAATGGCCTTGCGATAACTGTTAATACTGCTGCTTTCTCCCGAAATCAACACGCGATAATTTACCAGTGCGCCTGTACTTATCAATCCGGTGCTTGCCAGATCGAGACTGTTCATCATCACCCGTGGCGCAACACTAAACAGGTCACCGGCACGGTCGGGTTCATAACGCAGGATCTTGCCAAGTTTGAAGCTTGCATTGCCGAGGTCCACCCTGTCACCCATGTTTAAACCCAGTAGCGTCAAGAGTCGTGCTTCTACCCAGAGTTCACCCGGTGCCGGCAAACTAGTGGTTGCTTCATCATCACCAAAAGCACTGTCACTGATGCGTAACACACCGCGTAAAGGATAACCTTCGCTGACCGCCTTTACTTCTGTCAGTTGCAGACCTTCGTTAGCCAGTAGCACACTACGAAACTGTATCGTGGTGGTTACCTGAAAGTCATTTGATCGTGCATCAGCGATAAAATCGTTAATATCGGAACGTCCGGAAGTAATCACCAGGTCAGCAGCAATCAGTTCAGCTGACTGCATTTGCAGACCTTGTTCGATTCGGTTTGTGAACAGGCCCACGGCAGTAATACTGGTTACCGCGATGATAAGACCAATGGCAAGAATATTTAGCTCACCGCCGCGCCAGTCACGCCATAACATGCGCCATGAGTTAGTCCAGTAAAAGCCAAACCCTCGATTTTGTCCAGAGCCTGTGTTCTTTGCGGAAAACGTATTTGGAATCATATGGTTAAAACCTCAATAGAACGGTCAACTGCGTTTTCCAGGTTTAAGCAGTCTGCCGCCGTCGAGCTGAATAGACTGTTTACATAACTGCGAAAGCTGCACATCATGTGTTGCCATAATCAATGTTGTTCCCAGTTCAGAATTAAGTTCGAACAGCAGCTTAATAATGCGTTTACCGGTTTCACTGTCCAGGTTACCAGTAGGTTCATCCGCAAACAGGACGAGAGGTTTTGTAGAAAAAGCACGGGCAATAGCACAACGTTGCTGTTCGCCACCGGACAGCTGGTTCGGATAATGAAAAAGTCGTTCACCCAGGCCTACACGTGTGAGCAATTCCTTGGCGGTTTTTCGCGGATGCGGTGCCTGTGCCAGTTCCAGTGGCAGCATCACATTCTCCAGTGCGGTTAAACCCTGCAGCAGCTGGAAATTCTGAAAGACGAAGCCCACGCGTTCAGCCCTGAGCAAGGCGCGTCCGTCTTCATCAAAATCATTGAGGTTGTTATTGTCCAGAAACACTGCACCGGACGACGGTGTATCCAGCCCTGCAAGCAGGCCAAGTAAGGTGGTTTTACCTGAACCGGAAGCGCCAAGAATAGCTACCGAAGTTCCCGCTTCAATGGTAAAGTTGATATCATCTAGCAGAGTCAGTACCCCGTCTCGGGTTATAACCTGCTTGCCCAATTGACGGGCTTCAACAAAAACATTAGCAACTGCATTAATCATGATAAAAAAATTCTCCGCTTTATTAAGCACAACTTTATTAAGCACAACTATCAAACCAGTGCTTTTTTGCCTGGTTATGGCTAGCCAGGTTTTGATAGTCAACAATACTGTATTCGCCGTAAATAAAACACCAGCTACCATACTGGTTTTAGGTGACAGCTTAAGTGCTGCCTATGGTATCAATATCAATGAGGGCTGGGTCGCGTTGTTGCAACAACAAGTTATCAACGAAGGTTATGATTACAAGGTGATTAATGCAAGCATAAGTGGTGATACCACGCGTACCGGTTTAAGCCGTATCAATTCAATGCTGAAAAGCCACAAACCAGAAATTGTCATTATCGCGCTGGGTGGAAACGATGGCTTGCGCGGCCTTGCTTTTAGTGAAATTGAAAACAGCCTTTCCAGCATAATCGAATCATGTAAAAAACAGCATGCTGAAATACTGCTACTCGGCGTGCGTCTACCACCCAATTACGGCCCTGTTTATAATAAGCAGTTCGCTGAATTATATCAACGACTGGCTGATCATTTTGACATAACCCTGCTGCCTAAAATGCTCGACCAGGTGGCTGATAACCCTGAGTTAATGCAAGATGATGGCATGCATCCGAAAGCGAAAGCGCAGCCATTAATTATGAAAAATGTGTGGACCGGTTTGAAGTCGATACTTGAAAAAGAAAAAGACAATAAATGAATATTCCAACCTGCAGGGTGCACTGTGCGCACCATGGTGCTATTGTTTCTATTTACGTTACGGTAAAACATGGCGTACCCTACGAATGACAATATTGGATGAGTTAACGGTTTTCAGACAGCTCAGTGAACATACGAATATAGTCGTTCGTCTTGCTAATAAAATAATCCTTCTGCTCAGGCGTAAAGCTATGCACTATTTGTACTGTTAGTTGCACAATAATTTTCTGGTTGGCTGTGTTTTTACTTTTTATCCCTGTTTCATTATCCATCTTAAATTCAGCAAAAAATAATGCCAGTCGCTCAGACTTAACCGCCTCAGACTCATTGCTATCAAGAATGTCCTGAATACCTCGCTGCCATAACAATCTTTGCTGCAATCGCAACCCGGCAGCGCTATGCAATTTACTCGCCGCCAGCTCAATGGCTTCTTGCTGTTCGTCCGTCAGCTCACCCAGCCAGTTCTCATAGTTATCCAACATAGATTCAGTGAACGAATCGATACGTTCCTGTTCATCGAGATCGATATAGTCATCACGAAAATCCTGGTTCTTATCAGCAATGCTTGCAAACAGTTCCCGACGTTGCTCGCTATTTAGCAAAGGCAGCAAGATCGTCATTTCCTCATTTATTTTTTGCGATAGAGATAACCAGAAAGACTCCAATGTAGCGATATGCTGGAATAATTGTGCTTCTGTTAGCTGTGGACCTGCATCCCGTTGTAATCTGCGTAACCATTCAGCATACTGTTTTAGCTGCGTATTGCGGTGCCAGTTAATAAGCAGCTGTGTGCGCTGGTCGACTTTTTTCTCAAGAATGTCACCGAATGTAACCAGACCTTCTAGATAAGATGGAATCAGATAATCCAGCTGGTTATACCATGTTTTAAATGAACACGCAGTAATGATAGCGATGAATAGAGCCATCAGAAAAATTTTCTTCTGACGTGTTAATGTCGCCTGTAGTGCAACCATTATCTTCACCTTCTTATATCGCGTATAGATATCAAGGTAACGAAGCGTTTAACCTTGACGAATGCCCGCTGACCAATCATGAATTCAAAATAACATGATAAAAAGAAATCAAAAAATAGTATCTATATACCATGATGATAGAGAAGATAAAAATGTACTAGTTCATTCCATCATGGTTATCCAGTCATTAAGCCTTGAGTATTGGCGAGCCAGCTTGGGCCCGCCAAAGCATTACTCAATGTAGTTACTCAATCAGGCTGCATATTTCTCGTCAGTCGAAGCAAAGTAATTTTCGAGATCTTCACTGCTACCGATGTGCTCACCATCGATGAAAACCTGTGGTACGGTTTCCATGCCTGTAATAGCGCGAACGGAACGTGTCGCTGCATGTGTACCTAAACTGATCTCGTCATAATCCAGACCGTGCTCTGACAGGATCTGTTTCGCACGTGCACAGAAAGGACATCCGGGACGCGTAATTATACTCACTGCAGGTGGTTTCCTGGCTTCAGCATTGATATATGTCAGCATCGTGTCTGCATCAGATACTTCGAAAGGGTCGCCCGGCACATCGTCTTCGATAAACATCTTCTCGATGACACCGTCTTTGACCAGCATCGAATAACGCCATGAGCGCTCACCGAATCCGATATCTGATTTATCGACCAACATGCCCATGCCGCGACTAAAATCACCATTACCGTCCGGTATCAGAGTGACATTGTCGGCTTCCTGGTTCTGTTTCCAGGCATCCATGACAAAAGCATCATTCACCGACAGACAGACGATCTCATCGATACCGTTGTCTTTGAATGTATCAGCCAGTTCGTTATAGCGTGGTAAATGTGTCGAAGAACATGTCGGGGTAAATGCACCAGGTAGTGAAAATACGACGACTGTTTTACCCTTAAACAGATCATCGCTATTTACATCAACAAATTCACCGTTGCTGCGGGTCTTAAATACGACGTTCGGCACGCGTTCGCCTTGTTTATTTTCTAGCATCATTCTCTCCTGTTACATTTTCTTAGGTTACGGCAGCATCAGTTCTGATCTGCTCATGGTGTATTATGTTGACTAATATTGAATAGATAAAATCATTTATTTCTACTACCTTGATAGTTATATTCTATCGTCTATTTAAAGCAGCTTGTTTGATATAAACCTGAGAGAGCTGCAATACCATTTCACTAAAATCTTACGCGGCGTAGTTCTTTTTCTATATCATTGATAACATTTGTATTCAGGGGGTCGATAGCACTTTGATAACTCTTCACCAGTTTGCCGTCACTATCGATGAGATATTTATGGAAATTCCACTGCGGATAAATTCCAGAGATTTCAGCCAGCTTCCGGTAGAAAGGATCAGCATTATGTTTGCTGACACGTGTCTTGCTGAACATGGGAAACTCGACTCCATAGGTCATCCTGCAGAATGTTTTGATCTCTTTTTCAGTACCTGGCTCCTGATGACCAAAATCATTTGACGGGAAACCAAGTACCACCAGTCCACGTTCCTGATACTGTTTATACAATTTTTCCAGTGAATCATATTGATCGGTATAGGCGCAGCGACTAGCGGTATTTACTACTAAAAGGACTTTACCCTGGTATTCATCACACAGGTTTAACTGCGTTTCTTTATCCAGAGTGCGGACAGTAAAATCGAGTAGTTCGGAGCACTCTCTGGCGGTCAGCTGGGTGTTACCCAGTAATACGGCTAAGAATAATATAATTCGCATCTATGCCTCTGACTTAAATATTTTCGATAACATATCAGAACGGGAATTTATCGAATGAAGTAAATTTGGTAACACCGGGTGGTAACTTACGCATACGTTTTACGCCTTCGCCTCCTACCCATAGATCCACATTTTCCGGAATAGAATCACGCAATTCGAGCAGGTTACTGCGAATATTTTCATATTGATAAGCGCCGCTGAAAGTTACCCCTAAAGCATCCACATTAAAACGATCAACCGCTGAAACGATCTGATCCAGGGGAACTTCACCACCTAGGTTGATCACGCTTACATTACCTGCAGACAACAATCCCGAAAACATCAAAAGTCCAAGTGTATGTTCTTCACCAGGCAAGGTTGCGACCAATACACGTGGTTTTTTAGTGATTTTCTGTATGGCGGAAATTTCACTATTGAGAAAATGTGTCAGTACTTCTGAAAGCAGGTGCTCTTCAAAATTGTGTAATTGTCCTTTCGCCCAGCGTTCACCAACGGTATACAGCAACGGTACTACTGTTTCTGTTATGAATGTCTGCATGCCTTGCTGCTGATAGAGCTGTGACAGTACTGTTTCCAGCTCAGAGCCATCGGTTGTCTGCAACACGGTCAAAATATGTTCGATTGACTCATGGGTTGAGACAACCGGGTAAAGCTCAGCTTCGACTAAATCCAGGTCTGTATCATTCAGCGCCACCACTTTTCCCGGGCGTAAGCCCTGATCGAGCAGACGTCGAATACGCTGTAGTCGGCGTAGCTGCCTTTCAGGGTACATGCGCTCGCCTTTATCGTTACGAAGGGGCTCAGGAAACCCATAGCGACGCTCCCAGACTCGCAGTGTATCGCGAGCTATGCCGCTGTCACGTTCAACTGCACTGATGGATAAATATTCATAATTCATAGTAACATTATAGACAAATATTAAAAAAATAGCAACATTAATGCTATTTGTCCTAGACAAAAGATAAATAATCCATATAATTAACTCATGGGATATCCAAATAGAGCTGAAATGCCCATCGTTAGAAAATTCAAAAAACCATTTATTGGAGAAAGATAATGAATAATTATGAAGAACATAACCTTGCTATCGAAAAGTTTTATGACAAGGCCATACTTGCAGCAGAATTAGAAGATATTGAAATTTTGTCCTCCGTAGTTCCTGGAAGTCGACTTCACGAAATAATTCACAATCCGATCGATAGCGGTATTGATGAAGGTTAATCTCCACAGTTGGGCTCTGGTATAAACATTCAATGTCACTCAGTTACACACATTTTGTTGATAACCTTGAGCCCGCCGGAGAGTGTCCTAGCCCTCTCCGGTGTTTTTTTACAGCGATGATTAATAAAAACACTACTTAACAATAGAAAGAGAATCGAACATGTGTCTGTTAATTTATAAAATATGATTCATGAAATTGCAGATTTTCACCCTTAAAAATACGGTTACCTATACTGATGAATAGCCTTATAATGAGCACTGGACTAGTCAACAGCGCGATCGCCAGTGAGATGAATAATGATAATCACATTATAGATGACCGTAGCAACAACGATGTTACGTCGAACCTTGGTAGCAACTGGCAGCTGGTAACTGATAATGTCATGGGAGGCCTGTCTCAAGGTGAGTTAATCCTGGATAACTATAAAGGTAGAAACTGTCTGCGTATGCGTGGCAATGTCACGACTGAAAACAATGGTGGATTTGTGCAGATAGCACTGTCTCTATCGGACCGGGGTGTTTTTGATGCTTCAGCCTATACCGGCATCGAGATAGAAGTCGCTGGTAACAACGAACTTTATAACATTCACTTCCGTACCGCTGAACTCTGGTTTCCATGGCAATCATATAGATCTAGTTTTACCGCAGGTAGTGACTGGCAAACATATCGCATAGCTTTTTCAGAGCTGGAGAAATATAAAACCTTCCATAAGTTTGCGCAGGATGAACTAAAACGCATAGGTCTTGTTGCCATAGGGCGAGAATTTCAGGCAGATCTATGTTTAGCGGACATCCGATTCTACCGTGATTGATTCAGCAATGTCCGCAACGCAGTCAATTCAATCATGAAAGGGTCAGCCGCACTTGTTATCGGTGCCAGTGGCAGCCTTGGCTCTGCATTGTGTAACAGATGGCAAGAGGATGAAAACATATTCAATGTTTTCGCCGTTAGTAGACAGCTAACAGTAACCCACGATACTGGTCAGGACGATACAATGGACAGGATACACTGCGATTACAGTGAGGCATCAATTACTGAAGCCTGTGAAAAAATCAAAACATTAATGGATGCAAAAAGCCTGGACTCAATAAGCCGGGTATGCATCTGCAATGGTATTTTACATAACGAAAATGTCTGGCCGGAAAAACGCATGGAAGACATCGATATCAGCGCATTACAGGAAGTCTTTACCATCAATTGCATCGTTCCACTGCTCTGGTTAAAAGCGCTGATCTCACTCGTTAGAGCGCCGTCAGACTGTGTTATCACGGTTTTTAACGCGAGGATAGGAAGTATCGGTGACAACCGTTCCGGCGGCTGGTACAGCTACCGTGCATCAAAAGCTGCACTAAACATGCTGTTAAAAACCGCAGCAATCGAATATGCAAGGCGAGCCAAAAATGTAAAGATTATCTCGTTCCACCCGGGCACAACCGATACAGCCTTATCAAAACCTTTTCAGGCTTCAGTAAAAAAAGAAAACTTGTTTACCCCCGATTTTGTTGCAGGCCATCTCGTGAATATCATGAATAACCAGACGGTAGACGGCTCATTATCATTCATCGACTGGGAGAATAAATCCATTGCCTGGTAACGAAACCATTGCTAAAACACTCGGTTATGCCGGGCTAATACCGTTTATCATATTCAGTATCGGAAGCTGGACAGGATTGCCTTATATCACTGACAGCATCCAAATATTGATAGCCTATGCAGCAATAATTTTTAGTTTTATGGGCGCGATATATTGGGGTGTTGTAATGTCGAGCAAGGATGATCAAGGTGGTAAATATTTTATAGCCAGCGTCTTGCCTGCTCTGGTCGGCTGGCTTGCCCTGTTAGTGCCGGTGCTGTTCGCTCTGATTTTTTTACTTGTCGGCTTTATCTTACTTTTTGTTTATGACCGTTATGTAGAGAAGTCACTAGGATTACCCAACTGGTATATCCCGTTACGCATGAGACTGACATCAATTGTTACACTATGTTTAACGGCCGCGCTGCTATCAATTATTTTGCACTAACCCCGTTTAACGCCGACAGTTTTAAAAATATTATTAATATGTTGTTAAAAAAAGAAGAGATCGAGTTGCTGGATAATCGATATCGGGCACTTTTCATAAACGCCTTAAGTGGTTTTAAGAATGCAAACCTGATTGCTACCTGTGATAGCAAAAATAATTCCAACCTTGCTATCTTCACCTCTGTCTTTCATATTGGTTCGCATCCGCCCTTACTCGGTATGATCGTGCGACCTCACTCGGTGGCAAGGCATACCCTGGAAAATATACTCGAAACAAAACACTACAGTATCAACCAGGTGAATGAGGCGATCTATCAACAGGCGCATCAAACGTCTGCACGTTATGCCAGACAAAGATCAGAATTTGAGGCCGTTGCTCTAACAGAACAATGGCAGCCTGACTTCGCCGCACCGTTCGTAGCAGAAAGTCATATACAACTTGGCATGGAACTGCGGGAACATCATCACTTAACAATCAATAACACCGATATGATTATCGGCGAAATAACATACATAAATATTGAAGATGACATTGTCGAAGAAGATGGCTATGTAGCTATCGAACGCATCAAGAGTGTTGTCGTCAGCAGTCTGGACAGTTATCACGGTACACATTTATTATCACGCCTGACGTATGCCAAAGCATAAAAAAAGGACCAGAGAGCATACACTCTTCGACCCTTGTTATCATGGCTGCTAGATCAGACGCAACCAGTTGGTTTTGGTAGACCACCATATTTGGTTATCGGTTTCATCGGGCCAGTCATCCACATTTTGAATATTTCTTTTTGATCGATGCCTGTATATTTGGCGAATTTTCGGATCGGCGGAACGACAGCGTTATCCTCATAATATTCTCTGGCTTTGAGTATCTGCTGCCATTTGCTGTCATCGAGATCCACGCCATCGGTCTCAGCCATAGCGCGGCCTATTTCAGGTGACCAGGTGTTCATATCGACAAGATAGCCGTCGCCATCACGTTCATAGTTTTGCATATTTATTGCCTCGTAAAGTAATTACTGATGTTTATGGTTAATAATATAATATGGGGACGGAAAGCAAAAAATCAAGGTGTTACAAAATTATGAGATTCAGATGTAATTTATCAAATATATTTTATAAGTATTTGAATATATTGAAAATAAGCGTCAATACTACACTGATGATGAGTATCAAAATGATAAGGATAAAATTTTTTCAGACGCTGTTTCTATACCTATATCACCGGGCAACTTACCAAACCAGTTCAGCGACCAGGGTGCAAAATCCAGCAACGCACCGATGATTAGTAATAGCACCCCCATTATCATTAGCCATCCAGATCCTGTTTATTCGATTGTTTTTGAAATATCTATCATGTCGCCCTGTTTCATCAACAGTAGATCCCTGATAAATATCCAGTGCCAGGCAAGTCCCGCTAATACCGCAATGTGAAATAACTCGTGTGGCCCAATGATGCCGGAGATAACGACAGGTAAGCGCAGGAACTCAAGGCTGGCACCGACTGTATAAGCAAGTGCACCATAGAGCAGAGGTTTGATAATGGCAAATCCGTGAAGTCGATGCGTCAAATATGCCGATAAAATACCTAACCAGCCGAGCCCCAGGTAAGCCACCAGCCCCACCCATTCTGCCAGCTCATTAAAGAATATTGATTTCAAGGTAATGCCGGCAATAGCCAATGACCAGATAACTATTAGAAAACCCCAGCGCCAGAAGCCGGTAAATAAAATGCTATGTACCGGTGTAAAAGTACCGGCGATTAAAGCAAAGATACCGGCATGATCCAGTCGCTGTAAGACAGCGCGATTAACACCCTGTAAATCCAATAAATGGAAAACACCACTCATGGATAACAAAAAAACACCCGAGAGCACAAACACGCCGACAGCAATAGCCCAACCAGTATGGCTGCGAGCCATGTATATCAACTTAATGCCGTATACAAAAAAAACCAGCGCACCCAGTAAATGACTCATCGAGCTAAATGGTTCGCTAAAACCTGTTATCGAAATTGTATTCATTGTGACTCTGAAGGATAGTGTCGGAAATTGTCCTAACTAGTAGCGTAAACCATATCCTGACTTCACCAGGCTGTCATCCCGACCAAATCGTTAGCAACGATTGCGAATGTACAAAGCACAGCCCGCTAGCAGGAAGACTGGAATACAAAACCGGTTTAATTTATACGACACGGGATCTTATACTATGTCCGCATTGTTTCTTTGTTGCACCAATCTGTTACTAAATTATTTATTTTGCACAACAATATTGCACGCAAACAGTTCTGGAGAGATAACAATAACAATTCTACTCATAATATTTATCATAACAATCAGTTGCTTACAGAATTATTACTGTAATAAAATACAACTGGCATGTTTTATGTATTGTATAACCATGTAATGTATAACGACTAACAATTTACAATGAGGATAGCAAAATGAGCAACAATTACAATACTTCAGATTTTGTTGGAATGAGCCTTACTGCCAATAATGAACTGGAACCTTACGATTCTCAACTGGAATTACAACAGGTGTCTACATATTCACAGGAATCCCAAACTGAAATACGTATCGAACATATGTTGCTCAATCACAGTAAATACTACGTTTACTGCGAATAACAAAACACGCATTATATTTCCAATATCTTACTTCGAGGAGGTATACGAGTAGGTATACTAGTAAAAAAGGGTCGGTGATACATTGATGCTAATAGCTTTCGAAAGTCACCGACCCATAAATAATGACAATTTCAATAACTACAAGAGTAAAAGCTGATTGATGAATTAGAATTTAAGAGAGTGTTCAATTATTATTTTATCCATGCCTCTTCTTCCTGTAGGCGTAATTAACACAATAGTGTTAAGTTGATTTTTCAGTATTCCTATGAAATATCCGGGTTAATTCTTATTTGCGGTGAATCCTTTCTATTCGACATTCCATCGAGCCAAATAACCAGCTTGAAATGATAGTAACCAGTATCAGCACTGCAACACTCGCCATAATCGCAACTATAAAGATCATAATGAACCCTACTGACAGTGTCACGGCAACACCAATTATTGGCAGCAGAATAAATATAACGATGGCCGTGACCAATGCCGCAATAATAATCGCACCAAGTATCAATAAAATTCTTGTAAAAGGATTACATACTTCCTTACCGTTAATGATTATTCGTGTATTCATCATGAGCTTTTACTGTGACAATTTAACCTTGAATACACCCACGTCAACCGAACTAACCGATACCCTTTGCCCTGCCTGAATGGTGCTTATACCTGCATCCTTATCAATCTCAACTTTCCAGGTAATACCCGAATAATGTGTAGAGCCCGGTTTGTTCACCGCAATATCACTTTCCACTACAAACTCATGGCCAATCAGGTCGCTGCTATTGTCTTTTTCTAATGGAGAATCATCCTGTAAATTTTTCAATGGCTTCCACAGCAGTGAAGTAATAATCCCCGAACTAATACCGGTACAGGAAACGCCCGCAATCCATGTTTCTGGCAGCACAGCAAAACTCATCAATGCCCCGGTCGTTAGTGCACCCAAACCAGCAAACAAAAAAACACCGGTGGTAAAGCCGGTAACAACTTCAATAGCCAGCATGGCAAAGCCAAGCATCAGCCAGAACTCTGCCTGGTGATTGACAATATAATCGGTAATCATCTTGTCCCCCGTTTTTAGTACTTATCATTGGCCGGCGATTATTGGCCGGCGATTATTAGCTAACTGTTTTATCGCTATTTAAGGTATTAATAATGGTCATGGCCTCTGCAACCACATTTGCCGCATTACTGTTGCCCTCAGGCAATAACACCACGGTTGAATCTTTGGCGATGGCGTGTTTTGCCTCGATCGCTTTAGCCGCAAGATCCAGTTGAATCGCTTTTTGACCTTCTATTGTATTAGCAACCTGACCGACTGTATCAAGGGCTTTTGCCTGTGCATCGGCAACCGCGATAATAGCCTGCGCCTCACCTTCTGCACGTAATATCTGTTCGGCCTTATCCGCTTCGGCAGCCAGCACCTGAGCCTGTTTGGCACCTTCAGCCACATTAATAGCCGACTGACGATTACCCTCAGACTCCAGAATAGTGGCTCGCTTTTCACGTTCGGCTTTCATCTGGCGTTCCATCGCATCTAAAATAGTACGCGGTGGTTCAATATCCTTAATTTCATAACGCATCACCTGCACACCCCAGGGTTCTGACGCCATATTAATTGCATTTACAATATTTATATTCAGGCTTTCACGCTCTTCGAATGTTTTATCCAGATCAATTTTACCAATTTCACTACGCATAGTAGTTTGTGCCAACTGGCTGACAGCATACACGTAATTATCAACACCGTAAGATGCCTTGTAAGCATCAAGTAATTTCAGATACAGCACACCATCCACCACCAGTGAAATATTATCTTTGGTAATCGCTGCCTGACTGGGCACATCAAAAGCATGTTCTTTTAATGACTGGTCATATGCCACTTTATCAATGAAGGGAAAAAGTACATTCAGGCCGGCAACCATGGTTTTGTTATACTTTCCAAATCGCTCGACGACAAACGCACGATTCTGCGGCACAAACTTGATCGAGGACTTCACCAGGATAATAATTAATACGGCTAGCCCTGTCCAAAAGTTAAAAATCACACCCAACAATTCATCAATACCCATGGTTCGTCCTCTTTAATTATTGTTTAGTCAGTGAGAATAGCAGATTGACCACTAAAATACGGCGAAATCGAAGATAGACCACGAGTTAAATTACAAAAAAGAATAACCGTGATCTTCTTCTGTTGGTTGCTGATGATTATAGGGAAAAAACGGTGGTCTATCATTGATTGTATCAATAATGATAAGACTCACGGGCAAGAAAACCTGAAGCCGCATTTTTCGATGTGCGAGATAATGTCTGCATCACTTTAAACGGTATCACTTCAAATGCGTGATCCTGCTTTATATCCGACATCATACTTAGCCATAAATGCGTCGTCATTTGTGCATCGGCCAGCGCTCTATGGAAGGTACCATCATTGGGCAAGGTTTTGTATTTAACCAGGGTACCCAGTTTATGATTGGGTGCATCAGGATAAACCCGCCGGGATATCAGCATAGAACAGGCAAACGGCCCATGCTGATTACGCTTAACACGGTTAAGCTCTGAACCAGGAAAGCGAGAATCAAATGACGCATTGTGTGCTACTTGTACTCTATCAACCTGATAATGACGGGTGCAGTTGGTCTGTCAACGTTCAGGGTAAGGCACGCCTCGCAGCAAATGGCCTTAGTCCTTTGCAAGAGGTGTAACGATGCCATGGACGTTGACAGACCAACCCTTCGGGCATCGCTGTGGTGTCTCGCCACTGCGTTACAGCACTTGACAAGGACTATGGCCATTGCCTGCGTACTGTGCCTTGTTGCGAAACACCACAGCGATGCTGCACCCGTCATTATCAGGATGATAGAGTACTAGATTATAATCCTCGATAAAATCAGCAAATGCCAGCATCACTTCCTCACAGGGCGCCGCCTTGTTAAGGGCACCTCTATTAATTGCTTGTGCCCTCTGGCTTTACGACCAGTTCAGAATCAAGACGTGCTTTTGAAGCCATGCCCACAGTTAATACACATGGGCCTGTCGAAAAAGCGCAACGCAGAGTCTGGGCTGGTCGTAAAGCCCCGTAGGGCGCAGCCTGAAGCATGCATCTGCTCGGCAATTGCTCCTGCATTGCCCTACTACCGTCCTTCCATGGACATATGCGTTGTGAGCCTTGAGAATGGAATAACCATTCTGCTGCGGCTCACGCCTTGCAGCTACACGCTTCAGGTCACGCAGAGGACATAAGCAATTAATAGAGGTGCCCTTAAGCATCTTATTGGTAATGCCCGTATAGTTCTCAATGAAGGCACTTATGCGCTTATGAGGATTCATCAACTGTTGAAAACGATCAACTAATTCACCGTTCACTAATTTCACCGCACCTATTTCAATGGCACGATCACCGTAATCAGGCGACAGACCTGTGGTTTCAAAATCCAGGACAATAACCGTATCGGCAGTTGAATTTATATCAATCATTTTTATATTTTATGAATTAACGATATAGCACAATACGGTAATGCGCATTGCCGTTTCTTAATCGTGTGATCGCTTCATTTATGTTATCGAAGCTAAATTTTTCGATAACGGGTTTGATGTCGTGGAGTCGGGCAAACTCAAGCATTTTAGTAATTGTGGCAGGACTGCCTACCGGGGAGCCAGAGATAGAACGTTGATTCATAATGAGTGAAAACACATTGATATCCAGCGGTTCTAATGTCGCACCAACAAAATGTAATCGCCCGCGAGCATGCAGCGTGCTGAGATACAAGTTCCAGTCCAGCTTAACGTTGACCGTAGAAATAATCAGATCAAAGCTGCCGACTGCCGCTTCTATGTCATTCTGATCGCGGGAATTTAATGTATGGTGAGCGCCCAGATTCAAGCGCTTCATTTTTTTTCGCTTCACTGGAAGTAAAAGCCGTCACTTCACAACCCCATGCTTTAAGAAACTGCAGCGCCATGTGGCCAAGACCGCCGATGCCAATAACCGCCACTTTGTCTGTAGGTTTGATATCAAACTGAACCAGGGGATTAAACACAGTGATGCCACCGCAAAACAGCGGGCCGGCAGATTCCAGATCCATACCTTCTGGAATCGGCACCACACTATTTGCCTGCGCGCGCACCTTGTCGGCAAAACCCCCATGATGACCAAGGATAGTGGGCTGTGAAGTAGCGCAAAGGTTATGGTCACCGCTGCGACAAAGCGCGCACTCGTTGCAGTAACCTGCATGCCAGCCCAGCCCCACGACCTGACCCATAGTGAAATGTTTAACCTGGTCACCGATTTTAGCAATCTTGCCGACTACTTCATGCCCGGGCACAACAGGGTACTGGGTCATGCCCCAGTCATTATCAATAACACTCAAATCACTGTGACAAATACCCGAGTAGAGAACATCAATCTCAACCTCATTATCTTTTAATTCACCCGGATCATACTCAAAGGGTTTAAGCGTACCCTTAGGTTCAAACGCTGCAAAGGCTTTTATCATGATTAATTTCCTCCTGATAGGGATTGATCGTTAATTGTTGATAGTAAATGGTGGTCTGTCTTCTCTAACGGGTCTAAATATTACACCCAATAGGCTAGCGAAAGATATCAATGTTGATCAACCATGGTCTGCAGACAGACAAAAAAAGGACGATATAACGTACAAGGTGAGATTATTATTTAACAACATACAGTATTTGATCAATATGTAATTTCTCTGAATCACCCCGCATTTTGTAGCACCTAAGGAAGCTCTGCTTTAGTTGATTAGAGTCTGGCACTGAACACCGATCCCCTTCACTCCTCCAGTGTTACTGTTAAAGTTATTATATAGAATGTGACTTATGTTCTTCACTGGAGTCTAATTGTAAGAATAAATATTAATAATATTGATATCACTGCTGTCCCGTTAACTGCCAGAGACATGAATTGGGCATATCCAGCAATGACCATCACCCGCATGGATGCGGGTGTTGAGTCACCATGGATGGTTTCACGGCGCGTCATTGCTGGGTGTGACGGATTCATGTCTCGATTGTAACTAATGCTGGTTTTGTTAGATGTATCAACATACGCAGGCACTGATAATAAAGTTAACGGGACAGTAGTGTATTGATATATGTCTTAACTACTTTTTTATTGACAAGTATTATAAAATCTTAAATTTGGGGAATGATAATGAAAATCATAACAAACTTGTTAAAGCTAAATCTGCTAGCCGCAATTATCGTTCTGGGTGGCTGCGCGTCATCACAACCTAAATTAACGCAGGAACAGGTTCTGGAGCTGTATCCACAGGTCACGCAACTCGATTCAGCCGTTAAAAATTCGAAATCCAAAGGGGCAGAATTATTTGCACCTGAAAGCTATGCCAGGGCCAGTGATTCACTGGATAGTGCAATGGATGCTGCGCATAATAATGAACAGGATAATGCAAGTAAAGCAGCTGCTGAAGGCTTGAAGACCATTGATAAGCTAAATAGCGATACACAAAAGAGTCGTGAAATACTGAGCGAAGTAGTAGATGCTCGTCAACGCGCAATTTCTGCTGGCGTCGTTTCACTGCAGGGCGATAAACTCGCTGAGATGGACAAGAAGCTTAAAAAGGCCTCAGCGTTGATTGAAAACGGCAAAATTGAGGACGCGAAACAGCTCCGACCTGAACTTATCGAAGGTTACACAAAACTTGAACTTGCAACCTTGAAAATGGGTACCGCAGAAAAAGCCAAATCCGCTATAGCGGATGCTAAAAACCATGACGCGAAAAAATATGCGCCAAAAACACTTGCCGAGGCTGAAGAAACATTGGCATTAGCTGAAAGTATCCTTGAGGCCGACCGAACACAAACCGACAAGGCAAATGTCCAGGCAATAAAAGCACAATGGCTGGCTGAAAAAAGTTCGTCTATCACCGAAACAGTCAAAGACTTTGAACGTCGCGATTACTCCACGGAAGATATAGTGCTTTGGTATCAACAGCAGCTGAACACAATTAATGAACCTATTGGTGGGCCACTCCCGTTCAATAAAGCCAATGACGATATGGTGCAATCATTTAAAAAAACTGTAAAACAGCTTAAGTCTGCCGAAGTTGAATATAGTGAGCAGTTAGCATTAACAGAAATAGAACGCACAGCCATACTACAAAAGGAAACTGCAAGAAAAGAAAAATTTGAAGAAGTACAGGCTATGTTTACGGCAAAAGAAGCAAACGTATATCGTCAACGACAAAATGTTTTGATCTCTGCACATGGATTCCAGTTTCCTTCTGGAAAAAGTGAAATTCAGACTGACAACTTCCCACTGATGAATAAAATAATACGTGCGATAAAGATTTTCCCTAATTCACGTATTGAGATTACCGGGCACACTGACTCAACAGGATCTGACAACATTAACCAGTCAGTCTCACAAGCACGAGCCGAGAATGTCGGTAAATTTTTGATTGAAGTTGGTGAGTTATCAAAGAGCCGCATCAAAACCGCGGGATATGGAGAAAGCAGACCAGTAGCCACCAATAAAACGGAAAAGGGCCGTGCTGAAAACCGTCGTGTTGAAATTAATATTATTAACGAATAATTCGCTTTATCGCTAACTTTTTTTTCTAGAGCTATCATGACATGGATGTTTAGATAGAATTATCCTGGGGCAGAGTTCACTGCTAAGCCTGGCGAAACCTACGGCATAAGGATCCGTCGCTAGTCAGTCCGGGGAGCGCAATACCTGGTTTGGTATCGTCTAATGGTAAACGGCAGTTTACCGGTGATAAATCAAAACTGGTTAAGTGCCAGGCCTTCATCAAGCATGAGCTTGTATCGACAGCGCACGAAGTAGAGTGATAGCATGTCCACACTCCTTTTGATTATCCTGCAATACAAAACCAAACGATAAAATAAACAGCATGTATTCTTCATTTGTTCATTCTACTTAGAGTATATAAAATGCTGAGTATACCACCATCTTCTACATCGGGATGCGGTTGCTTAAGTGAGCAGCGCCTTTCTGATTAGTGTAACCGTAAATCACGTAAGCAGTGCGTTAGATCAGGCATGATCCGATTGACTATACATATCTTTAAGCTGCAATATCACTGCGCCGAGTCCTGACAGCAGCAGCGCAAATATAAGCAAAGCTCCAATCACTGGAATATTCTTTAATAGTCCCAGCACAAGAATGACTAAAGCAACAGAAATAAATCTTCGACCGGTCGATGAAACATCCTTATTGAAGCGCCTTGCTAGCCAGTCGCCAACAAAGAAACAGGAAACCAGAAAACCGATTAGTAATGCCACGAAATAAAGCGCCATAATACTCAGGCCAATCCATATACCCAGAACAAGTGCCATTAATAATGATGCGGTTATGGGCGCGATGATGAGTACCAGGAAACCTGCACCAAGACTTTTCAGTGGCTCGACTGAAATCCTGTCAGCTGTTGACATGGTGAATCCAGGGAAAAGCTATATACAGGACAAAACTGGCAACGATCATGGTGATAATAAAGAAAATGCCAGCGCCTCTGTGAGAGCGATCCCACTCGACCTGCTCGTAAGTAACATTGCCCGTTATTTTGGCAGCAGAATGTATATTCGCTTCATTGGGGCTTCTGTAATGTAAATCCCCATCGATAATGGCTCCTTCGAGGATTTGTATCTCTCCACCTTCGAGTCTCACATTGCCATGAATCGTACCGGATAGTCGAATGCTACCGGCACCTATAACCAGGTCTTTGTTAACCGTTCCGGCGACACGTACATCACCGCCAGCCAGCCATACCTCGCCGCCAATAGTTGAACCTGCAGAAACGTTAATTCGTCCGCCACTTGCGATAAGATCATCACCAATATTGGCATCGATTGAAATATCCCCGCCGGCGGTACGAACATCATCCTGAATGTCTCCACGTAGCTGAACCGAGCCACCAGCGGCAATAACATCTCCTTTGATATGATGCCCGATAAACAATTCCCCGCCGGCAATTACTGCATCACCTGAAATGACAGCATTAATATCAACAGTACCACCCGCAGCGTAATAATCATCGTTGACAGTACCGAGTCGTGTTACCGTCTCACCACTTTCTGGCATAGAGAAGCTAAGCAAAGGAAATAGAAGCATCAACGACAGAAGACAAGATTGCAAAACTATTTTTCCGTCTGTTCATGTTTAGTTACCTTTTAAGTACTTTTTAAGTACTTTAATGTGAATTACTAATTTCTGCTCAATATTTTTAAATAAATCCTCACTGCAGTCCCGTTAACTGAGAGACATGAATCGGACAGATTTATCAACGATCATCACCCGTACGCAGGCCTTGAGCCGCTATGGGTGACAGGTAATCTCTTGTTATGACAAAACCTTAATAGAACTCATCTTAAGCAATTTCTAGCTTAAGACTACACCTTAACGGGTAATAATTCTGTTGATATTAACGTAGATAGTTTTTCAATTGTCACCACCCCTAAAGATCACTACAAATTAGACGCAACCCGTTGGTTTAGGTAAACCGCCATATTTTGTTATTGGCTTCATCGGACCGCTCATCCACATTTTGAATATTTCCTTCTGATCGATGCCAATATACTTGGCGAATTTGCGGATAGGAGGAACCACTGCGTTATCTTCATAGTATTCCCTTGCTTTGACTATCTGATCCCATTTGGCTTCGTCGAGTTCTACCCCGTCGCTCTCTGCCATAGCGCGACCTATTTCAGGCGTCCATTCGTTCATGTCGACCAGATAACCGTCACCATCGCGTTTAATTTCTAGCATTTATATTGCCTCGTCAAGTCGTTAAAATTAATTGTACTGTCTGTTTATATGGTGACGAATGACTATAAATCAAGGTGTTATCGTATATTGTAGAAAACGGCCTGAAGAAAAGCAGAGACAAGGATCCTCCTCTTTGTTGCCTGTTTACAAAATACCAAATGGTTCAATCCGCTCCGGCTCTAAAACTAATACTTTTCCACGTCCTCGTCGTTAGCACTCGAATTAAGGACTCGGATTAGCGTGTGCATTATGAATTTCTTCGATCGCAGATAACACCTCATCCGATAAAGCCAAATTGATGCTATCAATATTACTGCGTAACTGTTGCATGGTAGTTGCACCAATAATAGTACTGGTCAAAAACGGCCTGCTGTTGACATAAGCAAGCGCCATCTGCGCTGGCTCCAGACCATGGCTTCGCGCCAGTGCTACATAAGCCTCGGTAGCCGCCACCGCTGCGGGACAACTGTAACGGGTATATTCCGGAAACAGTGACAGGCGAGAACCATCAGGTAAAGCACCATCGAGGTATTTGCCCGAGAGCACACCAAAACCCAGTGGCGAATACGCCAGCAGTCCCACCTGCTCACGCCAGGAGATTTCCGCCAGACCAACCTCATAGCTGCGGTTCAGCAGACAATAAGGGTTCTGCACACTAACAATACGCGGCAACCCCGCCTGCTCGGCATAATGCAGAAACTGCATCACCCCCCAGGGGGTTTCGTTCGATAAACCGATATGGCGGATTTTACCGGCCTTCACCTGCTCAGCCAACGCTTCCAGAGTTTCCAGAAGCGGGGTAATGTGCTCTTCTGAGGGTTTTTCAAAACCAAGCTTGCCAAAAAAATTAGCCTCACGTTGCGGCCAGTGTAATTGATACAGATCGAGATAATCAGTCTGCATGCGTTTAAGACTGGCATCCAGCGCCAGAGCAATATCACCCCGAACATAACGGGTGGCGCCACCACGAATATGCGGTATCCAGTCTTCTCCGGGCCCGGCAATTTTGCTGGTCAGTACAAGCTGTTCACGTGCCCCCCGTGCCTGCAACCATTCGCCGATAATTTCCTCGGTTCGCCCGTATGTCTCAGTCCGTGGCGGTATGGCATAAAGCTCTGCCGTATCAATAAAATTCACGCCCTGTAATAGTGCATAATCCATTTGTTCAAACGCCTGCTCTCGCGTGTTCTGCTGGCCCCAGGTCATGCTGCCAAGGCAGATGACACTTACATCAATTTCAGTATTACCAAGTTTGCGATATTTCATATTGCTCACCTAAACGAACCCGAATTATTTTATTGTGTTTATGATCGTATATAAATTATGCCATATAATAATTATTTTAGAGAATTAGGTACTCTGCTCTCTTTTACGCTATACAATCAACCGAGTGTCTGACAGCTTTTTCTCCACCATTGATTTACAACCATGACTATCCCTTTTCTCATAATATGAAATCACTACCGATGGCAAAAATACTAATCAAATCATCCACTCTTTTCGCCCTGGCATCTTTGTCATTCATACCTGTCAGCTATGGCGAACCGGTTATGTCGTCAGCGGATAAGCCAGCAGCAGTTAAGCAAGAAATAGTCACCGTCGATGGCCGCGAAGTCATCCTTAATAGTGACGGCACCTGGAAATACCTTTCAACAGATCGCTACGTCAACACAAAAGATGGTACCCGTGTACGCTTGAAAGATGATGGCAGTTGGCAATATATGGGCAACGCACCATTAACTTCAAAAGAACAAGTTCGAACTACCGATCTGGATATAAAACTTCAGAAAGTGGTCATCGAAACATATAAAAAGAAAAGTCAAAAGAACACCAGTGTGAAAACACAAACGGTATTCCATGTGCACCTTGCATATTCACCCCAGGCAAAAAGAAATATCAGTATCAAGAAAAGCGATATTTCACTAATTGAAGTAAAAGATAACAATGGAAAAAACTACCCGGTACTGTCGATTAAGCCAGGTTCCAAACAATTACAGGCCAACACAAACACCACAATAGTGGTACGCGCAGAAAAATCGCCATCAATCTGGAATAACGTTAAATCGATGGAAATAGTATTTAAGACCGGGTTTCTGGGAATCGAAACACCGATTACATTAAGTCAGAACACAATTGATTTTGATGAAGAAAAAGTGGATGGTTTTGATTATTAAAATGAATCTCTGATTAAATTGAGGCAAGATCACAGCGACCCTTATAATTTATTATCTGAGTTCAAGATTAACCGACTTTATGTCTTTGCTACCGCCTTCTGCATTTTCAAGATAGTGAAGTTCAATACTGTCTCCCGGTTTCTTGCCCATTATGGCCAATTTGAAGTCAGCAAAACTTTTTACTGTTTCATTATCAACACTTATAACAACCATGCCTTTCACCAGGCCGGCATCTTTTGCGGCACTGTTATCTGAAAAACCCTTGATTACAACCAGTTTGCCTTCGGTTTGCAGGAGAGCACCGATAAGGCCAACAGGTTCAAGTGTCTGTTTTGCGGATAACACCAGAAAATCTGCCATATTTTCCGATATTGGCAAAAAGTCTTCAGAAACCAGGATTGAAAATTGCTTTACATCAATTCGTCGCTTTATACGGTTGGGAATACCCGAGCCATACGCTATATGGCCACTGCCTGCGAGAATGAGCATGCGTGACTCAGGATTTTCCTCCAGATAGTGTGCCGCAGACTCGGCCATACTTTCATCCCATGTGAGCTGGCCACGCAGAAAATCCTTAAATTCACCTGGATAGTCCGGATGTGAATCAAATATACTGCGAAGGCGTTTTTCGTACGCTTTGTCTGACCAGTCATAGCTCTGCGGTAGTTGTTTTTTAAGTTCTGCAGATAAATCATCGAAGCCTGAATGGCTCAGGGCACTGCTTAGTTCCCGTGAGGCATTAAGCGCAATAACAGGAATATTATGTGCACGTGCATACTGCATTATTGGTTGATAAAGTCGGTAATCGAATCGCCAGCGCTCGAAATAACCGGTCAGGTGAAGCATTTCCTGTTCAGACATTTCACCTGCAACATAAGCATCCAGATGTTTTTGAAATGGCTGCTGGAACCATTCAACGCCGATAGCAAGCTTTGGTGATTTCTGATATAACAGCTTTAATATTTCCAGCTGAACCAGGTGATGGTCCAATCTCGTGTGCGTTTCCCCTACCAGTACTACCCGGGCAGCATTAATTTGCTGTATTGTCTGTGCCAGCGTATCGGTCTGCTCCAGTTTTACAACAGGCAGGTTTTTAACTGCGTTTGTATCAATGTTCGTGGTGGCATTAGTGGCGGCGTTACTGACGGGGCTACTGACGGCATTAGTTGTGCTATTGGTATCGAGGTTTTCTATGTTTGACAAGGCAAACACAGTATGACTGAAACAAAAAACAAACACGGTTATAGCCAGCAGCAGTGAGACACTAACAGCTGTCTGGCTTATTTGAGGTTGAATATGATGATTAACAGTTTCTATTTTGCACGGCGTCATAAGGAGTCTCTCTGGTTATTGCTGATTCTTATTTTGACAGTTCCTGATATTTTTGCTGGAGAAACCATTCATCACGAATTACATGTCAAGCTTCGTCCGATTGATGCCAGCATTAGCGTCACCGCAACCGTGCAACTGCCAGCAGGGTCTAACACTGCAGAATTTTCGCTGCGAAACGGTTTGACTGTAAAAGCTAGCGGTCTTGAACTCACCTTACTCGGTGAATCCGAATCAGGACGTTTGCGCCACTATCGAATTAACAGACTGCCAGCTGATGGAAAGGTTCAGCTCAGCTATGAAGGCAAAATAGTATCAGGAGAAATCGAGGACCCATTCGGCATGCCTGAATCGGTATTAAACACAGAGAATGTATACCTTGATAAACGCAGCGCCTGGATACCAGACTTTGATGGTCACCCGTTGTTTACATTCAGTTTACAGGTAGATGCGCCGCAAGACTGGCAAATAATCAGCCAGGGCAAACGTATCGAAGTAACCGGTGGTTACCATTTTGACATGCCGCAGCCACAGGATGAAATTTACCTGTTAGCTGGATCTTACCAGCGATTCTCGAAAAGACACAATGGCATCGAGATCGAGGTTTATCTGTTTCAGGCAGATACAGCACTGGCAGAAAAATACCTGAAAAACTCTGCCGACTATATCGACATGTATAACGACTGGATCGGCCGATACCCTTATGCCAAATTTGCCATCGTGGAAAATCGCTGGCAAACAGGCTATGGTATGCCTTCCTTTACCCTGCTCGGATCAAAAGTGATACGACTGCCGTTCATTCTGAGCACATCACTGCCACACGAAATTCTGCATAACTGGTGGGGTAACGGTGTCTATATCGATTTCTCTAAAGGCAACTGGAGCGAAGGTCTGACTGCCTACATGTCTGACCACTTTAGTAGTGAACAGCAAGGCAAGGGCGACGAATACCGTCGCAAAGCACTTGAACGTTACGCAAACTTTGCCGCTGAGCAAGGTGATTTTGCGCTTACTGACTTCCGCTCACGACATGATGATGCCAGCCAGGCAATTGGTTACAGTAAATCGCTAATGCTGTTCCACATGTTACGAACCCGGTCAGGTGATGAGGCATTTAAAAATAATATTAGACAGTTCTGGCAGCGTTACCAGTTCAACTATGCGAACTTCCTTGATGTTATCAAGCAACTGTATGCCGATAATAATAATGATAGCTACAGGCTTTTTCTTGAGCAATGGTTGTACAGGACAGGCGCGCCTGAATTATTTCTGGATAATGTTAGTGTCAACAGGCTAGATGATAGCTATTTACTATCGATCAATATCAGTCAGCAACAACAGGGCCCCGCTTATCAGTTGCAGATACCGCTTGAGGTATCACTTCAAGGTAAATCACAGGTTTTGCGCGAGACTATTTTCCTGACAGAAAAAAACAATGTGTTTACCTTTAACTATAAACAAGACCCACAGTCGGTAACACTGGACCCAAATTACGATGTATTTCGACTATTACATGCTAACGAGCGCCCTGCTACCTTAGGTCGTTTGTTTGGCGCAAAAAAACAATATCTGGTATTGCCCGCAAATGCACCTGCAGAACAGATCAAAGCATGGCAGTTATTAGCCGCTTCATGGTCCAGGCGGTATCATAATATAGAGCTGCTGTTTGATAACGAGAATGCAAATGAAATGAAGGCACTAGCAGAAGATGCAGCAGTCTGGTTGCTGGGCTGGAATAACAAATGGTTAAAAGATAAACGGCAATATCTGACTTCGACATCACTAACGCATTCACAAACGCTATCAGCTCACACAGTAACAATAGACAAGCAACAGCTATTTGCTAATAAACACGCCGTAGTGCTACTTGATGCGGACAATAGTCACACTCCGTTGGGTTTTATTGGTGCGGAAAATCCTGAAGTAATCGCTTTACT
Organism: uncultured Gammaproteobacteria bacterium; assembly: GCA_963759005.1. Lineage (GTDB taxonomy): Bacteria > Pseudomonadota > Gammaproteobacteria > SZUA-229 > SZUA-229. The sequence continues at coordinate 73,809 of CAVWXQ010000005.1, forward strand.
AGCAAGAAAGTTACCTCATTACAGCAGTTATGGAATGCTCGCATTCGAATTGCCTGAAGTGAACAATATAATAAAGCGACGCCTTCCCGTACTTAAATCACCGATGGCCTGGAAACCAGATCAATGAAATCCTGGCGTCTGAATCCTGGATTTTTAGTCTACCGACTATTTACTCTGCTATAAAAAAACAGAGGGCAGTATCAAAACCTTTTGATACCGCCCTCTGCAATCTACAATGAAACCAGAGGTAATACAATCAAGGACAATACTATCTTTGAGCACTCATGGGGGCATTTGGCTCAACCTCAGCCATTGCACTCTCTACTTCACGTGCTTCCATAGCTGCACCAACGTCTTCCAGAGTCACCGCCATTTCAGCGCCGACGTCTGCTATATCTCCACCCATTTCAGTGCCTGCATTTCCTACATCAGTATCGCTTGTTTCCATTGCGCTGCCCACATCGATGGTATCGCCACCCATATCGTCAAAGGTCATGTCGAGATGAACATCGGATATATTCTCTTCGATCATCTCATAAACATCCGCATCGACAATATCGGCAGCGGGATGATGTGCAAATGCTGCGGTGCTACCCATTGCCATAATGATTGCAGTACTTAGTAATAATTTATTCATGTATTTAACTCTCTATAAAATGTTATCGTGTCTAATTTTAATTTATGATCGTGGATTTATTTCCCACATGCACTTCATTATGCGTGGTAATTTTTCCCACGTCAAATGTTTTTTAATCAGAAATAAATAAATAATTCCCGCTATTCATTCGTTTTATTGATAAAAATCAAAAAAACTGAATATAGTACGGATGTGGTGCTGAAATAAAAGGGCTCGAAGCAAACCTGAATTCCAATCTCTGATGAAAAAGTGTCCGTTAAACTTGGGGAGGTTCATCTTGTCCCCCTATATGTTGTTAATAAATAGTATGCGAATTTAATTTAAGTTTGTCCTGTTTCAGCCGCTAAATGCTATAGATAATCTAAAACATGTGTCGACAACCAGACTCACTGGTTCAGTATTCACACATACTCACAACATGGGGATACAGATAATAATGCAAAATGCATTTGTTGGCCGGCAACCAATTTTTGACCAGAACAAAGTAGTTTATGCTTATGAGCTACTGTTTCGTAATGGCATACAAACCAATGCCGGTGTTATCGATGGTAATCAGGCTAGTACACAGGTAATGCTCAATGCATTAACTGAATTTGGACTCGACAATATCGTCGGCAACAATCTCGCTTTCATAAACCTGACTCAGGAACTACTGATTGACGATTTAATCCAGGTACTGCCACAAGAACGCGTGGTTCTGGAAGTACTGGAAAATGTCGCCGTTAATGAACAGCTAATTGACGCCGTCCGTAAACTATCCAGCCAGGGTTATATTATTGCGCTGGATGATTTTGTCTATAGTGAGCAATGGCGACCGCTGGTTGAGATTGCCGATATCATCAAGCTGGATGTGATGGCCATGGAAAATAGTGAAATAGAGGAACTGGTACAATTTCTACGTCCATTCAACAAACTTTTGCTGGCTGAAAAAATCGAGACCATTGAACAATTCACCTACCTTAAGAGTCTGAATTTCGACTACTACCAGGGATATTTCCTTAGCAAACCTTCCATTGTGGAGGGAAAACGCACACCAACCAATAAGATATCTATTCTGCAGCTACTGGCAAAGCTGGCCAGTCACCGACCCTGTTCATGCCGAAATTGAGACACTCATCACACAGGATGTTTCCCTGAGTTATAAAATATTGCGTTTTATTAATTCCGCCCATTTTGCTCTGCCAAGAAAAATAGAGTCAATCAAGGAAGCGATTCTTTATCTTGGTCTCAGTAACATCCGCCGTATTGCTTCGATGATAGCGATGACCGGGTTCAACGATCAACCGCACGAAATACTCCTTACGGCACTGCTCAGAGCACGCATGTGTGAGTTGCTGGCAGAAGCCGCAGGCTATGACAACACAGATACCTGTTTCACCCTGGGACTATTTTCCGCACTGGACATAATGTTAGTCATGCCAATGAAAAAGGTAGTGAGAGAACTGCCTTTAGGTGAAGATCTGGAGCACGCATTAGTCGGCGGTTGTGGTGATTTAAGTAGCGCTCTGAGATGTGTACTGGCTTACGAACGTCAACAATGGACTGATATAAAATTTGCCGAACTAAGTGGAAATGAGATCAGTCGCATTTATCTCAAGGCCGTGCAGTGGAGCAACGAAGCAGGCAGGTCAATGCGAACATGAATAGTAAATAAAAGCACAAACAAAAATAAACGAAGACATCAGCTACAGATCATTTGTTCATCTTACACCGAGACCATCGGCGACAAATCACAATGCTCATCATTGCACCAATATTATTATTTAACCAGCCGTCACTTTAGTTTAAACTTAAAGATCGAGAAACTTAAGTTTCCGTCTTGAAACTAAAAAGAGCTATATTTTTTATCTTCAATTTCAACTTCTTCCCCCACACTTTCTACTGAGAAAATAAAAAATGACACAAGTATTGGATGTAGTAAAAGCCGGCGTAGTGACCGGTGATGATGTACAAAAACTTTTACAGGTTGCCAAAGATGAAGGTTTTGCCCTGCCGGCAGTCAATGTAGTCGGTTCCGATTCGATAAATGCCGTACTGGAAGCAGCGGCCAAAGCCAAATCACCGGTAATGGTGCAATTCTCCAGCGGCGGTGCTGGCTTCTATGCTGGTAAAGGTTGTCCAGCGGATAATCCGATGGTAATAGGAGCGGTTGCCGGTGCTCAACATGTACATGCCATGGCCGCGGCTTACGGCGTACCGGTCATCCTGCATACCGATCATGCCGCGCGTAAACTGCTGCCCTGGGTTGATGGCATGCTGGATGCGGGCGAAGCCTATTACGAAAAACATGGCAAACCTCTGTTTAGTTCACACATGCTCGATCTCTCTGCCGAACCGCTTGAGGATAACATAGTTATCTGTGAACAGTATCTGGCACGCATGAGTAAAATCGGTATGACTCTGGAAATCGAATTAGGCGTTACCGGTGGTGAAGAAGATGGTGTGGATAACACGCATCTCGACAACGCCTCGCTTTACACTCAACCAGAGGATGTGGCCCTGGCCTATGAACGTCTGAGTAAGATTAGCGACAAATTCACCATCGCAGCTTCCTTCGGCAACGTGCATGGTGTCTATAAACCCGGCAATGTACATTTAACCCCCAAGATTCTGGACAACTCACAAAAATATGTTCAGCAGAAATTCTCTACCGGTGAGCGCCCACTTAATCTGGTATTCCACGGTGGTTCAGGTTCTGCCCGTGAAGAAATTCGCGAAGCCATTTCTTATGGTGTTATAAAAATGAATATCGATACCGATACGCAATGGGCTGCCTGGGATGGCGTTCGCGCTTATGAAGCAGAACACCATGATTACCTGCAAAGCCAGATCGGTAACCCGGACGGTGACGACAAACCAAACAAAAAAATATACGACCCACGCATGTGGTTACGTGCCGGTGAAGAAGCCATGGTAAAGCGTTTGCTGGCCGCATTCGAAGACCTGAACTGCATGAATCGAAACTGATAGTGGAAACATATTTATTCGGCTCAGAGAGTAACATGTTCAAAAATTAGAACCAGTTACTCTCTGAACCAGTATTTTTATGCATAAAAATATCGATTAGAAAAACAGCTTATTAATATTAAATTAGACTTCTAAAAGAGGGCTTCAGTGCTATTTTTATTTGTGCCGAAGAACGACAGCCCCGGTTGCAGCAATAATGATAAAAGATATACTGGATGAAACATTTAGCATCGTGCTGGCAGGTGGCCACGGCTCTCGCCTCAAGCCACTGACCAATGAACGTGCCAAACCAGCTGTGCCCTTTGGTGGCAAATACCGAATTATCGATTTCACCCTGTCCAACTGCCTGCATTCTGGTCTGCGTCGTATCCTGGTATTAACACAGTACAAGTCCCACTCACTGCAGGAGCATCTGCGTGATGGCTGGTCCATCTTTAACCCGGAGCTCAATGAATATATTACCCCTGTACCACCGCAGATGCGTACCGGTGAAAAATGGTATGCCGGCACCGCCGATGCAATTTATCAGAACCTCAATCTGCTGGAAGAAAGTAATGCGAAATACGTAATTATCCTGTCGGGTGATCACATCTACCGCATGGATTACGCTGCCATGCTCGAATACCACACCCAACAAAACGCAGTAGCCACGGTAGCCTGCATGGAAGTAGCACTGGATGAGGCACGCGGTTTTGGCGTTATGTCGATAGATAAAAATCAACGGATTCTGGCTTTTGAAGAAAAACCGGACGAGCCCCAGTGTCTGCCAGATAACCCGCAGTGTGCGCTAGCTTCAATGGGTATCTATGTTTTTAATCTGCAACTGCTGGTGGATGAACTGAAACGGGATTTCGATGCCCCCAACTCTAGCCATGACTTTGGTAAAGACATCCTGCCGCACCTCATCGACGAACAGCCGGTGTTTGCCTACCCCTTCGGCAGCCAGGAAGGTCGTGTCTCCCAGGATCGCTACTGGAAAGACGTCGGTACCCTGGACGCCTACTACGAAGCCAATATCGCCCTTCTGGAACCCGTACCACCACTTAACCTGTACCAGCGTGACTGGCCCATCCGTAGCTATCTGCCGCAAAGCCCGCCGGCTCGCACTGTACCCGGACCGGACGGACACGACGGCGTAATCTACAACTCCTCCCTGGCCGGTGGCACAGTGATCAATGGCGGTACCGTCAAACACTCCATCCTGTCGGCCTGGGTCAGACTGGAGCACGGTTCGCTGGTCGAGGAAAGCATCCTGTTCGACAATGTCACCGTGGGTGCTGGTGCGAAGCTAAAACGCTGCATCGTTGACAAACATGTACGCATTCCCGCTGGAGAAACCATAGGCTACGACCTTGAGCGAGACATTCAGCGTTTCACCGTCACGGAAAAAGGCGTGGTGGTTGTAAGCAGGCGTGCTGATTTCGGCTGACACAAGTTAGATATATTTTCAAGCTTGTCATCCGGCCAATCCTGCCTGATAGCATTTGAGCGTGTGATATTTATACACGCCCCACATCGCCCAAGCCATGCATGGGTTGAGCATACAGCCTGTTATTAAGACGACGATGAATTTTGTCCTTTTATTCGTTCACTATTACTATTCACTGCTTAACACCGTCACCACAATACGGCGTTCATTTCGCGGCCCGTCAAATTCACAAAAAAAGACATTCTGCCAGGTGGAAAGCCCCGGCTCACCATCGATAATCGGTATCGACTCTGATGGCCCAACCAGGCCGGATTTCAGGTGCGCATCACCATTGCCATCCTGTTTGTCATGTAGCCATACGCCCTTGGGAATCATCTTTTGTAACAGCTGGACCACATCAGTCTGCACGCTGTCATCCCAGTTCTCCTGGATCATGATCGCCGCCGTCGCGCCCTGGGCATAAACCAGCACCAGGCCATAACGTACGCCACTCTCACTGATGATTGCTTTAATCTGTGCAGTGATATCGATCAGCTCCTCGCGTTGCTGTGTTTGAATGGTGATGATTTTATGCATATCAACATTTATTCAAAGCTGACTGACCTTATCTAATATTTCCTGCGCATGTCCCTCTGCAGTAACCCCATAGATAGCATCTACCAGTACACCCTCTTTATTGATAACAAAGGTAGAACGGACAATGCCCATTTTCTTCACACCATTTTTTTCTTTTTCCTGCCACACGCCATAGGCATCACATAATTCACCCGAGGTATCAGCCAGCAAATCCACTTTAAGCCCAAATTTATCAATAAATGCCTGGTGACTTTCACAGGAGTCTTTACTCACGCCAAGGACCACGGTATCAACTTTGGCAAACTCACTGGCCAGCTCAGTAAATTGATTCGCTTCAATCGTACAACCCGGCGTGTCATCCTTTGGGTAGAAATACAAAACTACGTTACTGTTGTCTTTATAATCTGATAAATTAATCATTTCATTGTTCTGGTTTAGTGAACTAAATGCAGGGGCTGTCTGGTTTTTTTCTAGCATGGTTATAACCTGTATATGTTTTCGTATTGAGTGTTAAAGGATATCAAATAAAAAGGAATAAAAAAGGACCCTGTTCTTATTATTTTGTCTGGCACGGCTTTTCGCATGTCGTCATTGGAAGGCTCCCTGGAGATACTTTTGACTCTGAATAAAAGTGTCCGTTAAAATCAGTATGCTACACACCTTCCCCATTTACTTGGGACGCCACCTATTCTAACAGGGACTGTTATATTATCCGGTATGTGCTACATCTTGAATGTATAGTAGATATATTTCACTATTATGAACAAACATCAATTTTACTTACTACTCATAATCGTACTATTAAGCGTTACCTTTATGGCTATAGTCTGGGAATTCTGGATCGAAGACTTTATAGGCACATTTTTATTTGGCCAATTCGAACCTGAGCCCAAAGAAGAGCGTTGGGAATATATCATCTCCATTGCTATTTTTTCTTTTCTTTCCCTGATTTTTCCGTTCATCATTGGCAAGCGGCTGATTGAACAGCAGGAACAGTTCGGCAAAGAAATAAGAAACCTGTCAGAAACAGATCATTTAACCGCTATTTACAACAGGCGAAAAGTGACAGAACTATTCGACATGGAAATTACACGCTACAAACGTTACAAATATCCGTTATCCATCATACTCATTGACATTGATTACTTTAAGAAAATTAATGATCAGTTTGGACATAACCAGGGTGATACAACACTTAAAGAAATTGCATCAATTTTAAGAACTGAAGCACGCGAATCTGATTATGTCGGACGCTGGGGCGGTGAGGAATTTTTAATTATTTGTCCCGAAACAGACCTCGAGGGTGCCAGGACATTAGCCGAAAAACTTCGCAAAATCATCAGTGAATATCCGTTTACCAGGATAGGCCATAGAACAGCCAGCTTCGGTATTGCCACATGCAGTAATGATAGTTCATTTGAAAACATGATCAATCACGCAGATGAGAGCCCTTTATACAGCAAAGTCAGCCGGCAGAAACAATGTAGTTCAACTTATTTAAAGATTGCTACCGAGGACACTAACGATCTCAGCTCCTGCGTTTTCCCCGTCAGTTAAATAATAGCCTCGTCGGACTGCTTATTAAGAGAAACAGGGGCAGAAAATAGTGCACTAACATGATGCTATTGTTACGATAATTATCTATGAAAGATTTATAATATCTACTCAGAAAAAATGCTAACGTTTAAACTAAAGCAGAAAAAATCAAATAACAGGAAACTCAAATGAATCACGTCGTCAAAACTAATATCGTATTATTACTAACGGCCTTATCTCTATCATTATCTATTACCGGCTGCTCCAGTGATCCACTGCCAAAGGAAGATCCATACAATCAGGATGATTCGCAGAGATCAAGAGCAAAGCAAACACAGGATGAACTGTCCAGGGAAACAGCTAAGTAATAATAATTCTGTTAGCCCTTAAACAGAATATAAACTGATACGTTCTGTTCAGCTCAAGTCTAATCCATTGAGTCCAAGTTTGCGATAATACATCATCAATGGCATCTTAACCAGCTTAGTCAGTGCTTCTGCACGCGCGTTGACTACTGGCTGGTGCAAAGCAATGTGACTCTTGCAGCAGAACATAATAGAATTTCGTTCGCCCTGTAATTCACCCGAATCATAAACAATGACTTCGTCGAAAAAGCTTTCTATTGTATCCATCAGCAAAGAACCCCGATACGGTTTGTGGTGAAAATTTAACACCAGACAACCCGACTGGCTCAATGCCTGATAACTGGCAACAATAAATTCCTGTAACGCCTGGCATGCCGACATACTATCCGCTTCGTACAAATCGCTAAAGATAATATCGCAGGAACTTTGCTGTAACTTGCGACAGGTAGTGCAAAGCATCATCGTTGACTACTTGCAGATTATCAACTCGTGGTAAATCAAACCAGTCATAGGCGATATCGATAACGGCCTGTCGTATCTCGACAACCTGAATAGTTGATTGCGGAAAGTAGTGGCTCAAACAATGTGCAAGTGCGCCACCACCCAGGCCAAGCAACGTTATCTCTCTGCCATCGACAAATATCAGGCCCAGCAACATGATCTGCGTGTATTCATGTATCAAGTAATAAGGTTTTGCCATCAACACACTGCTTTGTTCAAGCTTTGAGCCAAAACTCAACAGTCGTTTGTTGCCACGCTGCGTAACAACGATAGTACCGTCACTATCTGCGGTGCGATAGAGTTCTTTACCCATTAACGAGCCATCACAGATACGCACACCATGCTGGATTGGTTTCAATTTAGAGTCTCTAATAGTAGAAGCAATTAAAAGCCTGTCATCCTGAGAATACCGAAGGATCTTGCTGTTAACATGTCTCGGATTAGTGTATCCCTGATCCAGGCCTTCTATATCAGCCTGTTTAGATAATTTCTTTTTGTTAGCGGGACAACAGTGATCAATTATTTTTTATTCAACCGGCCGCAAACGATATATCTTGCCACTGTCGGTTGAAAAATACAGCCAGCCCTGTGAACTCTGTGCCAGGGCACGTATGCGTTCATTTAATTCTTCAAGCAGGCGTTCTTCCTTTACTACTTCACCCTGCTCCGACAATACGATGCGATTGATATGCTGAAGTTTTAATGCTCCCGACAACAGATTACCTTTCCAGTCTGCTAGCGCATTAGCTGAATAAAGCAGCAGACTGCCCGGTGCAATAGAAGGGATATAGACCTTTACCGGCTGTTCCATGCCCTTACGGTGCGTGCCCTCGCCAACGGCCATTGGATTCCAGTATTCTTTACCATAAGAAATAATTGGCCAGCCATAATTCGCTCCCGATTTAATTAGATTAATTTCATCGCCACCGCGGGGGCCGTGCTCTATTGACCAGAGGCGATTGTTTTCAGCATCATAAACCAGGCCCTGGGGATTTCGATGACCAACACTCCATACTTCGGGTAACAGTTGTTTGTTTATTGAATAAGGATTGTCTTCGGGCACACTGCCATCAAGATTTAAACGCATGATAGAACCAGCATGGTTGCTTAAATCCTGTGCATTTTTACGCACCCCTCGATCACCCACAGCAAAAAAAACATGACCGTACTCATCAAACGTTATACGGCTACCAAAATGGCGAGTTGTATCCGTGGTTGACTTTGTAACCAGTAATTCCTGCCAGTCTGAAAACGTCTCGGCACGCAGTTTAGCGCGTGCTAAAACCGTTGCACTCTCGCCTGCAACATCTTTTACATAAGTAAAATAGATCCAGCCATCTTTTTTGTAATCGGGCGAGAGCGCAACATCCATCATGCCTCCCTGCCCTTCAGCGACAACATCGGGCACATTTTTTAAAAGGCTGACTCGACCATTATCAATGTCAATGAGTCGAACAGCACCTTTACGTTCTGTTACCAGTAATTGATTCGCTGATAAAAAACACATCCCCCAGGGAATGCCCAGGCCTTCAGCAACCTGCTCTAGCCTGAGAACCATACTTTCACTTTGAATCGTCTGAGGTACGGCCGCACCGACAGGCAATGCGATACAAAAATAAAATATGACTGATAGTAATTTACACAAAATAATAACCATAAATTGACTACATGGACGTAGCTAATACAATACCACGGAAGGTATCGCTACGACTATATGATAAGAGGTGCAATTACCGAGTGATCCTGAAGTTCGCAGAAAGTAACTAAGACTTCCACTGTGGCAAACGGAAAGAAAACTGTGAACCAGTGCCTTCAGTACTAATTACCTTAATGTTACTGCCGTGAAGATTCGCGATGTGCTGTGCAATGGCCAGGCCAAGACCCGCATGGGAATCACTTCTTTCCTTATTATCGCCACGATAAAAGCGATCAAAAATATGCGCTAGTTCCGCTTCAGGAATACCCCTGCCAGTATCGCGCACCTCAATTTCAACATCAGAGTCTACTACTCTCAAGATAACCGTAATTTCACCTTCGTCGGGCGTATGGTGCAAAGCGTTGGCAATGAGGTTTTCCAGCACACGTTCAATTAAACCGATATCAGCCTGCACGAACGGTAGATCATGGGCTACCTGCATGGTTAATTTAATGTGACTCTCTTCGGCCGTTAAACTAAATTTCTGAATGATATCCTGAACCAGTTCTGCCAGCGAAAAAGGCTCGCAATGAAGTTGTTTTTCGCTCGCATCCAGTTTCGCCAGTTCAAATAACTCTTCAACCAGCCTGGTCAAGCGTCGGCTATGTTTCAGTGCTGTATCCAGATACTCGGTTCTGGTCTTATCATCAAAAGATTCGTCCTTTAATTTCAAAGTTTCGATATAACCGTGCAGCGCCGCCAATGGTGTGCGTAGATCATGCGATACATTGGCCACCAGCTCACGACGTAGATTGTCCTGCCTTTTTAGATCTTGCAGCTGGTCACGGATGCGTTCCGCCATGTCATTGTAATGACGACCCAGAGTATCAATTTCATCACGACCAGCACGTTCGGGGTAAACATCGTGTCCGGTAAAACTGCTTTCACTAAAGTCATGCATCAAGCGTGATAAAGTTTGTAAGCGCCTCGTCAGCACCATAAATAATAACAAACCCACCATGAAACCGATCACCAGGCTAACGAACAAGGCCGCTCGCCGATAGCTGCAATAAAAAACTTTCTTCAAATAAACGTTCAACGCGTTCATATTCTTCGCCGCGTAACACCACATAAATATATCTCATCGAACCATCGGCAAACGTAACCGGTGCGACTGAAAATATTTTACGTTTTTCAAAACTGCGTGGATCATCACCCAATAACGGAAACGCCTTACCCTCGGTAAAATCCATCACCGGTTTCATATCTACAGATGTGCGTTTCACTTTTCCCGGTTCGGCCGAATAAGAAAGAATTTTTCCCTGAGGATCGAGTAAATAAATTTCAATACTCGGGTTTACCATCATGTAATGCGTAAACGTGTCTTTTAACGCAACTTCATCGAGCACGCCGTGACTCATCAGCTTTCTCTCGGTCACCAGGTTACTGGCCAGATCACGGTTCAGGTTTTGCAAAAACTCCTGCTGATAATGCCGCGTTAAATACGTGCTAAGCACGCTATAGAGTAAACCGATACCCAGCAATAATACCGTTAAGGCTAATGCAAGCTTGGTAAATAATGTTTTAGGTATCATGCTGCTATCATGCTTCTATCGTGCTTCGAAAAACCGATAACCTACGCCCCACACCGTGAGTATATACTCGGGCCTGGTCGGGTCTTTTTCTATTTTGGCGCGCAGCCGGTTGATATGTGAATTAACCGTGTGCTCATAACCTTCGTAGTTATAACCCCACACCTGCTCCAGCAACTGCAAGCGCGTAAACACTAACCCGGGGTTCATAGCAAAATGCAGCAATAACTCAAACTCCCTGGCGGTAAGCGTAACATCGCTACCTGCAACCGAGACCAGACGTTTGGCTGTATCAATACTAAGCTCACCAAATTGAATAAAAGTGGATTGCGCCCGGTCTTTTGATTGCAATGCATCATTGCGCCTAAACTGGCCTTTAATTCGCGCCATTAATTCAGGAATACTAAATGGCTTGGTAATGTAATCATCCGCGCCTACCTCCAGTCCAAGTACGCGATCGAGTTCGGAGGATTTTGAAGTTAACATTAATATAGGCACATAAGACGCGGCTGCGCGCAATTGTCGACACACTTCCAGCCCATCTACTTCTGGCAGCATTAGATCCAGAATTACTAGCTGATAATCATTCTGCTTAAACATCTGCAGTGCCTGTTTACCATCGGAAGCAATGTCGGAACTACAATCGATATCTTTCGCATGCAACTGAATTAAGCTGGCGATATCGGCATGGTCTTCAACAATTAGTAAATTATGTTTCATTACAGATCAAGATTTTAGTCATTTAAACAGGTAACACATTATATGTGCATAGTAACAATATCACTGCTGTCCCGCTAACTATGAGAGACACGGGTTGGCGACCACCACCTGTGACCGTATGCCGCATGGACGCGGCATCCGAGCGTACATGGAAGTATTTACAGCGTGTCACAGGTGGTGGTTGCCAATTCATGTCTCGGATCGGTTTGATGCCGGTTAATCCTGATACCGTGGTGATTTAAGGCGAATGACAGCAATTTTACCAGGCAGCAGTGTAACAATATGTATAAATAAGGAGAGCTCCAGCAGACCCGCAGTCTGCCAGAAAACTCTCCCCAGTGATTTAATCAAATAACTTAATCGTCGTCATCTACTACAGTGATAACCACTTTAGCCACAGGATTCATCCATCTGTGGACCGCGCTATCAAGATCACTATAATCACCACCAACAATACCGCGATGCACATGCACCTTTGTATTATGGTCAGCACCCGTTACGCCAGCAGCCCCGGCACCAGAATTACCGCCTGGATCAGCAGGAATGCCCGGTGTGCCCGGCTCACCGCCGCCATTAACGATTTCATCATTGGCTTCGGTGCCAGCATCATAACCATTCAGATAAACAGTATGGCTGCCCTGCTTTTTAGGAATCCTCAATGCATCCAGCCCAACAAAACCATCATTGGTCGGCAGCAACATAGCCGCAATCGACAAATAACGATTTCTTTTACTCATTTTCACAGTCGCCGTAGCCGTCTCGCCTGGCGCGAGTAAACCATCAGCAGGATCCGCCACACTATTAGCGCCGACAGCATCCAGCTCAGCAATCAGTCCTGAAATATTCCCGCCTTCTGCCATGGCCTGTAGACTGGCCGAAGCTGCTGTGCCAGGCTGGAATAGATGAGTACGTCTATCGTGGGCGGAAACCAGCAATGGGGTGTAATACAGTGCATTGGACAAGTTGGTAATTTCAACGGTCACGTTATTATCGCTCGCAATTGCCAGCGATGAACTTAAACTACCCGCAACCAGCAGACCTATCATGTATCTATTCATTTTCTTCTCCTCGTAATAATTAATAAGTAGGGATACTACGGGGAGCAGTATTAGTGCAAGAGATCACATGATCGTCACGAAATTATCACAATTTCATCACGTGAGTTAAAAAAGAGACAGCACAGATCAGGACAGGACGACCAAAGAGTACGATTCCAGGGATGGAATCGGTAGAGTTGAGTCATGAACCAATAGGCTCAGGTCTTGTAATAAGGCATTCATCAATGCTACTAGACCTGACTACTATACTCAGTTTTAAGGCTTTCCTTTCGGCCATTCATCAAAAGGATAAGGCTGATAATCGCTGTTAAAGGTAAGAAACTGGAGAATTTGATAAATATAGGTAGCAAGACTCTGCCCCAGCCTTAGCAAGCGTGGATTGTTTTTACCGGTAAACAATATAAACAAAAACTGGAACACCACAACGGCAAACAAAACGAATTCTGCAACGCTATAAAACAGTGCAAACATCAGCATATATAAACCGCGTAACCAGATGGTTTGTTGCTTGAGGTTTGCTTTAATTTCGTTACTCATTGTACACCTTGTTTCTAGTTTTTAACTTGTAGAAGACTTATTCACCCATAGTTTATCTATATTATTCGTGGGCTGCCCCTTTAATTGCATCTGGTGTACACTAAAAACATGGATAAATTCTTCAGCATCAGTAGTCAGCACGATACCGCGCAAGCGGTCATAAACGACTGTGTGCGGCAATGCCAAACAGCACCCAGTGATGCGAACTTTGGCTTCATCTACGCCAGCGATGCGATGTCGGCAGACTTCCCGGAACTATTGAAGCAGTGTAAGGCAGCGACTCACATCGAACATTGGGTCGGCACTATAGGCTTAGGTGTTATCACAACAGGCATGGAAATGTATGACCTGCCGGCTGCCAGCATCATGCTGGCAAATTTTGATGAAAATGAATTCACCATGGTACCAGCCATCAGCAAACTTGATGAAATAACATCCCGGCTACAATTGGCGCGCAAGTTCACCACTAATTTTGGTGTTATCCATGGCGATCCATTAAATCCGCAAACGCAAAACCTGATAGAAGCCTTACAGCAACAGCTGGATAATGGCTTTATCGTCGGCGGCCTGACGTCTTCACACAGTATTCACTACCAGCTAGCAGATAGGGTGATGAGTGGTGGTATTTCCGGTGTGCTGTTTTCGGAAAACGTCAGCGTCATCACTAACCTGAGCCAGGGCTGCAGCCCTGTCGGTGAAAAGCACAGCATTACCAAAGCAGAGCAGAATGCCGCATTTCTTCTCGACAAAAAACCTGCTTTGCAAGTGCTGATGCAGGATATGAACATCAGTGGCTACCAGCAGCTGGAACAGAAAGCAGGCGAAGTATTTATTGGCCTGTGCATACCAGATAGTGACAAAAGTGATTACACCGTACGCAACCTTGTCGGTGTTGATGTCAATCACGATATCTTTGCGATAAACGATTACCTGGCCGAAGGCAACGAAATCGTCTTCTGCAGACGTAATAAGCAGACCGCTGTCGACGATATGCAACACATGCTCGATAATATTGCCGGGCGACTCAAACGACAAAATCAAAAAATCAGGGGTGGCCTCTATGTATCCTGTCTTGGTCGAGGCCGTGAACAGTTTGGAAATAATTCCGAAGAAATAAAGATGATCCAGAAAACATTGGGCGACTTCCCCTTGACCGGATTTTTTGCCAATGGCGAAATCCATCACAATAAACTTTACGGCTATACTGGTGTGCTTACTTTGTTTACCTGATAGTGTTAGTTTGTTGGAGAATTAAGAAATGATCTCGATTATTTCTGTTTTCTATAATGTCAAAACTGTGGTCTATCAGCTAATGTTACTATTGTTGCTCAGGATAAAAACAAAAAGAAGGATAAAGATGCAACGAGTCAGCCTCTAACGACAATAATCATCTTCTGCGTATAAGCATGGTTCTCGGTTATTGCCACGTTGAATGACGTGTTGAGGTAAACGGATTAAATTAATCCTGGCTTGCGTGACATATCCACCTCCATGCGTCTATTTTGTACTTAAGTAAGCGATCAAACTAGCACGTCATTCCCAAATACCTGGAAAGTGGCAAGGTTCGAGTGTAGCATAAGTGGCAAGGTTCGACATTCTTAGTGATGGGCACAAAAAGTATGTGCCAGACCTGATAGCATCCTCTGTGACCTGTGCCCAGTTGTTGCCTTCTTTGATGGAATGGAATGCTCGTGATACTGGTGTGTGCCCGGTGATTCGAATGATGTACTGATATTTACCAGAGGGTAGTTTTCTGCGTGTAGCCATGATGTGCTCCAATTGTGATAGATATGGAACACCAATAATCAAATAGCTTGTAGACCACTGTAGCACAACGTCTAAATTTCCGATACAATGCGCGCTGCATATGTGCCGGGGTGGCGGAACTGGTAGACGCGCCGGATTCAAAATCCGGTTTCCTCACGGAAGTGCCGGTTCGATTCCGGCCCTCGGTACCATTATATAATGCGGGTTTCAGGCGTTTTAGTGAAATCCATCAAAAAGCTACAAATCACGATGCACATACGGTGCACATCTACAGCCGTTTGAGGCACTGTTTTAGCGAGTTACAGCGACTTTCTCCATACCAGCAAACCACGATAAAATACTACCCTCAGGTGGCCTGATCATCATCAAACACAACCATCGCATTCGGATATGGCATGAATCTAAGCACCTTTATAAGTTGCGCTTGTACTGAAGGCATATCAGGAAATAGCCGGGCTTCATCTTCATTCGGGCTGGTAGCTGAATCCTTTGCAAGCCACAAACCCTCATCTAGTTTTACTTTCCACATAACTAAAATGTATCTCAAACTAGAAAAAATCATGCTTCTGGTTCATTATATTTTCTTAAACGCCTTCTTGGCACGAGCGCCAATCTTCATAGACCTTACCATTTTTCGGTGAAATAAAAGCGTGGCTGCCCATAAGTGGGCGTTTAGAAGATTCTCCTGGCACAACAATTACGCAGCCATGTAAGACACCAACTCTGGCAAAGTAATCACCCTCGCGACTTGAGGCATAAAAACTTATTGATGTGTCTGGCAGTCCAATACCTGCTATAGAAATACTGAGGTCTTTGCCAACTTTATAGTCACAATCAATTTGTTGACTGCTGGATTCCTTACATGACTTACCCTTAATAATGTCTTGGTATGTTTGGTTAGCAGCGAATGTAATAGATGGAAACATATTATACAGATAAAAGTGATTAACAATTTTTCCATATTATATAAGCATCTCCATTTTTGAATCTTGATGTTTGAATTTTATTACTCACTTAACGTCAAGCATCAGCCGATGCAAAAAGCAGAGCGACGAAAGGAGCGGCGCTTTTTGCGGTCGGCTGAATGCGCATGTTAGCCTTTCCGTTGCGCGTTCAATCAAGGGAAGCTTTCAGCTTATAACTGCCGTTCCCTCTATACGAGCGCACCATGATGTAGTAATCGCCTGGTGCAGCTCCTTCGATACGGATCTTTTCATTGGCCTCGCTGGTATAGCCACGAAAATCGTATTCATCAGCGGTCGGTTTCTCGTCTTTGCGTACATATATATCGAAATCGACGCCCTGTGGTCCATCGAGTGCGATGGTCAAGTCGTCGCCAAGCGTTAGTTTGTAGGTAATGGAGGTGCCACTTTCCGACAAAGTCCCCGATACCGATTGGCCAATTCTCATTGGTTGGGTATCGCGCCGCTCCAAGGCGCTCAACAAGGCGGCAGTATCGATAACGCCAAAGCCATGGTCGAAATCGAAACCCTGCATTCCCAGATCGTTAGCAGACCGTCTCAGTAGGTTTCTGAGCTGACTCGGCGTGAGCTCGGCAGGAGAATATCGGCTGCGTATGGAGGCGACCACACCAGCCGCGACAGGGCAGGCAGCCGAGGTTCCACCGTCTGCATTGTAGACTCCGGAACCATCGAAGTGTGTATAGGCGCAGATGTCCGGTTTATTGGTATCCAAACGCCCTGGACCTTGGGTTGAATAACCCAGGCGTACGTCGTCCACGCTGACGCCGGCTACGCTAAGCACTGAAGGGTGGCTGTTCGCTCCATAGATTCCCTGATCAGTCTCACCTTGGCATCGGCTATCCGCGCATTCCGAACCACAGTTGCCTGCGGCAAACAAAATATCGGCACCGGCATCCTCCAAGCTTTCCACAATGATATTGAAGGGGTGGTCTGGGTTGTCACTGTAATTGCCGGAATGGCCAACCGGAAAATCCCAGGACGGATGGAACATTCCCCAACTGTTGTTGACCACCAGTGCCGGAGGCGGATTGTCGCCAAGCATCATGTTTAACAGCTCGCTGAAGCCTTTAACAGCATCACTAAGGAAGCCATCCATAGCGGTTTCACCTTGAGTCTGTGATTGTAGCAAGGCGAAATCGAGTAAAGTGCAGTTGGGCGCGCTGATGCATACGTCAAACGCACACATAGTCCCATGATCAACCTCCATCCCCCCAAGCACCGAACCCGGCACCGGCGACCAACTGCGCTCACTGTCAAAGCCAGGATTCTTTCCTTTCGTACGTAAATGCTCAATATTAACGCCAGTATCCACAATGGCGACGACAACACCGGTACCATCCATGCCGCGGTTATGTAAGTCGATCACCTGAAGGCGCTGTTCGACATCAGTGTGAGATCCGATCGGATTATCTGGGCAAACCGCAATGGCGCTAATACGCGGGTCGGAATACACTCCAACGCCGTTTGTATCTTGCGCCACTGCGTCGGTCAAACGCTCAAGAGCCTCTTCGTTTTCCACCTCGCCGCGAACTAGATAAGTGGATCTTTCAGCACTTGTATCAAACGAAAATAAACGTCCAGCCGCACGCGCCTCTGTCTGAGGTCGTCTCTCTTTCCGAGGCACCTGTATCGGTGAAAATCCCGCATCAATATTGAATCCATCAATAGCCTCAAGGCTGGTCGCTCGCGCAGCGCCGCGGGTGGTCGCGGCCATTTCTATTTCCGTACTATGAGTCATCTGTATCAGAACACGAATCTTTTCAGACATAGTCATTCCTCCGATTTACTGTTGCCCTTATCAATGGCGGCTATACGTACATCACCGTATACTCCTCGTACCATACTCAGAGCACGGACCTTATTGGTATCAATCTCGCCAATTACACGAATCACATATAATCCGTGCTTTGGATCAATTGAGACAATTCCATAATCTTCGTCTATATCGACCTCATCTAAACCTCTTATGTGGCGAACATAATCTAACGTGCTGTTTGGCCGATCCAATTTCAGCTTTATCATGTACATGTTTTCGTGATCTTCGGCTAACGCACGGCATAACCTGACGGTTTTACACAGAGCAAAGTGAAACGGCGCGGCGTGTAAAACCTGTCAGCGTTTATGCTATTGTTAGAGCTATGTACGTTTAGACTTATATCACCATTTTGACTACAACATAGTGACTGATTTTTTGGACTTTTTGAATGATACTTTTCAATTATCATTTTTATACAAATTCCTTATATTCCTTATGCAGTTACGACTTTAAAATTTGTAACCAGAAAAAAGCACAAGATTAATATTACGGATTAGTATAAATAAAACAATACCAATTACTGTTTTATTTGCAGAAAAGGGATCAAGTATCATATTGACTCTTTATTCGATAAAACTTACTCAGCAATTTTTTATCTCTATCCAAAGCCACCATCAATTTTTCAATTATAGTGGGTACTCTACCCGTTCTCTTTAACCCAAACTCTTCAGCAATTTCTTTTAATTTCAAACCACCATACTGCTGCGCCATATACATAGTCACTCACCTGAGATGAAGGGGTCAAGTATCATATTAACCCTTTTTGCATATTCTGCTGATCATGAACACTGATTCTGGAGATCGTGAACACTTTTCGTGTGCTACAAGATAAAGGTGATGGAGGAGTTACTATTTAAGGTGAATGTCATGTGAGTAAAAGGAATTGCTACAGATTGTTGGCAGGATGGTGTTTGTCAGTTTTATACAAACCAGGTTGGTCTCCTGGTTTTCCATAAATCCTGCTGGCAAAGTCCATAAACCGTACCTGGGCTCAATAGCACGCTTGCATAATAGAATTTTATCCTGCCATTGCGCGATACAGCCTGTTACGATCTTTGGGTTTGGGTTTTGGTAATGAATGGTCTGACAGCTCTGGCACACGTATCGTTGCCGATTGTCTCCCTCGGGGACAAGAAAACTGACTTTTTCACCACAAGCTGAACAAAAATTCATAGAAACTACCGTAAAATAAAAACAACTGAACCATTTGATACCTGCTCCGTCTATATCCACAGGCTTTGATTTGAAGATGCCTGACCAGCAGTATATCAAAAGCAAACTTTATATTGATAGATTATAAATCCAGGTAACCATCTGATAGTGGATCATTTCAAACCGACATTATTTATACTTTTATTGCTGTATACCTTCAACGTCAATGCTGAACAGGAAGCTATGGTTTTTTCTCATGACTTGTTCGAGAGCGTTCTCTCACACCATGTCAATGATGGTTACGTGGACTATCCTGCGATCAACAAAAATCCTAATTACCGCGCCTATATATCTAGACTGCAGACTGCAGCCCACTTCGAGAACAGTATCAAGGAGTTGAGCTACTGGATCAATGCTTACAATGCACTCGCCATAAAAGGGATACTCGATGGGCGCTCGCCGGAGTCTTTCTTTGGCAAGGTCGGATATTTCTATAATGCCGAATACAAGGTCAACAATAGAACCACTAATCTGTACGATCTTGAACACGATATCATCATCCCGCTTGGCGAACCACGCATACATTTTGCACTAAACTGTGCCTCTGCATCCTGCCCCAAATTAAACAACACCACCTATCAAGCAGATAAACTTGAACAGCAACTGGAACAGGCCACGGCCATGTTCATAAATGACAGCTCCCATAACCATTTTGATCTGCACACAAAAATAGCTTACCTGTCAAAAATATTCGACTGGTTCGAAGATGATTTCGTTAAACATTCTGGCACTGTGCAAAACTTTCTTGCGCTGTATGTTACCGACCAACGTATAGCAAACGCACTCGCCAACAATGAATTTAAAATCGAATACCTGGAATACGACTGGTCGTTAAATGGACTACCGCTTAACCGTACTCCTGAAGATGAATAACAGAATGAACATTGGCAGCGAAGAAAAAATACACATCGCGCGTTACCTTAGTTTTTTATTGAGTGGTGAAAAAGTTGCACACCACTGTGCTGCCAGGCAGGCAAAATTATGTGGCAACGACCAGGCCAAATGTTTTCTGATCAAACAATCCAGACAGGAAAAATTTCATGCTGCCACTTTCCAGTCCGCTATCCTATGGCTAGCACCTAGAGGTGTCACCAATCCTGCAAAAAAACAGATGCAGCAATATGAATCTTTATTAATAAATGCTACAGAAAATAATGATTTATTTTCTTCTGTCGTCGGCTTACAGGTCATACTTGAAGGCATGGGAAATGTTGCGCTATCGCATTTTGACCATGGCATTGAACAGCGTGGCATAGGTTACCAAATAATACGTAAGGCCATCCTTGCCCAAGAAGACTCACACCATGAATTTGGATTACATTATCTCAAAGAAAATACGCTTTCAGCAGCAGCTGCTAATCACGCTGGCAGTTATCTATCCCTGATCAATGACATGTTTACATCTCTGCAGGGCCTGTTTGAATTTTTTGATGAAGACTCCTGTCATTACTTTGCAGAATTCAATCACAATCTGCCTGAACAGTTACAAGAATATGCTCTCGGTTATCATCCCAACACTTAACGAAGAGAAGGCACTGCCTGAAACACTTGATGCTCTATTCGAACAGACAACAGATGAAGAGATCATCGTTGTTGATGGCGGCAGCTCTGACGATACACAAAATATTTGTGCAGGGTTTCCTCTGATAAAATTTATAAACAGTAAAAAAGGCCGCGCTGCACAAATGAATACTGGTGCCAGATTTGCCAGTGGTGATATATTGCTTTTTCTTCACGCCGACACCCTGCTTCCTGAACATGCACTGAGTTCGATAAACACCATTTTGAATGAACGACGACACAAAGCTGGTGGTTTTAAACATTCATTTGGCAACGAGGACTGGCGCTTGAAGTTCATCTCTTTTTTAGATAATCGCCGATGTCTGAAAACTCGGATCATCTATGGGGACCAGGCGATGTTTATCAAACGTGATCTATTCAACCAGTTAAATGGTTTCCCTGATATCGACATATTGGAAGATGTTCTGTTTTGCGAGGAACTAGTCAAACACACTACACCCATCATCATTGATTCTTTTGTTAATACCGACCCGCGTAAGTTTGTAAAAATGGGTATCTGGCGCAGTCTTTACCGGGTTGCAGCAATACAGGCAAGACACGAACTAAATTTGCCCGTAGCTAATGACCATCCATTTTTTTCGGAAATTCGGTAAAAATCATTGAACCAGAGTTTGGCTCCCGGAGTTGTTTTCAGTTATAAGCAATCACGGGGTCAGCCATTAGTAGTTCCCAGCCAATAGGAATAAGGGGTCATAGTCCCTTTTTAGGCCCTTGCTCCCGTTCGTTTATTTACCTTAATAAAAAAAGGCGAATCCAACTCCAAAGTGCACCACTTAAACAAAAAAAGCAGGACATAGCATGAATGTTGATAATGTGAGGGGCCTGGTTGCAACTTTATAGTGATTATATTCACTGTATTGGAGTGCCCCGGTCTACTCGACCGGTGTTTTAAACAGTAATCTAATTACTTTAGATCCCATGAATCTCATTTCTTAACTAATTTAATACCTTGCCACATATATAGATTATTTTCGTAATTAGCTGCATTTATTTTAACAACATTACTCAGTGTTTTATCTTTGCTATTGATTTTTAATTCACTAAAGTTGCCGATATAATCATATTGTTTATTAACTGGGTCAAACACCCAATAGTCCACATATAGGTTTGCCAGCCCGAATGAGGTTGTAATTGCAACATCAGGTATAGCATCAAAATTAATATCCGCAAAAGAGATATACCCCCTGTCTCCTTCCAGCATGGATGTATCTTCTGTGATATTTAATGTATATGAATTTCCCTGATTAACAATATCAAGCTTTTGTATTAATTTCTCATCTGAAGCAATTTTTTCCACACCCACATTAACTTTTATGTTTTTATAAACACAGGGACCTGACATTTTAAAATAGAGATCGCAGGTTTCTGAATCTACTGTGGTTATTTTGTCTTCCGTTGCATCAGAACATGCTGAAAAAGCAAACACGAATGTAATAAGATAAAATTTCATCTTAATCCTATGGTAATAAAAAGAATTTTGCACGATCAAGATAAAGACCTCTGTCAACAAGGCCATTGTAACCACCATTAACACGACGGGTAATTGCTTTGAGGTTATCAGTATCAGCATGTTTATTTAAATTTCTGTTATTCCAGAACCATAAACTAACATCAAGGGCATATTTGGGCGTGGTAGCAACAATTTGCTCATTACCAAGTTTAAGTAAGTCGATATTTATATACTTACCATAACTTGCATAATTATCACGGCCTGTCAGTTGCATTAACCCACGGCCCTTAAACCTTACACCATCACCTTTTTGTGTATTACCAAGGTCTTTTCTGCCCTCATATGCAGCACCAGTCGCTAATTCTTGAGTGTATACAAAAGACATACTTTAAAGACATACTTTCATGACCTACCTGTGCCAGAAAATGCGCCGTTCTCAGTGGTGTATTAATTTGATATTTTGGTAATGCCGTATTTAGCAGGTTTAAATACATCTTCACCGTTGATTCTGTTCCCATGGCCATAATAGCCATTAGTGAGTCCTGATTAAGGCCAACCTTAATGTTCTTTTTAAGCGCTTTAAGCGTTTTCCCACCCGCATCAATACGTCCATCAGGATTACTCAGTTTAACAACGTCCTTCTGGAACGTCTCTATTGTGGTAATTGTATTACTACCATTTTTTCCATCAACGACAAGTCGTTTTTTTAGTTTAAAATTGACAGACTTAAGCCAGATTTAATGCAGCCTGAATAACTTTAACATCAACCTTATCATTAATACCCTTTTCTCCAACGCTTTTGAGTATAGCCATCTAATAATTCCGTATAATGGTTTTTTATAGTTCAATTGTATTAAGCCGATTGAACTAACTGAACAATAGCCATTATGTTTAAATAAGAAAATCCAGGACACTCACATAAAATAATTATAACCAAGTTTACGGTTACACCGGTGTACTCACGCTTTTTACATAGATCCTCATCTATATCCGTAATTTACAGTTCAAACAACACGCTTTCAGTATTATGAATAAGCATAATTTTAGATAATTGTGTGAACTTATTACGCATGTTGGTATCACTTTCCGCGTAGAATAGAACAACACATAATTTGGAGTCATTATGAAATTTTTTAAATATATCGTTATCTCTTTATCTATAGTTTTATTATCAGCATGTGTATCGAGTGGTAAATACGACGAAGCAGTCGCAGAAATGGATGACATGCGCAAATCCCTGGGAAATACTCAGGAAGAACTATCAGCATCACAGGAAAAACTATCAGCATCGCAAGCCGAAATCGCCACGCTGAGAAAAATCGAAGCCGAAACCAAGCGCCGAAATGAAATATATGCAGAGTTCGTCGATCGCCTGCAATCCATGATCGACGGTGGCCAACTGACTGTCAGTATTGATGCCGGCCGCATTGTGATTAACCTGCCCAACAACGTCCTGTTCAATAGTGGCAGCGCAAAGTTAAATGCTAGAAGGTCAGCAAGCTCTGATGCAAATCGGTGATGTGCTCAAGCAATTTTCGGACAGGCGTTTCCAGGTTGAAGGACATAGTGACAACGTACCCATTAAAAGTGCACGCTTCCCCAGTAACTGGGAACTCTCCACTGCCCGTGCGCTTGCGGTCGTACATCTGCTGACCGAAATCGGCGTTACACCTGAAAATGTCTCTGCTGCCGGGTTCGGTGAGTTCCGCCCTAGAGCAGACAATGAAACTGAAGAAGGCAAACGGCTTAACCGCCGCATTGAAATCGTTATGCTTCCAAATCTCGATATTCTCTCCAGCGAGCTACCTAAAGTCACCTCTCAATAAATGGCAGCTGGGCGACCCCTTAAACGCTTATGACTACGGTAACCTGGATGGGGATCCTACGGATCAATAAGGGCCACAAAGACTCGGAAGGTTTTTACGTGGTACCAAAGCTGTCATTACAAACAACGGACAAAAATGGGGTTTATGCTAAGTCACCCTTACCGGTGCCACTGACTTTGGTATAAATGATGAAAACAAGCAATCAAGAAACTAGGTTTTTGACCCGTTAAAAACAAAACATAAAAAACGGCAGCCATAAAGACTGCCCACTATCATTTCTATGTATTAAAATTAGCCTTTTCGTCTAATTAGATTCTGAAGAAAACAAAAAGATACAGCGATATAAAAGATTAGCGGTCAAGTATCATATTGACCCTTCGTTTTTCGACAATGAGCAATTGGAGGCATACTGCCTTGTTGAAAACTAAATTAAATAACCATCAGGGCAGATAAATGCAACAAGAAAATATTCGCTATGTACTGGTCTGGTCAGGCTGGCTGCGCTTAAGCCATTGGATAATTGCCGCTGGCATTCTGTTTCAAATTACCAGTGCATGGGCCATAGGACACGATAATGCTGATTACACGTTCTGGCTGGAATGGCACCTCATCACCGGGCAAGTAATACTCATGGCGCTGGCGCTGCGTGTTGTACTGTTATTTTTTCCTGGTAGCAGCAACTGGTCTGCTTTCTTCCCCGATAAATCGCAACTGCAGGCTATGGTTCAAATGATAAAATTTTACCTTAGTCTTACGCGTTTCCCGTTGCCAAACTGGTATGCGCATAACCCGTTGTGGTTACCGCTTTACCTGATTTTATTTTTTATATTAGCCGCTTGCTTAATTACCGGGCTATTACATGACTCGCCGACATTTTTTTTAAACTTTTCAATAGATGAACTTCACAGTGCATTAGCAAGTGTAATAATCATTTTTTCTATCTTCCATATTGCTACCGTTTTCCTGCATGACCTGAAAGGTAAAGGCGCAATTATTTCAGCCATGATTAATGGCTATCGTTATTTCCATTTCACTAGTCAAAACAATGAGAATGAAAATAATCCCGGGAAAATGCAACAGAAAATGCAAGCGAAAAAACAATCCGTTTATATCGCCGTCGATAGCATTGAAAAACGCCCAAAACAGTAGTTAACCAGTGATAATATAAAAAATAGTGTACTTTGCTAATATACCCATATTTATTTATACAATCACAATGTTAAGTTAAATATTTTAGCGTTGCTATGAAATATCCGGGTTAATGATTTATCGTATTCACTTATGACTAATCATCATTCTTAAAGCATCAGCACCTTTTATTCCAGCACTTCTCGCTTTGCCTACAATCATGTCTACCTGTGTTGGAAATACCTGAGGGAATACTTTATTCCAGTTATCCAGTGCTTTTTCTATTTTTCCATCTTGTTCAAACATAATAGCGTCATTGGCAAGCCGGTAAGATTTTCTCAACAATACCATGGCGTTTATTAAATCATCTATATCGTTCAGGCCCTCTACCTGAAACTCCATATTGGCAGGGTCCTCTTTTTGAAGAGCAACCTCAGATAGTGGCACGCTAAATACATGGCATAGCGTTTCTGAATAACTTGTAATTTGATATGACGATAATACTGTTGTGACCAGGAGTTCCAGATAGTAACCATTAAATAAATTGCCAGACACTCTGTTCCAGGTTTTTATCATTCGTATAATTTCTATCAATTTGCCTTTATGCCGAACATTTTCTTTTACAAAAATTTCATTATACGATGTGATGTCATATTTTAGCCATTCATTAAATTTTTCAGAGGGCAACATATAAGTATGTTCTGATATGGGATAGGCTGGCCGGATTTTATAGTGAACGTTTTTCACTGGAAGCATTAAAACGCTTTGTCCTTCTGGAACATAAGCATCAGGATATTGTTTAATCAGGCTGTCACTCAATTTTTTGAATACCCTGGATGGCAGGATATCTTTGACATCGGCTTCCCTGAACACAACAAGCATATCAACGATACTGCCAGCCAAAGGTGAAACAATGGTTTTGCGTGAGAAAGCACCATAAAGCACCGTACTAAATGTACTGAGGTGTTGCGCAAGATGACACTCAATATCAGCCTGACTCTGCGTGATTAAAGTATATTCGCCCAGAGATAATTCAGTGCTTTTTGCCAGCAGGTCAAAACCAACATTAACACTAATAGATGGCTTTTCAGGTTCCGTCATTAATTGCTCTAGACATAGTGTTTAGTGTGGTTTTAATGGAGAAAAACTATATTTCTTTATGTGACAGTAGCAATAAAAGTACTCAGTGACAAACAAATTAATAAATTTAGCTTATTATTTAGCAGCCGTTTTATACAAGCTCCCTCTTCTAAAAAAATAAAAGACAATGATAATGAAGATAATTCTGGTAAATACGACGGGGTAAAAACAAACTGTTTATATTTTTGTCGATAACATTACAAAACAAAAAAACACTGGAAAACAAAGAAGAATATAGAATAAAACAGTATTTTTGGGAAACTGAAAACTCGCAGTAACACAATATGATATGGACTGAGCAACACCCAGTCCATATCATCATAACGGTTAGTTAACCAGGCATGAGCCGATCATTCAGTAGTGGTCTAATTGTCGTCATGTTTATCCTTCTTGTCATGCTTATCCTTCTTGTCATGCTTATCTTCCTTGTTACCAGTAACCACCTTGAATGGGCGCATCATTTCATGATCTTCATGATCAAGGAGATGACAATGCCAGACAAACAGACCGGGTATGTCGAAATGAGCGATAATCTGTACGACTGATCCGGCAGGCACACGCACCATGTCTCTCATTCCGTTTTCATTCGGTGGCAGCATCTCGGGCCCTGTATAAACTATTTCACCGGTCGCATTGAAATGTGCGACGTCGAAATTTCGACGACTCAGCACGCCGAATGTCACCAGGTGCACATGCATGGGATGTCCATTGGGCGTCGTGTTGATGAAGTTCCAGATCTCTGTTGTATGCAGACGGGGTTTTTCCGTTATCGGATCCATCCACCTCGCATTCCCCAGCAGAAACTTGGGACGACCGTACTCGTCAGTTACCCTGTCTAGCGTCAGGTTTCGTGTCTTTACTGCATCGGCCGGATCAAGCCTGGGGACAGCACGTAGCGTGGCCGGTAATACACTGGTATCCGCCCCGCTGCTCTCGATCACCCTGAATTTCATCACCAGGCCTGTGGTCGCCGGATCACGGAACGGAAAATCCGGAATATTTATATTCTCCAGTGTTAACTCGTCATCTGCTGAGTAGCCTGAGAAATCCACCACGAGGTCGGCGCGTTCTGCTGGTGCGACAGTTACCTGTGGCCCCATAGGCATACCACTCGCATTCCTTCCTCCCACCTTGACAGGCGCACCCAGCAATCCCCCATCGGTTCCAATCTGATGGAATAGGAGAGAAGTATTGGAGGCAGCGTCCGGGACAATTTGCAAGCGGTAGGGACGACCGTTGGATCCATTCAATACACGGAAGCGATACTTGCGTGGTTCAACCTCAAGGTATGGCCAGGTTTTACCATTTACCACAATGGTCTCAGCCGCAAATATTGGGATAACGGATGGAACAGGTGTATTCGGAACCGGAGAGACTGACGGATAGAATAGCGTACCATCTTCGGTAAATGATCGATCCTGCATAACTAGCGGTATTTCATAGTCACCGCTTGGTAGATTGAGCGCATCTTCAACCTCATCACGTATATTGTAGAGGCCTGAAAGTCCCGCATAAACATTCAAACGTGTATTACCTACCGCATGATCGTGATACCACAGAGCAGCAGGCTCCTGATCATTCTTGTACCTGAACACGGCAAAGTTTTTGCGTTGATTCGATGTATACCAGTCCTCCGGGTAACCATCAAACTGGGGTTTGGTATGTGCACCATGCAGGTGAACCACCGTTCGTACTTCTGGCTGCCAGGGCTCGGAGCCATGCAAGGTTGTATCAATTGGAAGGAAATGATTGTTGGGCAGTTCATTGATCCATTTCACGACAACCGGCTTATCTTTTCTTGCCTCAATGGTTGGTCCGGGATAACTGCCCTCATAACCCCACACTGTTGTAGCCGGATAGCCAGCCGGCAATACCTGTTGCTGAAACTCCGTCATGGTCACTTTATAGAATGCCGCTTTTTTAGACTTTCCAGTGGGTTTAAGTATTGCAGGAATGGGTAAGGGATCGACAAATTTTGGTATATCAGCTGGATCTAATGGGGGGCTGACAGTATTTGCCATACCCGGCTTCCATGGAACGATAAAACCACCGACGGTGATTGCGCCTGCTTTAAGAAATTGCCTTCTTGTGCTCATTTACTTCCCCCTGTTAACGACTGGTCGTATGTTGAGAGTGCTCGAACCCGGAACATCTCCCGCTTAAACTTTTATTTTAAAGTCACTATCATACGAAATAATAGACTGCAACGATAGACGATCAGCCTGTCAATATGTCAGCATATGAATAGTTATCATGAAAAAAACAAAGTCTTTATTGACATTTAACGTTAATGCATGAAATATACAACTTCGCTCGCTTCAAAGTGCGTAGTTTATAACAACCAAATGCAAATAAATGGAGATATGAAATGAACGCTAATTCTACGCCCAACTTGATTGGAAATTTCTGTACGGGCTGTGTTGCAGTAGCAATAGTCGTCGCAACAATTGCAGCGCTGGCAACTATTGTCTGGGTATCCTTGCTATAAAATACCCGCTTTACTATTTTCTGTATGACTTACATCCCTCTGACAACGGGATGGTAATACTGCGCCCATAGATACAGTGTTAATTTACAGTATTATCTAATTTTATAAACAAATAGTCTTATATAATCAACATTAAGCATAAGCGGGACTGGCAAGTTTGCTTTTAGTCCGGGATAATTACAATTATTTGCATAAGCTGTTTCACCCACATCTTTAGCCTCCGGGCTGCTTGAGCAGCAAATGTAATTTACGTCTTAATATCGAGTAGCGTACCAATCATTTCATCGCTTACTTGCAGTACTTTGGTTGAAGCTTCAACCTGCTGAACATTCGCTTTAAGGTCAACCAGAGACTGAATTAGTGGTTTTGTATTTTCACCTTCCATAGTCGATTTACTTGCTATTTCACCGGCGTTTTTCTGCAGCTCATTCCGTCCATTATGTATTCCCGTAAGTGCGGTATCTAGTAGTGAAGCACTATTTTTGATGGATCCGATCATATGAGGCTCTCCCGTTTAAAGTACGACACATGGTATATCGGTCAGTCGTAAACTATCTTTAACAAAAAACATCAAGCAAGAAGAATTAAATTCAGCTCAAACTGGACTGATTTGCGTGATTTTTACTTGAAACTTCTTAATCATGGGCGGGTCTCAATACCAGTTAATCATGTCAACCGATCTTCGCAGGTACACGAATGAAAAAAACTATCCTCCTCATTGCATGCATAATTTCTGCATCTGCCATGACTGCTGTTTTCAGCAGCGATGATACACAGTTAAAATCTTCCTCCGCTTATGTTAAACCAACAGATGCTGAACTGAAACAACGGCTTACACCACTTCAATATTCCGTTACCCAAAACGAAGATACCGAGCGGCCGTTTAACAATGCATTTTGGGATGAAAAACGAGACGGTATTTATGTCGATGTGGTTAGTGGTGAAGTTTTGTTTTCATCTACTCACAAATACAA
The DNA here is from genome assembly GCA_963759005.1 of uncultured Gammaproteobacteria bacterium. Taxonomy (GTDB): domain Bacteria; phylum Pseudomonadota; class Gammaproteobacteria; order SZUA-229; family SZUA-229. The sequence goes on from CAVWXQ010000005.1 coordinate 103,728, forward strand.
ATCCGGTACCGGCTGGCCAAGTTTCTATCAACCACTGGAAGCCGCTAACGTTGCTGAGAAAAAAGATTACTACCTGATATTTCCACGTACCGAAGTGCGCAGTAAAAAAGCTGATTCACATTTAGGACATTTATTTGAAGATGGACCTGAACCAACGGGATTACGTTATTGCATTAATTCAGCATCGTTAAAATTCATCGCAAAAGACGATTTAAAAAAAGAAGGTTATGAGAAATATACCGGCCTGTTTGAAAATTAGTGTACTGTACAAATAAAAAGCATATTCACCACAGAGGCACAGAGTTTTACATTGTTAACTGCGCCTGCGGCACCATTAACAATACAAAGCTTTTCTTTGTGACCTCTGTGCCTCTGTGGTGAATCGTTTTTTTGTTTTTAATATCAACCAGGAACTGGCACCTAATCAGATTTTGTATTTATAAGCATCTATGGTCATACACAAGCTTACACGGTCATCCACCATTGATGTAAGCGTGTGCATATTAAATTCAGAACGCTGGATGGCTGTGGTCGCTTTAACAGTAATAACCTCTTCTCCCTGTACTTTTTTTACATTTGTCAAATCCACGTAAAAAGCCACTGTTTTAGTCACGCCATGCATGGTCAAGTCACCTTTGAACACAGCTTTATTATCTGTTATCCATTCAAAACTGGTGCTAACAAATAGTATATCTGGAAACTGCTTACTATCAAAAAAACTCTCACCTTTCAGCATGGCACCAACAATGGCTGAGTCGACTTTCAGGCTATCTACAGCAATGTTGACCATTACTCTGCCCTGCTCATTGGCCTTTTTCAGCGCAAGCCCACCTCTAAAGTCTTTAAACTCCCCCTTAGTCACACCTAATGGACTATTCACACAAAAACTCATGCTTGATGAATCCGGTTTGATACGGTACAGATAGCCATCTTCAGCCGCCTCTAACATCATTGCAATCTTACCTGGATCAATCATTGCATTCTTAAACGGTGCACACAGCGTTTCGTCTTCCGCATGTACAGACAATGGCAGAACTAGCATTAAACCCAGCAGGAAAGGCTTTAGCAGGTAACTAATCATCAAATTATAAGGTAATAGCATATCCATAATATTAGCGCATTCTAATATATGTAATCCTTAATGTCAATCAACTACCTGTCATTTTGGCATGCGATTACTCATAATGTGTTATTTCATGAATTTTTACTATTTCTCCCACAGATATACAGTAACCATCCTTTGTCACCAGTAACTATGTACAGAAATCAGTTATTTACATATATAAAATTCTGCTTAAACAATAATTAAGTTACTTTTTTATACTATATTGGTTATATAACATTCTAGAGTAAAAATAGGGAACACAAATTTGCAATTACCGTAAAACTATAGGTGCAGATTTTTTCACTTTTGAATCATCAAACAGAGTTATATCCAGTTGACAGATTTTCATACCAATACGCTTGAATTAATCACTCTTCAAAACCAGTTACTACTGGCCATTGGCGGTAGCCTGAAGACACGTGAGTGTATGCATACTTTCATGCAGGCCAGCTTAAAAAAAATTGGACTGAAAAGTATACATTTTTATACTTTTGATCATTCGCAGATTGACGAAAATTCAATAAAAGATTACCTGTCCATACCAGATAGTAAAATTGAACTCGAAAATAAATTTATAATATATAGGATGCTGCTGTATTTCAAAAATAATAAAGGAAGAACACACCTCTCAGAAATGCTGGGTAACAATGAGATTACCGCCTACGCTTTCAGCTCATTCGGTGTGTTGTTACTTGAAAAACAACAGGGAAAATTTCAGGAGTCTGTCAAAGATGCACTGGTACCCGTTATTCACAAAATGGCGGAATACTTTAATTTCTGCGAACAACAAAAACGTCTTAATATCGAAGTTAAAACCAACAAGCATGCAAAGCGTACCTATGAGCTACAGGCAAAACGTGACCCACTGACCAACCTCCCCAACCGTCGTGAATTTCGATATGCCCTTTCAAGAGAAATTTCTAATTCACAGCGCTATGATCACTATGGTGCATTGATGTATATCGACCTGGATAATTTTAAAAACGTCAACGATTCATTAGGCCATTCAATAGGTGACATACTTTTAACACAAGTTGCACAAAGACTGACAACACAGGCACGTAGTAGTGACACCGTATACAGAATTGGTGGTGACGAGTTTGTCTACATCCTCAGTAACACTGGAAATACAGAAAATGAAGCCATTAATACTTCGCAAACTGTTGCCACTCGCGTTATTGAAACGATGGCCAAACCTATTGAAATAGGTGAATACAGCTTGCATATAACACCGAGCATTGGCATAGCGGTGTTTCCAGATACCTTCGATGATGGAAATGATAGTGAAATTGTACTACAACATGCTGATACCGCCATGTACCGGGCTAAAAAGCAGGGTAGAAATTGTTATGCATTTTTCAATCCCGAAATGCATATCGAAGCCAGCAAACGTTTAATCATTGAAGACCATTTACGTAAAGCAATTAAAAACAATGAACTCCATATGGAGTACCAGCCTATCGTCAATACCGATGAAAAAATTATAGCTGCGGAAGCGCTGGTAAGATGGAACAGCCCCGTACTAGGCAATATAGGTCCTGATGTATTCATTGAAATCGCTGAAGATAGTAATCTGATACTACAGCTAGGTAAATGGATCGCACAAAATGCCTGTACCTATGCTGAGAAATTGTACAAACAGCTGCCGAAAGATTCTAAGCTTCAGCTACATCAGCATCAATGTCAGCCCACACCAGTTTTCCCAAAATAATTTTGTTGAAACAATCACATCAATCTTTGATGCATATTCTGTACCCAATCGCTTTATCAAACTGGAGTTCACAGAAAATATTTTACTCGATAATATTGATGCAACGATTGAAAAAATGGAACAACTTCACGCCAACGAGATAGATTTCATGCTGGATGATTTTGGCACGGGATATTCGTCACTGTCATATCTACACAAATTACCTATATGGTTACTCAAAATAGACAAATCTTTCGTCACTGACTTATATTCAAATCAAAATGATACAGAGGCTATTGTAAATGCCATTTTGGTCATGGCCGAACAACTTGGAATAAGATGCATAATCGAAGGTGTCGAACTTCAGGAACATGTGGATTTTTTCAAGTTAAAGGAGGTGCACGGAATGCAAGGCTTCATTTTCCACAAGCCCGTGCCCGGAAAAGAGCTGCAAACATTATTATGTGAGAATAACGAAAAAAACAAAGCTGATATAACCGAGATAAGTCTAAAGCGGCGTAAACCGCGTAAACCTCCGATCACTTACTTTTCAACAAGCTCAATCGCATTACCATCATAATCTCGACAAAATAAAGCCTCACGTCCAGATTTACTTTTACTATAAGCAAAACCTGCAGCTTCAAGCCGGTGTATCAGCGTAGCCAGATCAGAAACCTGCAAAGCAATATGGTGATCTCTACCGCCGTGCTCAGGTCGATTTTCGACAGAATCAGGATTGGCTACTTCAAGCAAATGAATCTGACCATTTCCGACCTGTAACCAGGCACCAGGATAACCTAAATCCGGGCGCGAGTCATCAACCTCTAAAGCTAAAATTCCCGTATAAAATTCAAGTGCTTTGTCCGTGTTAGCCACAATGAGACTACAGTGATCGATTGATTTAACTATTTGATTATCCATAGGCACAGAAATCTCCTGAAGCAAATTTAAAGGCAACTCTGATAAATTATCATAAATTCTGGCGATGCCCAAAAACCAGGATCAAGGCATTGATTTGAAAGCATGCTCATTGCATGGTGAAAAGCAATAACGCAGAGGCTGGCTTTTGGGCATCGCCCCGCAGGGCGGGTTTTTAAGCGCACATTTTCTACGTTATGCTTCTTATGAAGGGAATAACCCTTCATGGCGAAACATGCCTTGAACCTGTGCACTTAAAAAATCCGCAGAACTTTATGATAATTCGTCAGGGCTGCCTCAAATCGCTTATAATAGGCTTTCTGTCGCATTGTGCAACTTGCGGCAGCAATAACCTTTTTATTCCAGCAGACAACCCTGTACATGAATCCAGACCTGAAAAAACTTCAGCCTTACCCTTTTGAAAAACTCAAAGCGTTAAAGGGAGATTGCCATCCAGCAGTGGAAAATCATATAGCTTTATCCATTGGTGAACCTAAACACGCTGCACCCGGTTTTGTGCTGGATTCAATCACCAATAATCTGAGTGAGATTAATCGTTACCCCTTAACCAAAGGCAGTCCTGATTTGAGAATGGCTATTGTAAACTGGTTAACTCGTCGCTTTAAATTATCTGGCAAAAAGCTAGACCCTGAACAGAATGTTTTACCGGTCACCGGAACGCGTGAAGCGCTGTTTTCTTTTGCTCAGTGCTTCGTCGATAGAAATAAGAACGCCTTAATACTGATGCCCAATCCATTTTATCAAATTTATGAAGGTGCTGCTTTTCTATCCGGAGCGACACCCTACTTTTATAACACAATAAAAGAAAATAATTACCTGCCTGATTTTGATTCTATAGATGAAACCACATGGCAACGTTGCCAGATAATTTATATATGCACGCCGGGTAACCCGACAGGCAGTATTATATCCAGGCAGCAACTCATTAAATTGATTAAACTTTCACAGCAGTATGATTTTATAATTGCCTCTGATGAGTGTTATTCAGAAATATACTTTGATGAAAATAAGCCACCGCCCGGTTTATTAGAAGCCGCTGAGCAATGTAACAATACAGATTTTACAAACTGCATCGTGTTCCATAGTTTATCAAAACGTTCTAACTTGCCAGGCATGCGTTCCGGCTTTGTCGCTGGCGATGCACAGCTAATCAAATCTTATTTGTTGTATCGCACCTATCATGGATGCGCTATGCCACCGGTATATCAGTTTGCAAGCATAGAAGCATGGAATGATGAAAAACACGTTAAACACAATAGAAAACTGTACACTGATAAGTTTGATGCAGTCATCAATATACTGAGCCCTGTTATTAACGTGACATTACCCGACGCGGGTTTCTATTTATGGCTGAACACACCGGTTGATGATGAAATATTTGCCAGGGACCTTTATCAACAACAGAACGTCACCGTACTACCCGGCAGCTATTTATCACGTCAGAGCAATGGCATCAATCCGGGAAAGAATCATGTACGCCTGGCTCTTGTCGCCCCGCTGGACGAATGCCTGACTGCCGCAAACCGAATCAAACAATACATACAAACATTAAATTAAATATTAATATAGAAATGAAGATTTTTATTTGAGAGCAAGACATTGATTATAATAAACGCGGAGTGTGTACTGCTAGTACATGAGCACTGATTGTAATTTATAACACAGCTATCGAAGAAAAAGATCATTTCAGGAGAACCTTACATGTCTGAATTAAAAAATATTATCGAAGAAGCTTTCGAACGTCGAGCTGACATCACACCACGTAATGTAGAAACACATATTTCTGATGCAGTAACAGAAGCGGTTAATCTACTTGATTCTGGTGAGGCACGTGTTGCCGAAAAAATTGATGGCGACTGGGTGGTAAATGAGTGGTTGAAAAAAGCCGTGTTACTTTCTTTTCGTATCAATGACAATGAATTTATTAAAGGCGGCTTTACCAACTACTACGACAAAGTAAATTCAAAATTTGCCGATTTAAACACACGCGAGTTTCGTGATTCTGGTGTCCGTGTTGTGCCACCTGCAACCGCTCGTTTTGGCTCTTACATTGCACCCAGTGTTGTACTAATGCCCTCTTACGTAAATATCGGTGCATACGTTGATACCGGCACTATGGTTGACACCTGGGCGACTGTTGGCTCCTGCGCACAAATTGGTAAGAATGTTCACCTTTCAGGTGGCGTTGGCATCGGCGGCGTTTTAGAACCTCTACAGGCGGCGCCAACCATTATTGAAGATAACTGTTTCATCGGCGCACGCTCAGAAGTCGTAGAAGGTGTAATTGTAGAAGAAGGTTCTGTTATTTCAATGGGTGTGTACCTCGGCCAAAGTACCAAAATATTTAATCGCATGACTGGTGAAATTTCATATGGCCGCATTCCAGCTGGCTCTGTTGTTGTATCTGGCAACTTGCCATCAAAAGACGGGACTTATAGTCTTTACTGCGCGGTGATCGTAAAACAGGTTGATGAAAAAACCCGCGGCAAAGTTGGTTTGAACGAACTTCTACGGGACATAGATTAAATAAACTCCGGATTTAAAAACTTTCTACCGAAGAGCATAGTTTGTCATTTCGACCGCAGGGAGAAATCTTGCTGTGAGCCAGTGAGCTTAAGATTTCTCCCTGCGGTCGAAATGACATTAAATGTATTTTTTTCGCTTAAAACAACTCTTTGTTACTTTTCTGTGTACAACACTTCAGGTTTTTAAAATGATAATAATATACGGCATCCCTAACTGTATGAATAACTTTTAAGGCAAATACTTTATTTAGTAACATACATTAAGATGGACATACTCAGTTTGTTTTCAGGAGTGCTAGTCTAGACCCCTGTTTCCAACCAACCACTTAAAAATAATATGATTAAATTATTCGGAATTCCAAATTGTGATTCGATAAAAAAATCGAAAAAATGGCTTGAAGAAAATAATATTGAATTTGAGTTCCATGACTACAAGAAACAAGGCGTATCTGAAAAAGAACTCAGATCATGGGTTAAACAGGTGGGCTGGGAAGTATTACTAAATAAACGTGGTACTACTTGGCGTAAGCTTGATGTTTCAGTCAAGGATTCAATTAATGAAAAATCTGCAATTCAAGTCATGCGAAATAATCCAAGCATAATTAAAAGACCAGTGCTCAACACTAATGGCGTAATTACTGTTGGATTCAAAACCGAAATCTATATAAAATTATTTAGTTAAAATTAAAAATGGTTTTCGGGAAAGCATAGGACATACACCAGTTCGAGTAGTCAAACAATTAATTATTCTTTTTTCAATAACTTAGGATATTAGTACAAATATACTCAGCATAGACAACTTAAGTAATGAAAATGCTGTCGCAACTCGATTAATTCTTCCTACTTTCAACTTGACAAAAACCTATGATGCTCAGAATCTGATGCAATATTCAGAGAAGTCTCTGACATAGACGACACCAATCAAGGTTTTACTACAAACGGCACTGTCAACTTATTTTGGAAACCGCAAATAATTTTCTGCAAACCATGCGTCATCCAACGTTCAGCATACATTGGACGCAACTTGGCTGAGATCTCTCCAGTCTAAAAAGGCAACAACGCGGAGTTCACGAAAACACCGGGCACTGATTAAATGACGCCCCAAGTTAAAGATGTTATGAATCATGCCATACATGGACAGAAAACGCTGTGCGTGACCGGCTGATTTAAACCGACGCATTTGCCGTTCTTGTTGCCGGGTTCGTTGATGAGAATTTTCAGCCCGATTGTTTCGATATTTATCCGAGACGTGGATTGCCCCCATATTAAGTTCTCGATGAGCCGCTTCATAGCTTCTTAGTTTGTCGGTGATGATTAGATTGGGGCTTACTCCGGACTTCTTTAACCGCTTACGAAAGAATCGTTTGGCTGCCTGGGTGTCACGTTTCTTCTGTACCAGGATGTCGATCACATCGCCATCTTGATCGACTGCGCGCCAAAGATAATGGGGCTCTCCTTTAATTTTGATAAACACTTCATCAAGGTGCCAAATATCACCCGGAGTTCCTCTGCTTGGTTTCTGCTTCCTTCGCTTTGAATAGCCCGGTGCTACAACAGGCACCATTGACGAATCGATTCAAAGGTGACATCAACACCCCGGCTGAAGAGAATTTCTTCAATATCTCGAAAGCTCAGGGTAAATCGATGGTAAAGCCATACGGCATGGCTAATGACTTCTGCGGGAAAGCGATAGCCCTTATAAATAGTTGGCAGTTCATTCATGCTATGAGCTTATTCTCGGGAGCTTGAGAACTCAAGTTGACAGTGCCCGTCTCTTCTATTGCTGGAAAGCCTTTTCAAGTTGAGGCGAGTAGAAAGTAACCCAGTGATTCAATGTGCTATGATCAACCTCGATGCCTCTCTCTGCCACCATCTCTTCGATATTCCGATAGCTAAGGGCATATGCTCGATACCATCTTACACACTGAAGTATAATTTCCCGAGTGAAGTGTCGCGATTTAAAACTGATCATATGGAGCTACTTGAAGTAAAGTTGAGTTTCAACATTATACTCGAACGGCCTGAATGCGACAAAACCGCCCACAGTTACCACAGGTTTTATCGGCATCATCAATGTCAAGTGCCATGATCTAATTGTTTCATGAGAGGCAATAATGACCAGGCGCCAACGTTTCTTCAATATCCCTGAAGCTCTGCATGAATCGGTGATATAGTTGTAATGTATGGCCGATAATGTGCAGTATGTAACGATAGCGTTTATATGTATTCATGCTTGAAGAGAATACATCGATGCGATAAGTTGGCAGTATCGGGCCTAGACCTCGCTAATTAAAAAATCTGGTGTTTAGTCTGGGTTATTAACCTCGGCAATAAGGTACATACATGACTGATATTAACTGGTCACTATTAGGTGATCATAGCCTGAGTATGGGGCTAGCTTATTTACTGTCACTTCCACTCGCCTGGAATCGTGAAACGAAAACGCGTAGCGCAGGTTTAACGACTTTCCCGTTGGTTAGCATTGCGGCTTGTGGTTTTATGTTAATTGCTATCCACGTGTTTAATGATGCCAGCTCGCAAGCACGAGTGGTACAAGGTATTATTACTGGTATTGGTTTTATAGGCGGTGGCGCTATTTTGAAAAGTGATGAGGGTGTTAGTGGCACAGCAACGGCGACCAGTATCTGGGTGACAGGTGCTATCGGTATTGCTGTTGCCTGGGAGCGTTATGAGATCGCGATATTACTAAGTCTACTTACTTTCCTCACATTGCAATTTGGTGATCGGGCTAAAAAAGCGGTGAAGTAAAGATTCAGCTCATTTGCAGTTCTATGTTTTTTAATTCTTGATAATGTACAACATGGTATGAATATAAAAGTAATGGGTAGTCGGTTGTTACATATTTTATTTATTGTCTATACATTGCTGCCGCTTCTGGCATGTGAACAACAAAAAGAACTTCGTGAAAAGCGCGTTATTGTAAAACAACAGTCGTACAGTTTTGCGAATAACGTTAAACCTATTCTTGATAAGAAGTGCCTGGCCTGTCATGCCTGCTATGATGCACCCTGTCAATTAAAGCTGGAATCAGCAGAAGGCCTGAATCGAGGGGCATCTAAACAACGTGTTTATGATGGCGGTAGATTTCAGGATAGTCCGCCAACACGTCTTTATGTTGATGCACAGACACCACAAGAATGGCGTGATCAAGGTTTTCATTCGGTATTATCTTCTCATGTTGATTCCGACGATGGCGTTATATCGCCATTAATGGAGAAGATGTTAGCGCTGGGTCAACGCAACCCATTACCTCCTAATAAAAAAATTCCAGAAGATATAAAACTTGGATTAAATCGTGTCAATTACTGTTCAGCACCGGGTGAATTTAAGGATTATGTTGATGAATATCCAAATGGTGGCATGCCATTAGCGGTTTCAGGTCTTGATAAAAACGAGTACAAAATTTTATCAACCTGGTTAAAACAAGGTGCGAAAATTGACGCTCAGAACGTGAGTATAAGTAAATCAGAACAGCAGATGATTAAGCGCTGGGAAAGCTGGTTGAATACACCCGATAAGCGTGTGAGATTGGTATCGCGTTACCTGTATGAACATCTTTTTTTAGCGCATCTTTATTTGGGCGACCCCGGCTCAGATGTCCCCCCTCAGTTTTACCAGTTAATCCGTTCCTACGAACCAGGTGGTCTAGTTCCGATTGCAATACCGACTGTGTTGCCGAATGATGATCCAGAAAAGCCTTTTTTATATCGGCTGATTCCAGTTGTCGATACCATTGTGCATAAAACAAATATTACTTACCGTTTTGATTCACAACGGTTAAAACGTTATGAGCAGTTGTTTTTAAACTCAGACTGGTCAGTTAAAAAGCTGCCCGGTTACAGCTATCAGGAAAGATCTAATCCATTCCTTACATTTGAGGCTATTCCAGCAAAACAACGTTATTTATTTTTACTTGATGATGCAGAGTTTTTTGTTAGAAACTTTATTCGTGGACCGGTATGTCACGGACAAATTGCAACTAATGTAATCCGTGATCAATTTTGGGTGATTTTTGAAGATCCTGACTTCGAGCACTATACCAACGATAGCGAGTATCAATTATCGGTGAATGGTTATCTTGGCCTGCCCGGTGAGAAAACCTCTATTCTCGATTTTGGTAGTGAGTGGTTAGACTATAGTAAAGACCGTAACCACTATCTTGCGCTTCGTCAGAGTGCTTACCAGAAAAAATATCCATCGGGTGCAGCGTTCGAGCAACTCTGGGATGGCGATAAAACAAATGAGAATGCTTTTTTGACGGTGTTTCGACATCATGACAGCGCTTCAGTCACAAAAGGTTGGCAGGGCCAGATACCACTGACTGTCTGGTTGATGGATTATCCTTTGTTAGAGCGTACCTATTACGAGCTGGTTGTCGGCTTTAATGTATTTGGTAGCGTATCACATCAGGCGCAAACACGGCTTTATTTTGATCTGATTAGAAATGGTTCTGAGACTAATTTTTTACGTTTTTTGCCGGCTGATTCACGCCAGAAAATTTATGACAGCTGGTACCTATCGGCCGCCAGAATAAAAACTGAAATAAGCTACCATGATCTTGATGTAAAAACGCCCAGTAATATTGCCTATACATCAGAACAACCCAAACAAGAATTGCTAACGACCTTGATCAAAAAACTCCCAACCCTGGTTGGGGATGACCCTATCAACAGGTGTAGTAAAAATTGTGAGGCTAAACAGAGCAATTCCATAAAAGAACAGATAAGCCATGCACTGAATAAAATTGCTGCGATACCTGCGAGTCAATTAGCGGGAATTAAATGGTTGCCAGAAGTGAGTTTTGTAAGAATTGACCTTGCTGATAAAAAAACAACTAATTCGTTAGTCAATGAAAAACACAAAAATAGCAATCACCTTGTTTATAGCCTGTTACGTAATCGTCATCATGACAGTGTAGCTTTTGCGTTAGGGGAGTCATTGCGCTATCAAGAAGATTTAGATGGCCTGACAATCTTACCCGAACCTGTTGGTAGCTATCCAAATTTGATATTGCAAATAAATATATCGGAGCTGGAGGATTTCGTGGCGGCATTCAGTGCTATTAATTCTGAGGAGAAATTCAACCGATTTATAGAGCGCTGGGGAGTACGCCGTATGAGTCCACAATTCTGGGAAGTTTTCCATAGCTTCAAAGACTATATGCAAGTAACAAAACCGCTTGAATCAGGCATATATGATATGAATCGTTATGGACGCTGGTGATATCAATCTTGCCGATGAAAAATCATGAGAAAAGTATTCTGTTGTAAAAGTGTGATTGAGGCCTTTCAAACTTATCTAGTTCGACTGTCTATAGAGAAAACTGCCTTGCACTGAAAGTAATTATTATAACTCTCAGACATTAAGTCATGGAAACTTCTGTAATGAATAAATTACATAATAAAAATAATACTAGTTGTCTGGTAGAGCGTATGCTCTACTACATCGATTTAAACGATGAAGATATACGCTTACTGCAAGAATTAGAAAAAGAACAGGTTAGTTACGGGGCGCGTACAAAATTAGGTTTTGGCGATCAACTGAGTAATCTGTTTGTCGTTAAATCTGGTTGGCTTTATAGTTATGTAGATCTAAACGACAAAGACCGACAGGTTTTACGCATTCATTATCCTGGTGATATAGTCGGTTTAACTGATGTGGCAATGCAAGAACCATTTTCCAACATGATTACCACCACTAATGTGGTTTTATGTCCTTTCCCTAAAAAACGTCTGGAAGCTATTTTTTCGAAATCGCCACGCCTGACCGCGCTTATCTTCAGCTTAGGCATGCTGGAACAGATAATATTGCTTGATCACCTAAAAATGATGGGGCGAAGTAACGCGGTAAATCGCCTGGCGCATTTTCTGCTGGAAGTGCATGCACGCCTGAAAATTCATGCTCGTAATAAAATCACGCCTGTTTTTGATTTCCCTGTGTCTCAGGAAGTTATCGGTAATGCGATCGGCTTGACCAATGTCTCGGTTAGTAACGCCTTTTCCCAGCTCAGAAAAGACGAGCTTATCGGTCGTCAAAAAAAAAATTATAAGTATCAATGACGAGGAAAAACTAAAGCAACAGCTGAGTTTCATCGATCGATATTTCAAGATTGACACCAGCTGGTTTCCGGCTTCCAAAAAATAAACAATGTGCTAACTGCTGAGGTTAAGTCGATTTCTAAATTGAGAAATTTTTCTCTAATATCTTTTTAATTTTATTGTAAACATTTTTCAGATCATGCTGGTCTTTATCGGTATTCAAGCTTCTGTCGCATGAAGAGTACAGAGCATCTGCCTGTGTTTTAAGTGCTTTTGCCTGATTCGAAGAAACTATCAATTTTGATAATCTCAGTAATGTTTGCAGCAAATGAATGATAACTGCAATATCCGACCTGCCATGCTGCCGGATCTGGTTAAACGAAGTTTCTACTATGCCGTTAAACGTAACCGGTTTAATCCGTAGGCGTAGCTTACCCGTGTCGTCGAAGTGATCTTCTACAGGGAATTTTCGATTGATTATAAATGCAATATTATCACCAAGACGATTTATGCAGCTTATTGCGGTAAAGGGATCGTTTATTCCTGGTGATAGGGCACGCACAGCCACCTCAACCAACTGGCGAATAGCATATTCTGGATCTTGTTCTGCCGTACTTTTTGAGCCTATAATAAAATAGTTGTGCACTTTTTCATTTACTGTTTCTACAGCTTCTTGTTTCGCCAAATATTGCCCCATGGCATTACCCTCTATTATAAAGTCGCCAGGTTTTATTTGAATATTAAGTGCAATATCTTCTTCAGTAATAAACTTTATCAGCCCTGCTATATCTATTGCTTGAAGATAACCTGATTTATCTGAGCAGATTATTTGACCGTCTTGTTCAAACTGATTGTTGATATTTTCAGGCACGGTGACTTCGGGTAAGTCATCTGTTTGTTCATAAGGCTCTGGAAATAATGACTCGATTTGCGACTTTAATGTGGTACTTACTTCTGCGATGACACTATCGGCCTGAATAGAGACGGCGATGTGATGGATAAAAAACACCAGCGCTAACAGATTGATCACTACTAAAATTAATACACCTATCATGGAAATAAAGGGTGTGGTTTTTTCAAGGTCCATCGAGCTGGTGAATTGCAGCATTAGAATGCAGTACCAGAAAGTACCAATAAATATACCCAATATTGTTTGGTTGAATCTATCTAACATAAAGTTGTTGAGTAAACGTGGGCCAAATTGTTGTGAAGCTAGCGTTAGAGAAGCGATGGTAATGGAAAATGAAACGCCTGCAACCCCCAGGACCGAACCTGCTGACACACTCAGCAGTGCACGGATACTTTGCGAATTATTGAAATATAAAAACAGATCGGGAAAATCGATATGATGCGCAAGCAACGTTTTGTCGAGATAAAAATTAAAAAATGCGAGTGCCGTGGCAGACAGCAAAAAAAATACTGGAATCATCCAGAAATTTGCACTTATCATTTCTAACACATGGAGAAGGCGTGTTTTCATATTTATATTCTGTTTTTTTATGATAAGTCTTGTGGCACATAACTAATAACGGTCGTGTATGTGTCAGCCTGATTATCCTGCCTGAAGGGATAAAAATGTACGTGGCGAGTTTTATCTATAGCAGCAATTAATAACGAACCCTCTGGCTTTTCGTCCAGGATATGGTCAAGGGTGAATTGCTCCGACAAGGGGGTTGATTCGAATTGCCAGCCCTGTACATTTTTTTGTCTAAAATCCTCATAATAAGTAGATTTGCCAAATAAAGAATAACCGTTAAGTATCGAGCCAGGTATTTTTGAATTATCTTTTTCAGTTTTCCATCCCATTTCATAGACGTTATGCGATCCCAGTTCTGGTGAAAACCGCGAACAGACTAAGGTGTTATAAGCTTCGTTAGGTGTCAGTGTTAGCAATTTGGTAATGTGTGATAACTCGAGCATCTCTTCAGTTCTTTCTGATAATACTTCGCCATAATGCACCGGTATGTTTTGCATCCTGGCCGACTTTAAATGCTTCCAACGGGTGTCTATAAGTAACACAGGTATTTCATTATTTTGCAATTCGACCGCGAGAGCAGTGCTCCACGGCGATGCGCCAACTATCATAACGCCATCAGGATGAGCAGAGGCGAGATTGAGCCTACGTGCAATCCACCCGATACTCAAACCGTGCAGAACGACTGTCAGAATAATTAGTGCAAATATCAAGGGTAGTAATAGCTCAGCGCCAGCGTAACCTTTTTGACTGAGTTGCGCACCAAATAAACCGGCTACGGCCGCAGCTACAATACCTCTTGGAGCTATCCACGCAATTAACATCCTATCGTGCTTGTCGATATCTGTACCAATGGTAGATAAATAGATAGCAAGCGGGCGAAATATAAAAATGACAAGCGCCAGCAATAACCAGCTTTGCCATCCGAGTTGTTGAAGTATTTCAGGCTTAATGTCGGCGGTCAGCAGAATGAAGGTTGATGAAACCAGTAATATGGTAACGTATTCCTTAAACCGCATATGTTCATGCAGAGTGTGCAGTTTCTGGTTGGCAAGGGTGATACCAAGAATTGTTGTAGCCATAAGACCGGCTTCACTTTGTACTCTATTAGCTAGCGTATACACCAGTAGTACCGCAATTAACAAGAGCGGTGATTTTAAATACTCAGGTACATGACCTCGTTCAAATGAACGAGCAATAAATACACCAATACCGACGCCAAGTAACAGAGAAACGACGACACTGATCGCCAATCCACTTAAGATGCCAAGCACCAATATGTCACTTTCAGCATGAACATAATAGCCATAGATCAGCACCACTAGTAATGCGCCTACGGGGTCATTAACGATACCTTCCCATCGTAAAAGGGAGGCAGGTTGTTTTCTTAGATTTGCCTGTTTGAGTAGCGGCATAATTACCGTAGGACCTGTGACGATAATAATAGCGCCGAATATTAATGCTACAGGCCAGGACAAACCGACCAGATAATGTGAAGCAAGACTGCCAAATGAAAATGTCAGTAAAACATTCCACGATACCAAACGATAAATAACATGGCTGTTTTGTTTGAACTCATGCCAACGTAGGTTCAGGCCGCCTTCAAATAATATTATCGCCACGCTCAACGAAATCATCGGCTGTAATAAATCACCAAAATCTTCACTGGGTTTTAACCAGCCAGTTAAGGGCCCCATGATAAAACCAGCCATAATAAGTAAGATTAAGGCAGGTATTTTTAAACGCCAGCCAATCCACTGTAGTGCGATACCTACGATTAGAATAGACGCAATAATCTCTGCGATATGATGATGCATATTGAGTGCCGTATATACGTTAGCGAGCAATTAATCATTGACGCAGTTAGGTTGCAGCCACGAATGATGTAAGAGGCGTCTAGTTAGTGCTAGTAGCTACACGATTATAACAACTATTGGTCTAATTTAATTTGTATTTTGTGGATCCACTTTTAGCGATTCAGCAAAAGTAAGCGTGCGGTAGGGGAATGGGATCTCGATCTCCGCTTCATCGAGTGCGTATTTAATGGCAGTGATTACTTCATCACGCGAATGACGGATATCCAGCGGTTTCGAACCAGTCCACCAGCTGACTTCAAAATTAATTGAAGAGTCTGCAAACTCCTGTGCAAATATCTGTACGGGTTTATCATCAGTGATAACGCTGTGACATTCCAGTACAGCGTTGTGAATTACCTCACGTGCTACATCAACGTCTTCCGCATAAGCTACACCGCAAATAATTGTTGTACGGCGTACGTCGATATCGGTACGAATGGTCAGTGGGTTTTTAAATAACAGACTATTAGGTACCATCACAAGTTGTCCATCTGTCTGACGAATGTGAGTCTCACGCACCAGAATATTTTCGACTTCACCTTCCAGCCCCTGACATTCGATATGATCACCAATGCGCATTTCGCGACGCAGTAGAATGAAGATGCCAGAAAGAAAATTTTCAAAGATATCTTTAAAGGCAAAACCGATAGCGACAGAGCCAATGCCTAATCCTGCAAGCATTTTAGTCGGTGTCAGGTTTGGAAAAGCTATGATAGCCGCAATCATAATGCCGAATACCCATACCATCAAAGATGAAAGTAGAATTAATAAATTGATAAGGCTTTTACGCATGTTTGTTTTTCGTAATATGCGTTTTACGAGACCTCGCACCAATTTAGCAGCAAAAAAGGTGAAAATGAGAATGCTAAATGAGATTAAAAACTGCGGCGCCATAGCGATAGCAGCCGTTGCCATCTCCTGGATTTTCTCTAATAAAATTTTAAACGGTTGCATTAATCACCTTTATCAATTATGAAGTTAATGTTTGCTCAGAGGATGTTTGTGAACTAAGCAGGTTTTTATTCTCACTATCTCATTGATCTTTCAGAATGTGCATTATCATGATTTAATGCGGAAGGACTATGGGATTATGCATTCTGTTACGTCATACGTGTTGATAGTTGGAGTAATCTCTCTATGAGAATATTTTTTTAAGTTGAATAGCGCAAGCAATATAGTAGTTAAATTATATTAGAGAGTACCCTACCTAATATTTTAAATAAAAATACTGTTTAGAATATTTTTTTATTAAAGTAGTTTAACAAATCACAATATTAAGCTTGTAAGAATTTTATTTTTGTGTTTTCATTGATTTACTGCAGATAAACTCAGAATATTATCGAATAATAGCCTGTACTAACTAGTACAAGCAGTGTCGTCAATTAACCAGTTTAAGATTAAAATAGCATTGAAGTCTCGAGATGGTTCAATGTAAGGTTACTTAAGTTTTCATTATAGAAAAATGCAGTAAAGGAGTATTTAAAATGGGTGTCGAAGTTGGAGGGTTAATTGGCTTAATTATCTTAGTTTTAAATATTTGGGCAATTATAAAAGTGGTACAGAGTGGGGTTGCTACGGGGTCAAAGGTTCTTTGGGTAGTTCTTATTCTTCTGCTGCCAATACTCGGCTTTTTAATATGGTTTATTGCTGGGCCAAAATAGCTAGTTATATGCTGGTTTTTTTACTGTTCATTACTAAAAAAATGAGTATTGATTTGAGAATTATAAATTAATCAAACGTGATTAATGAAATGGAAGAGAAAAACGAATATATCAAAAAAATGAAAGCTAAACTGAATCAAATAGATGCCATGATTTACGAATGGCAAGCAAAAGCGGATGAGGCATCTGCAGATGCAAAAATTGAATACAACAAAAAAGTAAATAGATTACGACAGCAATGAAATTAATCCGAAGAGTATCTAAATAGAATTAAGGATGCGTCGGAAGATTCATGGAAATCAATTAGAGATGGTTTTGGGGCTGCTTATGAAAGGATGAAGGCTGCACTTTCATTAAATATATATAGCTGAATATCTTTGTCACTATAGAATATTCTTGCTAAGAATGTAGTTACTAGTTAGTAAGATGAAGATTAATGCTGATAATAAATTGGTAGGTATACAGAAGGATCTTTGCATTACTCTGTTGATAATCACACTGCGCTATACTTTGAAATTGTAACTAATTTGAAGCATTACAAAAAAACTAAGAGATAGACTCAATCGGTAATCTCTAACAAATATTTTTAATAGATAAGATACTGAGGAAAAATAAAGTGAATGTACAGGTACTATTATTACTTATCATACTTACTGTTGTTGGTGGCACTGTGACAGCTTGTGATGTGAATCAAGGCCCAGTTGAAAAGGCTGGTGAAAATATAGATAATGCTGTCGATGATGCGGGTGATGCCCTCGAAGATACTGGCGAAACTATAAAAGAAAAAATGGAGTAATTATTTTTTATCATATATAAGTATTTTTTATGGGGTGTAGTGTATAGCTGACCACGGAATATGGAGGTAAGGAACTTTGTATTCAATTTTATAGCAAATTTAATGAGAATAAGGATCATGAAAATAACAAGCAGTAATGAAGGCGGATGATCGCATATTGTTACTGTTAAGGCAGTGCCATAAGTTATGAGCTTCCCCCAGTAAAACGGATGATTTAATTGCAGGCATGCTTCTCTTCATATTCTACAGGTGTCATGTAGTTTAAAAAGAGGCTGTAAATATTCTGTGTAACTGTCTATCATTAACTCCATAACTGGATAGGATAGGCAGACGATGAAAAAAGAAGAGCTACACGCTATTGCCCAGAAGCAGCGAAAAACATTAAAACTGAGCATGATCTAAACGAGCTCAGAGCCATGTTAACCAAAAAAACCGGTAACTTCTATTTCCATATCAATTTCCTCTGTCATTAAAAAATATTTTACTCAATTTAGCATATCTATATGCAACCATATAAATGATATTAATCCGATGGATTCAGTTTAACTTCAGCTAGTTTTTTTTCTGCTAATTTTTTATCTTTTCTTTCTGGCTCAGGACTATCTTGCTCGCGAGTTATATTTGCCATATATTGCAGTTTGCAAAAAATTGGAAAATGATCTGAACCAATATAATCCAGTCGACGCAACTCTACAAGAGAAAAGTTACTTGAATGAAATAAGTGGTCTAAAGGCCAGCGTAAAAACCAGTACCTTGCATGAAAGGTATTAAATAACCCACGACCAATTCGCGGGTCAAGTAAACCACTAATTTTTCTAAACAACAAAGTGGTCTCGGACCAGGCTACATCATTTAAATCACCGGTTACAATGGAAGCAAGTTGTTCATCTCTTACTTTTATAGCAACTTTAACTAATTCAGCATCACGTTCAATAGATTTTTGATTTTCCGATGGACCAGGCGGTGCAGGATGCAAACAATGCAACATAATCTCTTCGCCCGATGGCAGTATAACGCCTGTGTGTATTGATGGAATATCATCTTCTATTAAAAACTGAATTTCAGGGTTAACTAACTTTAGCTTTGAATACAAGTGCATACCATAAAGGTTATCCTGAGGGCAACGAACTACGTACTTATAAGTTTCTTCTAGCGAAGCAAGTTCGTCCTCCCAATATTGATTGGTTTCCAATGTCAAAAGAATGTCCGGTTCAATCTTTTCAATCATCTCTCGTAATTTAGTCGTTTTTAGATTAGTCATCAGTACATTTGAAATCATTACCGAAATCTGACGTGATACTTCTGATTCTTTTACCAATAATGCTTCTGTCTTGTATAAGGATGTAAAAGGTAATATCTGTTTTAATTGCCAACTGACAACAAATAATAAAAGTAAAATTATTATCCACTCATACCAATAGCCTTGATAAAAAACATAACTCAACACAAGGGTCAAGACACTGAGTAACGCAATTTGGATACGTGGAAAGTCAAAATCTCGCACCCACCATTCTGATCGAGCGACAAATGGAATAAGCGTCGCAGCAATAAAGCAGCCCGCAACAGATGTTAACAAGAGAGATAAGATGGTCATAGAAAGTTAAAAAATCTATATTAAGTGTCTTGATAGTGTAGAACATGATAGCACTTAATTTACAGCGCTATAACCTTTCTGAGTACTGTCAACTTGAACTCTCAAGCCCCCGAGAATAAGCTCATAGTATGAATGAACTGCCAACTATATATTAGGGCTATCGCTTTCCCGCAGAAGTCATTAGCCATGCCGTATGGCTTTACCATCGATTTACCCTGAGCTTTCGAGACATTGAAGAAATTCTCTTCAGCCGGGGCATTGATGTCACTTTGAATCGATTCGTCAATGGTGCCTGTTGTAGCACCTGCCTATTCAAAGCGAAGGAAGCAGAAACCAGGCAGTGGAACTCCGGGTGATATTTGACACCTTGATGAAGTGTTTATCAAAATTAAAGGAGAGCCCCATTATCTTTGGTGTGCGGTCGATCAAGATGGCGATGTAATCGACATTCTGGTACAAAAGAAACGTAGCACCCAGGCAGCCAAACGATTCTTTCGTAAGTTGTTAAAGAAGTCCGGAGTGAGCCCAAATCAACTCATCACCGACAAACTAAGAAGCTATGGAGCGGCTCATCGCGAACTTAATATGGGAGCAATCCACGTCTCGGATAAATATCGAAACAATCGGGCTGAAAATTCTCATCAACGAACTCGACAACAAGAACGGCAAATGCGGCGGTTTAAATCTGCCGGTTACGCACAGCGTTTTCTGTCCATGTATGGCATGATTCATAACATCTTTAACTTGGGGCGTCATTTAATCAGTGCCCGGTGTTTTCGTGAACTCCGCGTTCGTGCCTTTTCCAACTGGAAGGATCTCAGCCAGGTTGCGCCCAATGTATGCTGAACGTTGGATGGCGCATGGTTTGCAGAAAGTTATTTGCGATTTCCAAAATAAGTTGACAGTGCCCTCGGTCACACTAAGCTGGAAAGTACAGTTAGATATTATGGCGTCGAAGTTGATGATGCTTTAGAAATGGCTGAACAGACTGAAGTTTAATCGTTAACGGCCGGTCGCGATTTCTAACTAACAGCCGTTGTCCGGCCAATCGCGGACTGTCAGTACAAATAAAAACGGCTTCCGAAGGAGCCGCTATTGATTAATATTTAATCGTTATGCTTTCTTTTGTCTGGCAACACCAACTAAACCAAGTAATCCACTGCCAAACAGCCATAGAGCAGCGGGTACTGGAACGGGATTAAAATCGACACGGATCATCATGTCATCGTGATTATCATCATCAGGGAATTGCCACTGATCATCGTAGCCGAGTATGACTTGCTGGTGTGACAAACCCGGGCCATCGGTGAAGATGCCCAAGCCCACTAGATTACTACCATTTGGATTAAAATCATCATAGTTGATCACCGGAGTAAGCGCGCCATTGCCGAGGCTAGTGAAGTTGAAATTCAGAATTTCACCTGCGGTCACATTGATGGTTAAACTCTCGTAGCCATTAAAATTGAATACCTCATTATGCTCGGTTATGGATGAACCAGAAGATAGATTGAAACTGTTGGTGTATCCAGATTCGGCAGCGATGTAGGTAAAAGTAATAGAACCGGCCTGGTCGACACTTATCTGTGAACCAGTAATCATCTCAGAGTAGCCCAAGCCCTGCATATCAGTATTGAAATCGTTACCAGCAATCGGCAGTGGCGATGGTGCTGAGCCGGCAGAAAGAATTAACGCTGCGTTAGATGATGAAGCGAAGGCTAGTAGAACCGATGATAAAGTTGTTGCAATGAGTAGATGCTTCATAAATTTTCTCCCTGAATTATAGATTTTAGATTCTATATAAAAACAAGCAAAAACCAGGCCAAAATATACAACCCTATGATTATAAATTAGATATTTAAAAGTCAATTTTTGTTTACTTTAAAAAAGTGTAAAAACATCTAACACCACTCAGGATTTATTTACAGTTGCTGAATGATCGAAATGGGTCGACAACACCCTATCAGCTCATTACCCCGAAGGAGAAGATGCGTCCAACAAGAGACTTTCGCTATTTTCGTATGGCATCGACTGCCACACTTTAGTTGTCATTCAGTGAATATTAATCTTTCTCATGTAACCCCATCCTCTGACTTTAGTCTTCAAATACCACGGGGGATTGTGGCTGTGTATTCACGTGAAGTTGAAAAATATCGGGGCGTGAATAATGCCCAGTGACATCAAGGGTTCTTTTAGCAATACTGACTTTTTTTTTCGATCTGCATCACAGTAAAAAATGCCGGCTTCTTCTCGCATTGGGCCAGCAATAATTTCACCACCGGGAGCAATCACAAACGACTAACAATGCCCTATTTATTATTTTATGTGCAACTTTGGATCCATGCATTCGTGGAGTATCCTCACCACAAGAATTGATGAGGAAAGTCTTTTATAGAAAATCACATGGCTTTCGTATGGGAAGCGTAAATACTCCGGCAAGATGTCTTTAGCGCTGTGCCCAATGTTTGGATTATCAGCTAGTAGTTCAATACACTCTTATAGTGCTTCAAAGTAATGCTCTGTTTGTGCTACACCAAAACTATTTACTGAATACGCAAGGATTTCTTCAACATCCCTGGCAGCTTCGTCCGTTAGTTGATATTTCACCGTTTACTAGCTTTTACGTCATTCCAGATATCATCCAGAGTTCGTTTTGAAACACCACTTTTTTCGCCTTTTTTTAATGCCTTTACAAGAAGCTCTCGCTTATTTTTAGCGTCCTGATCCTGACGGATTAAGTCACGCACATAATCACTAGCATTACTGTACAAGCCGCCCCCGACCTGATCCTCAACCCATTCTTTCATTGGGTCTGGTAAAGAAACGTTCATGGTTGCCATAATTATAACCTCTGCATAAATTATGGCATATATTGACAATCTTTGTCATGAAAGATTCATTTCTGGATGTCTGCTATACCAAGTATTTTAATAAATAGTGTTAAATACACAGAGGTTCGTTATGTGGTGTTAGACGACTATTATTATAAATACAGTGAAAATCCTTTGTGGGTCGAAAATGCTCTTACAACTCAGTATCACTGACAGTGGATAACCCGACAGAAATGGTCATTTTAAACAACATTAATATCATCTTGTGTCAAAGTGGACAACCTATGAAGATTTGAATAAATATGGACAGAAACTGTCTATTGGAGTCCGTAAAAATGCAGTTTTATATGGACAATTTATGAAAAGCTGATGATTCAGATAAAACTCTTAAAATCAATGGTTTATGAACATCGAATCACCTGTCCATATTTTGTGAAGTTACACTCGGCTTACCGACACCATGAAAAAAGCACGCAAGTGGCTGGATAACAATAATCTGAACTACGAATTTCACGATTATAAAAAACTGGGTGTACCAGAAAAAAACCTCAAACAATGGGTTAAAAAAGCTGGCTGGGACGTTGTTTTGAATAAACGCGGCACTACCTGGCGGAAGCTTGGTGATGAAATAAAAAACAACATCGATGAAGCTTCAGCTATACAGGTAATGCTGGATAACTCCAGCGCAATAAAACGTCCTGTTTTAGAAAATGGCAAAAAACTTTTAATTGGTTTTAAAGAAAACGAATATAAAACACTACTTTAAAGCTTTTTTTTAGTATGTGCCTCTATAAAGAATAACCCTGTCATCCTGACACAGGGGGGAGGTAATCAGAAGAAGCTCCCTTCTCTCAATTGGTTTTAATGCATCCCATGCCAGCAATACGGTCCACCCACCATACATCGCTAATTGATAATCTGGCCCTGTTCCAATATATCTATTTAGTATATTTGGTATTTTCCATGCAGATGCTATAAAGAAACACGATACAGCGATTCCACCCTCAACTACAGCCCCAAAAATAAAGATGAATTTTAGCATTGAGTTTGCTTTCATCTTATACCTGTATTAACTGTTAGGAATTATCATTATGTTCAACAGTTATAACTACATTTCCTGTTTTCTGCCCTTTTTCAACATATCTATATGCCTCGACAATTTGTTCTAGCGGATATTTTCTATCGATAACTGCTTTAAATTTTCCCTGCTCTATTAGCCTTTTGATCAGCACAATACTTCCTCTAACATCCGTAGGCATTGGAAATATAGTTTTTTTATTTCCAATTATTGCTTTTATAAATGGCGTTATAAGTGGTAAGAAAATATTTTGTGCCATATAGCCTAAATCTGAGGAAATATAAACACCTCCCGGTTGCAGTAAATGCTTGCACTTAAAAAATGAACTTTTACCAACAGCGTCGAAAACAAAGTTATATTTTGTTTCATCTTTTGTAAAATCTTCTTTTGTATAATCGATTACTCTATTTGCACCTAGTGATTTGACTAACTCAATATTTTTCGTAGCGCACACCGCAGTAACATTTACATCAAAATATTTTAGAAGTTGAACGGCAGCCGAACCAATAGCGCCTGTTGCTCCATTAACGAGAACCTTCTGGTCTTCTCCAAGGCTCACCTTATTGATGAAGTTGTATGCATAGTGGGCACCTTCAATACTGGCTGCCGCTTGTTCATACGTTGCACCGTCAGGTATCGTCATTACCTTATCTTCTGATATCGAGGTGTATTGGGCATGAGCTCCTGCACCCTGGTCATCAAATCCAAAAACTTTATCTCCTACTTTTAGAGACGACACGCTTTTACCAACTGCTTCAATTTCTCCCGCAAATTCAGTTCCGGGAATTTGTTTTTTTGGCTTGAATAGACCTGTAACTATTCTCATAAAAAATGGTATTGCTCTAATTGTTGCGCAATCCGTTCTGTTTACTGTGGTTGCAACTATTTTTATTAGCACTTCATTATCTGCAGGAACAGGCTTGCTTACTTCTTTAAATTTAAGAACATCTGGCGCCCCGTATTTTGTGTACACAATAGCTTTCATTAATATCCATCCACAGTGATGACTACTTTTCCTTTAACCTGTCCTTCTCCATAATACCGGAGTGCTTCAGCAACCTCATTTAACGGGTAGCAACTATCTATAACTGGTATAACTTTACCCGCTTCAAAAAGCTCTTTCATAAAGGACAAACCCTTGTTTGGTTTATGTAACAGGAGCCCCATTTTCTTATTCTCGGTCATTGAAATCCATGGACCCAGGAACAGGAGTTTATATACTAGAGACGAAGAACCTCCCACCATTACAAAAACCCCACCCGGACTTAATGCACGCTTGTAATCGAAAACTGAGCGAGTTGCCGCCACATCAATAATCCGATCATAATGTCGACCATTTCTGGTGAAGTCTTCTTGTGTGTAATCAATAACATGGTCTGCGCCTGAAGAGCGCATTATGTCCATTTTTTCCGTGCTATCTACGCCAGTCACTTCAGCTCCAAATGATTTAGCAATCTGCACACCTAGCGTACCCACTCCACCTCCTGCACCATTAAACAAAACTTTTTGCCCCGGCTGAATTTGTCCTTTATAGCGAAGCGCTTGCAGCGCAAGGAGGCCTGCCTGAGGAATGGCTGCTGCTTGCTCGAATGACATACTGGCTGGTTTCGATGCTAATGCATTATCACGAGCACATACATACTCAGCAAAGCCGCCCCAGCCGCACCTGGATAAGTCTCCGAATACCTCATCACCCGGTTGAAACTGTTTTACGTTTTCACCAACCGCTTCAACCCGCCCGGCTATGTCGCATCCGAGTATCTTTATTCTTTTTGGTTTTAGAAGCCCAGCCATTAAACGATTCACGAATGGCCTGGCTATTAAAATTTCCCAGTCCCATGAATTTATCGCTACAGCAAAAACTTTTACCAGGACTTCATTATCCCTGGGTTTTGGCTTTTCTATTTCTATGAGTTCAAAAAAATCCGGTGATCGGTATTTTGTTAATACAATTGCTTTCATAAGTACCTCTTCTTAAACACTTAAGATAAGGTATCTTTTATCATTTCATTGTAAATGCGCACATGCAATTCACCAGATACCAGGAATCAATCGATATTGCGTTTGTTTTGCGTACTTAGAATAACCTTCTAGCTCCGCGTAAAGGGTACGGTCCTCTAAGTAAGTACGTATAATAATTAGCAATGTCAGTAACACTGCAAGAATTAACGCGAAGCGCGACCCAAGTGCCACAGGTACCGCAAACAGCAAAACGATCACTATAGAGTACATGGGGTGACGCACCAGTGCGTAAGGCCCGGTAGTGATCACTTGATGGCCGCGCTCCTTATCAATTTTAACTACCTGAGATAGATAAGTATTCTCACGCATTATCCATCCGAGGAACAGAAAACAAGGCAAGTGTACAATCATCGCTAAAATTCTTGTCCACACTGGAAAGGGGTCGCTCCATTCATAACGTACCACGTCAAAGCCAGGGGTGATATAGAGCCCAACGGCTACTATGAAAAACAGCAGCATTAACACCTTATCCCAATCTTTTTGTTCTTTGTGCAGTGGCACAAGCTTCATCCGCTCGGCAAGTAATGCGGGATCATAGCGTAATAAATAATGGGTCATTACAACCCCAAAGACAGTCCAAAGACCGACTAATACCCATGCCTCCCACCAGTTCCAGATACCCGCCGGCCACATCAGCGCAACGGCAAATAAAGTCATGCGCACAACAAGGCGCAACCACAACTTAATATCATTTTGTATTTGAGCTTGCTTATTCATTATCTAAATCTATTGAATCGCCCATTTGTAATATCTTACATTTCGATCCTGTCTTTTCCACTTCCCGCTTAAATAGTTCATCATCTGCAGGGTTATATGTTTTAGTGAAAAATGCTGGACAGTTATAATGGCAGGGAATAACCAGTTTTGGCTGTATGGCGCTGACCGCTTGCACGGCCTCTTTAACATCCATTGTGTTATGAATGGCCTTGCCACCAATCGGTATCATCAATACATCAGGTTGATTAATATTTCGCCATTCTTTTTCATGTAAAAGCGTATCACCAAAATTAACCATTCTTTTATCATTCAGTGCAATATCAAAACCAATTGCACCCCAGCCCACCCTTTCATTTGGCCCTGGCTTTACCGTTTTGGAAAATGGACCGATTTTAAGCATAAGCTCACCATGCGTTGTTTTTATTCCGGTGATCGACATGTCGTCAACCTCTATGGTTTCATCAGCGGAAAGGGTATGAAGCTTGTTAAATACTGTTGTAAATGCCAGCCCTTTATCACGCGGTCCAAGCATTAATGCTTTACCATTAACATCTCGTAACATTGTTTTGTTACAAATGACGGGGGCATTTGATGCTTTAGCTACCCTGTCAGCATGCCAGTAATGATCAGGGTCGCCATGAGTAACAAAGATATGGGTAATACTTTTCCATTCAGTTTTTGGAATAAGCGTGGTAAATCGGAACCAATAAAAAAATAACGCCCCAGGATCAATGGCAATTTTTTTATCGCCTGACTCGATCAAGAAAGCATTGTAACCATAAAATTTGATCTTCATTCAGTTACACCTTCAGCAGCTAAGTATTTCCGTGTAATAAGCAGAGGCAGTGCAAACAAAACCAATGTGAATAAATTAAACGCCGCATTAATGGCAACATCGTAGTAGAGCGAACAAGCCGTATCGACGACAAGCCAGAATAAAACCGAGATCGAAATTGCATTCCACGCCCATTTTTCGCGTAATTTAAATGGGTAATACGTAATGAACGCGATCAACATCCCCCAGCTAGCAATCACAGCACCTAATACACTTAAAATCCAGCCCCTGTAATGCAACGAGCCCTCAGTTACTTGATTATCTGGCCAGAATATCGGGTCAAAATATTGGTTAAGCAAAACATCCATGAATGGTGACTGGCTAAAAAAAGCCAGCAACAGCCCAAACAATGTGATAGATGCTTACACCCACTAGCCATTTTTGCCAAAAGGAGAAGCTCATTTTAAATACCTCTGGTAATTAAAGTCATTAGTTGAAACATATCGTTCACTGAGTCTTATTTATAAATGGTTTCCACCATGCCTCACGACCACCCACCTGCTCCGGATTGACCACCTCACCAATTTTAGGCGTAAGGTAATCGACATCAGCTTGATCAGCTACAATCAAAAACCGCTCGATCGGCTCATACCAGGGGAGCAGTCCTAAATCAAAGGTGCCCCATCCATCAGGCAGCATCAGTTTACCCCTTACGGCCTGATGTGCTTTGACCGGAAGAAGGTGAGCCATCCCCCTTATAACTATGAGCACACCAACCAGGTAGAATAAAACCAGTTCAATCATAATCATATCTTCCTTAAATATTTACCCTACATTAACAATTAGATTGCAGCAATTGTTACCCCTGCCCTTCAGTCGCAATATAATTTCTCAAGCGATTAAACCCGTCATCAAGGCCGCGCTTATCTAGAAACAATACTCTTTTTAAGTAAACTTAAACAGCGCTTGATTTACTTCGCCTGCAAGGCGAGTGTGCGTGCTCCACACCCCACCCTATTTCAATCACCATGTTTGCCATCAATGCACAGGTATGTTCCAAAGACCAAAGCCGAAGGTATGCATTAACCCAGCGAGGACCAACCAGATAAACTATTGAGAATAAAGCATGGAAATTACCTCCTTTTGCATGAGTTAAGTAGGCGCTTCGCCATTCACTGTAGGGGGATCGGTAATGCCGTTATCACTATATGAACCATTAATTGCATGTATCTTGATCATAATTCCCCTTCCTTCTTTGCTCAACCTTGCTTAATGCAGTTGCATCGCCATTCATGAAATCATCAAAACAGCTCGGTGTTATTAAAGTGCGCTCAAAGGCTGCGATGGCTTCAGCGATATGCTGGTATGTGATGGCCGGTTTTTTTGGGGAATACTTTTGCGAAAGCGCTTTGATACTCGGCTATGCCCTGTATCTTTTTTTGTTCTACTGTTTTCTCATCGGGTATACACATTAGCAACAGGCCTGTAATTAGCAGCCAGAGAATGTTTTTAATTCTCATAATTCTTCGCCTTTCCCCATCAATACTCCATAATATCCAAAAGCCCGTGTAACTATTTATATTACGGTAATTTACAGACCTAATCTTTCAGCTACAAAGTCTGCATCTTTGTCACCTCGTCCTGACAGGTTCACCAGAATCGTCTGATCGTTTGTCATCGTTGTGGCTGTGCGCATGGCGTACGCGATAGCATGTGCACTTTCCAGCGCTGGAATAATGCCTTCCAGTTGTGACATGATCATGAACGCATCAAGACATTCTTTATCATCTGCGGTTTCATACTGTACGCGTTTTATATCCTTGAGGTAACAATGCTGCGGACCGACACCGGGATAATCAAGGCCTGAAGCAATGGAGTAAACAGGCAGTGGATTACCTTCGCCGTCCTGCAGGTTATAACATTCAAAACCATGTATTGCACCCTTGCTACCACGGGTCAGGGTAGCCGCATGTTGTCCTGTATCCAGTCCTTTGCCAGCCGGCTCCACACCGACAAGTTTTACTTCTTCATCATCAAGGAAGGCGGTAAACAGGCCGATGGCGTTGGAACCACCACCAACACAGGCAGTCACGATATCAGGCAATTTACCCTGTCTGGATAAAAACTGCTCACGGGCTTCGCGGCCAACAATACGTTGAAAATCACGTACCATTTTGGGAAACGGGTGCGGCCCGACAACTGAACCAATAGCATAAAAATAATTAACCGGATCCTTAAGGTATTCTTCAAAGGCGCTGTCCACTGCATCTTTAAGGGTTCGCGTACCTCGCGTGACAGGCACCAGCTTGCAACCAAGGATTTTCATTTTGGTGACATTCGGGTGTTCTTTTTTTATGTCGATTTCACCCATATGAATTTCACATTCGATACCGACCAGTGCGCAGGCTGATGCCAGTGCAACACCGTGCTGACCAGCACCGGTTTCTGCCAGCACCTTGGTTTTACCCATGTATTTTGCCAGTAGCGCTTCACCCAGACAGTGATTGATTTTATGTGCGCCGGTATGGTTGAGATCTTCACGTTTGAAAAAGAGCTGTGCGCCGCCACATTTTTCGGTTAAACGGCGGGCCAGGTAGAGGGGACTGGGACGACCGGTATAGTCCGCATTAAGCATGGCCAGCTCCTGCTGAAATGCCTCAGTCTGACGAACCTGGTCATAGGCATCATTGATGTCATCCATGATCTGCTTCAATTCCGGCGGTATAACCTGACCGCCATATTCTCCAAAATAGCCTTTTTCATCAGGCATGGGCGCAAAATCTACTGACATACTATCCCCCTTAATTAAGTAGTTCTAACAACAAACAGGGATATTAACGCAATTGAAGAAATATTGAAGCACAAGATTACTGCCAAAAAACTTTTTTATTCTTCCGCAAATGAACGCAAATGTAAAAGAAAAACTCATTAAGGCGAATGAAAAAGGATAATCTTGATTCAGGACAAGATGTAAATACATCTATGTAGGCCCGACATCCGCTCCCTGCGGCTGACAGATTTGATTCAAGAGCGTCCTTTTCACCTGTCTCTGTAATAATGGTTTTTATTTGCGTCTTTTACTACGCGCCTCCTGCGCTACGCCCTTCGGACCGTACTAGCGTACGTTCAAAATGCTCCCGGCATTTTAGTGCGTTATTTGCGGACTAAAGGCTTTTGAAAGACGAAAAAAGAAATGTATTAAAACATGTTTTACATGCCGTTATTCCCGCGATTTTTACCGTGCATCTCTTCAAAATGCCTGTCAAAACCAGCCGGTTTTTCAATGTCGCCTTCATAAATGTAGGAGGCAATTTTTTCAGCATCTTGCCTGGCAACAGAAACTGGAGGCATGATATTAAATCGGCGAATTGCGCCACGCATCAAAGTTTTGCTAGCGTCCTGTTTTTCTACCCAGTTAGCTACCGCAGTTACAAATGCGGTTTTATCAGGATAGGGCCCTATGTAATGCATTCGGACTGCAACGATGGGGGGAGCCACTCGCTTGCTCATATCCATGCCACCGGTAGCACCATGACATGCTGAACAATAAGTTTTGTATAATTTTTCGCCCTGTTCTACATCGCTACCCGCCAGCACAACTTGCGGCAGAAAAATGAGAGTAATTATTAAAATCAATTTCATTTAAACACCTTCTTCACTTGCAACGATTTTTCTCTGCGGACAAATAATATAGCCCGTTGGAATGCAGGAACACATCTCAACGGGGCATTTTCATCTGTTTGGTAATTTATTTAGCGAACTCAATAAAGCTCTGCTGATCAACAGCAACATCCTGCATAACCTCTGCTACGGAACCACCAAACATCTGGCCTAGTAGACTTGCATTCATTGTACCTATATACGTTTTTCCGTCAGTTTTCTGGTACACCGAAATAGTACATGGCATGAAAACGGAGATTTTCTTATTCGCATCTTCTACTAAAATCTTATAAGCATGATTTGCCTGACATAAATTAATAAGCATAACCGGAGGTAATTCCCCACCGCCATGTTTCAACACTGATTGGTGAAGTGGCTTGACGCTTGGCACAACCCAACCTTTACTGAGGGCATTTTCTTTTATTTTAGTTACGGTTTCTTCTATTCCGTATGGGCTCAAATTTTCATGCAGCATCATCCCGGGCATCATGTTCCAGCCGATAATTCCAGTGATAATAATTCCAGCTACAAGTCCGACGATAAGGTTAATTATATTTTTCATATCAATTTCTCAAAGTTTGTGGTTATGGTTTGTTGTTATGGTTAATGTTCGTATTCTACACTTATCAACTTCATCATGGCCACTGGAAAGTAGCCTTTGGTATTTTGTTTTAAGATGATTTTTTCTGCTTAATGTAAGCTTCCAGATCTTCCTGTGTCACTATACCTACTGAACCGGCAACAACATTTCCATCAGGATCAATAACATATGTTGTTGGTAGGGCTGGAACCTTACCTATTGGTGTAACACGAACAGGCTCGGTGTTAAGCACGGTGTAAGGAATGGCTTTATCACTAACAAATTCTTTTAAATTTTTCCTTTCGATCGACTCAAAATTTATACCAACAACAACAGCATCATTGTCTTTATTGTTTTCATGGAAATTGATTAATTCCGGCATTTCCTTCATACAGGTTGAACACCAGGTGGCCCAGTAGTTAACGATGACCCATTTGCCTTTGTACTGGTCAAGTGATTGCATCTCTCCTTCAGTATCTGGCAATTGATATTCAACAGCGACTGACTGAAAACTTATAACGAATAATACGCCGGTAATAAAGAGTCGTAATTTTATGTTCATCTGCATTTTCCTGAAAAATATTTTGTAGCAATTGAAGAATTAGAAGGTGTAAGTAAATTTGCACCGAACCCGGGCAGGAGTCGTAGCCGGGTTCAGTGCGCCTTTTTATTACACTGAATGATTAGAGCTTAATCATCATCTCCATCATCTCCATCATCTCCATCATCTCCATCATCATGGTCATCATGGTCATCATGGTCATCATGGTCATGATCATCATGATGATCATGTTTTTTACCTTTACCTGGCAGCATGTTGTACTTGATCTGTGTAGGAGCGTTAAGCACAATAGGCTTACCTTCACTATTAACAAGATCATTCGCCAGAGAGTATTCAACTATTGCTTCAAGGTCGCCCATTACAGTATCTGGAATATCAGCAAATGCTTCAGCCTCTTGTTTGCTCATATCAGAGAACAAAGCGCTAAACATGAAATTTGCATCCAGATAGCTAATAACCAGTGACTCATAAGTCCCATTGTCATCATTATCGATGATTTGTACTGTAATCTCGCAAGGCAGTGCAGTTGCGTGATGAATACCTGTGCCAAGCGCTTCTTTAGCATATGGAGGTGAACAGGCTTCAATTACCCAGTTCTTTCCAGGTTTACCGGGTATACCCAGTGCTGTTGGACGTGCTGAACGCCATAATGAACCGTCTGACAGGATAGATTCCAGTTCTTCTTCATGATAACCGGGAGTGGGGTATATAGGATTACCGTCATCATCTACGACCAACGGATCACCATGTATCGTCATTGTATCGATAATAGTTTGTGCAACTGTTGCTGCTTCAGTTGTAGTAAATTCACCGCCATTCATTTTAGTATATGCCACATGTTTGTATGGAGACTGTTGTGGAGACTGTTGAACTACGTTGATAATATCACCGATAGATTCATAAGCAGGGCCCATTCTTTCATCCATTTGCTCAAGGGTAGAATTACCATAACCAGAATTGGGCTCAAAATCTGTTAGTGCTGAGTAGATAATAGATTTGAGTTCAGACTTAACCTGAACTGGCATTGCTTGAATGGCAGCAGCAAACTCATCATCTTTCATTTCATCACTAAAGATTACGTCACTGAAAAACAGCTTGAAGATTGCGCTTGGATCGAGCATATCAACATAGATATTATTCTCATCATAATGGATGGCAACTTCACAGGGTAGAGTCGGGGTATGGGAATAGCCATTAACCACATACAGGTCATCTGTTGAATCCAAAGGAGTATCGCCACCTACAATAGGTGCGACACCCAGCGCCATGCTGGCATAGGTCTTATTACATAAATCGAGCACATTAACTTTTTGTGCGATTGGTGTAGGTGAAGGAATTCCCAGAATAGCATGCGCTGTTTCAGCAGGATCGGTAGGTGCACCTTCATAACCACCCAGTATCCAGTTTCCGCCCTGAAAGGTGCCAGTGGTATCATCTGCTTCGTTCACAGTTGCCAGGTAAAAACCTAATGCCTGTCCAGCAGCCTTTGCCTTGGCTGCGGTTGCAGCCTGATCAAATTGACCATCAGCATCGTGTACTGCTGACATGGTGGCAACACGGCTAAACGGTGTAAAAGAGACATCTTTGCTTTGACCATATTCTGAGCCGGATTCTGAACCAGCGATAGATGACGGTGTCACCATCATCATGCCTATACCTAGCAGAACACTGCTGCACAGCGCTCGGCTTACCATTTTTTGCGTTCGGCATGCAAAAGACGCCGGCTTATCAGTTTTGTAATTCATTTTATTTCTCCAACAGAATAATTTTCAAATTTAAAAGGTGCCAAAAACTACTGTTTAAACCAAGAACAATAGCCATGGGCACCCACCACAAACTAAGGAGGAAATCGACTTGTTTTTGTCTTTCCTGTGGCTAAGATAATGATCAGACAGGAGGAACTCAAGGCATTTGTTCGTTTGAATTCGTGCGTTTATCAGTATGAAAATATATATATATTTCAAATAGATACGTGAAGGTAAATATGGGTTTGTACGAAAATGTACGATGTGTTTGCGGCTTGTAAACGAAGCTGAAGCAGCCGCTTTATATTTTGCTGTAAATACCTCGCAGTAAAATCATTTTTTCACGACTTACTGTGAGATTTAATACCGGATATTAACTGGCGAAATTTATCCAGTGCTTCCTTTAATTCCTTGTGTTTAACCGTTGTGGATTTTTTCATTTTTCGCAGAACGAATTCAGCGGTATCAATTGCTCTCTGACTGCGCGGGTTTTTCGGGCAGAGCTCAATATTCAGGTATTTATCCAGTGTTCGGGTTGTTGGTGTTGACTTGTCCATGTAAACCGGCCAGATTTTACTTTCTTCTGCCAGCTCAAGTTTGCTCTTGCCAAGATCACGCTCCCAGCAGGCCAGTGCCAGGTTCATTACTTTGACAACATGTTCCCGTAGCAAGGATTTCTGGCTGTTAGATTCTGTATTGTTGATGTCCGGCAAACCGAGATTTCCCAGCCCGGACATTACTCCCGGATTATCTTTAGCAAAAGCCAGAAGATTACTAAGCGTTTGCTCTACAGCATTCAGTCGCTGGTCATTTTGCGATGAAGGTATTTTTTCGTCTTTAAGTGTTGAGTTCAATGCAATGGCGAAACCGCTATGCCCCATCACATCGACAGTATTGATGATGGCATCACTCTGGAATATATGGCCATCTTTATGTTTACAGTTAAGCTTTGTGCGTAAATTACCCTGTTGCGCACTGTCGTTTTCAGCAACATTTTTCAAAAGTAAGCTTATATCGTCAGAAAACAGGTCAGCGAAATCCAGGTCGATAATTTCATCACTGCTATAAGCAAATAAACTGGTTGCGCCTTTGTTGAAATATACCGCATCGTTATCCTGGTCGAAACACATTAATGCACTGTCATCCAGATCAAGTAAACGTTGTAGATCATTGGTACGCATTCTCACCTGGTTTGTCATCGAGTTGAAAGCATCGGCAAGAATGTGAAACTCTCTCAGGCCTTTGTTATTAACCGTTAATTCCAGTTTGCCATGCGTTATCTGTTCCATATCAGCTATCATGCGACTGACTGGCAAAAACAGAAATTTGTTAAACAACCATAGAGCAAATAAGAGTGTGCTGAGCGACAATAACAGAAAACTACTGATAGTCACTACCTGCGTTTGCTCCATTTTTTTGTTCAGTTCGCCAATATTTTCATAACCGACGACTCTGAATGCAGGCGTACCATCGGAAGCGTGCAAGGTGAATTCGACAGGCAGATGACCCTCCGTGATTGTCTGTTCATTTGAATTTATCTGTTCACCCGACATGGAATAAATACGCACCGGTGTTTTTGTGATATTGCCGATATCCGGCAGGTTAAACAACGGATTAACAATAATTTCCAGGTACCCCACGGGTCGCAGACCACCGAGCGGTACCAGGGTAGAAAATAGCGGCCCTTCGGCAGACATCCACAGGGCATCAATTGCTTTAAGGCGGTCGGAAGGTTTTCGATTATTGATGACCGCTACTATATAGCCAGCAAGTTTGTTACTCAGGTTTTCAGGTCCGGCACTGCTTTCACCAATAAGTTCGAACGCCAGGTTATAGACCCTGATTTTTTCCAGATCAATTTCGGAGAATCCAACAAAACCATTAATAAACGGGTCGTCAAGCAACTTAAGCAGGTACATTTTATCAGCGGCCACATTGACAGCTCTGACTGAAGACTTTACTGTCGAAATCAATTCTGTGCTATGCCCCAGTTTCATACCCAAATCAAACGTGTGACTTTTCACTTTCTTCAGCATCTCCTGCGAGGCGACCTCGATCACGCGTGACAGGCTGTTAATCTGTGCATCCAGTGCGGTCTGTTTAAAGTAGCCACCGGCCAGCAAGGAAAGGATGATGGCGATAAAACCAATCATGCTGAAAATAGCAATGGTAGAGGACTTAATTGAAAGTGACTCAATCTTCATGAATGCATTATATACGTGTTACACCATAATACTTTACAAATAAACATGACTAATCAGTAACTACGGGCAGTCGTTTTTCTGTCCATTCTTTCCAGCCGCCACGAAACCAGATTAGCTTTTTATAACCCCAGCTTCTGGCTTTTTTGATCGAGTCTGCACTTCTCAGACAGCGCGTACCATTACAGTAGAACAGGATTTCTGTGAATTTTCCCGGTGCAACACGTTCCAGATCTTCAGGTTTTAATTGCGTATTCAAGATGTTTATAGCACCTTCAATATGACCTTTCTGATACTCCGTCTTCTTGCGTGAGTCGATTACAATCAAATCAGGGTTGGCAAGAATTAGCTCAATCGCTTCCTCAGCAGAAACGACCGTCACATCTTCAATATTTTCAGGCGCATACGACTTTTGTTCAGCAAACAGGGCGGATGAGAACAGTATTAAAATACCGGCAATAATTATGCTTTGATAATGCTGAGTGAAAAAAAGATTAAACATTTTAACAGCCACTGATTGTTAGGAGACAGCGCCTATTATACAGTGGTTTGCACGAACCTGAAGCTTGCCCAAAAAGGGAGCCATGATTTGTTCTGAGCAGCTAACATTCATGGATCCGAACGCCTGTTGTCGGCCCAGGCTGTATGAAAAGTCGGAAAAATTTGGGCCGATGGTGAGCCAGCCCTAAACCTGTAAGGTTTAGTATCATTATAGTGATAGTGAAATCCACTTGAATGAAATTATTGCCCAATATCGGCTTCCATTTACCACTTTCAAATATCACTAATACTTTTCACACAGCCTGGGCCAATAATGGACACTCAACAATCCACTCACTAACAGTATTTAAGCGTAGAGAAAACACTACAAAAAAAAGTCAATCCTTTTCTCTGCGGTCTTTTAGATTCATCCTTCTATCGATGGTATTTCTTCGAGCGGGACCATTGTAGTTAGGGTCTTCAGCTACACGGCGATCACTATTTCCAACCCTGCGATCCAGATTCAATTTTCGTTTTGGATGATCCTTGGAAAGGGTATCCTGTAGTCTTCGGCCAGTAACTTTCTTTTCACTATTTTCCACACTGGTATCATCCACTGATTCTG
Source organism: uncultured Gammaproteobacteria bacterium (assembly GCA_963759005.1). Taxonomy (GTDB): domain Bacteria; phylum Pseudomonadota; class Gammaproteobacteria; order SZUA-229; family SZUA-229. The sequence goes on from CAVWXQ010000005.1 coordinate 140,700, forward strand.
AATTATTTGCGGATATATTCGGCTCTAATTTAGGTGTTTTCATTCTCGTACTCCATTCTCTGTTTACCATCAGCTGCAGCTTTTATATACATAGTATTTGTGTACAGGATACAGACGATTATAGTCCGTGATGTGATACACGCTAGTATATAAACGTATTTATAAATGCCAAACTATTACTTCATGAACGGCTGGCTCGGTAACGCCCTATCAACTCTGTAACTCGAACGCGGAGATGCGGCCAACTAGGGACCATCCACGGCTAAGCTCAAAGGAGGTGGCGCGATAGCGCCGTAGACCTGTGAAGCGAATTGTTATGTGCTTGCATACTACCAACGTTGTAGTTGCAAACGTAGTTGTTGCTGGCGTTGTTGCTGGAGTAGCCATTGCTGCGCTTCTTGCTGTGCACGCTGTTGAGCGGCTCTTTGGGTTGTTTGCTGGGCGAATTGTTGGTAGTCATCGTGATGTGCCCTTATGTCATACTGCTGCTGAGCAGCTCTTTGTCGAGCCTGTTGTTGAGCCTGTTTTTGTGCTCTTTGGGCAGCTTGTTGTTGTTCGTGTTGCTTTTGCCAATGACGCATTTGCTCTTGCTGATGCTGTTGCTGTTGTTGTTGCTCTTTCTGTTGCTGCTGCTGTGCTCTCTGTTGTTGTGCCTGCTGAGAGCTTTGAGCAGATGCAAAAATAGGAACACTAATTGATACTAGCAAGACTAAAGCTCTAGAATGATTTGATTTTAATTTCATTGTTACTCTCCTTTTTCAAGTATTTGCACATAGCAGTTACTATACTGACCTGTCGGTCAGTATAGTATATATCAGTAACATCTAATGCTTGTATGTAAGCCATTGTTTCTAAGAGAGATTATGGCGAAATCGCCTCATTATCAATATGATAATATCCAGAACCAGCAATACTCAGCAACATTGAAGACTAGCCAAGGTCTGTTCTGGGTCGGTTTTACGCTTTCACTTATCTGTTTCGACTGGCCGTTGTTGATTTTTTATTGCCCAGTTAGTAGTTTTAAAAAAAATCTACACGACTTTTGTTACGAGGGTAGAGTTCCCATAAACAGTGGCTTTCAAATTCCATTGCTAAACAAGAAAAGGAGATTATGGGTCAGGCTATCAAGCTAGGGCCAGCTAACTCATCGGGTACAGCTTAATCAAATAGGCTGGATCCCTCGCTATACGTGGTGTTTAGCTATCTTTAGGTAATTGTTGTTCTGGAATCGGCAGTGCCGAGACGGGGAATAAATGGTGGGCCTGGAAGTATTACAGCACACATCCCTGTAAGCTGCCAGAGTTTCACTTCGCTCATGACTAAAATTGATGGGATCAATTTTGAGCATCACGTTTTATGTGATGACCCGTAGGGTGAGCTACATGGATGTGGTGAATAATATCGTTCCGTACGATTTTTTTGAACCTTCGACCTGCCGATTATGAGTCCCACCGGGCGAGTCGTGAAACCCACTAAAACTGCCCTGTGTAGGCGCTAGATGGGTGTGCCTATACCATTTCGCTTACCACTAGTGCGTTTGAAGTATGCTTTTACACGAGCTTGGTTGGGTGGTTTAGTTCAAGAGTTACAAATAGCTTCCAAACCTTACCAGTTACTTTGTTTTAGCTGAATATTCGTATAGTTTATCTGTATGAAATATTGAAATGTGTGATGTTATGAGTGTCTGTTTCCGACCCATTCATTCATTAGCATCTACATCTTCAGTAACTTGTACTGCCTTTTTTTCATCAACGAAATACAATAGGATTCCACCGCTAATAAACAGGATGCTGATGGAAAACATTGCCAATCGAGAACTGTCCGTTATTGCGGCAATAATACCGATCATTAAAGGTCCTAGAACTGCTGCAAATTTACCTAACATATTGTAAAAACCAAAAAATTCTGCTGATTGAGATTTGGGAATTATTCGTGCATAAAGAGAACGACTAAGACTTTGAATGCCACCTTGTACCAAACCGATTACTATTGCTAAGGCATAAAATTCTTCAACAGTCTTCATTCTATAAGCAACAATAGTAACGGCTAAATATACAGCTATGGCTAACATAATGGCGGTTTTTGCACCTATGCGTTCTCCTGCGTAACCAAATCCCAAAGCGGCAGGAAAACCAATAAATTGAGTCATAAGCAAAGCCAGCAACAAGTCTGAACCATCAAGACCAATGGCAAGGCCATAGTCAACTGCCATTCTGACAATGGTATCGACACCATCTATGTATAACCAATATGCCAGAAGAAAAAGAACAACAGTTTTGAGTTCATTTATTTTTTTGAACGTATTTATAAGTTGTGCTATTCCTGAATACACAACTTGTGTAGTTGAGTGTTTTTTACTGGTTTTATCTTCATGCACAAATAGCCACAATGGAATCGAAAATACTAACCACCAAATAGAAACCGTAATAAAAGAAAAGCGAACTGCATCATTGACTGAAGAAAAACCAAACCACTCTGGTATTGTTACCATAGCAATGTTAACGGCGAATAATATTCCTCCCCCCAGATAACCCATGGCATAACCAAATGCTGAAACACGGTCATAGTTTTTTTCTTCAGTGACATTAATTAACAATGCATCATTAAATACAATGCTGCCTGAAAACCCGATAGAGGCTAATACAAAAAAACTAATCGCTAATAACCATGAATTTTGTTCAACAAAATACAAGCCGAGCGTCATTGAAATACCTAGTAATGAAAAAACAATAAGCAAACGTTTTTTCAGGTTACCTGCATCCGCAATAGCGCCTAATAATGGTGCCAACATAACAATAACCAGACTGGCTAGCGCATTACCTACGCCAAGTTGAAAGGTACTTTCGGTAACCGTATTTTGTGCTGACCAAAACTGCTTGAAAAATAACGGAAAAAAACTAGCTAACACTATAGTAGCAAAGGCTGAATTGGCCCAGTCGTAGAACGCCCAGGAGAGAATTTGTTTATTCTTATAAATACTCACAACCAGGCCAGTATAACCCACTCTGATCCCTTATCTGGTGCAAAAGCGAATAGATCAACTGAATAAGTTGCGCAAGAAATATGCTAATGACAGCAAAATACAAAAACGAGATTTCTCCAGAAAAAATGATTTCAAGTCATAAAAATCAATTGATTGTATTTGATGCTACCGGCTGTGATCCGATATCCATGCACACGGCGACTGAACTTGCGTCAAGGTTGCAGGCTGGAATCAAGGCATTATATATCGAAGATATCAATCAATGGAATGCGGTGGATCTGCATTTACCCGTGAAGTTTCACTACATACGGCCGCCATAAGCAGTATCGATTAGACATTGATGATGCAGAAATTTCAGGCTGATGCAGAAACCATTAAAAAATAGATCGAAGAAATAGCTATCAATTACAGTGTGTCGTTAAGTTTCACTTCAATGTGTGGCTATAAGACGCAAGTTATCAGGAACCGTACAGAAGAAGTGAGTATGGTGCTCATACCTGCCCCCGCAGTCTATTCAGGCAGTGGCAGAGGACAGCAGCATCGGGATAGAGACTGGCGAATTCCGACATCGCCGACATCAGATGCATTTCAGCAAAGGTCGTCGGTGCCGCCACATGAAGCTCGCCCATGGGGGTAGCATTCGCGAACTGCAAGGATGCATCCAGCTGATCAAACTCATCCAGCAACGGACGGCATTGTTCAAAATATGCATGCCCCGTGCTTGTAGGACTCACCTGCCGAGTGGTACGGTGTAATAGTCGCCCACCAAGGCTTTCTTCCAGCTGATTAACCTGCTTGCTAATCAATGCCTTGGAAACGCCCAAACGACGTGCCGCTTGAGAAAACCCGCTAGCTTCTACTACAGTAACAAAAGCACGCATACACGCTAGCTTGTCCATCTGGCTACCTAATTGTTCACAAATCTTAAACAGTATATCAAATAAATAGCATATTGTTTATATCTATCGGAAGCTTAATATAAAGCTTCAAACACTGATAACTTAAACAGGAAACTGATATGACTAACACACACAATTCTAGTCATCAGCAGGATCAATACCAGCCTGTTACCTCTGTTTAATTAGAATACCCACTTTCCTCGCCAACCTGCCTCGCATTGCGAGGCAGGCCTTATAAATCAATGAGCGACACATCATGTTAATCAATGGCCAATAAGCAAAAGATTTCCACCCGGTACAAGATACAGATGAAGAAGGTGGCTTCGTGCGAGAAGATGCCGGTTTCCGCAGCTGGATTACGCCAGATGGCACATCTGGCCTCAGTGGCGGTGAAGCAGGATTTAAAGCTGAAGTAGATCGTTATCATTTATGAGTTATATCTACATGCTAAACCTGATTACACAGGTCAGGTAACGGTACCTGTTCTTTGGGATAAAAAAACTAAGACCATCGTGAATAACGAATCCTCAGAAATCATTCGTATGTTCAATAATGGTTTTGGTGTTTTAGGCAGTAATGAATTTGATCTTTACCCGTTATTTTTGCGCAAGCTGATTGAGGAGGTAAACGAACGTCTTTATCACACGTTTAATAACGGTGTTTACCGTGCAGGATTTGCAACAACGCAGGTCGCTTATGAAAAAGCGGTGAAAGATGTCTTCGCCAGTCTGGATTTTATTGAGCGTCGACTGGAAGATGGCGACTTTTTGGTCGGCAAGCAACTCACAGAAGCGGACGTACGTGCCTTTGTCACTCTGGTTCGTTTCGATCTGGCATACTACGGATTGTTCAAGACGAATCTGAAGCGGGTACAGGATTATCCTAATATTTCAGCGTATATCCGACGCATCCACGATATTCCAGGTATTGCCGAGACGGTGAGTCCTGACCACATCAAGACGGGGGATTACTCGATCCGTGAGTTGAATCCAACAGGTATCGTCCCAGTCGGCCCGGCAACAAGCTGGTAAAAATTAACAACGGCGATGGTCGGGGAGACAGCCTTCGTCATTCGCGGATGTGAGCAACCACCAGCAGGAGAAAGCACCATGATTTACAAACATATTTTTAAATCAGGCTTCCTCATTGCCATCGTCTCGGTAGCGCTTTTGGGCTGCGCGAGCAATGAGAAACTTCAGGCCTACGAGGCGAATGAAGCGCTTGTGAAGTCCCATCTCGAAAATTTTGACGATCTCGACTACAACGTGTTCAGCAATCACAAATGAACCGAACTGCATCGCAGTCATTCACATGATATCATCGTGAACTGGCCGGACGGACATTCAACTCAGAGCATCGAGAAACACATCGAGGATCTGGCAGCTATGTTCGTCTGGGCACCCGACACCCGCATTAAGGAGCACCCGGTCAAAATCGGGCAGGGTGACTGGACTTCCGTCATCGGCATAATGGAAGGTACCTTCACGCAGCCGATGCCAATAGGCAATGGGAAGAGCATTCCGCCAACCGGCAAAGCTTACTAAATCCGGATGGCGACAATAGGTCACTGGAAAGATGGCGTGATGATTGAGGAGTATCTTTTCTGGGACAACCAGGAATTCATGCGGCAGATTGGGTTAGCGAAATAACGACCCGCAGTTCTACATAGCGCTCAACATATCTCCGTTGCCAAACAGACAATTAAGAGGATCGCGATATTGAACAAACAAATGCCATCGTTGTTTATCTCTCACGGTGCACCCGATATTCTATTGTCGGGACACCAGGCTCTAGATGTTATGCGTAACCTGGCAGTTAGCTTGCCCCTGCCACGCGCTATTGTCATCATCTCCGCACACTGGACTGATGATCCTATAGGTATCACTACTGGAGAACGGCTCCCGACTATTCATGACTTCGGTGGCTTTGCAGACGAACTCTATGCTATGCAATATCCTGTCATGGGTGACGACGCGCTCTCTTTTGATATCGCACAACGACTAGAGTCTCAGGGATTCGATCATCAACTGCACGCACAACGTGGACTCGATCACGGTGCCTGGATACCTTTGATGGCAATGTACCCCAATGCAGATATACCTACGGTACAGGTATCTCTTCCAGTCGGCACCATGCAAGATCTTGCCAGATTGGGAACGGCTCTCTCGCCATTGCGTCGCGATGGCGTGCTGATCATTGGCTCAGGCGGCTCAGTCCACAATCTGAGTGCACTTAACTTTCAAGGTAAAACTGATGAATGGGCAGCTCAATTTGAGCAGTGGCTTTGTCAGGCTGTAGAGGGCAATCATTTAGACTGGCTAACATCACCGGACAAGTTCCCGGAAACATTCCGTCGCGCACATCCGACCCTGGAACACTACGCGCCGTTGATCGTTGCCTGGAGCGCCAGTGAATACAACATGCCCGGTCGACGTATCCACCACAGTTTTAGTTACGGAAACCTGGGCATGAGTTTTTTTGAATTTGGCTTTCAGGTCGAAGCCTGATACTGGCATTGGGGACAGAGTAAAAGCTCATGTCAATCAGCTCGTGGGCGAAATTTCGCTGTCTGTCTAAACAGCTCAAGTTCCGCTTTTGTTAAGGGTTGATCAGACACCTGCCCGTTGAACCCTGAGCACGTTGACAGAGCTGCATTATGGGCAGGTTTCTGATCAACCCTTAACA
>CAVWXQ010000006.1:0-101066 GCA_963759005.1 uncultured Gammaproteobacteria bacterium
GTCAGTAAAATTCGTGGGGTAGCTCAGGGACTGGGAGCTTCCCTAGCACGTGATACAGAGCGATTTCAGTGCATTTGAAGGTTCTAAATCCATACGATTTTCTCACCGTCAGTTTCACCTTGGTATTTAAACCCTCGACCACGCCGGATGAAAATGCCTTTTTTGCTATAAACCAATTGAGGATAAGGTCTTTATGTCGACGTATGGTTTTAGCTTCACGCTTCATTGGTTCTATTTTTGACCGCATCACTTTTGTTGTCCACTGGTCAATAAATTTTCCCGCCCAGGCTGGGGAGACATAGTCCCATAAGTGTTGAAACTCTTCTTTCAATAAATACGCACGAATACTCTGCAAATTGTATTGCAACAATTCCTGCAACCTTGTGTCCTGCCTTTGCGTGAGATTTTCTGGGCGCTTGAGTAGAAGCCATCTTGATTTAGTCAATACCGGTTCGTGCCCGTCTTGTTTCATCGCTCGATGTTCCGATGCTCGAACTTCGTCCAGTGCTTTGTTCATTCGGGCCACGATATGAAACCGGTCTAAAATATGAAGCGCATGGCTTGCTCGTTCTTTGATCACTTTCAGGTAAGGCTTCCACATATCGGAACAAACGTATTCAATCCGTTTCACCGCTTCTTCGCCTAATTGATCAAAGAAGGTTTGAAATGTAGCCTCTGTTCTTTCTTTCCCGATCCAGAGTAACCGGGTGTTGACCGAATCAATTTGATACACCAGGGTTAAATATCGGTGACCTTTATGCCATTGAACTTCATCCACACCAATCGCCGTTATGCCACTCATATCTCGGTGTTCCAGCCCCCAGTTGACCACATACTCAACCGAGTGAAACACTTTCTCCCAGCTCGTCCTGAACCGCTGTGAGACTTCTTTCCAGGATAATTTCCTTGCCCAATCAGCCAGATACAGCATATAGGCATCGCACAGATGATGTTTGCCTCTGGCCCAGGGCACCGCTTCTGCCACCACGCCACAATCACCGCACTGGACTCGGCGTTTTGCATACACCAGGAATACCTTAAAACCCCAAAACGGTATAAACTCATAACGTCTTGTCGGTAGTCGGTCGTAGCCTGGGCACGGGTTACCACAACCGGAACAGTTGGCCTTTGAGCGTTTTCGAGGCACAATGCTGACTTCGATCTCATGGCTGTGTTGACCCACAAAGCGGGCACCCTGATAAACAAATCCTTTCTGTCTATAACATTGATTCAAAATCGTTATGAGTTCCATCGACACCTCCCAAACTCAGCATCAATACCAAACGCTTGTTTCCGAGGAAAGTATCCAACAAATTAAAGGCGTATTCCCGGATATCCTGAGTTGGCCAGAGTCATGGATGGGTGATGAGCATGATCTGGTTGCAGGCCATCTTATTTTAGACGTGTTTATGGCATATCTAGTCCACCTGAAGAATAAAGGTCGAGCCAGATCCACAGTGAAAAAACATGGCGATTATATCTGGGCTTTAGGGGGAGAAATTATCCGCGACACGAGCGAGTCTGGATTCGATCAGAACATGTCTGCCTTCGATCTAGTCATCAGCTACGTCGATAATCTGGGTGGCCCTTATTGGCGTCATGCCAGCGGTGAAGAAGACCAACTCCAATACGACAGCGTTTGCCGCGCCCTTTACCGGTTCCTACACAATACCCAGCCTGACCGGTAATTTTGACGTATATTTACCCACTAATTCCGCTGAAGAGCCAAAAGATTTTGGGCTTAACCCTGATAACTTAGGTGCTGACATGGGATTAACGGCGGTGCTGCATACCCATAGTCGAAAACTGGATTATCACCCGCATATTCATGTGGTCGCGCCTGGTGGTGGCATCGATATAAAACGCCGCCAGTGGATAAAGCTGAAAGGAAAATACCTGTTTAATGAATTTGCCCTGGCCAGTGTTTTTAGAGCGCGATTTATAGCGGCATTAAAAGAAGCAGGATTTTCTATTCCTAAAACAACACCCAAACAATGGGTTGCCGATGTTCGTCATGTTGGCAAAGGGCTGCCCGCACTTAAATACCTGTCACGCTATTTATATCGCGGGGTCATCAGTGAAAAAAATATACTTTCAAACCGCAATGGTATGGTGACATTTAGATATACAAACAGTGACACGGGAAAAACAGAAACCCGAGAGCTAACAGGCGAAGCCTTTTTGTACTTGATATTACAGCACGTACTACCCAGAGGATTTAGACGGGTACGGGATTACGGCTTTTTACATGCCAATGCAAAAAAACTACTGGCTTTAGTGCAACTTATCTTGCATGTGTTTATTAAGGAGATACGCCCGAGAAGTCGGCCAGTGTTTAAATGCCCGAAATGCCAGTCACCTATGGTAATAAAAATGATAAGACGGCCATCATCTTCTGGCTGATGGTTACGGACAAACACAGGGCAATAAATTCACCCGGTATTTAAAGGAGGAAAACACGATGAATATAACTTGATTTTTTTGCAGCGTAATTGCTGCGGCATCTACTCGTCCAGAATAAAGTGCTCATGTGAAAAGAGCATCACTCACCCTGATTTCAAAAAAAGATATTTTCTTATATAGTGTACCCCGGGCTTGTCCAACAACAGGATAAGATTGTGGTTCGCTTCGCGCTCACAATCTATCCTTATTCGTTAGGCCCGCTCTCTATTGTTATAAGCAACTAGTAATAAATATACACCCAAAGCTGCAATAACATGCTTTACAGAATGTCCGCTAATAAAAAAAAATACATTGTATATTTGTGAATCAAAATGCTCTAATAATTTAGCTAATATATACGCAAACAATAAAATCCAGTAACCACTTATTCTGGTGAATGTGGGTTTAAAAAATAAAAGGATTAATGGTATTACTAATACAGGTAGAAATTGAACTAGTATATATAGCCTTAAATCTCCTGCACCACCATTTTCTGTACTGTGCCAATAAAAGACTGAGTAGGCCCCAAATATTATTAAAGGAAATAGTAACATTTTACCAAAACTTGGTGAGGTAAATTCACTAATAATTATTGTAAATAGTGACGTAAAAGCAATGGTCATGGGAAGGCGGTCCCAGACTAATGAATCGTTACTTGGCCATAGATGATAATAAGACGAACCAACTGCTACCATAGCAACACCTAGAAAAAACAGTATATATGGTGATTTAAAATCATTTAGTAACTTAATTTTATTAGAGCAAAAAATGTTATAGAGTCCGAGACAACCTACTAACAGAAATGGGAGATTGGAAATAACATTCCAAAAATTAGGAATGCCAAAATAGATTCTTTGATCTTCAAAATTATGGTATTCAATATCCTGCGCGATTGGGTCTAATGATGAAACTACTAATGCCGACAGTATTGAAATGATAACAATTAAAATAGAGCCAATATTTTTGTATTTCATATTAAAAAAGTATCGTCGGCTTAGCTATTTGTGTACATCTTTATACATTAACATTTTAACTAGTTGCTGCTCTTTTTTATCCTCAAAACCGCATGTGTGCACCCACTCTTTTGGGTTTTCATACGTTCCAAAAAGCATATCCCACCAAACTATATCTCCATAATTATTTTTATGTCGGTCAGATTGATGATGAATACGGTGCATTTCTGGTCTTTGGAATATATAACCAATCCATTGAGGCGTTTTAACATTGGTATGATAAAAGAACTCACCTATAGCAGTACATGCTGTGTATATCGCTCCAGCCTCTAAGCTTTAGCCAAGTAATGTATAAACTAGAAGACTACCCATTATTGAGTTTACAATCATTTCTCCAGGGTGCTTATAAAATGAGGTTATTACCTCAAGTCGTTGAGGGCTGTGATGTATTTGATGAAACCCAACCCATAAAAAATCATACTCATGACGCCAGCGGTGCCACCAGTAAAATACGAATGTTGCAATGAAATAAGCAATGAAGCCACCAAGAACAGGGTTTACTGATGTAGAAAGATGGAGCACTGACCACGAAGAAAGCCATGCCTCCCAAGTTACACCTGCTAAAAGGATAATACCTAACTGTATGCTATTTATAATTAAGACGCGGATTGGCCATGTTTTGACGGTAGGTAATTTCCATCCAACAAAAATCCGCTCAAGAATAAAGCAGAAGATAAATATCATCAATATTGTGGGAAGCATAATCTCATTTCCTTATGGGCCTAACGTTTGAAATAACGCGACGCGCTTTTTGCGGTCGCCGTTTATTGACTTGTTATAAGCGCTCTTCTTTGTGATGCCATACCCGCAGGATATATATTTGTTTTGCGTGTATTAAATAACGAACGATATAATTGCCAATAATTAAATCCCGTATCATTTCAGGATTTGGGGCCTGCTCAACCTCAATACCGAGGTAAGGAAATGTTTTTAATTGAGTGATTCCTTTCCGTATTGTTTTAGCGATTTTTTGGGCAGCCTTTGGATTTTTTATTGCTATGAATTCTCTCAGCCGTATTAAGTCACCTATTGCTTCACGAGAGTAAGATAACTTCATATTTTGGGCGGTTTAATTTCGTTATCTTTACCCCAGCTATCTAGCCACTCATTAACATCTTGTTCTGCAACGATCCTGTTTGATTTTACTGAATCCAATGCTTCTAATGTTTCGTTCCACTTTTTATCTTCGAGGGATTTTCGAGCAAGAAACTCTTTAATTGCCTGATTAATAAGATAGTTTTTACTTCTATCAAGCTTGTTTGCCAATTCTTCTAATGGATTTTCAATTTCTGGCTGAAGTCTGACACTTGTTACGCCCATAACGATACCTACATACATAATTACTATGTATTACATTGTAGGCTCAAGTAGAATTTATTGCAAAGATTTTGTACTTTTAAGCTTATAACGTCTGAAATAACGCGACGCGCATTTTGCGGTCGCCGTTAATTGATTTGTTATATTTTGTTGCTTGATGATGCTACCACCATAAATGTTATGCCTGATATTAATACTATTAAAAATAATATCCTACCTTTTACAATCAAGCGCCTATTTTCGGCACTTACATAAGCGCTGTTAAATATCCACCAGCCATCAAGTATTAAAATCTTTTGTAGTCTTTTTAACTCAGGGCTTTTAGATTTCCATACTTGGTATGTTAAAACCCCATAAACACATGAGCAAAGAAAAATTACTACTGCTAATAATAATGTTACGGTTTCCATATTTTAATAGTGCCATCCATGCTGGTTTAATAATAAATATAACAGTGTTATTAACAGGAACAACAATTCCCTGTATTTTTCTCATATATACGGACTATATTTCCACGTATTATCATATTAAAGACAAAACAAGGAAGATAGCTTGATGACAAATCAATGTCTAAGCTATCGGAATAAGCGCAGTTCAAATCACAAGCTTATGGTAAATATAAATACCCATAGTGTCATTATTGGCACTATAGTCAATATTTCTTTTCACGCACGTTGTATTGTCACAATGTACACGGATGCTCAGATTCCCCGTTTTTGGACAAAATCATGGACATATGCATTGCCCTAATACCGTCCATCCATGGTCATATGTATTTTTCTTAAATTTACGGACTATAATACCTGGTATTATCATATTCAAGACAATATCAGGAAGATACCGTGATGCCAAGTCATTCGTCTAGTTTATCGGAAAAACCACGTTTCAAGCCACAAGCCATTCGTTTAATGGACCAGGTAAGGGAAGTCTTACGTTATCACCATTATGCTATTCGCACTGAAGAGTCTTACACTAAATGGATTCTTACTTTTATTCGATTTAATGGTCGCAAGCACCCGCGTGATATGGGCAAGATTGAAATTGAAGCTTTTTTGTCGCATCTGGCAGTGAATAAAAATTGTGCGAAATCGACTCAAAATCAGGCTTTAAATGCGATTGTATTTTTATATAAGCAGGTGCTTGACCTGCCCGTAGCTGAAGATCTGGCGCCAATACGATCAAAAAAACAGGTGCGCTTACCCGTTGTGATGAGTTGTGAAGAAGTTGCTGAAGTTATTTCAAAGATGGATGGCGTTACCGGGATTATGTCAAAGTTGATGTATGGTGGCGGTTTGCGTTTGATGGAGACAGTGCGTTTAAGGGTGCATGATCTGGACTTCTCTAATGAATTACTCCTTATCCGTGATGGAAAAGGGAGCAAAGATCGTAGTACATTACTGCCTAATACATTAATAAAGCCGCTGCAAAAGCATCTTGAAAAGGTAAAGTCTGTCTATGAAGAAGATCGGGTTGCAGGAAATGCAAATGTCTGGTTGCCTCATGCGCTTGCCAAAAAATACCCTGGTGCGCCTTCCGAATGGAACTGGCAGTATGTTTTTCCTGCTGCAAAACTGTCAATTGACCCTCGTAGCGGCAAGATACGAAGACATCATTTAAATGAATCTAATCTACAGAAAGCGGTACGTAGTGCTGTGATCAAGACAGATATTCCTAAACGTATAACTACACATACTCGTCATTCGTTTGCAACACATTTGCTTGAGTCAGGTGTAAATATACGTGTTGTTCAAAAGTTACTGGGGCATGCTGATGTAAAAACGACTGAAATTTATACGCATGTTTTACAACAGAATATTGGTGCAATCGACAGTCCACTTGATCGGCTTGATTTGTAGATAAAAAAGGGTAAGTCACCAGATAGTGCGTTAATTAGAGGTCAGTTGATATAAGCTCGCTTTCTTCCCATTCTTTCCAGTCTTTAGTGCTGTTTCTAGTCAATCCTTGCTTAATAAAAACAACAGCCTCATCAAGGTTAGCAACCGCTTTATCAGACATAGCTATACCCAAACCAAACTCATAACCACGAACCGACAACATAAAGGATGTGGGTGCTGCCTGTTTGTTCACTTTTTCATAAACCGCTAGCAGGGCTTGTGGACTCATAGCATGGGTGGTGTAGCTGTCATCCTTTTCAGCCTGTAGTTGATAAAATTCAAAAGGTGTTTTGGCTGAAACACTGGCATCAACAAAAAGTACACGTTCACGATTTTCAAGATCGACTATATGTTCGATTTGAAGCTGAAAGTCGGTAAGTACTTCAACCTCATCTAATGCTTCACTTTTCAGAAGCTCATATATTTGCGGGCCGATGGCATCATCACCGCGTGATGGATTTCCCCAGGTAAATATCAGGGTTGCTGCTGGCTTGATGTTAGATCGTCCTTTCGATGGAGCCGGTTAAACGTTTTTCAAGACGGTCGATGACTTCGTTGTTTTCATTGACCAGGCTGATTTCCAGCGGCATTTTGCCCATGGCATGTGTTGCGCATGACAGGCATGGGTCGTAGGCGCGTATGGCAACTTCTATCTGGTTAAGCAGTGGTTCGGTCAGCTGGTTGCCATCGAGATAATTGCTCGCTACCTGGCGGATTGATTCGTTCATCGCCTGGTTGTTATTGGTGGTTGATACAATCAGGTTGGCTTTCGTTACGATGCCGTCATCATCAATTTCGTAGTGGTGGAACAGGGTGCCACGTGGTGCTTCAATTACGCCAATGCCGCAACTTTGCATGTGACCCTTATTCATCAGCTCAGAACCGGAAATGTCAGGATCAAGCAGCAGCTCTTTTATCGCTTCGGCGCAATAAAGCAGTTCTATCAGGCGGGCCCAGTGATAAGCAAGTGCTGACTGTACCGGTTTGCCATTACCGACGGCTTTGAATTCAATGCGTTCTTTTTCAGCAAGTGGTGTAGTAAAGAAATCACAGTTGTTTACCCGTGCTAAAGGCCCGACACGGTACCAGCCATGTTCAGGACCTATGGAATCGATGAATGGAAACTTCATGTAGCTCCAGTTCTTGACGCCTTCCTTGATGTAGTCTGCATATTGCCGGTAATCAATGTTATCAAAAATAGGCTTGCCGTCCTTGTCCATAGCACGCAAACCACCGTGATAGATATCAAAGCCGCCGTCACTGCCATTCATGCTGAGCATATTGCTATCGATGCTGGCAAATGCCATGTGGTAATCAAGCTGTTCAAAAAAGATACGTTTGATCAGCGCCACCGCATCAACTCCCCAGCTGATAATCTGGTCGATGTCTTTTAACAGGTAATCTATTTCTTCACGGTTTAACGATTTGTTAATGCCGCCGGGAATGGCACCGGTACCGTGAATGCGTTTGCCGGCGGTAAGACGTATTACTTCCTGGCCGTACTTGCGCAGAAGCACGCCCTGTTTGGCGATTTCGGGATGATCTTCGATGACCCCGACAATATTGCGGTGGCGTATTTCATCATCAAAGCCGAAAAGCAGGTCCGGCGAGCACAGGTGAAAAAAATGCAGGGCATGTGACTGCAATGTCTGGCCATAGTGCATCAGTCGACGCATTTTTTCTGCGGTAGGGGTCAGCTGGTCAGCACCTACCAGCATATCCGTTGCTTTGGCTGCTGCCAGGTGATGGCTGACCGGGCAGATACCGCACAGGCGCTGCACCAGGACCGGCACTTCCCAGTAGGGGCGGCCCTGGATGAATTTTTCAAATCCGCGAAATTCGACGATATGCAAACGTGCCTGTTTGATCTGTTTGTTTTCATCCTGTAACAGTGTTACTTTGCCATGACCTTCCACACGGGTTAGCGGTTCGATAACGATGCGTTCGAGTTCTTCGGGATTATCTGCTGTTTCAAGTGGTCTGGTCATTAACTGAGCCCTTCAATCTAAAGTGTTGTATAAGTATTTGCGGCATGTGATTCTGAGACTGTCGGCAACAGGGGTGTTGTCGTCATGCCTACATGGATGGCAGATATTTGCTCCTGCAATATCTGCACTTTCGACATTCGTGTAGGTCGTATCCACGGCGTCTCGAAAAAACACATGCCGTGAGTGCTTATGCAATCATTAATCATAATGTATCTGTTCATAAGGGAAGCTGATGGGTTTGCCTTCGATCAGTTCAGTCAGGAAGGTCCAGATGGTATCACCCGATGGCGGGCAGCCGGGCAGGAAGTAATCGACTTTAACCACTTCATGAATCGGGTGCACCTTGTTGAGCAGCATGGGTATTTCCGGGTCGCTCGGTATCATCGGGTTATCAATACCGATGCCATCAATATAGGATTCATCAAGACATTCTTTTAAGGTGAAACTGTTGCGCATGGCGGGTATGCCGCCATTAACCGCACAGGCACCGATTGCGACCAGTATTTTGCAGTGTTTGCGAAACTCACGCAGTACTTCAACGTTCTCTGCATTGGCAACACCGCCTTCGATAATGCCGATGTCGCAGTTGCCGACGGTTTTGATGTCAGTGATCGGTGAGCGATCGAATTCCACCAGTTTCACCAGATCAAGTATACGTTCATCAATATCGAGTAGCGACATGTGGCAACCAAAACAGCCACAGAGTGAAGCGGTGGCCAGCTTTATTTTAACTGGAGTTGTTTTATCTGGAGTTATTGTATCAGCCATGATTAATGTGCCACGTCTTATTGTTTATCATCTGTTTCATTCTCTGCAACATCGCCCACGATGTTGATTGGCTGTTTGTCGTACAGGCGATCACCAATGGGTTTTTCGTATCCCGAATGTTTTGGCAGGATGGCACCGACCGGACAGACGTGTGCGGCTTTATCGCTGGCAGAAAATACACTGTCGCCGAGTTTACCGCTGCTCGAATTGATGACCAGGTGGCTGTTGATACTGCGACCGTCTATTGCAAAAACATTTTTATGATCAACATCCCGACTGGCGCGAACACACAGTTCGCACAGGATGCAGCGGTTGAAATCTATCGCAGTATCCGGATGTGAGGCATCAACAGAACGCTGTGGAAAAAAGTGTGTGAAATGCGGTTCTAACATATTGGTGTAATAGGCCACTGCCTGTAACTGGCAGGCACCGCTTTTTTCACAGCCCGGGCAGAAATGGTTGCCTTCAACAAACAGCATTTGCAGCAGCGACCGTCTATCATTCATAATTTCATCGGAGCAGTTATCAACGTCACTATTTTCCATGGCCGGTTGTGTACAGGCAGAAACCTGTTTGCCATTGACGTTCACGATGCAAACACGACAACTGCCATGTGGGGTAAATTCCGGGTTATGGCACAGGTGCGGAATATATTCTCCCGCCCTTAATGCGGCATCCATGATGGTATCGCCATTTTCGAAAGGTATGGTTTTGCCATCCAGTTTAAATGTTTTGCTGGTATTCTTACTGGCACTCATGATTCTGTACCAATATGGGCACCGGCATCATCTCGTCCAGTGATGTCGCGTGAGTCCTGTAAGGCGGCGTCCAGGTCAAAGGCGGGTTCATAACTTGATTGTTTCAGGCGCTTTTCATAAATATGTGGAAATTTACTCAGGGTATCAAGTACCGGGTTCGGTGCGGTAGTGCCCAGCCCGCAATGGCTGCTGGAGCGCATCAGTTGACCGATTTTTTGCATCTCACCAAGATCGTACCTGCCGGCATGCCCCGCATGTACTTTATCTACCAGGTCTTTCATTAATACGCTGCCGACGCGGCAGGGGGTACAGAAACCGCAACTTTCATGGACGAAGAAATGGGCAAAGTTTTGCACCATGTCCAGCAGGTCGCGTTGCTGGTTGAATACCATGAACGAACCACCTGTGGATACATCTTCAAAAGCGATACAGCGTTCAAACTCTTCTGCTGGAATGGTAAAGCCAGCCGCACCGGCTACCTGAACTGCCTGCACATCTTTTGCACCGCAGTCCTGAAGAATTTGCTGTATTGATACGCCAAACGGGTATTCATAGATACCGGGCCTTTCACAATCGCCACTGATGCTTAGCAGCTTGGTACCAGTGGATTCTTTGGTGCCTGTAGTGTTGAACCAGTCAGCGCCATGAATAGCAATCAGTGCAGCGGCCATGAATGTTTCTACGTTATTCACTACCGTCGGTTTGTTCTGATAACCGTGTGTGACCGGAAAAGGCGGGCGTTTGCGAGGGATGCCGCGTTTTCCTTCCAGTGATTCAATCAATGATGACTCTTCGCCACAGATATAAGCGCCGGCACCCATATGAATTTCGATATCAAAATCAAAACCCTCTTCGCCGAGAATATTTTTGCCAAGCAGTCCGGTTTCACGACGGTCCTGCAGTATTTGTTCAAGTGGTTCGCGCAGGTAGCGATATTCACCACGTAAATAGAGCAGGCCTTCAGTGGCGCCTATAATACCGGCGCAGACTGTCATGCCTTCGAAAACCTTGTCTGCGTAGGTATTCAGCAGGACGCGGTCTTTAAATGTGCCCGGTTCACCTTCGTCAGCATTGCATACCACGTAACGCAAGTCGGCTTTTGCCTGTTTGCAGAAACGCCATTTCAACCCGGTAGTGAAACCAGCACCGCCACGACCGCGCAAACCGGAAGCGATTATTTGTTCGAGAATGTGTTCGCCACCCTGTTTAATAAGTGATTTTAATGCATCGCCGTTATAGCTTTCATCTGTAAGCAGAAGATCACGTCGATGTATATTGTCTGTCACCTGAAAGAATTCTCTGGGCCACTGCTCAATATCGGTGTTTGCTTCAATCAGTTTGCTGATATTTTCAATCCTGTCCTCATCCAGCAGGGTAATGGTCCAGCCATTAACCAGCATAGCAGGGCCCTGGTCACACATGCCGGTACATGAAGTGGTATTTACCGTGACACGGCCATCTTCGCGTGGCGTTCCCGGGGTAACACCAAGTTTGTCACAAAGGCTGTCCAGTAACTCTCGGCTGCCAAGCATGTGATCGGTAATGCTGTCACTTATCAGTATGTCGTATGGGCCACGTGGGCTATCATGAAGAAAGGCGTAAAAACCGATGACGCCGTGGATGTGCGCTTCGCTCAAAGATAATTTTTCGGCCAGTAGTTTTATTGCCTGTTGCGGGATACAGGCATACTGGTACTGGATTTCATAAAGACATTGCAACAAATAACCTGATCGGTAATCTGCTGTAGCCAGGTAATCAGAAATAAACTTATTTATGCTCATGCATAAATCCTTGTTTTGTTGACGTTACTGGCATGGCTGCCACTCCCTTGTTAGTTATTTTTATGTTTGTCTTATCTTAGTACAACAATATAATATTTAATATGCCGAAATTAAATATTTTTTTATATATACACCATGTGAGTATTTCATGTGTTGATAAAAGTCAAATTTGAATGAATAAAGTGTTATTAACTTACCTGTCCCTGTTTTTTTACACATCAGGTTAGTCCTTATACTATAGAAAAATATCTTACAGCAAAATAAAATAACAAAGAGTTGTTATAATAATAGCCCCGCAAAGGTTCAGAACAATGCCTTCTCTGGCCATTATCTTTGTAGTAAAAAAACCACTGGCATAAACAATGCTATTAGGCGCAGTTGCCACCGGCATCATAAACGCACAACTGGCACTAATTGCCGCAGGGATCATCAGTAATTTTGGCTCAATATTCGAGCCTATTGCAGTAGCAGCTAATACCGGCATTAACAAAACCGTGCTTGCGGTATTGCTCGTGGTTTCTGTTAAAAAAGTGACCCCCAGACAGATGGTAAATATCATCACCAGGATTGGTAATGTTGATAAGTCAGATAAATTTTCGGCAAGGGTGGCGCTTAAGCCGGAAACACCAAAGGCTTTGGCCAGGGTGATACCACCGCCGAATAATAAAAGGATGCCCCAGGGAATGGTTGTTGCGGTTTCCCAGTCGAGCAGTTTTTCACTTTTTCGGTTTTCACTGGTATATCCAGCGGGGACAACGAACATTAATATGACAGCAATTAACGCCACTGATGCGTCATTAGCAGCTGGGCAAATCCAGCCAGCTGCTCCAGCCACCAAAAGGTTCTTTTCTTGTTACCCATGCACATGCGGTAACGGCAAAGATAGCCATGACGCGTTTTTCAATTACACTCCATTTGCCTACATCCGGCATGTCGAATCCGCCGCTGTAGCTGAGTTTTCTTGTTAACCATAACCAGGTTACAGGAATCATACACAGTACAACGGGTATACCCCAGCTCATCCATTCGGTGAAACCAATGTTTTTATTGAACTGCTGTTCATATACCTGCATAAAGACCAGGTTAGGCGGGGTGCCGATGGGGGTGCCTATGCCACCGATACTGGCGGCGAAAGCGATGCTTAACATCAGGGGAACGGCAAGTTGTTTGTCTTTTGCCTGGTTGGCTACTGCCAATGCGACAGGTAATAACATTAAGGTGGTGGCGGTATTGGAAATCCACATGCTTAATGTTGCGGCGGTTACCATAAAACCGAGTACCAGCTGTTTGCTGCTGGTATTGCCGAACAGTCTGACCATGAACAGGGCGAGCCGTAAATGAGCGCCGCTTCGCTCCATTGCTTTGGATAATATAAAACCACCGAGTAATAACAGGATAAGCGGGCTGCCATAGGACTGGCCAATTTCATTCGCAGTGAGCACGCCGCTTAATTGAAAGATGGTTAACGGCAGTAGAGAAGTGACGGGGATGGGGACGGGTTCGAATATCCACCAGATGACGCATATTATTGCAACGGCTGCGGTGATAGCCAGCGCAGTGTTATCTGTTGCTGCCGAGGTATTCATTACCAGGAAGTACATCAATAGTGCTGATAGCGGACCGGCGAATAAGGTGATTTTTTTTGTATTCATGCAGTTACTGTAAATGAATAAGGTGTTTCCTGGATTGCTGGCTCACAGTGGCCAGAGTTCGATGCCGAGCAAGGTAAATTGCATGGTTAACAGAATACAAATTACCGTTGTCATAAAATAGAGTGGATTTTTTCTGATAGTAAACCCGCTTAAATAAAGCTGTTTTAAGCCGATAAAGGCGCCGGCGGCGGTTAAGAAGAATGCACATTCGTTAACAATGAGCAAGGTTAATAAAGGCAGAACGGTGAGACCTTCTGCGTCTGTTTCGCTGCCTCTGGTAACAACAAGTAACAGGAATAAACCTAATGCCAGGGCAATATAGGGGAAGTTAATTGTTTTCATATGTTTATATGTGTACCAGCAGTGTTAACGTATTGTTTCATAAAATGAGTAAATGAACCAACTTTTGCCTGCTTCGTCACTACATTCATAGTTTCTGCTTCTGCTTCTGATGGTGAATCTGCGGTGAAGATGAGTGTAGTTGAGGTTGAATATGCGATGCGGTAAAAAGAATGCTGTTCACAGGTATTGTCCGCAGATGAACACCGATAAAAAGCTTGTTTTTGCGTTTCTTTCGACACTACACCTGGTAAACATAACGTTTTCTTGCCGTAAGGGCGCAAAAAGCGAGAAACAAGCAAACAAATTGTTTTTATCGGTGTTCATCTGCGTTCATCTGTGGATAATACAAAACTCTTTTTCACTACCTGTAAATAACATATGACAGTCCAGTGGTACCCGGGGCACATGAATAAGGCCCGCCGCATTATCAAAGAATCCATGTCCGAGGTTGACCTGGTGATTGAAGTGATGGACGCGCGTATTCCTTTTAGCAGTGAAAATCCGATGGTTGCTGAATTACGCCAGCATCGCCCGTGCATAAAAATCTTGAATAAAAGTGATCTGGCTGATCCGGCCATTACCCAGATGTGGTTAAAGCATTTTGACAAAGAGATGGGGGTTAAAGCACAGGCGCTGTCGGTGCTGGATAAATCCAGGACAAAAAGCCTGCCTGGTTTGTGCCGTAAATTGTTGCCTGAACGTGGCTCTGCGGTTAAATCCATCCGTGTCATGATTATGGGCATTCCCAATGTAGGCAAGTCAACATTGATTAATACGCTGGCCGGAAAAACACTGGCAAAAGTGGGTGATGAACCCGCTGTGACCAAAGTCGTTTCATCCGCACAACAACGCATTATTCTTCAAGGCGGAATAACATTGTCTGATACTCCGGGTATTTTGTGGCCGAAAATTGAAAATGTAAACAGCAGCTATCGATTGGCGGTCACCGGTGCAATAAAAAATACTGCTATTGATTATGAAGATATTGCCCTGTTCGCGGCAGATTATTTACTTGCCGCCTATCCGGAAAAAGTGGTTAAACGTTATAAATTAAAACAAACCCCGGAAACAGGGATTCAATTACTTGAAGACATTGGGCGAAATCGTGGCTGTTTACGTGCCGGCGGTTTTGTTGATTTGCAACGTGCTTCTGAAATTTTTGTCCATGAAATTCGCAGCGGTGCTTTAGGCGCATTGAGTTTTGAGACGCCTGAAATGATAACAAAAGAAACCATTGTGGCAGATCAGTAGAAGGGTGGAAGGTGCACGGTTTTTTTGCCCATGCGCATTTTTATAGTGTATTAAACAACTTGAATACCAAATCTCTTTTGTTTTTTAATACGTGGTGGCTTTTGTTGAATTTCCTGTTGCTCTACTTTATAGTCATCCATTAGTTTTACGTACGAGATTATTTTAAATGTGTTGATTCCTCCAACCAGTACACCTGATATAAATACCAGGCTTAAAAAGATGAGTCTGACCAGTCGTCTACACATAATAACCACTGCTTACAATAATTTAATACATTTATTATATAGTAAGCAATAAGCCGGCCAATATTAAACAATATTATTAATATCATATTGTTATATTAACTTGTTAATGTTGTTTGTTTTATTAATATTGATAGAAGTGTAAAAAAACCTGTCGTATTGTCGATTTAACTAACCCGGAAATGATATAGGAATACAGAATTTTTGGGAACCAGCCAGGCAAATTACAGGAAGTAATTTGTAACGCAGGACGCCCGTTATTTACGTATGGCCATTCGGTAATTACCGAGGAGCATCGTTATTATCATTATCTGTGTTGTAAACAGACATGATTTGAGTAAGTTCATCGATAATTTGTCTGATTTCCGAATCATTGAACTCTGATCGTTCTACGATATTTTTCCCGCTTTTAACATTTTCTAATAATTGATTAACCTGTGTGCAGCCGTGAGCGCATAGTTCTTCAATTTTATTGGATACTTTTTTGGAAAGGTTTGGGTTCATTTAGAAAGGTTTATGTGATTGACTTAAATATTGATGTGAACGCATTTCAGTAAGTCGACTGCTGGTCCGGCGAAAAGCGAATTCTAACATATCCCCCAGATATAGTTTTTCGGGGGAGTCGGCCGCACTGGCGAAAAGTGTTACATTTCTGTCATATAACTCATCAATTAGGTAGATGAAACGGCGCGCTTTGTCATCAAAGTGTTCATCCATTATCGGGATGTTACTGATAATAATAGTATTAAACTGTTGTGCCAGTACTATATAGTCCTGTGCGGCTCGGGGTACTGAGCAGATTACGTCGAAATCAAACCAGGCAATTTCTTCGCTGCAGCTAATGGTTTTAATTTCCCGGTTAAGAATGTTCAGTGTTTTGTTTTTAGTGACGGGGGTGATTGCCAGTTCCTGCATTCTTTGTTCAATTTGCTGATGGGTGTTTCCTGTTATTGGCGTGTAAAAAACATCGGCCTGTTCGAGTAGTGAAGTCCGATGGTCGATGCCACCATCAAGGTGAACTACCTCGGTATGTGATTTAATGAGTTCGATAGCAGGTAAAAAACGTTCACGCTGTAAGCCGTTTAAGTATAAGTCGTCGGGTATACGATTGGAGGTGGCAACCAGGCATACCTGTTGTTTAAACAGGTTATGAAGCAATTCGCTGAGGATCATAGCATCGGTAATATTGGTGACGATAAATTCATCAATGCACAGCAGTTTGTATTTTTTTGATAAGTCTCTGGCTATTTGTTGCAATGGGTTTTTAGACCTGTTTTTTTGCTTATTCAGGGTGCCTAGTTTTCCGTGTATTTCGAGCATGAAGTGATGGAAGTGGATGCGATATTTTTTATTAATGTCGAGTTCTTCGTAAAACAGGTTCATCAACCAGGTTTTGCCACGACCGACACCGCCCCAAAAATATAAGCCCTGAACAGGTTTTGGATGATGTCTTTTGAACGGAGAAATCTTTTTTATGGTTTCCAGCAGGGTATTTTTATTGGTTGATGTTAAAGCCTGGTTAAGCACTTCCAGTTTCAGGATTGCCTGTTCCTGCACCGTATCATGAACCATATCAGGTTGTTGTAATGCTTTTTTGTATTGTTCGGTTAATGACATGATTACTGGCATAATCCAGGATAGTTTTTTATGTGATTTTATATTAAAAAGATTAATGATACCGTTTGCTAAATCTATAAATAAAACATATTCGGCATCACTGCTGTCCCGCTAACAAAAAGAAATTGCCTAAACAGGCTGATGATGCAGGCCTGGACAAGGATTGCACTAATCCGAGACATGAACCGGGCAGCAGTGATTCGGTATATAATACTGTCGTCATTCCGGTATGCTTTTGGCCGGAATCCATGAATACAGGGTTAGATTCCGGGCAAAAGCATAGCGAAATGACGAGTTCATGTGATATCAGTGATTTAAATCAGTGTTTTCATTGTCGCTATTCGCTGATTTTGCTAGTATTGCCTCCCGAGCAGATGAAGTGAATGTATGCATGAATTCTTGAATATATTTCCTGGTTCGGGGCACGTCACTTTCTTCATTCTTAAACTGCTGTATATACTTACTACTGTACCTTACTTACTGCTACCAGGGCTTGTTTTCATGACCAGATATATTTTTGTTACCGGTGGTGTTGTTTCTTCATTGGGTAAAGGTCTTGCCTCTGCTGCTGTTGGTGCTATTTTAGAAAGCCGTGGTCTGAAAGTTCAGATGATGAAGCTCGATCCCTATATTAATGTGGACCCGGGAACCATGAGTCCATTTCAGCACGGTGAAGTTTTTGTGACTGAAGACGGTGCCGAGACGGATCTAGATTTAGGACACTATGAACGTTTCGTTAGCACGCGAACAGGTAAATCCAGTAATTTCACTACTGGTAAAGTTTACGAAAGTGTTATTCGCAAAGAACGTCGCGGTGAATATCTGGGCGGTACGGTTCAGGTTATTCCGCACATTACTGATGAAATCATATCGCGCATTAAAGCCGGTGCTAAGGATGCGGATATTGCTATGGTTGAGATTGGTGGCACGGTTGGTGATATTGAGTCACTGCCGTTTATGGAAGCGATTCGTCAAATGGGTGTAGAGCTGGGCAGAGAACACGCCATGTTTATGCATTTAACACTGGTGCCATATATTGCGACGGCCGGCGAAGTTAAAACAAAACCCACCCAGCATTCAGTGAAAGAATTACGCTCCATTGGTATTCAGCCGGACTTATTACTTTGTCGTTCAGAGAAGCTACTAACAGATGAGCAGCGCAGCAAAATCGCTTTGTTTACCAATGTACCGGCTAAAGCGGTTATCTCAGCAATCGATTTAGATAATATTTATAAAATCCCTAAATGGCTGCATGACCATGGCGTTGATGACATCATCGTTGAGCACATGCATCTTGATGTTAAACCCACCGATTTGTCTGACTGGCAAAAAGTGATTGATGTGATGGCTAATCCGGCACATGAAGTGACGGTGGGTATGGTCGGTAAATATGTTGACCTGACTGAGTCCTATAAGTCACTTAATGAAGCCCTGTCACACGCAGGTGTGCATAATAACGCGCATGTCAATATTCGCTATATTGATTCTGTTGTACTTGAGTCAGGCAATATGACCGCACTAAAGAATCTGGATGCTATTTTGGTGCCTGGCGGTTTTGGTGATCGTGGTATTGAAGGCAAGATTGCAGCCATAAAATATGCGCGTGAAAACAAAGTTCCCTTTTTGGGTATTTGTCTGGGTATGCAGCTGGCCGTGATTGAATTTGCACGAAATGTTGCCGGTTTAACAGACGCACACAGTAGTGAATTTGACGCAAACACCATGCACCCTGTTATCGCCTTAATTACTGAATGGCAGGATGAAAATGGTCGCTTTGAAAAACGTAATGCGGATTCTGATTTGGGTGGTACTATGCGTTTAGGTGGTCAAAACTGTTTACTGCTGGAAAATACGCTGGCACGTTCAGCGTATGGCACAGATTCTGTTGTAGAGCGTCATCGTCATCGTTATGAATTTAATAATCATTATTTACAACAGTTAACCGATGCGGGTCTGGTGATTAGTGGTAAGTCCAATGATGGCAAATTGATGGAAATGGTGGAGTTGCCACAACAAGGTCAACTGGCGCACCCATGGTTTCTTGGCTGTCAATTTCATCCCGAATTTACTTCAACACCGAGAACCGGCCATCCGTTGTTTACCGATTATATAAAAGCAGCATTGGCACATCAGAATAAAACAACAGAAGTGGCAGAAGTTATTGCGTAATATACTAAATGCACACCCTACAGAGCAAATTTAATGAAATTATGTGATTTTGAAGTTGGTCTGGATAAACCGCTGTTTTTAATTGCCGGCCCCTGTGTTATTGAAAGTGAACAAATGGCGATGGAAACCGCTACACAATTAAAAGAAATTACTTCTAAATTGGGTATCCCGTTTATCTATAAATCATCGTTTGATAAAGCTAACCGTTCTTCGGGCACAAGTTTTCGCGGTCCCGGTATGGAGCAAGGTTTACGCATATTGCAAAAAGTAAAAGATGAAGTCGGTGTGCCAGTATTAACTGATGTACATGAAGACACAGCAATGGATGAAGTGGCGTCAGTCGTTGATGTTTTGCAGACCCCCGCTTTTTTGTGTCGGCAGACCAATTTTATTTTGAAAGTGGCGGCCACAGGTAAACCGGTCAATATCAAGAAGGGCCAGTTTCTGGCGCCAGGTGATATGAAAAACGTGATTGATAAAGCACGCTCTACGGGTAATCAAAATATTATGGCGTGTGAGCGCGGTGTTTCATTTGGATATAACAACCTGGTATCCGATATGCGCTCGCTAGCGATCATGCGTGAAAGTAACTGCCCGGTGGTTTATGATGGTACACATTCTGTACAGTTACCCGGTGGCCAGGGTACTTCTTCTGGTGGTCAGCGTGAACATATACCCGTGTTAGCACGCGCAGCGGTAGCCGCAGGTATTTCAGGTTTGTTTATGGAAACCCATCCAGATCCAGCTAATGCGTTGAGCGATGGCCCAAATGCATGGCCGCTGCAAAAGATGGGATCACTATTGTCTGTTTTGATGCAAATTGATGCAACGGTTAAAAACAATACAATGCATGAGTTAGAGTTGTAGCTGCGAATAAATAATTCAGCATAGCCACCGGCTTCACCCCTTTGAGGCTAAGGTGATAAATTGTTCCAGACAATTTATTCGCATCTACACGAAATTAAATAATTTACCAAAATCTATAATTTACATTAAGGAACAAAAATGTCTAACATTACAAAGATACATGCACGTGAGATTCTTGATTCACGTGGTAATCCTACTTTAGAAGCTGAAGTGACGCTGGAAAGCGGTGCTTTTGGTCGTGCGGCTGTGCCATCGGGTGCATCAACCGGTGTTCGTGAAGCACTGGAACTGCGTGACGGCGATAAATCACGTTATATGGGCAAAGGTGTTACTAAAGCAGTAAATAACGTTAACACTGAAATCAGCGACGCTCTGCTTGGTATGGATGGTCAGGATCAGGTCGCGCTTGATCATAAAATGGTTGAACTTGATGGCACGACGACTAAAGAACGTTTAGGCGCCAATGCATTGCTGGCTGTTTCTCTTGCTGCGTCACATGCCGCAGCAAAAGAAAACAATGAAGCACTGTATGTTCATTTGGGCCGTAAACTCGGCCTGGGCAAATACATCATGCCTGTTCCAATGATGAACATAATCAATGGTGGCGAGCATGCTGATAACAGCGTTGATCTTCAGGAATTTATGATACTTCCTGTCGGTGCACCAAGTTTTAAGGAAGCACTGCGTTACGGTGCTGAAGTATTTCACACTTTACGGTCCGTTCTGGCGGCCAAAGGTATGAATACTGCTGTGGGTGATGAAGGTGGTTTTGCACCCGATTTATCTTCTAATGAAGAAGCTATTGAAGTGATTCTTGAAGCCATTGAAAAAGCAGGTTTTAAAGCCGGTGAAGATATCTATCTTGGTCTGGATGCAGCAAGTTCAGAATTTTATACCAGTTCAGATAACGGCGGCGGTGTTTACAACCTGGCTTCTGAAGGTAAAACTTTTAACTCAGAGGAATTTACTGATTACCTGGCGACCTGGGTAGATAAATATCCAATAATAACTATTGAAGATGGTCTCGACGAAGGTGACTGGGAAGGCTGGTCTTATATGACTAAACAGCTGGGCGATAAAGTACAGCTAGTGGGTGATGATCTGTTCGTTACCAACACTTCAATATTAAAAGAAGGCATAGACAAACACATCGCTAATTCTATCCTGATCAAGTTTAATCAAATTGGCACATTAACTGAAACATTAAACGCGATTAAGATGGCGCATGATGCCGGCTATACCGCAGTAATTTCACATCGCTCAGGTGAAACAGAGGACAGCACAATAGCTGATTTGTGCGTAGCAACCTGCGCGGGACAGATTAAAACAGGCTCCTTATCGCGCTCTGATCGTATCGCCAAGTACAATCAATTATTAAGAATTGAAGAAGCACTGGGTAGTGATGCAGTTTATGCAGGGCGATCTGCATTTAAACACCTGAGTTAAGCTGGTTTTTTTTGAGCTGACACCACATCAGTGAAAATCATTGCCTTTGTATTACTGGTTTTACTGATCTGGCTTCAATATAAAATCTGGTTGCAGGATGGGGGCATACCGGAAGTTATACAGTTACAACAGGAAATCGAAGTAGTAAAAACAGAAGTACAGAAATTACAGGAACGTAATTCGTCACTGGATGCTGAGGTGAAAGATCTTAAAAAAGGCCTGGATGCGATTGAGGAACGTGCGCGCAGCGAAATGGGCATGATAAAAGAAGGCGAAGTGTACTATCAGGTGATCGAGCCTGAGAAGAATAAGTCTTCCGCAAATACACGCGAATAAGCGCAAATATGAATTTTAAAATCCACAGATGAACACAGATTAATGAATTTTTTTGTTTTTAACATCTGCGTTGACGTGCATGGAAGCACTTATGTCCAGGGACGGACAGTATTTCGCAAGGAGCCAGGAAGGTGGTGCGATAATGTCGTGGACGCATGGATGCGTAGGAGCGACCATCTGCGTTCATCTGTGGATAATTGTTTTAAGTCATTTGTGAGTATTTGCGGAAAAATATTATGAACCACGCAATATGGGCAATCGTGCCAGCTGCCGGTATTGGCAAACGTATGCAGTCTGATGTCCCCAAACAATATCTTTCGTTAAACGGACGACCTGTCCTTGAACACACAATAAATACCTTACTGAAAAACATAAATATTTCTGGTATGGTTATTGCCTTACAGCAGGATGATGTCTATTTTGCGGATATAAAAATACATACGAATAAACCGGTATTACGTGCAGCAGGCGGCAAAGAACGTGCTGATTCTGTATTAAATGCCTTAGCAACATTATTTCAGCACAATCAATTTGATAACAACAAAGATTGGGTAATGGTGCATGACGCGGTTCGTGCCTGTTTACAACAGCAGGATATCGATAGACTGGTAAGCGAAGTGGCTGAGGATAAAAATGGTGGATTATTAGCTTTGCCGGTACGTGACACCATGAAAAAACAGAACATGGGCGAATCCATTGCCAGCGTTGCAAAAACCATAAAACGGGAAAACCTCTGGCATGCGCTGACACCGCAGTATTTTCACGCTGCAAGCCTGAAAAATGCGCTGGAAAAAGCCCGGTTAGATAATATGCCTATAACGGATGAGTCTTCTGCAATGGAATTTGCCGGTTTTTCTCCGAGACTGGTGCAGGGTTATGAGGATAATATTAAAATTACCCGGCCTGATGATTTACGCCTGGCCAGTTTGTTTCTCCAGTCACAGAACTGTGATTACGATAAGTAATGCACTGAAATCGTTCCCGACGATTTTCAGTATACACTCCATCCATGGAGATAAAGAATGAGTAGTGGTGATGAATAACAACAGCGACAGTCAATTACCACCATATAGAATTGGCCATGGTTATGATGTGCACCGTTTTGGCGAAGGCGATTTTATTGTTTTAGGCGGCCAGAAAATTCCACATGATCATGGTTTTATTGCGCACTCTGATGGTGATGTATTAATTCATTCGTTATGTGATGCATTATTAGGAAGCATTGCAGCGGGTGATATCGGTCAACACTTTCCTGATACTGATGAACAATATAAAAATATTGATAGTAGTATTCTATTAGAAAAAATAAATCAGTTATTAAAACAGGATCAGTTTATGATTGGTAATATTGACATAAGCATCGTTGCGCAAACACCGAAAATGTCACCGCATATACAATCAATGCGCCAGCATCTTGCCAATGTTTTAAACATCGCACAAACACAAATTAATATCAAAGCAACAACAACCGAAAAGTTAGGCTTTACCGGCAGGCAAGAAGGGATTGCTGTGCACAGTGTTGTAATGGTTTATAGTATTCCCACTTAATTGATTAAAAATGCATTTATTACTGTATTTGTAGTAAATTATGCATTTTTTTTTGCAAAAACTATTTACTTTGCTTGATTTAAGCTATAAAACATCATCACGGTTTTATTCATTATTTCTTGTCTATAATGATTAGCGCAAATGATGTGTAAATCGGGATACATGTCAGGAAATATAGAAGACAGTAAGATGGATAAATCTTCACTGATACATAAAAAAAATAACTGGAACAAAGGAACCAGATAAAAATAATTTAAAATAAATATCAATCATCAAAGGGCGAAAAAATAATGGTACTAACAAAAAAGAAAGTGATTAAGAAGAAGACGACGACGAAAAAGAAAACGGTAAGTAGGGCTGTAACAAAAGCAGCAGCACCAGTAAAGACAGTTAAAGCTATAACTAACGCTTATACCAAAACACAACTATACGCACATATCGCTGAAGACACCGAATTAGCACGTAAAGATATTGCTAAAGTTTTTGACTCACTAGGTGATGTCATCCATGGTCATATTAAAAGTCGTGGCATAGGTGAATTTAAAGTACCTGGCTTATTGAAAATTAAAGTGACTAAAAAACCTGCAACCAAAGCCAGAAAGAATGTACCAAATCCATTCCGTCCTGGCGAGTTCATGGACGTTGCTGCGAAACCAGCACGCAAGGTTGTTAAAGTTCTGCCATTGAAAGCACTTAAAGATATGGCTGCTAGCTAAGCTAGCACAAGCTTTGTATGACTTTTAAAAAGCCCTGTAAGACATGTTTTACAGGGCTTTTTTATTGACATAACCCGTCAAAGCTATATTGATGGGTTCGGACCACAGTGGTAGCCGAAGATTGACCAGTCAACATCCATGGCTGTGTTACCTTTCTTGTGAAAGAGCATGGCCAATCACTGCGAGATGTGGCTCGGCACACCGCTTCGCTGTTTCTCGACAACGGCCTCCTCGGCAACAGCTCCTGCGTTGCCCTAATAAGTTACATCCGTGTAACGATGCGTTGTCCTAATAAGTTATATTCGTGGACATATACATTGCACAGTACGACCACCATGGATGGTGGAAGTGCAGATATTACATATGTCCACGGATGGACGGTAGTAGGGTAATGCAGGAGCAATTACCGAGGAGAAAATATCTGCCCGTCAATCCATGGACGTATTGCCAACTATGCTGACAGATCTACTAAACCATCAATATAGCTTTGACAGAGTACTACCATGACAACGCAAAAATTACTTTATTTACATGGCTTTAACAGTTCGCCGCAGTCACTCAAGGCGCAACTGATTAGTCAGTACATGTCTGACAAACATTGTCTGGATCAATTAATCTGTCCGCAAATTCCTTCAGTACCAGAACAAGCAAGGTTGTTTCTTGAACAACTGGTCGAAGAAACACTGGAAAATTACCCGCTGAGTTTTGCTGGTAGCTCACTGGGTGGTTATTATGCAACATATCTTGCCGAAAAATATTCCGGATATGCTGTGCTAATTAACCCATCTGTTAAACCTTATGAAACACTAAGAGCATACCTTGGTGAAAATAAATTTTATTTTGACGAAGGATGCTGGGAATTTGATGAGTCACATATTCAGCAACTGGAAGTTATGAAGATTGAAGAAATCACCGAACCGGAACGCTATTTGGTTTTATTACAAACAGGTGACGAGACTCTGGATTATCACGAAGCAGAATTAAAATATAAAGATAGCCAATGTATTATTGAGCAGGGCGGAGATCATTCGTTTGTTGGTTTCGAGCGCTATCTTCAGAAAATTTTGCAGTTTAGCCGAATACCATGTGGTTAAATATGATTAACAAAAAAAATATTTCACCATAGATGACACAGAGTTTTATTTGTGTGACTGCGCCTGCTGCGCAGTTAACACATAAATCTTTTCTCTGTGCCCTCTGTGCGACGTGCATGGATGCACTAATGTCGCAGGTGTACGGATACACAAGAGCGACCTCTGTGGTGAGAAGCTTTTAGTTTTTATAAGTAGATTTTATTAGGTGCTATTATGACACTTGGCCCATTGATGGTTGATCTGGAAGGAATAGCCATTAGCGAAATAGAAAGAAACTTACTATTGAAATCTGAAGTTGGTGGTATTATTCTGTTCACCCGTAACTTCAAGTCAGTCGAACAATTAACCGCCCTGGTTGATGAAGTTCATCAACTGAGAACGCCGAAATTACTTGTTGCTGTTGATCACGAAGGCGGGCGCGTACAACGATTTCATGAAGGATTTAGTCGAATACCGGCAGCGGCAACATTTGCAAGAGTGGCAAAAAATGATTTGAAAAAAAGCCGGCAACTAGCTGAAGATGCGGGCTGGTTGATGGCAGTTGAACTGCGTGCCTGTGGCATAGATTTCAGTTTTGCGCCGGTGCTTGATCTGGCGCATGGATTAAGTGGTGTTATTGGTGACCGCGCGTTTCATAGCAAGCCGTCGACGGTTGCTACACTGGCGTATGCCTTTATGCACGGCATGAACAGGGCTGGCATGCATGCGGTAGGTAAACATTTTCCCGGCCATGGCGGTGTTGTA
Source organism: uncultured Gammaproteobacteria bacterium (assembly GCA_963759005.1). GTDB lineage: Bacteria > Pseudomonadota > Gammaproteobacteria > SZUA-229 > SZUA-229. The sequence continues at coordinate 25,987 of CAVWXQ010000006.1, forward strand.
GAAGATTCTCATGTGGCGATGCCGGTCGATCATCGTGAACTTGATGAGTTATTACGTACTGATATTGTACCATTTGAAAACATGATAGAAAACAAGCTGGCAGGGATTATGCCCGCACATGTAATATACGATAAGGTAGATGACAAACCTGCTGGCTACTCATCTTTCTGGATTGAAAACATATTGCGCCAACGTTTTGGTTTCCAGGGGGTTATATTCAGTGATGATTTATCCATGGAAGCGGCTGGAATAGCCGGTGGTTTTGGCGAACGTGCGGATGCTGCCTTAAGAGCGGGGTGCGACATGGCACTAGTGTGCAATCATTTAGATGGTGCTATAGAAGCTGCAGAATATATCAAAGGTTATAACAATCCGACATCGCAGCTAAGACTGATTCGTATGCATGGAGAAAAGGATATTAGCTGGACTCAATTAAGGCAGGATGAACATTGGCAGCATATATCTGCACGTATTGTGGCATTGAATGATTCACCGGAATTGGAAATGGACGTTTAATAACAGTGCACTGGAATCGTTCCTAGGCACACCGCTTCGCTGCTCCTCGCTAACTGCTCCATCCATGGAGATAAATAGTGAGAAACACTGCGAAATTATTTATTATTGCCATCCTGAATAACTTCTTCAAGACATGAAAAAATTATGAACAAGAAAAAGCTGTTAATTATTATGTCTAATGCAGATCCTTTAAAACCTGAAGGCTGTTATGCGCCATTGTTTCAGGCAACAGTCGCTGCAGCTTTATCGCATGATGTAGAAGTTGTTTTTACCGGTATCTCCGCCCAACTGGCGATTGTGGGTAATGCGGAAAGCGTTGAAATTGATCTGGAGTCACACCGCACCATATATGACATCATTAAGGAGGCATATGGTGCTGGTGTTACTTTTAAAGTCTGTAATACTTCTCTAAAAATGGCAGGTGAAGGACTGATTACTGAGTTAGAGGAAAGAGTGGGTGCGGCTTATGTTATTGATGAGGCGATGGACGAGAATACGCTTACACTAACTTATTAAAGTAAGCGCTGATTAACCATTTATTAAAATAGTAAGGATTTAACATTGTCTGACTTAACATTACCCCCTGACTGTAATCTGATTTTTGACAATCAGGAAATAAACGGTGCACTTGATAAGCTGGCGGATAAACTTAACCCGCAGTTAAAAAACGATAACCCTGTAGTATTGTGTGTGATGCAGGGCGGTTTATTATTTTCAGGTCACCTTATACCCAAATTAAATTGTATGTTGGAGATAGATTACATACACGTCACACGGTACAACAATGAAACCTCCGGTGGAGAGCTTTTATGGAAAGCGTATCCGGAGACGCCGCTTAAAGATAGAGCGGTGTTGATCCTGGATGACATCCTTGACGAAGGAAAAACACTTCAGGCTATTATTCAATATTGTGAAGAGCAGGGCGCGGCTAAAGTTGATGCTGCCGTTTTATTAAGAAAAAAACATGATCGCTGTATCGACCATCATCGTACTGATGAAGCACTAACCGATAATATTGCACTTACTGTTGAAGATAAATATGTTTTTGGTTTTGGTATGGACTATAACGGTTTGTATCGGCAGCTTGATTCAATTTATGCATTAGGCAAGCTCTGATTTAGTGGTGAACTTACATCCTGTCAGCAAAATGTTTCGTCCAGTCTTAAGCAGACGTTCTCTGGAGGAGTGATAGTATGAAACTGGCAATTATTGGCGGAAGCCTGTTTAACGAACCGGGTAATTTCATCAGGGTTACAGAAGAACAAATAAAAACACCCTTTGGTGAACCATCAGATATTTTCATTACTGGAACAATAACCGCACCGCCGTCCTGGCTCCTTGCTGAATACCGTCCATCCATGGACATAACCGCACCGCCTTCCTGGCTCCTTGCTGAATACCGTCCATCCGTGGGCATAAATGATGTTGAAGTGGTTTATTTAAACCGTCATGGTCATTCGCATCATTTAGCACCCCATCAAATTAACTACAGGGCCAACATGTTCGCCCTGAAAATACTTGAAGTGACACATATTATTGCAGTCACGGCTGTTGGTGGCATAACTGAAAATATGCCACCGATGAAATGGGTGGTGCCCGATCAAATCATTGATTATACCTATGGTCGTATGCAAACCTATAATGACGGCAATGAATCGGAAGTTAAACATATCGATTTTAGCTATCCATTTGATGATTTTTTACGAGATAAATTAATTACAGCGCTGGATAAGAAGTCCTGTGCCTATGAAAAGCTGGCAACATACGGGGTAACACAGGGCCCTCGATTAGAATCCATCGCAGAAATTAAACGCATGCAGCGCGATGGCTGCGATATAGTTGGTATGACAGCCATGCCTGAAGCGGCATTAGCACGTGAACTGGAAATGAACTATGCCACACTCTCACTTGTTGTGAACTGGGCCGCAGGTAAAGGGGGGAGTCCAGCACAGCAGGCTGAAGTCATTTCAATGGACGAAATAAAACAACGTATAGTGGATGGTAATGAAATAATTGAAAAGCTTATAAGCCACGTAGTTTCACTCCTTGGTTAGCTGTAAATTTCGACTGTCTGTTAACACCCATTCCAGCCATTTTGACTGATATCGCTTTTCGCGATATAAGGGGTCGGAGCCCTTTACATGTAAGCCATACAGCAGTAAAGTGTAAAAACCATGAAATAGGGGAAAACGGATGCCAAGAAAACCACGATTTTATCTACCCGGTGTGCCAGCACACATAGTGCAGCGCGGGCACAGCCGTGAACCCGTGTTTTTTGAAAGAGAAGATTACCAGGCCTATTTGGGTTGGTTGCAAGAAGCATCAGCGCGTTATAATTGTAAGGTACATGCTTATGTACTCATGACCAATCACATACATATACTTGCCACACCAGAAGATAAAAACAGCATTAGTTTAATGATGCAGTATATCGGGCGTCAGTACGTATCTTATATAAACCATACCTATGGTAGTAGTGGTTCGATATGGGAGGGTAGATATAAGTCGAATATCATCCATGATGAAACCTATTTATTGACCTGTATGCGTTATATTGAACTTAATCCGGTAAGAGCGGGTATGGTTAAATCACCTGGTGCATATCGCTGGTCCAGTTATCAAGCGAATGCACAAGGGAAAGACAATGAAATAATAAATTTTCACCCTTTGTACAAATCATTAGGAAAAACCAAAGCACAACGCCTTGATGCTTATAAATCATTGTTTAAGTTGCACATTGATGAAAAGCAACTAGATCTCATCCGCGCATCCTGGCAAACGGGGACGCCATTAGGTAATGACTATTTTAAACAGAAAGTTGAAGCGAAATTGAAATGCAAAGTGGGTCAAGCCAGACGTGGACGCCCTAAAAAGGGCTCTGACTCCATATAGCTGACCTCATATAGCTACCCCGTATAGCTCATATAGCTGCTGATCCCATTACTGGTCGAGACTCCCAACAACGGACTGTCGTGCAGGTCAGATTGTTTAATTTTTAAATATGTTATGATTCGTGCATCTGAAGATTATGTAAATATCTATATATGAATACAGCATGGTTAATATTTAGCGGGTATGGTCTGTGCTTCGTTCTGTCATTAATAACTAATGCTAGTTATGCCGATAGCGAGACACCCAATTTTATCGAATACGAAGATGATGAAATTTACATGCGTCTGGTCACACGAACAACAGACCAGCTTTCCGGATTTTATTTGGCACGCGAATTTCCACAACAGGCCATAAATGAAATACTAAAAACCTGTATTATCACACCTGTTATTCGTAACAATAAATTTGAAGCTTTGCATATCGAGCCGGATAGCTGGATGTTTATCGCTGATAACAAACCTATAGAACGTATCAAACGTGATTACTGGAAAAAAATCTGGACAAAAATTGCTTTATCCCCTGCTCATCAAGCCACCTTTGGCTGGACATTAATGCCAGAAACACGTGACCTACGATTCGATGAAGGCGCGGGTGGAAGCATTGTGATACCTTTGCAGACACATTTGCTTACACTAAAAGCAAGTTTCAGAACCGGTATGAAAAAGGGATGGTAAAATAAAAACGGTTATTTTCAGAGATATCGCATGTCCAAAATAATAAATGCATTTAACTTAATCATATTAACGAGCTTGCTGACATTTTCGGTTAACGCGACAACCGAAAATAAACTTCCCAAAGGCCTGATGAAATTACAGGAACAAGATGCACCCGCCCTGATACTAAAAAATCTTGATGACGAAACCTGGGATATAACACAGTCGCGTGGTCATTGGATCTTTCTCCATTTCTGGGCTAGCTGGTGCGGTCCTTGTCGAGAGGAGATGCCAACCATTCAGGCCATTGTAAATAAGTTTGAAAACTCAGAAATGGAAATTGTTCTAGTTAATACTGCAGAATCCGGGGATACTGTTTTCGAATTTATTGCCGCTGTTGCCCCTGACCTTAATCCGTTAGTTGATGTCGATGGCCAGGTCACCGAACTTTGGCAACCACGCGGGCTTCCAGCTACCTTTTTTATTGATCCTGATGGCAAGCTACAATACCTGGCGCTGGGCGGGCGAGAGTGGAATGCCCCAATCTATTTAAACTTCCTTAAAAACTTAATTCGCAATAAATAGTTACCATAGGCACGGACATGCTAAAAACATTAAGTTTTGTTTTTTTCCTTATGGGAACAATCTGTATCGGATTATCCGCATGCACTACAAACTCACCCTCAGCAACAAGCGAAGAAAATTTTAATGTTATTGAATTAACTATTGCGCAAGCTCATGACGCGTTGCGAACAAATAAAATTACCTGTGAACAGCTAACTCGCCGATTCCTGAATCGTATAAAAACTTATGATCAAACGACAAAATTAAATGCCATTATCTACATTAATTTAAATGCAATAAATAAAGCCAGAGCGCTTGATAAGAAATATGCAGAGCAGCACACGATGAGGAAACTGCATTGTATTCCTGTTATTTTGAAAGATAACTTCGATACCGCTGATATGCCAACAGAAGCAGGTTCTATTGCATTGCAGGGCTCAATCCCCTCCGATGATGCTTTTATGGTTAAAAGGCTCCGTCAAGAAGATGCCATCATTATAGCAAAATCTAATATGGGTGAATGGGCCTTTAGTCCTTATGACACCATCAGTTCAAGTCATGGCGAAACACTTAATGCTTATGATTTAACCCGAGTTCCGGCAGGGTCTAGCGGTGGCACGGCCTCTGCTATCGCAGCTAATTTTGGAATTATCGGCATGGGTTCTGATACGGGTAATTCAATAAGAGGTCCGGCATCGCATTTATCACTGGTTGGCATACGTTCAACCATTGGAGCGACAAGTCGAGATGGCATTGTGCCTCTAGTTTTAAACAGAGATATTGGCGGGCCATTAATGCGGACGGTCACCGACACTGCTATTGTATTCACGGTAATTAAAGGTTTTGATCCAGAAGATACGTCGACCAGGCTAAGTATAGGTCGGGTAAAAGATGATTACGAAAAATATCTGAAACAGGATGGCCTAAAAGGCGTCCGCCTTGGCGTATTAAGAGAGCTGTATGAAACAGATACTGCAGACGCTGAAGTTTTGCAGTTAATGGTGCAGGCAATTAACGACCTTCGTCAAGCCGGAGCAATCATAATTGATCCATTTGTTATAGATGATTTTGAACAGCTGAAAAATGCGACTGGATTTTGCAGTCGATTTTATTATGACCTAAAAAATTATCTCGCAACGCTGGGCAAACATGCACCAATCAAATCACTGGATGATGTATACCAGCAGAAGTTATTTCGTGAACAAAACATGGAAGCGATGCAGTGGGCCTTAGATGAAAAAGGCGATCCGGCTATGCAAAATCCTCCTTGTATCGATGTAGCGGGCGACCCTCGCAGAAAAGCGTTGCTGTCAGCAGTTATTAATGAAATGAACGATGCCAGGGTAGATGCCATTATCTATCCTTCCTGGAGCAATCCACCGCGTAAGCTGGCAGATAATACAAGCCCCCATGGCAATAATAGCGCGGCTATAGCACCACATACTGGACAGCCCGCAATCACTGTACCAATGGGTTTCACAAAAGCGGGCCTGCCAGCAGGGTTGCAATTCCTGGCACGCCCTTTCGATGAACATAAACTATTTCAGTATGCTTATACTTATGAGCAGATAACCAGGCATCGAAAACCACCAAAAGGCTTTTCACGGTTACATTAAGGAAAAATAAGACACCCATAGTTTAAAAACAAAAAAATCCAGGTTTTTCTACTAACCTTTTCACTGCTAATGTCCCGTTAACGGTTAGAGGTAATCATAGGCCGCCAATATATCCAGGTTAAATCCTCTACAGTAAATGCTTATAGTGTGATGGAATCTTCTCACTTAAAGTACCAGATATATTAACAAAATCACGTGTTTAGATATGACTAGATTTACCGCAGATAATGGTAAATGTGTGATGTTTCTCCTATGATTATTATGTCGTAGCGCCATGCTCTAACGCTACTTACTATATAATTGCTCAGCGTAATTTTTGCGGAGTGTGCAGGTTGTTGATTTATATGGCATCTGCAACAGGACGATCCAGCAGGGCTTACAGGAACGTAACCACACGTTTTATAAATCAATATCCTCTGTCTTTATTTCTAAACACGCTGAAAAATACCTTATAATAAACCTGCTTATATAGATTTGAAATATGGATACATCGATTTTTACTACCATCATGTTTGCTGACGTCACAGGCAGTACTACATTGTATGAACAGCTTGGAGACGAACAGGCAAATCGTATTATTGATAGTGTTATAACGATGATGTCTGAGCTTACTGAAAAGCATCTCGGAACCGTGGTAAAAACTATTGGTGATGAGATTATGTGCCGTTTTGACAATGCTGATCAGGCATTTACTACGGCTCGTATCATTCAGGACAGCTTACAGAAACGTCCCGCTGATGTTGGCGTCAAAATCCATGTTCGTATTGGTCTGCATACTGGTCAGGCTTTAATCAGAGAAGATGGTGACGTATTTGGCGATGCTGTAAATGTAGCAGCTAGAGTCGCTGCAATTGCCAGGGGCAGTCAGATCCTTACTACCAAAGAAACGGTTGACTCACTAATCCCCCTGTTTCAGTCAAGTTGCCGGAGATTTGATAGACTTTCCCTGAAGGGTAAGTCAAAAAAAACGATTATTTGTGAAGTATTGCGACAGGACGACGATGTTACACGCATGTCGACAATGATCAATTTCATGGACACCGCCCCTATAGTAAAAAGATTGCATCTGAAACACCGGGATCAAGAGCTCAGTCTCAACCTGAAATCACCAGCGATATTTCTGGGTCGAGATGCTCAGTGTGATTTTATTATCAATAGCAATCATGCTTCTCGCCTGCATGCCAGAATAGAAAGCAGGCGTGGTAAGTTTGTTATTATTGATCAAAGTACCAATGGTACCTTTGTTAAAACCAGTGATAGAGAAAAGGTTTATTTGAGAAGAGAAGAGTCACCTTTGTTGGGTAGTGGCGTGATCAGCCTGGGTGTAAATCCCGATCAGGAAAATTCCTGTCTGATTCATTTCTCCGTTTAATCCGATATTAACGGATACGGATAAAATCACCTGAATGACAGCAGCAAAGTCCAGTGGCTTAAGGAAGCTCAGATCATGTCCAATTATTTTAGGCCAGTTAAAATTGGCTGAAACGGATTGACAATGATTTTAAGTTGACTGCGCCGTTTAAATGTATATATTCTTGACTATGGATATTCTTATGAAGCTGAGTAAACTAGTGCAGATTGTATTGATTGCATCCACTTTTCTGGTTTATACAGAAGTACTTGCTGAGGAACTGACTAGTTACGCTTTCGTCAATGACGATGCCACATTACGCATCAAGAAGAAAACGATTCACCTTTACGGCATTCATATCCCAAAATCAAGTCAGGACTGTAGAACCAGTCAACACCCGCCTGTTTGTGGCTCACGCGCTGTACTGGCTTTAGAGTTTAAAGTTAAGAGTTTTGTTCGTTGTGAAATCATCAGTGAAAACCCTAACGCAAGCCTGACGGGATTGTGCCGGGTAAATTATTCACATTTTGAAGAAGGTGATGATTTAAGTGCTTATTTGCTTGAACGCGGTTGGGCTGTGGCGTTACCTGATGCGCCCATTGAGTATCACACGCTTGAGAAAATAGCGCGGTCACGCGGCATGGGTGTTTGGGGTATGGCGGGGGCATACGGTAGATAGACCATAATGAGTCAGCTTTAAACATCTTTCCAGGTTTTAAAAAAACTGGAGTCTACGTTACTTCGATTATTAACTTCAGATGTAAGCGCACCATCTCCAAAAAACCATTAAGCTTGCGACAAAAATTCTTGTCCAAAGTTGGTGTGTCATTAGAAAGAGGCGCAGTTTTTTTGATTGTTGATTTACATTGCGCATTTTTTCTAGGCAGCTTTATACAGAGCGTGTTCTACCATGCTCCCCTGCAGCGGAACAATGCCCACAATGTATTGCAGAAGATGTTTTAGTCGAGCTTTTAAGAAAAGCTAAAGGTATGGCGAGTATAATCAGGAATCATCACATAATCACATATAATATCCACGACAATGTCGTTCCACTTTTACTGTTGCTTACTTCACCACTGAATATTGTAAAAAATATACAATAGTATCTAAATGATACATTAATAGCATTTTCCCCTTTTTAACCTGGTTTAAATTAGTTACAAAAGATTCACTTAAAGCTGACTTTATCGCTGGTCTTACGGGTGCGGTTATCGTCTTGCCACAGGGAATAGCATTCGCTACTATCGCAGGTTTACCACCTGAATATGGCTTGTATACGGCGATGGTTACGCCTATTGTTGCTGCATTATTTGGTTCGTCACGTCATCTGGTATCCGGTCCAACAACAGCTATTTCTATTGTTGTTTTTTCTGCGGTAAGCCATCACGCAGAAGTCGGCACACCTGAATTTGTATTGATGGCATTGACGCTCACCTTTCTTGCCGGTGTATATCAACTTGGCTTTGGCCTGGCGCGACTGGGTTCGCTGGTTAATTTTGTCTCCCACACGGTAGTGATTGGTTTTACCGCTGGCGCTGCAATCCTGATTGCGACCAGCCAGATGAAACATATCACTGCAATAGAGATACCTAAGGGTGAGTCTTTTTTGCATACCTGGGCTGATCTGTTTCAGGGGGTAAGCGATGTTAATTTATTTGTTATGTCGATAGCTGTGGTGACACTATTTATCGCCATTACCTCTAAGAAATTAATGCCTAAATTACCTTATTTACTGATCGGTATGGTTGGCGGCAGTGTGATGGCGCTTTTCCTGAAAGACTATAATGATGGTATCAAGCTGGTGGGCGAGATTCCCGCACATCTGCCGCCACTGTCATCACCAGAGTTTTCCATGGACACTATTAGAATGCTGGCACCCGAAGCATTCGCTGTAGCGCTTTTAGGTTTGATCGAAGCAGTATCAATCAGTCGAGCGGTAGCAACAAAATCAAATCAGCGAATTGATGCCAACCAGGAATTTATCGGTCAGGGCCTTTCCAATATTTTTGGTAGTTTCTTTTCGAGTTATGCCGGTTCCGGTTCGTTCACGCGTTCAGGTATTAATTATGATGCCGGTGCACAAACACCTCTATCAGCAATATTCGCTGCTATTTTATTAATGATTATCGTGTTACTAATTGCGCCGCTTACAGCGTATCTTCCGATTGCCGCGATGGGTGGGATCATTCTCCTGGTTGCTTATAATCTGGTCGATTTTCATCATATCAAACAGACATTAATTTTCAGTAAATCAGAATCATCTATCTTACTGACAACGTTTTTTGCCACCTTATTTCTTGAGCTGGAGTTCGCCATTTACCTTGGCGTTTTGTTATCACTTGTTCTTTTTTTAGCAAAAACATCAACACCACATATCCCGACCTTATCCGTGGACGATTCCGACGCTAAAAGAAAATTAATAAATATTCTCAAGAAACCGGTCAAACAATGCCCGCAATTGAAGATTATCAGAATCGATATGTCTATCTATTTTGGTTCGATTAATCACATTCAAAAACGGATTAGCCAAATTGTAGATAACGAAAGAATCTACCATATTTTAATTATTTCCTCGGGTATTAATTTCATAGATCTTGCTGGTGCTGAAGCACTGGTTTCTGAAAATAACCGATTGAAGACTCAAAATGGCGGCCTGTATTTTGTAGGTTTAAAGTCATCAGTTTATGAGTTTGCGGCAAAATCATGTTTTATTAAAAAGATTGGCAGCAATAATTTCTTCGATAGCAAATCTCAGGCTATTCATGGCATTTATCAGCGTCTGGACAGGTCTGTGTGTAAAACATGTAATGCGCTTATATTTGAAGAATGCCAATAAATTTAAAATCTGTGCTTCGACAACTGCTCCTGCATTATCGCCGCCAGCGATTGCACTAGCGTTGAAATAAAACAGCGTATGTCAGTAATAGTGTTCGAGATGACAGGTATGGTTTAGTAAAAGAAGTAGGCAGTGGAGAAAAAATGCTATCATGACCTTAATAAAGTTAAGCGGTTTTATATATCAAATTTGGATAGCATTTTTTTATTTTTCTATTGCGTTAATCTCCGCTTCATCGTCATCGAAGGCCAGTTTAAGACCCAGTGAAACATGATGGAAGCGGCCTTTACTGTAATCATCGTGAATCGCAAAGCCTATGTTATACCACTGATCAAGCTCCATACTGATGTCGCCGGCTTTATCTGAGGTGAGTTTTTTGATCAACTCAACCGTCCAGATACCGTCTTTAAGTTCACCAGTGAAGTTCACGCCCTGACCACCAGTCATTACCCGTTCTGCAAGTATGTAACCATCTTCGGATTCACCGGTGCCAGACTTGTAGCGCAACAGATCCATGAATGAACCATTCTCCAGTAAGGTCTGAATTTCAGCTTCTTCTTTCAGCTTGTCCCAGCCACCACGTTTCTTGCCGGCTTTACCTTCAATTTCGATTTCGCTACGGCTTTCTTTCAGGTACTTGGTGAAACCAGCACTCAGGTCAAGTCGTTTCGACAACGGCCCGTTAAGGGCTGCATCGTCAGCCTTATCTGGCATGTAGTTCAGATCGTGATGACATGACTGCCAGCAGCCGGCACGATCTGCAAATTCCACTTTATGATCGTCTTCACTGTCTGTGGTTAGCATGATGGCCAGTTTGATCGGGTTCTCTGCATCCATTTTGCCGTCGTCTGCAAATGGGATGTCTGCATGTTCGCCATCTTGCCACTGAAACAGTATATACAGGTTGTCTGCATCATGCGCAGCTTTAACGTTGAGCATTATACTGCCTCGTTTACCCGGAATGGGTGTGGGTTCAAATTTTTCACCTGAAACGATTTTTTCGCCAAAATCTACTTCTTCGCCTTCATGGCAATCAAAGCAGCGGTTACCAGTAGTGAAGTCAGGTTTACCAGCATGTTCGCTGCCATTAAGTATCCATTCCAGCGAAGCCTGACCGGGGTAGAACAGGGTGACTTCACGAGCTTCTATGCCATTCCAGTCGATGTTTGAACCACCTGATACAGCAGGTTTGGCAGCCGCTGTTGGCTCAGCCTTATCTGCTGTGGCGGTTGCTGCTTCAGTTTTGACAGCACCTTCTTTGCTATCATTAGCAGTAACGAGTTTTTTACCGTTATCGATAAACGCCTGCCATTGTGGAGCGATAGGCCGTTTGTTTTCAGGATTGGGTCTGGATATTTCCTCTAATTCTTCTGCACTGAGCAGGTTATGAAATTTGCCATGCGCGATGCCTTTATGACAGTCGATACAGGTATTGCCATTTTCCATCGCAGTAGCATGTTGTTTGCGTGAGCGTTTTTTCTGCTCCTGAGGGTTCATGAAATCGAAGTTATGGCAGTTTCTGCACTCACGTGAATCAGTATTTTTCATTGACTGCCAGACATTTTTCGCCATCTGTAAACGCTTTTTATCGTATTTTTCAGGGGTGTCAATGGAGCCGAGTATTTTGTGGAAGACTTCGTTACTGGCATGAATTTTACGCCTTACCTTGTGTATCCATTTACGGGGCACATGACAGTCGGAACAGGCGGCACGAACACCACTGCGGTTCGTGTAGTGAATGCTTTTCTGGTATGCATGAAAAATGTTTTCTTCCATTTCATGACATGAAATACAGAATTCGACCGAATTGCTCGCTTCCATTGCAGTATTAAAACTAGCCCAGAACATCGCGCCGACAATCATAAAAAACAGTGCAGCAACAAGCGAGGTTCCGAGTAGAACTTTGCGTGACATTAAACCGACTTTCCTGGACGGATCAACCATGAATTATATTCACCCTGAAATAAATTCTTTTGTCTTGCGCAAGAAAACTGTTGTTAAGTCTTCTCCATAATTTTAATTATTTAAAAGATAGTCAGATATGCAATATCTATCCGCTTTCTATTTTTTTCCTGTTTCATAACCTGAAAAACTCTATACAACCATTATGCACACATATGCTGCAGGAAAATTGATCAACGTCAAATAATTGGTTTTTTCTTAAGATATCTCTGATTTATACCTTTAGGTTTAACCAGAAAGTAACTGAAACAGTAGCAGACTGATACTGGTAATGAATCCTGCGACTGGTATCCAGATAGAAATATTCAGAATACCCTCTACTGGTGGTTGAGTCCGTTTAATGGAAACCAGGGCGGCATTTACCAGGATAAAAACAATAAGTACCACGTAGCTGGTAGCTTTAGCCAGGGATTCCAAAGGGAACCATAATGCCAGGGCCATGATGATCGCAATAACAAGTGAAGTTGCGACCACGGGAGTTTGTGTTTTATTATTGACTTTCGCCAGGCTCTTCCACATCCAGCCTTTTTTTGCCATGCCATAGAATATACGCGAAGCCATAATTATTTGAATAAGCGCACCATTTACGATGGCGACCATACCAATGATACTGATGATTTTCGGATTGATATTTGATGTTGCCGATAAGATGTCTGCCAGTGGTGCCTTGCTTGCAGAAAGTGTGTGTTGATCCAGCGCTAAAACTGCAACCAGTGTTACTGTCAGGTACATCACTATGGCAATTAATAGTGCAAGTATAATACCGGCAGGCAAGGTGACTTGTGGATTTTTTACTTCTTCAGCGATATTCACCATATCCTCAAAGCCGATAAAAGCAAAAAAAGCAAGAAATGCACCGAGTAAAATTCCGTTCCAGGCAACGGATTGAAAAGGGGGGAGCAATAAATCAATCTGAGACGGCAGGTTACCCAGGGTGTCTTTACCTGCCCAGATGATTAATAACAATCCGAATGTCTCAGCCACGGTCAGCAGGGCAGCAGCGGCAACCGACTGTGATATTCCCCATATAGCCAGTAAACCCAGAAGTAAAATAATGCCTGTGACAACCAGAAATTCAGAGGCCTGAAAAAAAGTAAAAAAATAGCCGTAAAAACCTCGTGAAATCGTTGCTGCGGACACCATACCGGCAATAGCAATTAACAGCCCGGTTAACCGTGATAAAGCGGATAGATGAAAACCTTCCTCAATATAGACAGCTTCTCCGGCAGATTGTGGATAACGTGCAGATAACTCACTATAAGAAAAGGCGCTGAAGCCGGCAACAATAGATGCAACTATAAATGCAACCGGGGCATACATCCCTGCTGCACCGGCTATCTTGCCGATTAATACGTAAATCCCGGCACCAAGAATATTCCCCAGGCCAAAAAATAGTAATAGCGGGAGACCAATTGTTCGCCTAAGTGCGATCACCGGTTTGTTTATGTGTTCATTCATCTGGTTATGTTTGCGCCCTGTCAAAGTGATGTACTTAATCCGTAATTATTACATCGATAGCACACCAGGGTTATTAAAAAAGGTAAAACCAGGTTTTAATAATTTGCGTTTATTGGTTAAAGTAGGCAGTGAAACATGTATCATACGAAGTTTGAAGAAAAGAAGTGACGTTATATCAAAACAATTAGTTTGTGAGAACTTGCTACAAAGTTCTCAGAGTAGAATTAGGGGCACAAGCTATTAATAGCGGCGGCCTAAAGAAAACAGGTGGGTTTGATGTCAGAAATAATTAATTTAGCAGAAAATATTATTAGCAGGGAAAACCGGGAGCAGTTAGCAAGTTTTGCTGGTCACACGATTGCTCACGGTCGAGCAACGCGGTGGCACTGGGATAAAGCCGCCAATGGAGACGATTTTTTTGAGATATTCCGCGGTGGCGCAGACGAGGTGTTGGCGGTACGTATTAGCCGTGATCGAAAAATGGATATCTTTAATGCGCATGATGTAACGGGTAAATTGATTGTGGCCGGTAAACTAGACCATGTTATGGCTGAGCTGGAACAGTATTTTATTCAACTGCATGGTGAGACACCTGATGCAACGGCTTAATTAACACCGGTTAATTACCGAGGTTAATTACCAAAGTTAATTACCAAGCATAATTACCAACGGGCATCTTCTATTATGCCGCTTATTAAAGTAATGATTTCTTTGATGATAGCTTCAGATCCGGGTCGTCCAACGGGTACTCGATAAGAGACACGAACTATGCCCGGCTCGTTAGTAAGGCTATAGACGCTTATGGTAAATGGGCACAGGATAATATTATCCGGGTCCTGGCGTGCCAGCTTGTGGGAGATACTGGCGCTGCAAAACTCAAACGTTCTGGCGTTAGCGTAGGTATTGGTTTGATAGCCGTAAGCAGGTGCGGTGCGCTTTAACATCTCACTAGCAGGTAGCTCATGTGCAATACTTATGCCTTTGCCAATAATCGCAGTACGGATGTTATTGGCGATGTCATGATAATCCCCCTCAATTCTGCTGGTAACCACGGGGTCATTTGTCGCAACAGCAGCGAGGGAGGTTAATGATAATAGGGTAAAGAGCAATAGTTGTTTCCAAATTGATCTGGCAGTATTTAAATTTGACATGTTTGTCCCTTCTTAAGGTTTATGGAGCCGCTGATTGATTAATTTTAATGCATTTATGTGTATCCGGTCACTGAAAAATTATCTACAGGTTTGTACGTAATTAGCAGAAGATCATACGAAGCATATCTGCATCAATAACACGATAACCTTTTTTAATGCCTGATCGTTTTCAGGTATTAAGGAGCTGGAAGAGGGTAGCCAGGCGCAAGTTGAAACTGTGCCAGGTGAAATAACCCAAGTATTGTTATCAGGTATTGTTACTAGCGGCAGAGAAGCGCGAGGGTTGTGTAGAATCAGACGAAAATAATAGTTGAGCAGTGTGGATAGTATTCGATGATGCTATCACGAGAAATGAATAATGTTATTTTTCTATTATTCTGTGTTTGTGTGAAATTAATCGGAATTGCCCTAAAGAAAAAGCCATCCATGGCAAGCAGGAGTCCATTCTGTCAGCTATGACCTGATCTAGAATACGAACTGTGTCTGCAGAAACACTTCGTCTTCGTCTTTGTTTTCAACACCGTCAAGGTTCTCACCCATTCTGTAAGTTAACTGTACTTTGGTATCATGTTTATTGATGAACCAGTTAGCACCTACTGAAGTACGATCCCATGATGTGGCATAACCATCAGCGTCCTGTGTCTGGTA
This sequence comes from uncultured Gammaproteobacteria bacterium, assembly GCA_963759005.1. Classification (GTDB taxonomy): domain Bacteria; phylum Pseudomonadota; class Gammaproteobacteria; order SZUA-229; family SZUA-229. Next base: position 41,634 of record CAVWXQ010000006.1, read on the forward strand.
ACCGGCTACAATTTCGATAGTATTTATTTATCATGTAGCCACCTTACTATTACCTCTTAAACTGGATTTACCATAACTTTTTATCTTTCTTGTACAAAAGCATTCAGCAGCCGATTTCATTAGATACATCAGTAATGTCAGTGCTTATCTCAAATCCAGTCGGCATAAATAATGCCTGTGACTGGCCAGATAAAACCAGAAGAAGGGTTGCAATAAAAAGTCTAATTAATTTCATAATCGGGCTCGTTTTTTTGTGGTTGTTAAGTATGGTTGTTAATTATGGATGTTAGTTATTAAAGAGCAAAAGCTGTGCCAGAAAAATAAGTTTATTCCCGACCGTTAGTTAAATGCGCTGGTGATACCTGGAAGCCATTTATAAGGGTATATGGCTGATTTTGACTATTACTCATATTGGCCATTATTAAAACAACTGTTGAAACATAGACAAGTGGCGATTAAATAAACGTCAGATTTCGGTCAAAACTGCCATTAATATGACAGTAGCTAGCTATCGTAGCGACCTGTGAATGACTGTTCTGTATTGGTGACAGGCTACGCACTAAATGCAATCACAGGCAACGTCATGCCATGAACACTGATATGTTGTACAAATGGCCTGTTCAGGGTGCATGGCGTAACCTGCTGCATGGTTTTTATGTATAAGTTCATCAAATTGTCACATTCTGTAATAACTTTGTAACATCGCGTCTATAAACTTCGCGCATGAAAGATCAATCCTTACAAAAGCGATATAACCAGCGGAGCACTAAAAGACCGGCTAACACGGTATTTTGTGGCCGCAGGCGGTATTAGTGTTATTGTCGCTATATTATTGATTTTCTTTTATTTGTTGTACGTTGTTATACCGATGTTTGGTTCGGCTGAAATAAAAGAGAAGGTGACGTATACGGCTTCTGCTGAAGCTAGAACATTACATCTCGGGCTTGAAGAGCAGGGTACCATTGGTGTCAGATTTACCGATAATGCTCACGTTATTTTCTTTAATACCGAAACTGGCGACACCGTTGCTGATGAATTTTTAGATCTTCCGGCAAAGATAAGCAGTGTGGGATCGAATCTGAATATTGTCGTGTTAGGTCTTGAAAACGGCTCGGCCCTGGCAGTGCGCTATAAATTCGATTTAAGTTACCCTGATGATGTTCGTGTGCTTACGCCCAGGCTTGAATTCCCGTTAGGTGAAGAGCCTTTGTCGCTGGATGAGTCTGGACATGCACTGGCACAGATCGCCATTCAGCTGAGTGAAAATGTTGTCGGTCTGGGGGCAAAAACAGTCGACCACCGTTTAGTGTTTGCACGTTACCTACGCGAAGAGTCTTTCATTAGTGGCGAGATCACTATTGAACTTGAGTCACGGTCCGAGCTGGAATTTGAAGGTAAAATTAGTTCGATTGCCTTGTCTCCCGGACTGGATCACCTTTATGCGGCGGCTGAAGATGGGATTCTGGTAGATTATTCGCTTGATGAAGATGGTGCTGATGGCGTAGCTAAAGAGTATAAATTTAAACACGAAATCAGTCATCTTAAAATGCTATTGGGCGGTTCTTCATTACTGGTTGGGCTGGAGAATGGCGAAGTTCAGCAATGGATGTCAGTACGAAAAGAAGGTGGCAGAGAATTAACATTCATCCGCAACTTTCATGAAAGTAATAACCCGGTTACTTATATTGCAACTGAGCAGCAGCGTAAAGGTTTTGCGGTGGCTGACACAACTGGTCAGATTACGCTTTTTTATTCTACCTCGCAAAGAACGCTGGCGAACATCAATACTGCAAATGCTTCGATTGAACAAATGGCGTGGTCAGCTCGCGCTCAAAACCTGCTGGTTGTCGACAGTTCGAATAAGATACATTTTTATGATGTTCATAATGAGTATCCAGAAGTATCATGGGATGTACTGTGGGGGAAAATCTGGTACGAGGGTTATGATGAACCGGATTATATCTGGCAGTCATCTGCTTCTACCAATGAGTTTGAGCCCAAATACAGTTTAATGCCGCTTGCCTTCGGCACGATCAAAGCCGCTTTTTATGCGATGATTTTTGCTGTGCCTATCGCTATTTTTGGTGCCATGTTTACCGCTCAGTTTATGGCGCCGCGTATGCGCCAGACAGTTAAACCGGCAATTGAAATAATGGAAGCACTGCCAACCGTTATTCTTGGTTTTCTCGCGGGCCTGTGGCTGGCGCCGTATGTTGAAACACATCTTGCCGGTATTTTTACGATGCTACTGATATTGCCTGCAAGTTTTATATTATGTGCTTGGCTTTGGGGATATGTTCCCGGCAAATCAAAATTCGAAGGCTGGGAAGCAGCGTTATTAATTCCGGTAGTATTAGTTCTCATCTGGATTTCATCAAATCTAAGTTCACCTATTGAATCACTGTTTTTTGACGGCGATCTACGCTCCTACATGAGCAATGAATGGGGGCTTAACTATGATCAGCGCAACGCACTGGTAGTGGGTTTGATTATGGGTTTTGCTGTTATTCCTACCATATTCTCTATTGCAGAAGATGCACTATTTGGTGTGCCGCAACACCTGGTACGTGGCTCACTGGCACTTGGTGCAACACGCTGGCAAACCATGACAAGTGTTGTTTTGCCTGCGGCTAGTCCAGGTATATTTTCTGCAGTAATGATGGGTTTTGGTCGCGCTGTGGGTGAAACCATGATCGTATTAATGGCGACAGGTAATACGCCATTAATGGACATGAGTTTGTTCCAGGGCATGCGTACACTTGCCGCAAATCTTGCAGTAGAAGTACCGGAAGCCGAGGTTTTTAGTACGCACTATCGCGTTTTGTTCCTGGCTGCACTTGTATTGTTTATCTTTACTTTTGTGTTTAATACATTAGCCGAGATAATTCGTCATCGATTACGTGAAAGGTATAGCGGCTTATGATGCGGCAGAAAGTGAGTTTGTGGTTTAAAAGTGGTACGCCGTGGATCTGGTTAAATGCAGGGGCAATTTCAATTGCGCTGGTTGCGGTGTTTGGATTGTTACTTTTAATTATATTTCGTGGTATGAGCCATTTTTGGCCAGCGAATATTGAAGCGTTTTATTATGACAATAATGAAAACGCAGTCACCATCATTGCGGAAATTATTGAATCTGAAGCAGTGCCGGTTGATTCGCTTCATGATATTGACAATGCGCAGGGTGATGCAGACGGTAATGTAACTCGCTACCTTGTAAAAACCGGTAATCGCGATATTCTCGGTAGTGATTTTAGGTGGTTATACGATATTGATCTGATCAATCGTGAGCGGCCGGAAAACCTGATGGCGTTAGAGCGTATAGAGTGGGGTAACTTTTACGGTTATTTAAATGCAGTGTATGAAAATGGCGTGTTAGTAACAAGTGGGGAAGCAGCCTGGCCAGAATTTATTAAACGCCTGCAAAGAACCATCGAAATACGTGAGCAATTGTTACAGCTTGAGCAGGGCGACATTGGTGCGATTAACTATAAGCTGGAACGGCTGCGCTTAAAAGAAAAACGCTTACAGATGGATGATAAGTTAACTAATGAAGCCATTGAAAATTTAACAAAGAAACGTAAGCAGTTAGATCTGGAATATAAGGTGTTATTAAAAGAGACTAAAAAACTCTATACAGAAATTAACCGTGACTCAATTCGAGCTACTGTAATGGACGGCACTGAAGTACTTGTGCCGCTGGAAAAAATTGTAAAAGCCTGGCAGCCAAATAAAATGTCTTTGCCAGATAAGCTGGGTTTCTATATGCTTTCGCTGTGGGACTTTATTACAGATGATCCACGTGAAGCCAATACGGAAGGTGGTATATTCCCGGCCATTTTTGGTACCGTCATGATGGTGATGTTAATGGCCATATTAGTTACGCCCTTTGGTGTTATTGCGGCTGTCTATCTGCGTGAATATGCGAGACAGGGTGCACTCATTCGAATCATCCGCATTGCAGTTAATAACCTCGCCGGTGTGCCTTCCATTGTTTATGGGGTATTTGGCCTGGGTTTCTTTGTGTATTTTCTCGGCGGTAATATTGATGCACTATTTTTTCCGGAAGCCTTACCCGGGCCTACATTTGGTACCCCGGGGTTATTGTGGTCGTCACTGACACTGGCGTTGCTGACATTGCCAGTAGTAATTGTAGCGACTGAAGAAGGTTTGTCACGTATACCAAGAAGTCTGCGTGAAGGTAGCCTGGCGCTGGGTGCGACAAAAGCAGAAACACTCTGGCGTGTGGTCTTACCGATGGCAAGCCCGGCAATTATGACAGGACTGATTTTAGCGGTGGCGCGTGCTGCCGGTGAAGTTGCTCCACTCATGCTGGTTGGTGTCGTCAAGCTGGCGCCGAGCCTGCCGCTGGATGGTAATTTCCCCTTCCTGCACCTCGATCGAAAATTTATGCATCTTGGCTTTCATATTTATGATGTGGGTTTTCAAAGCCCCAATGTAGAAGCCGCCAGACCACTGGTCTATGCGACTTCATTCCTGCTGGTTGTTGTTATTGTGACACTTAATTTAACGGCCATTAATTTACGAAACAGGTTGCGTGAAAAATACCGCGCACTAGATAACTAATGTTGAATGTAATTATGAGTGAATCTATCACAACAAACATTGATCCTTCGTTACTTTCCGGTTCTAATAAAACTGAGAAAAGTGAAGTATGTCTGGATGTACATAATCTGAATTTATTTTACGGTGAAGCACAGGCATTAACCGATATAAGTTTTCAAATGAAAAAAAATCGCGTGACTGCATTTATCGGCCCCAGTGGTTGCGGTAAATCAACATTGCTGCGTTGTTTTAATCGCATGAATGATCTTGTTGATAGTGTCCGCGTTGAAGGTGAAATTATCCTTGATGGAAATAATATCTATGCACCAGATGTTGATGTTACTTCACTTCGCCAGCGTGTAGGCATGGTTTTTCAAAAACCAAATCCGTTTCCTATGAGTGTATTTGAAAATGTTGCTTATGGCTTACGACTGCAAGGTATTAATAAACGCAGAGTCCTGGAAGAAAAAGTGGAGTGGGCATTGAAAGCTGCTGCTTTATGGAATGAAGTGAAGGATCGTCTGGACGAAAGCGCACTGGGTTTGTCCGGTGGCCAGCAACAGCGCCTGGTGATTGCGCGTGCTATTGCTATTGAACCGGAAATTTTATTACTGGATGAGCCGGCTTCAGCGCTTGATCCCATCTCAACCTTAAAAATTGAAGAGCTGATATACGAATTGAAATCGCAGTACACTATTCTTATTGTTACTCATAATATGCAACAGGCGGCGCGTGTCTCTGATGAAACTGCCTTTATGTATATGGGTGAAATGATTGAGTTTGGCCAGACTAATACGATATTTACCAACCCTGATAAAAAGCAAACCGAAGACTATATCACTGGTCGTTATGGCTAAGTATACGATTTAGGCATACAACATAAATCATACGATCAGTAATATTCGACTAAAGCAAAGAGGTTTATATATGGATACCAGTAAGACAAGTCAGCACATATCTCAACAATTTGATGAAGAAATGGAAGCGCTTCGCAACCAGGTTTTAAAAATGGGCGGTTTGGTTGAGCAGCAAATTAAAGGTGCTATCGAAGCCTTACAGGACACAAATGCGCAAGGTGCTGAAAAGATTATTCTTAGAGATCATAAAGTCAACTCACTTGAGGTTGCTATTGATGAAGCCTGTACGCAAATACTGGCAAGACGCCAACCTGCGGCCTCTGATTTAAGAATGGTCATCGCCGTTATTAAAACCATTACCGATCTTGAACGTATTGGCGATGAAGCAGAAAGAATTGCAAAAATGGCACTAAATCTTGCTGAAGATGACGCTGGTTTTCATAGCCGTTATGCTGGTATACGCCATCTTGGCGATCAGGTGAAACGCATGGTGCATGATGTGCTGGATGCTTATGCTCGACTGGATGTTGATGCAGCAATTAAAGTGGTTCGTGATGATGATGATGCAGATAAGGAATATCAGGACCTTATTCGCATGTTAATTACCTACATGATGGAAGACCCAAGAACGATTTCTGAAGTACTTGATGTGATCTGGGCTGCGCGCGCATTGGAGCGGATTGGCGACCATGCAAAAAACATTGCTGAATATGTAATTTACCTGGTGAAGGGTAAAGATATACGGCATCTCGATTTAGATGAAGTTGAAAAAGATATATTGTCATGAAACATGCAAATATTCTGGTTGTTGAAGATGATCCGGGTATACAGGATATGCTCAAATATTCTTTATCTGCAGAAGGCTATACCATGCATTCTGCTTTTACAGTAAAAGAAGGCTGGGGAATAATCGAGAATAAAGCGATAGACCTGGTGTTACTTGACTGGATGTTACCGGATAACAGTGGTATTGATTTATTACACCGTATTCGAAAATACCATTCAGTATTGCCGGTAATCATGGTTACCGCCAAGGCTGAAGAAGATGACCGAATCCTGGGGCTTGATGTTGGCGCAGATGATTACGTAACCAAACCTTTTTCCGTTCGTGAATTAAATTCAAGAATACAGGCTATTTTGCGACGAATTATGCCTGATGAGCAAGCTTTACAAATTGGTGATCTGTTTCTGGACCCGGCAAGTCATCGAGTAAAAGTTAAGGAAATGCCAGTAGAATTATCACCGACTGAATTTCGTTTATTACATTATTTTATGTCACATACTGATCGAGTTTTTACTCGAGCACAGTTACTGGACCAGGTATGGGGAGCACAGGTTTATGTAGAGGAACGTACTGTTGATGTACATATCAGACGACTGCGTAAACAGCTTGCACCGTTTAATTTAGATTCACTATTACAGACAGTTCATGGAAGTGGCTATCGCTTCTCAAAACAGTAATGGTTAGACAGTATGACACTCAGCTTAAAGCGTGAACTAAGCCTGCTTGCTGCATGGATGGCCTTCCTGCTAATAATAGGCATAGTCAATGATTCAGTTGTTCTATTTCTTTTTATTGGCTTACTGGTGTATGTGATATGGAATTTATATAATCTGAATAAACTAAGTAAATGGTTACTTAAACCATCAAAAAAAACGCCTGAAGTAATCGGTGTTTGGGATGATGTGTATTATCAGTTACATCATTTATACAAACGCCAACGCAAAGCCCGACGTAAGTTAACATCCATCCTCAATCGGTTTCAAAAATCAACACGGGCATTACCCTATGCCACCATCGTTTTAAATGAATTAAATGAAATCGAGTGGTTTAACCCGGCAGCAAAGCAGATGTTTGGATTACACTCTGGCATTGATGTCGGTCAGCGTATTGACAATTTAATCCGTCAGCCCAGGTTCGTAAATTATCTGCTAAAAAAAGATTTTAAAAAGCCGCTTAAGTTTTCACTTACCCAGAAAGAAATAATTTTATCTATTACACCTTATGCTAGCGGCCAATATCTAATAAGCGCGCATGATGTTACATCACGTAGTCAACTTGATAATATGCGACGCGATTTTATTTCTAATGCTTCTCACGAATTACGCACGCCGCTGACTGTTATAACTGGTTACATAGAATTTTTGCAACATAACGCTGATGAGAAATCAAAAATCCCTTTGCATAAGATTCAACAGCAAGCTGTGCGCATGAACAAAATTATTACTGAGTTAATTGAACTTGCAAGACTGGAATCATCTGCAGCCGTTGATTTTACAGTTGAAGTAGATACGAATACTTTATTAAATGAAGTCTATAACGAAGCGCTTTCTTTTGATCAAAATAAGCATCATATTAAATTAGCAATTGAAGCCGACGGCCCGAATAGCAAGCTGACTGTTAATTTGCATGGTAGCTATGACGAATTACGCATGGCGTTATCAAACTTGCTGACAAATGCCATACGTTATACACCGGAAGAGGGTGAAATAAAGTTATTTGCTACGGTAAGTGATACCGGTCTTTCTATTGGCGTGCAGGACAGTGGTGACGGCATCAGTTACCAGCATATTCCTCGCTTAACTGAACGTTTTTATCGTGTTGATGCCGGCCGTTCCAGAGAACGGGGCGGTACCGGACTTGGCCTGGCCATTGTCAAGCATGTGCTTGACCGTCACCACGCAAACTTGCAAATACAAAGTGAAGTTGGCAAAGGCAGCACTTTTCGTTGTGACTTCCCGGTAGCGCACACATAATTAAAAGGTTAGGTCTTTCTATAAAGCTTTTTATCCCAAGGTCTGTTCTGTAATTACGAATGATCCTTTAACAATATTGTAATAACTGCTGACATATTAGCGTCATAACTTTCACCGAGAATATTCATACTTAATTTAACTAGAGTTGAAAAAAATATGAGACATAAACGTATTACATGCAGGCTGAACACAGCTTTAACAGGTTCATTACTGGGTATTGGCTTATTGCTGTCAGGCAGTTCTTCAGCTGTATCCGTTGATGAAGGCATAGCTGAATATAAAGCAGTCAGTGGCATATCGGGTAACTTATCCAGCGTCGGTTCTGATACGCTGGCAAACCTGATGACTTTATGGGCTGAGGCATTCAAGCGTTCTTACCCGAATGTGAATATTCAGATACAGGCGGCGGGTTCATCTACTGCACCGCCAGCGTTAACAGAAGCAACCTCTAGTTTTGGCCCGATGAGCCGTAAGATGAAATCAAAAGAAATTGCTGCTTTTGAAGATCGTTATGGTTATAAACCAACGGCTATTCCTGTCGCTATTGATGCATTGGCTGTATATGTCAATAAAGATAATCCTGTAAAAGGTATGTCTATTCCAGATGTTGATGCGGTATTTTCATCAACCAGAAAATGTGGAAATGATAAAGACATTAGCAAATGGGGTGATCTGGGATTGTCAGGTAACTGGAGTAACCGTGATATCCAGATCTACGGTCGTAACTCGGTATCAGGCACCTATGGTTACTTCAAAAAGAAAGCACTGTGTAAGGGCGACTATAAAAACAATGTAAATGAGCAGCCTGGCTCAGCATCCGTTGTTCAGTCTGTATCAAGCTCGGTAAATGGTATTGGTTATTCTGGTATTGGCTATAAAACATCCGGCGTGCGTGCGGTACCTTTGACTAAAAAAGCAGGTGGAAAATTAATCGAAGCGACGCCAGATAACGCAGTAGCAGGAACCTACCCGCTGTCACGTTTTCTTTATGTCTATGTTAACAAGCATCCTAACAAGGAATTAGCACCACTGGAAAAAGAATTTATTAAACTTGTTCTTTCTCAGCAAGGCCAGGAAGTTGTTATTAAAGACGGTTATATCCCTTTACCTGCAGAAGTGGTAAAAAAATACCTGGGAAATATTTAGAGAGCCTTGCACGATGTGGATTTTTCGTCATGGCAAGGCAAGCATTGTCGAAAAAGCGCAGTTTACAAGTAGTAAATGAGCATTTTGAGACTATTTTTAACGCCGCCATGGCGGAAAAGATGCTTCGTGTAAAGTTCTCTAGTAGAAAAAAGTTAATTTAATCGATTTAATTTAAAGATGATTTAAATAAATGCCGTGCATGCCCGGCATTTTTTATTTTTCCAATAAGATAAAAGCAAGAGCGATGCGCTATCGTAGGATGAACCATTTCCACCTGGCTAAATGTACGAGTAGTTGACACCAGGTACGCACGGGGCGCTCTGCTATTCATCAAATAGTTACATGATGGATCTGGGCAGGCGTTGGCGCAGATTAATATTTAGCTCAATCATTCTGTCACAAACATCAGTTTTAAATGATTTCGAAATATTGGAACCATGTAACCTTTTCATGGTGAGCTAATGAGTATGTTTACTATGTACAGAGTGCATCGTTTAATGTTGGCAGAACTATTCATTTATATATCTATAATTAATTCAGTCTGCCATTGAGTCTGCCATCAGCGACAGGTTTAACATGTCATGTGCGACAGGAAATGATACCTGAAATGACAGTTATATTAGAATATTATTATCCGGTTTTAATCTGGTCGTATGGCATGTATTTTAATTATTTTTTTACAGTGTAAATAAAATCGACGGTTTTTGTCTGGCAATGGCGCGTTTACGTTAAGTAAACCTATGTCTCTTGTTAAAAAAATCGACGGTTTTAAGTTAGAAACTAGAAGAGATATACTCTTTATTGTCATGATTTAAATAAATATAAATTGTTTTTATTTGTCCTTATTAAGGCTATTTGTTACGCTGAATTAATATGTTGTCAGAAAATTGACATTCGTCACTTTTCGGTGCTATATTTCCCGTCAATTAAGTAATGATGTTACTTAACTTACCTAAATGTCAGTCGGGGTTCTTCTGGCTGTAAAAGAAATTCAAGGATTTTTAACATGGACATGGATCTATTTATCATGGATTTTTTTATCATAAATATAATTTGAGGAATTGTTTTCCTCTTATTTAATAGTACCTAAATGTCAGTCGGGGTTCTTCTGGCTGTAAAAGAAATTCAAGGATTTTTAACGTGGACATGGACATATTTAACATGGACATGGATCTATTTATCATGGATTTTTTTATCATAAATATAATTTGAGGAATTGTTTTCCTCTTATTTAATAGTACCTAAATGTCAGTCGGGGTTCTTCTGGCTGTAAAAGAAATTCAAGGATTTTTAACATGGACATGGATATATTTAACATGGACATGGATTTATTTATCACGGATTTATAATAAACATAATTTTGAGGAATTGTTTTCCTCTATGAGTATGGTTATGGCAAAAAGTTTGTGATGTTAATAAATTTTTATAAATTAACTAAAAACAATATTAATGAGGATGTGAGAATGTTTATAAACACTCTGAAACAATTTCTCCGAAAAGCGACTTTTCTAACTGCTGCTGGTGCAATTATTTTTGCAACAGCAATGGTTACTTCTGTTGATGCAAGGGCCGGAGATATAGATATAGACCGCGCAAGCTGGAGCAACGACCGTGATCGACTGACAGTGCGTGGTGACAATGCACGAGATAACGATACCGTTACTATCAGGTATGGTAAAAAAGAAGATAATGGTGTCGTGATTGGCACTACTCAGGCGGACGGTGATGGTGATTGGGAGTTTCGTATCTCTGCTATCGATCCAGTGCCGTGTGATGTAACCGCAGTAGACAGTCGCGACGACGATGATAAGGAAGTACGACGTGCACCAAGAGACTGTAGCAACGACGGTGGAGCACCACCAGCTGCGCAGTGTAACGATGGTATTGATAATGATGGCGATGGACTGACAGATTTTCCAGCTGATCCCGGATGTACGGATGTCAACGACAACGATGAGTTCAATGCACCGCCACAACAAGATGCACAGTGTAACGATGGCCTCGATAACGATGGCGATGGCCTGACCGATTTTCCGGCTGATCCCGGATGTACGGATGTCAACGACAACGATGAATTCAATGCACCGCCACAACAAGATGTGCAGTGTAACGATGGCATCGATAACGATAACGATGGTCTGACCGATTTTCCGGCTGATCCCGGATGTGTGGATGCTAACGACAATGATGAAATTGATCCTGTCGCGGTGAACTGTACGCCGCTTACCGGTAAATCCATTAACTCTACCAGCCAGACAGGTTGTGCAGAACAGGATGTACCCGAGGTTGCCACACTGCTAAATGGCAATTTCCGTGTATTAGCCATCAACGACCTGGGTATGCACTGTGGTGATTACGATACCCGTATCTCCAGTATCCTGCCACCATTCCAGGTACTGCTAGGCCAGGTGATCCAGCGCGGCGCTACGCCAACGTTGAACCCGGAGGGAGTGAGCCTGTCGTACTCTGCGACTTCTAACTCGCAAGATCCTGTCCTGAATCGGATCGGAGCTATACGCGGCCTGAATGACGATGGTACCACTTACAAGACTAACTTCTGGGATGCGGTTGCAGGCGGTGCTTATGATCCGTTCTACCCGGCCATTGTTACACCGTTGCTTAATGGACCGTTCCCGGTCATCGCGGACATCGGCCTGCCGGTACCCAATGTGGAAGAGCTCTACATCGGTGCAGACGGTGTGGTCAACAGCGGCGACGAGACTCTCAGCGCAGTGCAGCACACCATGCCAGGGCTGAACAACCCATACTGTCCTCAACGATCCAAAGACGGTCAACGAGCACTATGGCGACAAGCCCTTCTTCGTTAACTTCCCGTTCGGTTATGTAGCTGAGAATGTGAACTGGTACGAAGGTGCAGGCGTTCCGTTAGCCGCTTATGATGATTTCGGTTATGAGAACTCCTACCCACTGGTTCGCGTTGAAGCCAAGCAGGGCAACACCACTGTTGCCACGATTGATACCGTGCTGCCAATCTCCGGTGAGGCAAGCTGCATCAACTGTCACTCCGATCCAGCCGACGTGCAGACCAGCCGTACCAGTCAACCAACTGATACGCTGGTTACTGCCGGACTGCCGGTGGCAGTAAGTCTGGATGATCCGGACCAGAACCTGCCTATTGACGTCAGCACCGAATATGCAGCGGACATCAACATCCTGCGTTTGCACGATCTGAAACATGGTGCGAACTATGTGGACACCGCTGGTAGCATCAACACCGTGTGACGTTACTGCCAATGCGGGCAACGGCGATGCCAACTGCCTGATTAACAAGGCGCTGGTGCAGGGCGAACCGGCGGTCTGTCAGACGTGTCACTACACCCCGGCGCTTGATCTTGCGCAGGTTGGTCCTGTAGCCGGTGCTGTTGGTACCGATGCCAATGGACGTAACCAGGTGGCGCATTCAAGTAACTCCAACGTAATGCACAGCCACCACGGTGGTCTTGGTAACCTGTTCCCGCCAATGCCGGCACCGATTCAGAACGGCTGATGGTACTATCACCAACCAGACCGATCGTCTGGCGGTGTTAGAAGATACCTGTTACCAGTGTCACCCGGGCACCACCTCGCAGTGTCTGCGTGGCGCGATGTTCAACGGTGGCATGCTGTGTAACGACTGCCATGGCAGCATGGAGCAGGTCGGTGCTGACTTCTCCGCTGGTGTCTCTCCACAGAACCCGGGTGCGTTTGTGCTGGGCGGCAACTTCTATGACCCTAACGACCCGCAACCGCGTGTGCCATGGGCCAACGAGCCGGGTTGTGGTTCATGCCATACCGGTGACGTCCGCGACAACATGGCGGGTACAGCCAATACTATAGCCAATACACGTGATGTAGACGGCAACGTCGACAATCTGCGTCTGCGCGTGGCGTACGTAGCGGATCCGAATGACCCGACGGTCAATCCGAAGGCCGCGCCTATCGTACCTACCAACAAGCGCTTTGCTGAGCCAGCCGTTCCGGCTACGTTTACTAACGCTGACGGCAGTACGTTTGCCAACCCGGGTGCGGGTAATCCGCAGCTGTACCGGGTGAGTACCGGTCACGGTGGTGTCATGTGTGAAGGCTGTCATGGTGCAACCCATGCGGAATGGCCAAATGCCAATCCGGCATCCAACGACAATGTCACGGCAGATCAGTTCCAGGGTCACACCGGCCCTATTATCGAGTGCGGCGAGTGTCATACCGACATCAACGCTCTGGGTACTAACGGTTCTACCAACAGCCTGCAGGGACCACACGGCATGCATGTAGTGGGTAACACAAGCTTCGCTGACGGTGGCCATCAATCAAACCTCAATCGCAATGCCTGTCGCGACTGTCATGGTCAGAACGGTGAAGGTTCGGTGTTATCACGCACTGCCGCTGACCGTAACCTGCCGGATGTTGGTTTTGTGGCTAAAGGTACACCTATCACCTGTGATATGTGTCACGGACAGGAGCTGTAACAGCTAAACTGACGGCAGGACGCTGTCTTTAATCAAAGGCCTCACCGGGAAACCGGTGGGGCCTTTTTATGTACAGGATGTACGGTATGCCGCGGGCGCATGGATGCGCAGGAGCGGTGAATGTACAGGATGTACGGTATGCCGCGGGCGCATGGATGCGCAGGAGCGGTGAATGTCAGGATGTACGGTATGCCGCGGGCGCATGGATGCGCAGGAGCGGTGAATGTCAGGATGTACGGTATGTCTAAAAGAGCCATGGATGGAGGTGAGACGAATGCCAATTTATGGGAGGTATACTCTTGCCTAAGAGTCAGAACGGCTTAAAGACAGTAATAAACGAGTGTATAGAGATATCTGGGATGCTCAATGCATTATTTTCTTTCATAAACCTAAAAAAATCAGTTAACCCTACCGAGTTGATAAAACAGGCATAAATTCTGCTTTTTTGTCTCCCGCCTAGTTTTACCCCGATTCAGGTGCTAACTTTTGTGCATAATCAGCCACTGAGTCAGCAAATTCATCCATTATTTTTGCCAATATTTGTTCCCAACAGGATGTAGATGTTAACTGCGGAGCAGTTGATTTTAACGTGGCAAAAAATGTGGACAACCGCTTATAGCTTGCCTGGATATGTTTTAATCTACCGTGGCTACTGGTGACGACCATGCGCTTCTGGCGACCCGATTGTGTGAGCCTACCAATGCTGGTTAACATTAATGGTCGACTGGTGATGGCTTCTAATCTTTTGCCGGGGTTGGCTAGCCGGACAAATAAACTCCACCAGTTGTAAACCAATGCGATGATTCGGGATATGAGCTGGCAACTTGTTAGATCTTGTGTGGTAAAGCCAGCCCATCCCCATTGGTTTTTCATTTCATCAAACGTATTTTCACAATCGGCTCGGTCTCTGTAGTGTTGAAGGATGGTGATTTCTTCATCTTGTAAACTGGTGACAAGCACGGCGTATTCATACGCACGTATATCTTCAGGGCCATCGATAAATGCCAGCTGTTTCTGGTTGTTTACTTCGTATTCCATGCCAATGATACTGTCACTGTTGAGGCGTCTGCGGACAATGACAACACGTCTTGTTTTTTCCCAGCTTTGTAATTGTAAAGTATCTGATTTCACCTCCCAGCCTTCATTGAAATAATTCCACTCACCGAGGCAATGGTGCTTGTATATGAGTTCTTTTACGTACTTTGATTTTTTAAGCTTGAACAAATAGTCCTGCTTTCTTGTTTCTAACTGGGTCATCACATGATCACTGCCCCAGTCACAATCACCACGCACAAAACGGGGCTGGCAATCATCAGGAAGCCTGTCAAGTAAACGGATCAATCCGGGCAGTGAGTAGGAGGATTGCGTTTGTATACCTGACTGGACTTCAACTTCAAGAACTAACCTCAGATTGCTCATCATGTAAGTATGATACGTATGAGAGGGTCGGCCAGGCTTGTGTGGATTGTAACCAATGTCAGCGCCTTGCTGGTGGCCGTAAAGCGGTTTAACGGTCACATCAGTATCTAATATCCATGGCTTTTTTAGCAATGGTTCATAACTGATTTGCAGGTGTTTTTGTAACCATTGTATGCCGTCACTTTCCTCAATCTTTTTTAATGCACGCCGAGCGGAATCATCGCTGACTATTTTACTCATGCCCAATAACCCACAATTAACTTTATCGTTAAGCAGGCTTGTTATATGTGAATAACGTTTGTGCCCTGACAATACTGATAATAAAAAAGTACCCAGTATGTCAATTTTTTCCGGCGCATTGTTACTTTTGTAAATCAAAGGACAATCATTCACCCAAGGCGTGAATAAATGGCCAATTTTTAAAAACTCGATAAAAAAAGGCAATTGACCAAGAGGGGTAACGGCAGCATCTGGATCCCATTCTACAAATACTTTCCCATCAAAGGTTTCGACTTCTATCGCTTGTGAAAGTGCTTTTTTGGGTGGGTTTGTGACTTCACCTTGTGGATGAATGATTGCAGGAGGTAAAACCATTAATTTTCTCTCTGGAGTCAGGTAGTTATAGCTTTATACTCTCTTTTAACTGATTTTTTAAGGATAAAGATATAAAAGAGCGACTGAATGCCGCTTTTTTTGTATACCCTGTGACTAAAGAGGGGGGGCTTTTAGTCCCTTTTCTAGTCCAGCAACTTTAAGCCAGTGGTGGTTAAGTTTTTTTTAAGGTTTGGCAGTATTTTTTTCATTATAATCTTGCGTAGTATATGAAAACGATATTTTTCGCTTAGCATGCTTGGTGATCAGAAGTGCATAGGGGCATCGGGATGGATGTTTCTATGCGTTTTTTTACTTACATATAAACAGTATATTACCTGTCTGGTCCGAAAATCCTTCAGAGAAAACGCCTGACTCAACCCTGCTTTCTGCATTTGACATCCATGGATGAAGGCAATGCAGCTGGATTATAGGGACAATCCTTGCCATGCAGTCGTGTGCTTAAAAGTCAGCAAAACTCTATGGTGATTAATTAGAGTGACCTTGATCAGTTTTCATTGCATCTAATCTAATCTAATCTGGTTTATTGTTTAGTGCTGTCAGCTTTTCCAGTCTCTTTGATGAGTTTTTTTATTTGATTAATAATCTGCTCATCATTCCAGTCAGGATTGCCGCGCAAGCGGTAGCGAGTATGGCCTTCACCATCAAGCAGAAAACTGGTGGGCAGTATTTTAATGTCCCAGCTGTGGAAGACTTTACTGGATGGGTCGAGGAGTACCGGCAAATTGAAATTCATTCGTTTTGCAAAGTGTTTCACCTTGTCTTTCGCCTTCACCGACATTGAGTGCAAGGATCTCAAATGGCTGGTCAGCCAGTTGCTTTTTAAGTTGTGTTAGATCTGGCATTTCCTCAACGCAGGGTAAGCACCAGCTTGCCCAGAAGTTCACTAACACCACCTTGCCTCTGTAGTCCGACAGTGAGTGTGTCTGTCCTTTGAGATCGGGCAGGTTGAATTGTTTATCAACAGCACCGGTATATGGCTCCAGCTGTTCACCATAAACCAGTAATGGTGATAACAGGCAAGCCAGCATTAACATGGTCGAACTTTTTAATGTTCTGTATTTCACTATACTAATAACCAGATTCGATAATTAAGTTAAACCGGGTTAACCGCCGGTCATGCTCATCAAACGAACAACCTGGTCAGGTTTATCTTTAAATTCGTGTTTTTCTGGTTTTTGCCTGATTGCATCTATCAGAACATTTTTTAATTCATCGTCACTAATTCCATTGCGTAACAGCGGACGTAATTCAACTTTGTCATCCTGCCCCAGGCACAGATAAAGTGTGCCATCGACTGATAAACGCACGCGGTTACAGGTCTCGCAAAAATGCTGTGAAATAGGAGTAATAAAGCCAATGCGTAAATTCGTGTTTTTAATTTGAACGTATCGAGCAGGTCCGCCACCGGACATGACACCGGTAATAAACTCATAACTTTTAGACAATTGCTTCTTAACAGTCTGTAAGTCGAGGTAGTGGTCTGTCGCATCGTTAGCCGGTAGCGCCCATAGGCATGGTTTCGATAAAGCGTAAAGTAAAATCATGTTCCAGACAAAATTCAATCATGTCTGCAAATTCATCATCATTAATGCCTTTCATGGCAACCATGTTGATTTTGATGGGTGAAAAACCTGTCTGTTTTGCTGCCATTAAGCCATCTAGCACCGGTTGTAGCTGACCACCAGTAATAGTTTTAAACCTTTCCGCCTGTAAACTATCCAGACTGACATTGATTCTTGAAACACCGGCGTTTTGTAAAGCGTTTGCCTGTTTATCAAGTAACACCGCGTTGGTGCTGAGTGATAAATCGTTCAGACCGGGCAGGGCGGTAAGACGTTGTGATAGTTCAGCAACGTTTTTTCTAAGCAGCGGTTCGCCACCCGTAAGTCTGACTCGGGCAACGCCAAGTTCGGTGAAGGCTTTTATAATGCGTTCAATTTCATCAAAAGTGAGCCAGTGCTCAGGCTGTTCAAAATCCCTGAAGCCTTTGGGCATGCAGTAGAAACAACGTAAATTACATTTATCCGTTACTGATAGACGCAGATACTCTATTCGACGGCCGAAAGGGTCGATGAGTGCAGCGTCGTTTTGTGTGCCTGTGTTATTCATACCATGTTTAGATGGTAACCCTGGATAAAGATTTAATCAATGCCGCCTTTGGGTCACGGTAAATAAGGCACCACCACCTGTATTGAGGATACAGGTGGTGGGGTTTATAAATTGCCTACTAATTAAATGGTTAAATTGCACCAATCGAAGAACTCGGATCTACATCGTGCATATCAGGTAATTTCGTGGGCAATACCTTTGTGACAGTCAATACAGGTTTTACCTGCATTAAGGCCTTCTAAGCAAGCAAAAAAATATAGCATTACGTTATGCGATTAGGCCTATTGATATGGTAGAAATCGATTATGAAGACTCGCATAACTCAGCGCCAGAACCCAATCATTTATTCCCGATGTTATTTCAGAGTTTAATTTCTGATTTTTCAAACGGCGGTAACAGCCCTGCAAATGAATATTCAGCGCAGGAGACTAAAGCCAGGTTCAATGCAGATTGGGCAGCTGTTGCGCTAATGGATGTGACGCGGGATTTTTCAGATCAATATGCTCAGCTACTATTGCTGGCCCTGCATAAAAATAATGCATCGGATGCCTATGTACTTGTACTGTTCGATGATTACCAGGCGGTTAAGCCCGAAATCAACTCTGTTCTGAACAGCCTTAAATTTAAATAGCTGCTTTACTGTGGGAATTTTTGCTGCCGTATTTAGCGGCATTAACCATAGCGGTATTTATCTTAGCGGTAAAAACCAGGTATCGTAAAGTACCACCAGCCGTTAGTGCATCGAAGGGGTAGCAGGTGACTAATACTAGTGTCGGGTAATCTACATTCGGCTGTAACGACACTAGTTTACTATCAACAATTTGCAGCTTATAAACCTGGTAGGCAAAGGTTTTGTCTGGTGTTTCAATATAGATTGTATCGTTTACTTTCAGCTCTTTGAGAAAGTTAAAATGCGTGTCACGGTGAGCACTGATCATTGTTGTCCCTGCTGTATTTGGCCTGGCACTGGCAAAAGAATAACCCGGTCCGAAAGCCAGGCTGTTACCGTTATCACCGGCGAGAATTATCTGTTCGATGTTGTGCTCGGGTACCAGAAGTTTTGCTACAGGCCAGGTGTCAGCCCATGGCCAGGGTTTATTAATACTGCCTTGTTGGCCATTATTTTTATATGAGTCATTTAGGGTTTGCTTCCAGGCATAATTAAGCAGTTGTTGTGCAATGATGGCTTTTCCCTGTATCCAGCCTGCCGAAGCAAGTTGCCACAGGCTGAGGCTGAGTAATAAAACAATAATAACGGGTGTAACTTTTCCTGCATATTGATGGAACAACGTAGACATAAATCTTACCTGCATTATCGAAAAGGGCACTTAGTTAATAGCGTTTGCTCTGCTTTGATCAGTTATTAAACTTTTCCAGACGTACAACAATATAGCCGTGATAAAAAGGATTAAGGCCAGTAGTAAGTTTAGTTTTGAGCTGCTTGCTGTTTGTGCAAGCATAAGTCCATTAGTTGCGACTGAATTTTTCCAGCCATGCGGCAGGTTATTTTTCAAACGTTGACGATATAACATACCGTCAGCATTTACCGGTGTTACGTCAACAGCCACCAGGCTGGTATAACGGCTAACCAGGTGATGTTCCAGCGCGGTAGTCGTTACTTCGTTTTTTATCGCATCACGTTCATTTTCGGTTGTTGATTCATGTTGCAGGGTCATTAGTGAGGCGATTTTTTCACGCGCCCAGGCAATTCGAATGCCACTTTGTATTGTGCCTGTTGGTTCGCTGGTAGTCTGCCACTCGCCATTTCCATAGTCGCCTTTTACTGTAATGTTACCCGGTAGCTGTTTACCTTTAATCAGGATAGTTGCTGTTTCACCTGCATATAAATCGGGAATGATCTTCGGGAACACTTCATAAACATTTTTATCAGTTGTATTTGAGCTTATAGCTAATTCAATATTAATTAATGCTGGTGTTTCAAGTTTTTTAAACAGCGTTATGGTTTTTTCCTGGACTTCGTTAATATCGCCAATATAGGTAAATGTACCACGTCCTTTACTGGCAGCTTTAGACATAAAGTATGCGTTAGGCGCAGAACCAATGCCAATAGTGAACAGGCGGTTGTTTCCTAATTGCCTATCTATAACATCAAATAGTTCTGCTTCATTACTGATGTTGCCATCCGTTAAAAATATTACCTGTCTAAAGCGCGAGAATTCTTCATCATCTGATAATGCAAGTTTCAGAGCAGGTAACATTTCTGTACCGCCATCAGCCTGTAGGTTCTCAATAAAATGTTTTGCCATGTTTTTGTATTGCCTGGTAGCGGCAACAGCTGTGGAAAATAAACGATCAGTTTCATCGTTAAACCAGATGATATTAAATCGGTCAATTGCATTAAGGCCATCAAGTGCGGTTATTAACGAAGCTTTTGCCTGGTTTATAGAGGTGCCGGACATAGAGCCTGATATATCAAGAACAAACACCACGTCACGTTCCTGTACTTTTTGTTGTAAATGACTGAGCTCAGGTGGTAACAGGGTAAGCATCGTATAATGTTCAGCATTGATGTTGTTATCTGTGCTTTCACTGAAGCCGGACAGCTGTGGCTGGTTATTTAGCTGTGGTTTCCATACCAGCTCAAAATCGCGATCAGCAGCAATGTTTTCGCCGATGGTGGCAATGCTGTAACGTGTTTCACTGGTCTGATTGATATTGATACCATGATAAGAACTGCTCAGGTCATAAAGGCTGACTCCTGCATCAAGTAATACATGAATACGTACCCGGTTTTCTGTGTTGTTTAGCAAATCAGTTTCCGTGTAAACGCTGGTTTCATCGTGCGCAGGATCAGGTGGACTCTGGATTGAAGCCTGGTTGGTATGATTCTGTGCGCTGTGATAGCGGGGGCCAACAACCATTGGAAAACGTAATCGGTAACTGTTATTCTTATAATCAAGAACTTGCTGGAATTCAAATTCAACAGTAATTTCTTCACCAGGTGCAATATTAGCAAGCGAGGTAGTAAAAACATTAGGCCGTTGCTGTTCAATCAGGCTGGTTTTTTTACCTGCTTTTTTTGCACTTTCATAACTTTTTTTAGCTAAAATACGTTCTTTTATCTGACCTTCAATAACACGTTCGCCAATGATCATTCTAAAATGATCAACCGCTGCATTTTCTGGTAACGGGAAAACATAAATACCTTCAACCCACAGTGAGCTGCTGTTTTTAAATCGCTGCTTAATTTTTGCCCGGGCAATGGCACCGGTTATTTCATAATCAACGTCGGTTTGCATTTGCATGGCTTCAATATAGTCACCATTGTCAGCTAGCATCCAGACAGAGCCGTGTTGGGATTGATAAGGGTCGAAACCCTTATCGCTAATGCTGGCATAAACATGCTGGAATAACAGCCCGAATACCAGATACACGCTCATTACAACCAGTACCTTATGAATAATAGTCAGTGTTTTTGAACAGGCCTTTAGTTTTATATTGTTTTGACTATTTTTAATGCGATGAAAATAATAATTATTCATGGTGTTCATATAACCACTCCTGCTGGCAGCACACGATGTGTGTGCCAGCATTATCAAGCTGCGTTAGAATTTTTTGATTCGTTTGTAACGATGACCAACGGTAACAATGTGGTCACCAGCGATTACCAGGTAGGCATTCATCAGGCCAGATAAACGTCGGATGACGACGTTTCCAACATCTGATGAAATAAGCCGCAGACTCTTTTTATCGAAGTAACACAAAATGGTTCCGTTGCTGCTTCGTTTACGCGAACCGTACTGACACAACCAGTGAATGATGAGCGGTGGAATACCACGTTGCTGTGACCTTTCCAGTGCGTGGTTTGTCATGCGAAAACCAGATGTTTTACTGAAAATGTTCATCGAAATCATATTCACACCGCTTAACGTCCTGATGTTCATGGTATTAATACTCGAGTCCGTCATCGTTACTGTTTCATTCGTTTTCAAAACCGGGTGCCTGCATCAGCAACCACAGGATCGGTTTTTTCAGTATCCAGATCGGAGAGTGCGGTAGTCATGGACTGAATTGAGTCTGCAGCGGTACGCTCAAATCGAATTACGACTTTACGGTCAAAGGTATAAGCTTCAAGATCGCCTGCACTGGAAACCATTTTCATTTCACCATAGGCTTTACTGATAATGCGATGCTCATTGACACCTGCACTGATCAGTTGTTCGCGTACTTTTTCGATACGCTCGTTTGCCAGTGCAATGTTCTTTGTTTTGTTGCCGCGTCGGTCAGAGTAACCATCAAGGTGTATCTCTAATGTATTCATGGTCTTCATAAGATCAGCGATAGCAGCCAGGCGAGCAGGGTAGAAGGACTCGATAGTCGTACTTCCAGAACGGAAATAAATATCAAGGCTGAGGTCAGCAGTAAGAATATCCATCAGAGTGTGCTGCAGAGTCTCGCTTGAGTCATCGACAATAGTATTCATCTCACCTGATTGAGCGACCTGGATACCATGCTGGTTCGTGTTTTGTACTGTAGACTCAGATAGAGGGTTGTTTTCACTGAGGTCGTTTTGCGTGCCATCAGAAAGGTGGATATCTTCTTGTGCAGTATTTTCAGTCAGAGTAGTGCCTGATTCAGATCCTGACGGTACCTCCTGGTTAGAGCCTGCAATGGCACCAATTATGCCACCGACAAGCAGACCAACGGGGCCGGCAATAAGCGTGCCGGTAGCTGCTCCAATACCCATGCCCGGGTACATATAGGTTTCAGTTGACTTGTCGTTACTGCTAATATTGTCAGTAATGAGCCCGTCAATAGCAGTCTGATCCTCAGCATAAACCTGAGTTGACAGAACTGAAACGGTAAATACGGCGCTGCCAAGTGCCATGGTTACTGCAGTATTTAATAACGATTTTTTCATTGTTTTCTCCAGGTGATTTATAAAAGTATTCATGTGTTTCCACGTTGTTATTAAAACAATTACTAAAACTTCAATCTTTGGCAGTGCATGGAGGAAATATGGAGAAAAAGTGGAGATGACCGGTGAATCACGTAATATTGATGATTACGCGTTAAAATTGTTTATTTATTAGCCAGGTCACGGAACACGTTTTCACGCGAGCCCTGAAGAGGTGAGGCATATGGAGTTTCTGCATAAACATATTCCGCGCTTTGGCCAGATATGAAAACCAGAGAAGAAATAACAGGAAAACAGGTGAAGCAAACAATAGCTATCGTAGAGGATGATGCGCAGCAGCGACTTTATTATGCTGATGCGTTAAGGTCCAATGACTACAATGTTGAGGAATACGAAGACCGGCAGCAGGCAATAGATGCATTTGAAAAAGAACTGCCTGATCTGGCACTTCTTGATATTGCGCTTAAATCAGATGTCGGTGGCGGATATGAAATATGTCGATACCTGAAGCAGCGTGATGCAAGGCTGCCGGTTGTTTTTCTTACCAGTCGCGGTGATGAGTTAGATAAAATATATGGATTGCAATTAGGTGCATGGGATTATCAAACTAAACCAGTTTCACTGGAATATTTAATAGTACGTATTGAATCTTTTTTTCAAATTAAACAGTTATCGTCGGATGCAAATAATAACAATTTGAATGGCAGCTATAACAGTATAAAAAATAAAAAATCCGGTGATTTAACTATCAATAAAAAATCGATGCAGTGTTTCTGGAAGGAAAAAGAAGTTAATTTAACACCAACCGAATTTTCAATATTAACAGCGATATCCGAGGTCAATGAAGCTGTCAGTATGGATGAGTTAATGAAAGCAACACATCAGGGTGTGGTTGAAGATAATACAATCAATACGCATATTTTACATATACGAAAAAAGTTCAAAAAAATCGATGCGCAATTTCAGTGTATCAAAACACGTTATGGTTTTGGCTACCAGTGGTTGAGTGAATGAGGTTGTCTGAATGAAGCTGGGTACCCGTTTGCTGGTCTTTAGTTCGATATTTTTAGTGATGCTGCCATGGCTCGGTTATCATTTTATTCAAAAAATCGAGTCTTCTTTATTGCAGGGGCAGGAAGAAGCGCAATCAATGTCTGCATCTGCAATTGCTGCAGTGTTAAATGGCTATACCGGCCTGTTTGATACCGATGAACATGCATTGTATGTTTATCCGTTTAAACAAAGCATTAATATTGATGGCTATGATGAAGACTGGGACCAGCTTAAACAGCAGTTTACATCGTATGCAAATAATGCGTTTTCGTTATTACTGGCCAATAATGAACTAGTGGATGATGCGCAATATTTCTATGTCTATTTAAAAGTAACAGATAATAATATTATTTATCGAAATCCGCGATACAGTTCATTAGACACCAGTGACCACATAAGGCTTGAATATCTTGATCCGCATAACAATCGGAAACGTCTCATCTTACTCACTGCGGGGCAGGGTAGTGTCAGTGTTTATGAGGTAAAGGAAAACTGGACAGACTGGAAAAATGGCAACCATGTTAATGCCGTTTATGGTGTGTGGCGCGAGACAGGCTCAGGTTACGATGTTGAAATACGCCTGCCGGGAGAATGGCTGGAACCTAAGCGGCGATTATCTGTAAGTGTTGTTGACGTATTTAATGAGAATGAACGTAATATTGATACTATTGTTTCAACACACACTCTTGACAACAACACCTTGAATCCATTGTTATTTCAATCACATGAAATCAGCAGTGTGATTAAAAATTTAAGTGAATCTGATTCGCAAATATGTGTCATCGACAGGTATCGCCGAGTACGCGCGGTGACTGGTGGCCAGGCATTACAGGCTTCACTTTGTCATGCGATAGATAAGGTTAGTGAAAGCCTGGTAGATAAAGTCTTACTGGGTAAGGTACAGGTAAAGCGCATTGAAGAAGAGGGTGAAACAATAATAGTTGCGGCGCGCCCTGTTTTTGATGGTGATGAAGTAATTGGTGCAGTACTGGTCAGCAAAAATAGCCGGCAGATTCTATCGCTACAGCGCGACACATTAAATGATGTCGTGCTTGCTACGCTGGGTATTTTCTTTCTAGTCTTTATTAGTTTGCTTTTCTTTAGTTCATGGCTCGCGTTTCGAATTAATCGACTTAAAAAACAGACTGCATCACTTATCGATGATAGTGGCCGTTTTATAAATCATATTAATTTGTCAGATACAAATCATCGCGATGAAATAGGGGACTTATCACGTAGCTTTTCATCAATACTGGATAAGTTAAATCGTTACACCTGTTTTCTGGAGACTGTGCCGCGTATGTTACGGCACGAAATATTAAACCCAGTGAATACCATCAGTATGTCACTACAGAAGCTCCAGCAGCAAAATGATGCAGCAGACATTGCCACAGCCTGTAACGCGATCAAACAGCTACAGCTTATTGTATCGAGTTTAACTGAAGCTGCGAATATTGATGAGGCATTGATTCAGGATGAGGTTGAAATAATTGATATTGCTGCGTTACTCAGTGAGTATGTTAATAACTCACAGCGTAAACATCCAGATGCAAAACTGCGTTATCATGGCAAGAACAACGGGGTTTTTGTGCAGGCTAATGATATCCGAATTGTTCAGCTTCTTGATAAGGTTAAAGATAATGCACTGGATTTTGCACTGGCCGAAACGGAAATTTTATTTCAACTTGATGTGAGTCAGGGCAACGAAGCCATTATTCATGTAAAAAACGAAGGAGAATTTATTCCACAGGAACAGCAGGATTTCCTTTTTCAGGGAATGATTTCTCATCGACCTGTAAAGTCTGATATACCACATTTAGGTATCGGACTATATGTAGCGTTTCAAATTGCTAAATTCCACCAGGGATTGTTGAAAATAGCTAACCGTAGGGATAAACAGGGTGTTGAAGTTGTAATAATATTACCTTTGGCAAATACTATGTAGTTCCATCCGTCATTATCAGGTTGATAGAGTACTAGTGAGTAAATACACGGATAAATTATAATTTAAGAGAAGTAGACTGTTATGAGTGAAAAAAAAATTGTGCCAATAAAAATTGTGATATTAACCGTCTCAGATAGCCGAACTGATGCGGATGATACCTCGGGTGATGCGCTGGTCGAACGCCTGACTCAGGCTGGGCACATTCTGGCTGAAAAAATGATTGTGTCTGATGATAAATACAAAATTCGGGAAGTCGTTTCGCGCTGGATTGCTGATAAAGATGTTGATGTGGTTATCAGTACTGGTGGTACCGGGTTAACTGGTCGCGATATTACGCCGGAAGCGGTCAAACCTTTGTTTGATAAAGAAATCGAAGGTGTTGGTGAACTTTTTCGCTGGGTCTCATATCAGGAAATTGGCACTTCCACTATTGCATCACGTTGTATTGGCGGTCTGGCTAATGGTACCTTTATCTTTTGTTTGCCTGGTTCTACCGGAGCCTGCCGAACCGGCTGGGATAAGGTTATAGCGCCTCAGCTTGATTGTAATACATCACCCTGTAATATTGTTGCGTTAATGCCCAGGCTGCTGGAAAAGTGATGCCAGCGGTAATGAATGGTGGATACCAACAAGGCTATTTGTCATCTCGATCAGCAGGATTGTTACATGGATGTAGGAAGTGCAGAAAATGCAGGAGCAATTTTCAGTCACTACATCCCTGGAGATGCACTGAAATTGTTCCAGACAATTTTTAGTATACACTCCATCCCTGGAGATGCACTGAAATTGTTCCAGACAATTTTTAGTATACACTCCATCCCTGGAGATGCACTGAAATTGTTCCAGACAATTTTCAGTATACACTCCATCCCTGGAGATAAAAAATGCGAGATATAGAAATAAAAACAGTTGATTGTTGTGCTTCGCCCGGATTGATATCGGTTGAGCAGGCGCTTGAGAAGGTTCTTGCTCAGGCTTCGCCTGTCGAGCAAGTTGAGCAGGTAAATATTCTACATGCATTAAACAGGGTGCTTGCTGAGGACTTACATTCAACCATAGATGTACCGGGTTATGATAACAGCGCGATGGACGGTTATGCTGTACGCAGTGAAGATTGTCAGACTTCTGGTTCTGACTTACCCGTGTCACAACGCATAGCTGCCGGTCAGGTTGGTACATTCCTTGAACCAGGCACTGCTGCACGTATTTTTACCGGGGCACCTGTACCTGAAGGTGCTGATGCAATTGTTATGCAGGAAATGTGTGAACAACATGATGAAGCTCAGCTAGAAAAGAATCAGGGTGGCCGGGTAATTATTAATACGGTTGTTAAAGCAGGCGCTAATATTAGAAGTGCCGGTGAAGATATAGCCAGGGGGAATACCGTACTAAAAGCAGGCAAACGGTTACGTCCACAGGAGCTTGGTTTACTGGCATCTGTTGGTCTCGCTGAAATCAAGGTAAAAAGAAAATTAAAAGTTGCCACGTTTTTTACTGGTGATGAAATTATAACGCCGGGACAGGCATTAGCTGACGGACAAATTTATAATTCTAATCGCTATACACTAACCGGTTTATTACAGGCAATGGACTGTGAGATTGTCGATTTAGGCATAGTGCCTGATACCCTGGAGGCAACGTTAGAAGTGTTGGAACAGGCTGCTTCAGGTGCTGACCTGGTGATTACCAGTGGCGGGGTTTCTGTTGGTGAAGAAGATTATGTTCGAATCGCTCTGCAGAAACTTGGCGAGTTAACAATGTGGCGTATTGCAATGAAACCGGGAAAACCGGTAGCATTTGGTAAGGTTAAAAATGCGCTGTTTATGGGGCTGCCAGGCAACCCTGTTTCTGTCTTTGTAACTTTTTTGCTATTTGCACGCGCCTTGATTTTGAAGCTGCAGGGCGCAGAAGATTGTCTTGTTAAACGTGTTTCTGTCATTGCTGATTTTGACTGGCCAGAAATAAAACGCCAGGAATATTTACGTGTTCGCCTTGTGGAAAAAGATAAGCAGACGGTTGCCCAACTATTTCCTCACCAGGGTTCTGGCGTATTAAGCTCTGCAAGTTGGGCCGATGGGCTAATAGAGGTATTTATCGGTCAGCAAATCAAACAGGGAGACAAAGTAAGTTACCTGCCATTTGAAGGTTTGTATTAATGAAGAGCACCTTTGTCGTGAGTAGATCAGAGTGTCATTAGCTTTCTCTCATCGTGTTTTAGTAGAGCGGTGAGTATGTTTACTGGCCCAACTATTTCTATGTGGCACACTTATGATTAACATCCAGGTCGTTTTTTAATTCAGATCTAGCGGCCTGGATATTGTGGCTACTTCGGTTTCTCTGTAAATAAGCCACATAATTATTTAAAACACTAACGATTGACGCAGTAAGCCTAATGACTGGCTTATATTGTCAACATCTGTATGGTGTTTATTGGCAATATATTACGCTCAGGAGGCATGAAGCACAAACGCATTAAATAACTAAATGAGCAAGATAAATATGGCATTAGATATAGCGTTAATCTTGAAAAAAGAAATGCCAGGTATCGGTTTCTGCAACAAGGCTAAACGTCTACAGGTATTTATTGTTATTTCTAATCGTGCGGAGAAATTAGCAGGTTATGACACTGAATTAGCAATAGAGGCTTTAACAATATTGGGTTACATGTCGAATGCATATCATAAAGCAACGGCGATGGCAGCTAAAAATATTAGTCGTTTTTCGTTTGGTACTTTATATGCTTCTGGATGGACGATAGCGAATATTCTAGCAATTCGTGAAGGGTTTACACCTCATCGCTTATTTAAAATGAACTAAAATACCGTTATCAGCACTAAAAAAATCACTGTCCCGCTAACAAAAAGAAATTATTTAAACAGCCTGATGTAGCAAGCTTTGATAAGGGTTGCGTTAATCCGAGACATGAACCAGACGCAGGCTAGTATGTGTATCACCGAGAGATACATAACCTTTCTCCCATAGTGGGTGATAAGGTAATTTATGTTTCTTTAAGTAGTGATATACATGTCAGGTATTATTAAAAGTTACCTAGAGTGCTGACATGGAGGGATGTGCTTCTAAATGGGCTGGGGTAGTTTTTATCCCACTCCATAAACTTGTAAGTAACAGGTCAATAAAATCAACTAGCGGCTTTTCTATTACACCGTCCAGTCGCAATTGAATCATCCTTATTGCACCTCCAAATATTATTGAAGTTGCTACATATATATCGATATCTTTAAGCTCACCGTTTTTAATGGCTTGAGCGGTAATATTTCTAATTTTTATAAAAGGGGCAGCGTTACATATTAACGGTTCATCGGATAAAAAATCAGCATGCTTCGTATGAAAGACGAAGGAGATTATTTTTTTATGAGTCTCCGTATGCTCGAAGAGCTGCTTAATAATTTCCTCAAGTTGTTCTATGGGTGTATTAATATCCCTGGTGACACCATCAATCATCTCATCAACTTCATTGAGTATGTGATTATAAAGCGTCTGCGCTATTCCTTCTTTTCCTCCAAAATGTTTGTAGATTGAGCCAATACTAACATTTGCCTGTTTCTGCACCTCGTGAATTGACACATTGTGATAGCCTTTATCAACAAAAAGGTCTAATGCAGCCGTTAATATTTTACAGTCAATCGATTCAGGAGAAGGAGCTGGTCTGTTTAGGTAAGGCATACTGTTTATCAGGTTAAAAATAAGTTGTTAGTAGTTTCATTGTAATACACCACAAATTAATGTCTTTAGTGAATAAAAGCGTCAATATGGAGTTTTCGTCAATTCCCTGAACTTAATAACTGCTTGCTTATTATATATGCCGGTTATTTAAAATCATCGCGGATGATAAATCGGCAAGCTCTAATCCACATTCTCTCCTGTTTTAAGCCGGAAATAAAATTATAGCAGAAACAGAAACAAAAATGAACATTCATTCTGTTTTTCGTTTATAATTTATATCTCAGTAGTAAATCGCCAGTCGGACTAACCTATCCAGACGGGCTGAGTTAATTTAAAGACATTAAAAACTTGTGAGGAGTAGCAAAAAATGAAAGCTAAAGCAGCCGTTGCGTGGGAAGCACAAAAACCCCTGTCTATCGAAGAAGTAGACGTTATGGGTCCTAAGGAGGGAGAAGTATTATTAAAAGTTATCGCTTCCGGGGTTTGTCATACTGACGCGTTTACACTGTCGGGTGATGATCCAGAAGGTTCTTTCCCCTGTATTTTAGGCCATGAAGGTGGCTGTGAAGTGGTTGAGCTGGGGCCCGGTGTTAAAGATTTAAAAGTTGGGGACCATGTTATCCCACTGTATATCGCCGAGTGTGGGGATTGTGAATATTGTAATTCAACTAAGTCTAACCTTTGTCAGACTATCGCTCCAACTATCTGGACGGGTTATATGCCTGATGGCACGCGCCGATTCTCTCAGAATGGTAAGGATATTTTCCACTATATGGGGTGTTCAACCTTTTCTGAATACACCGTAGTCCCTGAAATCGCATTGGCAAAAATTAATAAGGCAGCACCACTTGATAAAGTGTGTTTGTTAGGTTGTGGCGTGACCACGGGCATTGGCGCAGTACTCAATACTGCCAAGGTAGAGCCAGGATCAACGGTTGCAGTCTTTGGCCTGGGTGGCATTGGCCTGGCATGTATTCAGGGTGCTGTAATGGCGGGGGCAGAGCGCATTATCGGTATCGATATTAACCCCGATAAGTTTGAGTTTGCAAAACAACTGGGGGCTACAGATTTTGTTAATCCCAAGGATCTTGAAGGCTCATTTGTTGAATACATGCAGGATACCTTTAACGGCGGCCCTGATTACTCCTTTGAATGTATTGGTAATATTCATGTTATGCGTGATGCACTGGAGTGTACACACATGGGCTGGGGCGTTTCTACGGTGATTGGTGTAGCCGGTGCGGGTCAGGAAATTTCAACACGTCCGTTTAACCTTGTGGTTGGCCGCACCTGGAAAGGTTCAGCATTTGGTGGCGTAAAAGGTCGCACAGAACTACCGGGATATGTTGATCGTTATATGGCAGGCGAGATTGAACTGGATGGTTTTGTAACACATACCATGCCTTTGGAAGACATCAATAGAGCATTTGACTTAATGCATAGTGGCGAAAGTATTCGTTCCGTCATTATCTTTTAAGTAAGGCCATAAACACGTATTCTGCAAGTAGTTACATTCTGTCTGTGTATCTACTTGCAGATCAGGTAAGCGAGATAAATACCTCAGCGTATGGTGAAAAAAGGGCTGTATTTATATAAAAAACATCATGTACATTTAATATTTTTGGGAAAACAATGACTATTCAACAAATTGAAAGCATTAAAGAATTTGGCGGCTTGCTTAATCGCTATACACATCAGTCCACAGTACTGAATTGTGAAATGACCTTTTCTGTTTATCTGCCGCCGCAGGCAGAAAAAGGCAATGTACCTGCTTTATACTGGTTATCTGGTTTGACCTGTACTGACGATAATGCACGTACCAAAGCTGGTGCACAGCGTTATGCAGCAGAGCAGGGTATTGCATTAGTATTCCCTGACACGAGTCCGCGTGGTGATGATGTAGCCGATGAGCCAGACCGCTATGACCTGGGTAAAGGCGCAGGATTTTATGTTAATGCTGTGCAGGCTCCCTGGGTTAATCATTATCAGATGTATGACTATGTGACTAAAGAATTACCTGCATTAGTGGAAGCTGATCTGCCGTTAATTCCAGGTCTTAAGTCGGTTTCTGGCCACTCCATGGGCGGCCATGGTGCATTAATCTGTGCACTTAAAAATCCGGATGCCTACAAATCTGTCTCTGCATTTTCACCCATTTGTAACCCTATCAACTGTGGTTGGGGCAAAGGCTGTTTTGGAGCTTATTTAGGAGACGATACAAAAACATGGCAGGCTTATGATGCGACGGCTCTGGTTGAGTCGGGTGCAAAAGTTGCTGATATATTAATCGATCAGGGTTTGGCTGATGAGTTTTATGATGAGAAACAGTTGTTATCCGAAAACTTCCAGGCCGCCTGTGATAAAGCAGGACAAGCCGTAACGATTCGACTGCAGGAAGGCTATGACCATAGCTATCATTTTATAGCGACATTTATTGGTGAGCATATTGCCTATCATGCAAAGGCATTGAAAAGTTCCTGAGAAACCTTAGCTGAATCATTTATTTATGAACATTTACTATGAAAGGTTCTAAAAAAACAAACATAAGTATTTTTCAAGAGGTCGTCGAGTCGATGCTCAATCGCTACAGGTAGTAAATGACCTGCTGGGCACTCAAGCGCTACAGCGTGATTTATTAATCGAATACCTGCATCAGATCCAGGATAAGTTTAAGCATTTATCTGCTAATCATTTAACGGCATTAGCTGATTTAATGAAGATTTCTGTAGTGGAAGTCTATGAGGTTGCCAGTTTTTATCACCATTTTGATGTCATTGATGAAAATGAATCCGCTCCCCCGGCATTGACTATTCGTGTATGTGATTCCATCACCTGCCAGATGAAGGGAGCCGATGAATTAATACAGGCCCTGGAAAGTGATAATAACAATACTGTCAGGATTCAGCGCGTACCTTGTGTGGGCCGTTGTGATAAAGCTCCCATTGCCGTTGTTGGTAAGAATCCTGTTGAGTCGGCTGATTTGGAAAAAATAAAAGCCGTCATTTCGAGCAATTTTTATGAGGCGCCAGTTCCTGCTGTATCTGATAATGAGAAATTACAGGGGCAGAGTGCATATGCTTTTATTACCCGCTTACAAAAGGACTTTGATGATGCAAAGAAAGAAAGCATTATCAGTGAACTGGAATCGTCAAATCTAAGAGGACTGGGTGGAGCGGGTTTTCCAGTGGGTCAAAAATGGCGCATTGTGAGTGCGCAATCGGCACCACGGACAATGGCGGTCAATATCGATGAAGGTGAACCGGGAACCTTTAAAGACCTGCATTACCTGGAAACTGACCGCATGTCGATTTCTGGAAGGTATGCTGATTGCGGCGTTAACGGTGGGCATTGATGTGATCTATATTTATCTGCGCGATGAATATCCTGCCTGTCATGAAATGCTGCAAACAGAGCTGAATAAACTACGCGCCGCCCCTCCATACAGGTTGCCTGAAATTCATCTGCGCCGTGGTGCGGGTGCTTATATTTGCGGCGAAGAATCGGCAATGATTGAGTCCATCGAAGGCAAACGCGGCATGCCGCGCTTGCGTCCACCTTATGTGGCCGAGCGCGGTGTGTTCGGCCGGCCCACGCTGGTACATAATATGGAAACACTCTGCTGGGTACGCGACATAGTCGCAACAGGGAATAGACTGGTTTACTTCGCAGGGTCGTCATGGTCGCAACGGGCTTACGTTCATTTTCAGTCAGTGGTCGTGTTAATAAACCGGGAGTATATTTAGCACCCGCAGGAATTACCCTGCAGGAGCTGGTAGATGAATACTGTGGTGGCATGCAGCACGGACATAAGCTGTATGGCTATCTGCCTGGAGGTGCTTCAGGCGGTATTTTGCCCGCAAGTATGGCGAATATCCCACTTGACTTTGATACCTTAAGTGAACACGGTTGCTTCATCGGTTCAGCGGCGGTAATCGTGTTTTCAGAGGCCGATTCAGCACGACAAATTGCACTCAATGCCATGCAGTTTTTTGAGCATGAATCCTGTGGTCAGTGCACACCCTGCCGGGTAGGTACAGCAAAAGCCGTAAAGTTGATGCAGCAGGAGGTGTGGGATACAGAGCTGATGCAGGCGTTATCGACGGTGATGCAAGATGCGTCTATTTGCGGGCTTGGTCAGGCGGCACCAAACCCGATGGATTGTGTAATCAGGTACTTCCCTGAAGAAATCGGCGGGAACAAATCATGAGTATCAAATTCAGCCTGAATGGCGAAACCATAAACGCCAAAGAAAACGAGACCATATTTAATGCAGCGCACCGACATGGCGTAGAAATCCCGCATTTGTGCTACCGGTAAGACCTGGGCGAAGTCAGGAAACTGTCGATCCTGTATGGTAGAGATTGAAGGTGAACGCGTACTTGCGCCTTCCTGTTGTCGCAAACCCGCCGCTGACATGAAAGTTCATAGCAATAATGAACGTGTCTTAAAGGCGCAGAGAATGGTGCTGGAATTATTACAATCCGATATGCCTGCAAACGGTCTACACGCCTGACAATGAATTACAGCAATGGGCGGATAAATTAGGCGTTAAGGCATCTCGTTTTGAGGCTCGAACTGAATAAAGTGGCCAGGGATGAATCTCATCCAGCGATGACAGTAAATCTCGATGCCTGTATTCACTGCACTCGCTGTTTACGCGCCTGTCGTGATATACAGGTCTATGACATTATTGGGCTTGCCAAACGTGGCTCTAGAACCAAAGTTGTTTTTGACCTTGATGATGTCATGGGTAAGAGTGCCTGTGTGGGCTGTGGTGAATGTGTACAGGCCTGTCCAACGGGTGCACTCATGCCAGCGGGTGGTGTTGGCCTGATTGAACCAGATAAAACCGTAGACTCGGTTTGTCCCTATTGTGGTGTGGGTTGCCTGCTTAACTATCATGTGAAAGACAATAAAATTCTTCACGTGAAGGGACGAAACGGTCCAGCAAATAAAGGGCGTCTGTGTGTAAAAGGTCGCTTCGGTTTTGACTATATCCACCACCCTGAACGTTTAACAAAACCATTGATTCGCCGCAGTGATGTGCCAAAGTCTGCCGAGCTGGATTTTGACCCAGCCAATCCATTGGCAATATTTCGTGAAGCTAGCTGGGATGAGGCACTGGACTTTGCTGCACAGGGTTTAACAAAAATAATTAAAAATGACGGCAAATATGCACTGGCCGGTTTAGGTTCCGCCAAAGGCAGTAGTGAAGAAGCTTATTTATTTCAGAAACTAATTCGATTAGGCTTTGGCACGAATAATGTAGATCACTGTACTCGCCTGTGTCATGCCTCTTCGGTAACAGCGCTACTGGAAGGCCTTGGTTCGGGAGCGGTATCCAACTCAATGGCCGATGTTTGTCATTCTGATGTCATTATTATTATCGGTGCCAACCCGACGGTGAATCATCCTGTCGGTGCGACATGGATGAAAAATGCGATTAAGAATGGTACCAGGCTTATTTTGATGGACCCCCGGGGTTCTGAGCTTATTCGACATGCCACCCATTTTGTGCGATTTAAACCCGCCTCTGATGTTGCCTTGCTCAATGCCATGATGAATGTCATCGTAACAGAAGGACTTGTTGACCAGAATTATATCGATTTTCACACCGAACAATACGACCAGCTCAGCTTGCACTTGCAGCCTTATACACCAGAGGCTATGGAAGATATTTGCGGTGTGACGGCAAAGCAAATTCGAGAAACTGCACGTCTTTTTGCAACCGCTAACAACGCGATGATTCTATGGGGTATGGGGATATCGCAACATGTTCATGGCACTGACAATGCGCGTTGCCTGATTTCCTTATGTTTGATTACGGGACAGATTGGTCGTCCTGGTACGGGACTTCATCCTCTGCGCGGGCAAAATAATGTGCAGGGCGCATCAGATGTGGGATTAATTCCAATGGTTTTCCCCGATTATCAACCAGTGGATGATCCTGCTGTACAAAAGCGATTTACTCAGTTATGGAATGTAAATGTGCTGGACAATAAAGCGGGGCTAACCACCGTCGAGATGATGAATCACGCCTACGAAGGCTTGATTAAGGGCATGTATATTGAAGGCGAAAACCCGGCTATGTCAGACCCTGATGTACTTCATGCGCGAACTGCGCTGGCAAAGTTGGAGCATCTGGTGGTACAGGATTTATTTCTCACCGAAACGGCTTTTTATGCTGATGTTGTATTGCCAGCTGCAGCAAATCCGGAAAAGACCGGCACCTATATCAATTCTGACCGTAGTGTGCAGATGGGTCGGCAGGCGGTTACACCACCGGGTGATGCACAACAGGATTGGTGGATTATTCAGGAAATAGCCTGTCGCTTAGGTCTGGACTGGACATATTCAGGACCTGAAGAGATTTTTAATGAAATGCGGCTGGCGATGGATTCAATAGCAGGAATAACATGGTCGCGTTTGGAGCAGGAAAGTGTCACCTACCCTTGCCATGAAGAAGGTGACCCCGGTGAGCCGATAATCTTTAAAGATGGCTACCCAACTCCGTCAGGGCGAGCAAAACTTGTACCAGCAGATATTGTGCCGCCCGATGAGGTACCTGATGAAGACTACCCCTTTATTTTAATTACCGGAAGGCAATTAGAGCATTGGCACACAGGCAGCATGACGCGTCGTGCAACCGTGTTAGATGCATTAGAGCCTGAGCCCTGGATCGCTGTGAATGTACGAGATGCATTGACTCTGGGACTGGAAGAAGATGATTTTTTGTCGTTGCAAACCCGTCGTGGTCAGCTTAAGGCAAAAGTTAGATTGAGTGATAACTCGCCTGCTGGTACTGTTTTCATGCCGTTTTGTTATTTTGAGGCAGCTGCTAATGTGCTGACAAATGCCGCGCTTGACCCGCAGGCAAAAATTGCTGAGGTAAAGTATTGTGCTGTTCGACTGTCGCCATCTTAGGGCCAGGGCAATAATCTCGAGAGGTTTTAGTTTGTTATTATCTACAGAAAAATTTCTACTGATAAATTACAAGCTTGTAGTTCTGGCATTTCTCTTTGTTATTCTGCTATCAAGCATAAAGTGTTATAGCTGATTCCTTATCCATTTTACAGGCCAAATTCACAGAATCTGCCTCTGTTACTGCGTTAGGTCAAGCCGCAGTTCAATCTGCAGTTATAGCGAAACAGTCACCCGCAGATTTCAGTGGCGCCAATACGCAGGAAGATAGTCATGATATGTGGCTAGCATTGAGGGAACAGTACTTTTTGCATAGACCGATTATGGAAAGTGAAAATAATCGTATTTGAATACACGCGCCTGGCAGGGCTGAAAACGATGCTTTAGTTCCTGTTCTAATTGAACTTAAGGAAAATACTATAAATTCAGTCGACCCCTTTCAAAAAGTTTACCTGATTGTCGATGCAAATCCAGTTCCGCTAGGTGGATTGTTTACTCTATAAAACGCATGGGTAAAATACGTTTCAAACAGATTGAGTACGACACCAGCAGGCGTTCACAAAGCTTATGATTGATTGTTTCGCACCCGAATAATACCGGTATGCAAAGGGATCAGCTCAGCACCTTGATTATCCCTGAACACTATGTGACAAATGTTAAAGTTACTTTTAATAAGGAGCTTGTGTTAGCAGCAGATACTAGCTTCACACTCAGTGAAAACCCAAATTTTACATTCACTATCGACCCTGAAGAATCAGGTATCCTTCGCGCTGACCTCACCGATAATCTGGATAACTTTTTTAGCCTTGAAACTTATATAAATGGGCATACAGAATAGAAAGCTTAAAAGATAGGGCAGGCTGAGTTTCAATTTATAACTATAGCTTGCTTTGCGGTTTTTAGTCATAAGTCTGCCAGACCTAAGCCAGGCAAGAAATCAGTGCGTGTACTGCCATGGGTTAATCCGACAGTACACGCCTGTTAAGACAAACCAGGTTATCTATTTTACGCCAATGCGCCAGATGCTTTAGCGGTATGCGTAGCGATAGTATCCATCAGTGGAGGGGATAAACAGTCATATGTTATCAATGACTTAAAGTAAATATTAACAAGAAATGCTCATGCAGCAAACTAGTAACTAATCACTAACAATGAGAATGGTCGTGTGACATAGGATATTTACTCTGCTTAAACTGTTAATGAATCGGCGATATAGCGATGATAGTTAACTTGATTATTGTGTTTATAGGCAAAACATTAGACCTTTTTCGGCGGGTATTGCTGCCAGTAATAAATCAGCAGAAAACCAAATAACATACCACCCAAATGGGCGAAGTGTGCAACCCCCGCTTCGGTACCGGTGACCCCAAATATCAGCTCAACCAGACCGTAAATTATCACAAACCATTTCGCCTTAATTGGCATAGGGGGAATCAGCAGTAACAATATCTGGTTAGGGAAGAACAAACCAAATGCCAGCAATACGCCAAACACACCGCCACTGGCACCGATGGTCGGGTAATAATGACCCATCATATCAGCTACTATTAATTGTGTCAGCGCTGCACCCAGGACACAAAAAAAATAATAAATTGCAAATGTTCTTGAACCCCACAAATTTTCTAAGGCCATGCCAAATAACCAAAGAGCGTACATGTTTAGAAAAAGATGCGTCACACTGCCATGCAGGAAGGCGTAACTGATTAACTGCCAGAGCATGAACTCATGCATTTGCTGGCCTGGTGTCAGCACAGGGTTAGCAGTCGGCGGCCAGAGTGCAAAATTACCCAGTAAGGTATTAGCATACGATGTCTCAAGTAAAAAAATAATGCTATTGGTAATCAGTAATAGTTTTATCACTGGTGGTAGCATTGAATAATGATGTTTTATCGCGGCCATTAGATCAGTTTGAACGATGTGAACATTTGCGACAGAACAATGGGAGCATATAAATATAAGCTGGTCCAGTAAACAAGATGATGGTCATCAATACGAGTCGATGGACGTGTAATACAGCGAAGTCGTTTTTGCATTTTTCCGATTTCTTCAGCTTTAAAAATTATAAGTTACTCAACATTCTTATTTTCGATCAGGTATTCAGGTCTAAAAGAGGAACAAAGATGCTTCTTCCGCCGCTGAGCTGACCCATTCCAGTTCATTTCCCATAATCGTTGTCAAAAAAACTGACATAAATAAATATGCCATCCCAACTGTCTGTTATCAGGCTTTTTATTATATAAGAATTTAGTCATGTAGATGCACTATCCTGCTTATGATGTGTAACAATTCTGTTATTATATGCGGTTATATGTATCAAAAATTGTTCTTCGGTGAAACAGAATAGATTATATGAGTAGTTCATTTTTACCACTTTCAAAGCCTTCTATAGCTGAAGATGAGATAAATGCAGTTGCGGACGTTCTGCGTTCGGGCTGGATAACGACCGGTGCGAAAAATGCAGAGCTCGAGCGACTTGTGTGTGAGATCACCGGTGCCAGGTATGCAGTCGCATTGTCTTCTGCTACCGCCGGTATGCATTTATGTCTTAAAGCGCTGAATATTGGCCCCGGTGACGAGGTGATTACACCTTCGATGACCTGGGTATCAACGGCCAACCAGATAGAATTATGTGGCGCTACACCGGTATTTAGCGATATTAATCGTGATACCCTGATGGTTGAGGCAAAGATGATTGAGCCTTTGATTACTGAGCGGACTCGACTGATTGTGCCGGTTCATTATGCTGGTGCTGCACTGGACCTGGATGCTTTACGTGCACTTGCTGAACGTCATGCAATACCGCTGGTTGAGGATGCCGCACATGCTATGGGCACAAGCTATAAAAATCAACCGATCGCGCAATCGGGGACAGCAATTTTTTCATTTCATCCGATTAAAAATATTACCACCGGTGAAGGTGGTATGTTCTGCACCGATGATGCCGGACTGGCTGAAAAAATTCGTCAGTTACGTTTTCATGGACTGGGTGTTGATGCATTCGATCGTGAAACACAGGGCAGGTCTCCGCAGGCAGAAGTTTTAACTCCCGGATATAAATATAACTTACCGGACATGAATGCAGTTCTTGGCATTGGCCAGTTAGCGCGGCTTGATGAGTTAAATCGTAGGCGGACTGAAATTGCACACACTTATTTAGAGCTGCTGAAAGATATTGATGAAATTGAGCCTTTGCAGATGCCTGAATACAAAATGCAACATTGCTGGCATCTGTTTATTATTCGCCTTGATATAAAGCGCCTGTCTATGAGTCGTGATGATTTTATGCAGGCCTTAAAAGAAAAGCAGATTGGAACAGGACTGCACTTTCGTGCCACGCACACGCAAAAATATTACCGTGAAAAATATAATGTAAGTGAAATGAGGTTACCAGATACTGA
Organism: uncultured Gammaproteobacteria bacterium; assembly: GCA_963759005.1. Taxonomy (GTDB): domain Bacteria; phylum Pseudomonadota; class Gammaproteobacteria; order SZUA-229; family SZUA-229. The sequence goes on from CAVWXQ010000006.1 coordinate 81,446, forward strand.
ATGGAATTCTGAACGAATATGTTCACTGCCTTTATTTCCAGATATGAGTACAGCAGATGTACATCGCGTAGTTAAGGCAATTAAAGAAGTCATTACTGGCACTTAATACGATATGCCATACGATAAGCAGGCCATACGATAAGCCGGCAATAATAAACGGCATTAATAAACGATTATGATAAACGATTCAAAAAAATCTACTGAACAGTCAATAGATACTGAAATTAAATTAATTTCGATGGTTGCGCCCGTCTATAACGAAGAAGCCAATTTGACAGACTTGATAAAACGCTGTGTTGCGGTTGGTGATGCGCTGGAATTTGAGTATGAGCTGGTTCTGGTCGATGATGGTAGTGCAGACAGCTCGGCGCAAATGATTCAACAGGCCGCTAAAGACTATCAGGGTAAAGTGGTAGGGGTGTTACTCAATCGAAATTATGGCCAGCACGCAGCAGTTATGGCAGGGCTGGCGCAAGCGCGTGGTGATGTGGTGGTGACGCTGGATGCAGATTTACAGAATCCCCCGGAGGAAGTCCCCAAATTATTAGAAAAATCACAACAGGGCTGTGATGTTGTTGGCAGTGTGCGTATGAACCGCAAAGATACATTCTTTCGTCGCGCTGCTTCAAAAGTGATTAACAAGGCTGTACAAAAAGCGACCGGCGTAATGATGACTGACTACGGCTGTATGTTGCGTGCTTATCATCGAAATATCGTTGATGCTATGTTGCAATGCCATGAGCGCAGCACGTTCATCCCTGTGCTGGCCAATAGTTTTGCGCGCCAGCCCTGTGAAGTGCCTGTAGCGCATGCAGACCGCAGTCAGGATGAAACCAAATACAGTTTAATGAAATTAATTAATCTGCAGTTTGATTTACTCACCAGCATGACAACCTTTCCTTTGCGTCTGTTGAGTGTGTTAGGTGGTTTGCTGGCAATGTCTGGTTTTGCATTCAGTCTGGTATTGCTGGTCACGCGAATTGTTTATGGTGCAGACTGGGCGGGTGAAGGCGTGTTTACCGTGTTCGCCATATTATTTATTTTCATCGGTGTGCAATTACTGGCGATGGGTTTGCTCGGTGAGTATATCGGCCGTATTTATCATGATGTAAGAGCAAGACCACGATATTTTATTCATAAGGTTGTTGGTATCGATAAATAGCTTTTTGAAATTTTTAAAAAGTCGTCTTTATTTATATTGAATAACACTTTAATTAATTTAACTTTAATAAATAGAGAGGAAGCCATGCGCGCAATAGTTGCTGGTTATCACAATATGGGCTGCGAAGGGCTGGAAGCGCTGATTCGCAATGGTTATGACGTTGCCGCTGTATTTACCTATGCAGATAGCGCTGATGAGATTATCTGGTTTGCTTCTATTGCAGAAGCTGCGGCGCATCATGATATCCCTGTATATACGCCGGATGATATTAATCATCCTTTATGGGTGGAGAAAATCCGTGAATTAAAACCGGACATTCTGTTTTCATTTTATTACCGTGATATTTTATCTGCAGCGATTCTGGATATCCCCGCTTCAGGCTGTTTTAATTTACACGGTTCGTTATTACCTAAATATCGTGGTCGCGTACCAACAAACTGGGCGATCATTAATGGCGAAACTGAAACCGGTGTCACACTGCATCATATGACACCGGGTATTGATAACGGTGATATTGTTGCCCAGCAGGTTGTATCAATAAGTTCAAATAATACCGCGCAGACACTGGTGAATAAGCAGGTGGATGCTGCACGTGGCATGCTCGATGCATGTTTGCCTGCAATAAAAGACGGCAGTGCAACACGTACGCCACAAAATCATAAAGAAGCCACTTATTTCGGCGGACGTAAAGCAGAAGATGGCGCCATAGACTGGAGTCAGTCAGCAACGGCTATTCACAATCTTGTACGTGCGGTTTCCCGTCCTTATCCCGGTGCGTTTACTTTTGCCGGTCAGCGTAAATTACTGATCTGGGAAGTTGAAGTATTAGAGCAGCAGGCAGAAGCGAAAGCCGGCACAATATTATCTGTAAATCCACTGGATATTGCCTGTGGTGAGAGTGTGATTCGTGTCCGCTTTGGTCAGCAGGAAAACGGTGTATTTTGTACCGGTGCACAGCTTGCTTCAGGCATGAACCTGGTAACTGCAATGCGCCTTGGACCAAAATTTGAGAAGAGAGCCAGTAACAGGAAAACCAGTGTATTGATCCTGGGTGTTAATGGTTTCATTGGTAATGCACTGGTTGAGCGTTTGCTGGATGAAGGTAATTATGAAGTACATGGTATGGATCTTTCCAGCAGTGCCATAACGCGTTTGCTCGACAGGGAAGACTTTTATTTCCATGAAGGTGACATTACCGTGCACCGTGAGTGGATCGAGTACCATGTTAAAAAATGTGATGTCGTACTTCCGCTGGTGGCTATCGCAACACCTATCGAATATACCCGTAATCCTCTTCGTGTGTTTGAGCTCGACTTTGAAGAAAATCTGCGTATCGTGCGTTACTGTGCAAAATATGGTACTCGCATCATATTCCCGTCTACCTCTGAAGTTTACGGTATGAGTCAGGATGCTTACTTCGATGAAAATACATCTAATCTGGTTACCGGCCCGATCAACAAGCAGCGCTGGATTTATTCGACCAGCAAGCAGTTAATGGACCGTGTTATCTGGGCCTACGGTACAAAAGAAAATTTACCGTTTACCCTGTTCCGTCCCTTTAACTGGATGGGGCCACGCCTGGATTCACTGGACTCTGCCCGTATCGGCAGTTCGCGAGCCATTACCCAGTTGATTCTTAAATCTGGTTGAAGGCACACCCATACAGTTAATCGATGGCGGAGAACAGAAACGTTGTTTCACTGATGTGAAGGAAGGCGTTGAATGTCTGTTCCGTATTATTGAGAACAAAAATAATAGCTGTAATGGTCAGATTTTTAATATTGGTAATCCTGATAATGATGCCAGCATTAAACATATGGCGGAAGTGTTGGTGGAAAAATTTGAGAAGCATCCATTGCGTAGTCATTTTCCGCCCTTTGCTGGCATGGTAGTAATAGAAAGCCATAAGTATTACGGAGATGGTTATCAGGATGTCCAGCATCGGCGGCCAAGCATCGAAAATGCGAAAAAAATCCTTGGCTGGAATCCAGAAATTACCATGGATCAAACCATAGATGAAACGCTGGATTATTTCTTAAAAGATCATGTTAATGATGAATAGGCTGGCTTAATCGTTTGGAAGAGCCAGTAAAAAATGAGCCAGAGATAATAGTTGGTCTTCGTGTTGATGTTGATACTTTTCGAGGTACCCGTGATGGCGTCCCGGGATTGTTGAAACTTTTAAAGAAACACAATATCCAGGCAACGTTCTTTTTCAGTGTTGGCCCGGATAATATGGGAAGGCATCTATGGCGGTTGCTGAAACCGGCATTTCTGATAAAAATGCTACGCTCGAATGCCGCCAGTTTATATGGCTGGGATATTTTACTGCGTGGCACTTTCTGGCCGGGGCCGCAAATAGCTAAAAAGCTTGATTCGGTAATTTCTGATACAGAAGCTGCTGGTCATGAAGTGGGTTTACATTCCTGGGACCATCATCGCTGGCAAACGCATATGCATAAGATGAAGGCGGAACAAATTCATCAGGATATTAAGTCGGGAGTTGAAACGCTTGCTGCAATTCTCAAACAGGCACCGCGTTGTTCAGCAGTCGCTGGCTGGAAGGCTAACCAGCAAGTGCTTATTGAAAAGAATCAGTTTGGTTTTCTGTATAACAGTGACTGCCGTGGTAACAATATATTTCGTCCCGTGATTAATGGTACTGAATGTGTTCCTCAAATTCCTGCTACCTTACCGACTTATGACGAAGTCATTGGCCACGATGGTATTACTACAGAAAACTATAACGACTACATGCTTGATTTGATAAAGCCGAATCAACTGAATGTTTTGACCATTCATGCTGAAGTTGAAGGCATTGTGTGTGTAGATATGTTTGATGCTTTTTTACAAAAAGCAAAAACCAGAAATATTCATTTCGTGCCAATGCTTGAATTATTGCCCGAAGATATCACTGTTTTACCGATTGATTCAGTCAAAACAGCGCCACTACCTGGTCGTGAAGGCTGGGTGTGCTGGCAGGCTTCGTTTGAACGATGAGTCAAAATCCATGAGTCAGAATCCATGAGTAGCCGTCAAAGTACGCTAGTTAACTGGAAAGTCTATGCGTTAATACTGACTTTAGCGTATTTGCTTATCTATATACTTCCTTTAGGCGTGCGCCCGGTAATGATTCCGGATGAAACACGTTACGCTGAAATACCGCGTGAAATGATTGTCGCCGATAACTGGGTGTCACCACATTTAAACGGTTTGCGTTATTTTGAAAAGCCGGTATTAGGTTACTGGGTGACCGCTATCAGTATGCAGGTTTTTGGTGACAATGCTTTTGCCATGCGGTTACCAAGTGCTTTGTCAGCAGGCTTATCGGCACTGGCACTATTTATGCTGTTGTCAAGTTTTACGCAGCGGCGGACGACAGCGCTAAATGCGGCGATGATTTATTTAAGCATGTTAGGTGTGTTTTTAATCGGCACACTAAATATACTGGATTCTGTTTTTAGTTTTTTATTAACGGCTGCATTTGTAACGTTTTATTATTCTCACCGAGAAACTGATTCAAAAAAACGCCTGGTTTATCTCGTTCTGTTAGGTGTGTTTTGCGGCGCTGCTTTTCTTGCAAAAGGTTTTCTGGCATTTGTGTTACTCGGAGCGGTAATAGGTCCCTATGTTATCTGGCAAGGTCGTTGGCAGGAATTGTTTACTCGCGGCTGGATAACGCTGTTGTCAGCAATAGTTGTCATAGCACCGTGGGCGATTTTAGTGCATTTACAGGAACCTGACTATTGGCACTATTTTTTCTGGGAAGAACATGTAAAAAGATTTGCCAGCGAAGAAGCACAACACGGTGAACCGATTCTGGTTTTATTTAATGTTTTTGCCTTTGTTGACCTTGCCATGGATAGCGCAGTTACCGATGGCGTTAAAAAACCTTTTTAGCAATGGTGATGATCAGAATACAGATAGTGGCTTGGTAAAATATTGTATTTTATGGTTTGTGATGCCATTTATATTCTTTTCAATTTCACGCGGTAAATTACCCACCTATATATTGCCGTGCCTGGCGCCACTTGCAGTACTGCTGGTAGTCGGTATGGAAAATTATTTTACTAAAAATAAATGATGCAGGGTCTAAAAGCACTGCTTTTAAAATTGCCAGTGGTGTGACTGCAGTTTTCTTTTTGATAACAGCTCTACTGCTGGTACTCGTTCAGACTGGTATTATCGGCAAGCTGGTGTGGAATGATAGTGAAAGCTGGAAGTGGACTGCACTTGTCTCAGCTTTTTCTGTTGCTGCAATTTTATTATTGTTATCGTTCAGAAATTTATCTTTTAATAAACGCCTGAGCCTGCAGGCGATGAGTATTGTTGCAGTTATGTTTGTAATAAACATTAGCATACCGCAACGCACTGCTGAGAGCAAAATGCCTGGTGATTTTTTACTCGAACATGCCGATAAGATAAGGCCTGATACCATTATATTTTCTGACGATATAATGATTCATGCGGTTAACTGGTTTTTTAAAAGAACCGATGTTTATATGACGGGTGCCGGCGAATCAAAACATGGTCTTTCGTTTAGTGACAGCAGTTTTCGTTTGATCGAAGGTGAAGCCTTAAAGCTATTTATAACAGACCATTTAAATAAAGATGAAATGGTTTTGGTTCATCATTCTGATGCCGATGCAGCGATGCTAGCCCTTATGCCTGGACAGGCACAGCAGTCACGCTGGGGTAAATTTGTGCTCTGGTATATTCCGATAAATAAAAAAGACAGAAGCATAGTCAGTGAACAGGGCAGGAATTAGTGGAATATTTTCTGATAATTCTGGTAGTGATTTTGACTTCAACGGGTCAGGTCTTGCAGAAGCTGGCTGCTGACCGGGGATTAAAAAATGCAAAAACATTTTCACAGCTTATTACGGCACTTTTTCAATGGGAAGTAATACTGGCCGTTATCTGTCTGGCAACCGCTATTGGTATCTGGCTTATCGTGCTTTATATAATGGATGTTAGTAAAGCTTTTCCTTTTATCAGTTTAGGTTTTGTGGTGGTGCTGTTATCTGCACGTTTTTATCTGCATGAGATTATTCCGTGGAATCGCTGGTTAGGCGTTGTGCTCATTGTTGCTGGCATTTCATTACTGGCGCAGACATAATCTTAATTTATGAATAAAATCGAATCCAATGCAGTGTTGCTGCTCAGTTTGAGTGTTATTTTATCTGCCTGTGCACAGTTGTTTATGAAATTAAGTATGATTCAACTGCAATTGCATGATGATGTAGATCTTAGCTTATCCCTGTTCTTTATCATTATTGAAAATAATACGGTCCTTATCTGGCTCATCGGCGGTCTTGCCTGTTATGCCTTATCCATGCTTTCATGGATGTTCGCACTGACAAAATATGAGCTGAGTTTTGCTTATCCGTTTCTTGGTATCACCTATGTTCTGGTTTATATCGGCGCCGTTTATTGGGGTCAAATCGGTGAGCAGTTAACCTGGCTAAGAACGGCGGGCATCGTATTGATATTAATCGGTGTTGTACTAGTTAATTATAATAGCTCAAATCAAGATACTGCAAATAAGGAAGGAGAAGCTGTATGACCATGATTAAAAAATATTCAGGAGACAGGCTTAAAGAACTGGTTGCTACAGCGCAAGGTTCTGATCGCCTGCGTACGAATTTAAATATACACGAGTCCCCCGATGCTGATGTGCAACGTTTGTTTTTAGCATTTGAGCCTGGTACATACATCAGGCCGCACCGCCACCCGCAAGCGCATAAGTGGGAATTATTTATAGTTTTAGAGGGTGAGCTGGATTTGCTGCTATTTAATAATTCAGGTGAGATCGTGGAGCGAATAACATTGTCGGCGGCTGCAACACGTGTGGTAGAGATACCGCCCAATACATGGCATTCATATATCAGTAAAAAGTCTGGCACACTGGCGCTAGAAATAAAACAAGGTGCATATTTACCATCGCCCGAAGAAGACTTTTTATCAATGTCACCTGCTGAAAACACAGAGGGTGCCGCTGCCTACCTGAATTGGATGAAAAATGAATAGTAGCCTCTAATTACAGCAACTTCATGTTTATATAATCGACAGTTCTGACACAACAGTCATGTTTGATTAGCTCCAATGGTAAATACAGGATTGGTTTTGTGGCCAATGGGATCAATCACAGTAATCTGCTTATGAATCATGGTTACTCACAATCATTCGCATTTTTTGGGTAATTTGTATTCCTCGCGAATGGCCATAAGCTTATCCTGAAGTGTGAGTAAACTTGCTCTTGCTTCTGTCTCACTATTAGTTTCCCAGTCTTTTTCCACGACAGCAGGCATCAATTCTTTTGTCCTGTCGTTGTTTCCCTGATCGGCATAACTCAGTACTTCCAGCCAGTAACCTGAGACTGCAAAGTTTGGATTTGTTGATTGTTTTGCCTTGACCGCATCTTGCAGTGCATCCTGATGATCACAGGTAACCAGCGCGCTTAAACCTTTAAAGGCATCATCGCCTATCTCGGCACGAATCTTTTCTGCTTTTGCGTTGCGCTGCTCGTCAATTTTTGCATCAACCTTACTACCACTCATCGCCCCAGCAGTCGCTCCGACAGCGCCACCATAAACAGCACCTCGCGCTGCTGACTCAACCGGGTCACCACCAAATATAAGTGCACTGACGAGACCGCCGACTGCACCAGAAGCGGCACCCATAGTTGCGCCTTCACCTGCACCCTTAGCTGCATGTTCGCCACAAGCTGTTATCAGTAAACTCAGGCTCAAAACTATTATTAAAAACTTCATTGCGATCTCTCATTAAGCATCTCTATGCTCTACATAATTATAAACAAGTATTGAAGATACCTGCTTTATTACCCGATTGCAATATAGGGTTTCAGTCCTATAGAGAATATATTAGCCGCGCTATCTTGAAAGACTATTTTTGTGCTGGATCGTGAGTATGAAAATGGACCAGCTAAAACTGATCAGGCAGAATTGCTTTTAATTGCTGAATCCGGTAGCTGGTTAATGAGTGCGGCGGATGAGTCGCTGGAATTTAGAATAACTAAAAGTTTTTTTCCTCGGCAGGTTTTCAGTTTTTCTATTGGTTAATATCGAACAAAGAGAAATGGACAGAAAGAGTTATCGTTTGAGCAATCTGATGAACTATCTCGATTTTACCCTGGACTTTAGTCTAGGTGATACCTTTGGTGTGAACTCGATTAATAACCTGTACTTCGGTATAGGCATACATCACCGCTCATCCATTTTTGAAACCTCATCATCCTTTGGGCTTATCAAAGGCGGCAGTAATTACAACTCGCTGTATCTGCAGTACCACTGGTAAAATAAAATAAAGATGAAAGCCAGGTTTCTTTTCTCATTCTACTTCATTTTACTTCACTGCATTCCCGTTAACTGCCCGAGTCATGGAGCGGGCAGTTAAATAGGCAGCAACGATTTTATTTATATAGCATTAAGCGATAAACTTAAAAGTAATACTGATAGCTCAGGTTAATATCAGAAAACTCAGTATTGCTTTCCTGCCATTCGTATTTCGCAAAAATCTTCAACGAGTTATTGGTGTTGATGACAAAGTTATGAATGTATAAAGCACGTAAGCGGTATGTTGTATTGCCGGTAAAATGTTCACCACTAACTTCCAGGCGTGCGCTGCTTGTAGCAAAGTGTGAAAGAAATCCAGTGATAAATCCTAAACCAGGTTCGATAGTGTTATCCAGCTGCTTGTTGATTTCCAGCCTTGCTGTTGCCAGTGTATAAAACTGATTGTCGCCGAGGAAGTTCCAGTTGCCACCACCACCGCCAGTAACATGATAAGCCAGCTGATCAACCCCTTTGGTGAATTGTCTTTCAAAACCGGTATAAATACGCCAGGCGACCGGTTTGAAAAATTGTGTGCGTGGTGCCAGTGAGAAGATATCAATTATATCCAACTTGTACAGCCTGATCGTTTCATTTTCTTCTGCTCGAATCTGCAAACTACCGATGTTTATTGATGCACCCTGTAGAAAACCTTTTTCATTATCTTCAAGGTCATGAAACGACATTTTAAAGCCAAATTCACCATAATAATTATCCAGTCGCTTACCTAAACCGAATGATGTGCGTTTACTGCCATGACCTTTATCTGGTCGAAACAGGCGCAGGTACTTCAGGCTGGTTTACTTACAGGGTACTTGTTACGTAATGTCAGTAATTGAAAACTTTGTTTAGCAATGGCTGGATCACGACCTTCCTCTGCTTGTTGATAACGCAGGTATTTGTAGGCTATTTCAATTATTTCACGCTGTTCATCTGCAGATAAACTGAGTGAAGACAGGCTTTTTACTTACCTCTATATTTTCTGATAATTGAATGGCGATTTCATGATGCTGTTCAGGTACTTGTTCTAACATATAAGATAAAGTTGTGGCACGGGCAGGTCGGTAGTCAGGCTTTCGATCATGCCAGTTTTCAGGATGGCCTTAACGGTGTCGATAGGAATAGCTGTTATTACAAATTCATCGGTAAGCTCGGTTCCAGGTCGGGCAATTCGAGTAAGTTCCAGAAGCCGTATGAACAGTTTTCATCGAAAAAATAATAATCAAAGTTTCACTGCTGTCCCGTTAACCCAAGAAATTATCTAACCAGGCTGATGTAGCAGGCATTGACAAGGGTGGTTCTAATTGGATACTGAGATTGGGTCCCGGAATTAGCGCGTGCGAAGTGAATGTTATCAATGTTGTTATCAGTAACGATATTTGTAGAAGCGTTTAGTGATTATCATGACGTTACGCAGGAGGTATTGTCTAAAAGCTGGTTGTTCTGGTTATTTCAATGGCCACTTTCATTTACTATTGATAATTCTTATCGCCCGCTGGATTATATTGCTTCAATCTCGCCGATACCGGTTTTGATATTGCACAGTGAAAGTGGTGAGATGACTGGATATCCTGCCGACCTTTATAGGTTCGGCAGAAAATTCTCGCCCTCGGGGGAAAATCACCAGTTGCTAGACAGTAATCACAGTAATGTTTTTGCCAAACCCGCAAACCGGAAGGTATTACTTGATTATTTGTCGCTATTAAATATGAAGCCTGTTAAATAGATTGATTGTTTCCAACGATGTAGAATATTATTCAATAATCGTGCATCAGCAAAGTTTCTTGTGTCTCTCTTTTCTTTCTTTTCGTCTTAATTTTAGTATTGATCAAGTTAGTAAATTATAGTTAATATAATGGGTTATAATTCTTTCTTAATGTAAAAACTTATGTATAATAGTTTGTGTCCGTGTAGGTGACGCCGCTATAACGAAAAAGATGCTTCTTGCAAAGTTCTCAAATTAATTGCCTATTTTTATTAACACAGCTATAGATATTTAGTATCTAAAAAATATGTGAGAATATATCATGTTTCACCTAACTAATACGATTTGTGTGCTGATTTTGGTGTGTATTGCGGGCTGTGCCACTACGACGAGTAACAGCGTACATGACAAACGCGACGCTATTCATAAGATGGAGAATAATGTACTAACACAGCTTTATACAGTAAAGCCTGAGGTTAAAGAACAGATCGAAAAATCACCAGGTTATGCGGTATTTAGTAGTGCTAATGTGAGCATACTCATATTTAGTTGTGGTGGTGGTTATGGTGTGGTTAATAATAATATGCAACAACGTACCTATATGAAAATGGGAGAAGCAGGTCTTGGCCCTGGTTTAGGCATAAAAGATTTCCGTGCTGTTTTTGTTTTTCATAGTGTTGAGGTCATGGATTCTTTTGTGGAATATGGCTGGTCACTTGGGGCGCACATCGATGCTGCGGCAAAATTTGATGAACAGGGTGGTGCAACCGGTGGATCCATTACTGTAGGTGATATTACTGTTTATGAGATGACGCAATCAGGTTTAATGCTTCAGGCAACGCTTCAAGCGAAAAAATTCTGGAAAGATGCTTATTTAAACTAAGTTAAGAAGTAGTTGGCAGTCGTCAGTTTACAGTTGGCAGTAATAAACAACACCGTCATTCTGGCATGTTTCTAGCCCGAATGAAGGATAACTAATTATAGTTTTTTCTGCCAACTGCCTACTACTTATTATCCTAAGACGCTAGTAAAAACTATGCACTTTAGTGCAAGACTTTAGTGAAATTGTCATTCCGACTATATCGTTTGGAACGATATAGAATGTATACAGTACAGCCCGAAGGGTGGAAGGCAGGATGCCTGGAATACAGAGTATTGCTGTGTGTTTTTACAGCAATACGACGACGAGTAATCTTGAAGCTCTGATAATATCTGAGAGTTCTAAGATCTCTCGGGAACTGCTCCTGCATTGCCCTAATAAGTTACATCCATGTAACGATCCCTATGGTCGAGATGACAGGTACTAGAAGTGATTTTTAATCACTCTAAAACAACCTATGGACTTTCAGTTCATAGTGGTTGAGTAATAACTTCTTCTTGTCATTCGTTCTTCATCCTCTCAAAAAAGATATAATTTTTTATTTTTTTAGTTACGGTTTTTTTTATGGTTTAATCAGTTTGAAACCCTGATTTTCTAATTCGATAATGCGTACCACTCCGGCAGAAACGAGAGCGGCATTACTGTTTAGCTCAGGTGCATGCCCTAATTGTTTAGTCATGCCTGTGATAGTGTTTTTACATGCAGCGAATTTAACACCGCTTGATGTTAAGCCATCAATACGACCGCTATTAACATTATCCTTAAACATCAAACGTAAGCCGGGACCAAACGCAACGATCTCTACGTCGACTTTGTCCTGTCCGTAGTGTTTAACGAGGTTGGACGCTACATTTAGAACCAAAGTTTGTTTAAAAGGATCAGCGTCGCTTATCTGTAATACGATTCTTTCTTCTGCAAAGGATTTGTCATCTTCTCCTCCAGCCTGTATTTGGTAGCTGGCGCTGATCGCTATCAAAAGTAAAAAAATTGATATCAGCTTTTTCATAGATGTCACCAGTGTGGTATGTGTTGTTGGTTTATAAATCGGTTAAATGCTTTTAACGTTCCATGTAGTAATGGATAGACGTCGCAAGTGTGTAATTATTCACATCTCTTAAATGTTTGTGTGTGAGATTATGATCATGCCGTTATACCCTGGGTGAAACGCCGGGTATAACGGCAGCTTGACTCATTCGTTAGATTTGGCCACTAATGGCTTAACCTTCAACTCCTCGCTGGTTGCTGGGATAAAACCATAGCTAGCATAGATAGTTTGAGCATCTTTCGTGGCTAGATATCCAAGAAAACGATTGGCGTTTTTCATATTACGTGCCTTTAACATCGGACCAATAGCATAACCCACGTCATCTTGTTTGTTATAAGGTGCGGGTATCGACACACCATCAATTGGACGACCCTCTCGTTGAGCATAGGCAACCTCAGTGGTCCAGACAATGCCTGTGTCTGCTTCGTTATTTTCAATCCGGTGAGGGGTTTCTCTGTGATGCCGAGAGGTGAACCATGTTTTTCCTTTAACCGCCCAGCAACTTTTACACTGTGCGCCACCGGTTACCTTCTCATATAGTCCGAGATCCTTGAGCATTGCACTTCCATAAAACTTGAATATACCCTCAGTCAAAGGGTTTGGGTGTGATTGAACGATGTCTTCTCGCCCGAGATCTTCTGGTCCCTTAATACCTTTTGGATTGCCTTTGGCAACCATAAGCTCGAGCTTGTTGTGAGTGTAAATAATATGTTCATTCATCAAGCCTTTGCTTTTGAGTTTTTTTAAGTGATTGATATTGACACTGGCAAAAAGGTCTGGAGTCATCGATGTCCTTTCACCGTTGATCTCACCCTGCGTTAATAATTGTTTTTTGAGTATCTGCCCTGGTGGAATAGTTTCAACATATACAGTTTTTATATCAGGATTTTTTGATTGAAAATCCTTCATTAAATCTTCCATGACCATGAACTGGTTTCCGGCTAAGTACATAACCAGCTCCGCTGTATATGAATCACCGATCTTTCCATAATCAATCTTGCCATCAGTATGGAATGTACGATAATCGTGTCCATGGCCTGCGTCTTCTGCAGCATAAGCGGTTGCCGTTATATTGCTCAGCATTAAAGCTGTTGTCATTAACAGGCATTGCCCCATAAAGGATGGTTTTAAAAATATTATTTTCATATTTTTCCTCTTCTTGATTTAGTGGTTGATTACTGCGAGTTAATTTTTGGGGGTTTTCGGAGCATTCAGCTCCATCTTTTTGATAAAGCCCTCAAGGATTTTTTTGGTTATACCACCGACCTGCATGCCAACGACATTACCTTCAGGGTTGAATACGTATGTGGTGGGAAGACCCTGTAATCGTCCGAGACCTAATTTTTCGGTGATGGTTGAATCACTTAACAGAATCGGGAAATCGATAAGATATTCTTCAGCGAAAAGATGACTTCGTCTTTTTTTGGCGTAACCATAACTCGGGAAAATCAATGGCTATGCCGAGCACTATGCCATCTGTGTCTTTGTGTTCATCATGAAAACGGACCAGTTCAGGCATCTCTTCTCGGCAGGGTGGGCAGCGGGTCCCCCATATATTTAAAACCAGCCATTTTCCATGACCAATGTATTCTGAGATTTTATGCTGGCTATCATTTATACTTTTAAGTAAAACATCGAACGACGCGTATGTGTTGCCGCTCAAAAGTGTGATGCAGAAAAGTATTATTAGATTTATTCTATGTATGACGAGGTTCATTTTTTCATTTATATAGCTTTATAATTTGTATTGTTGATAGACGTGGCAAACAGGTGAAATATTCACAAATATTTTTGGGAATATTGTGGCTGCATTTACGTCTATTGAGTGTTATCGGGAGTTTTTATGAAAGTTGCTAAAAATCTGATGGCTGTTTTTTCTCTCAAATCAGAATTTGCAGCGCGACGAAATAAGCTTTACCGCATTGCCTATTCGTGGTGTCATGATACTGCACTGGCAGACGATCTGGTGCAGGAAACCATTTACAAGGCCCTGAAGAATGCATCCAGTCTGCGTGATGTGAAAACCATGGATAGCTGGTTATATCGAATTTTATATAATTGCTGGCAGGATTATTTGCGTGTTAAAGGTCGGAATGTTGAATTTGTCGAGATGCATGATGACGATCAGGTAGAGCAATCTGACAATTATCAGCAGTCACAAATAGTCAAACGCGTCAGGGCTTCTGTAGAGCAATTGCCATTACCGTTGCGTGAAGTGGTGACACTAGCTGATTTTGCCGGTTTTAGTTATGCACAGATTGCAGAAATTACAGAGGTGCCCATCGGAACAGTAATGAGTCGTCTGTTTAGAGCACGTAAAGACCTGAAACAAAAGTTACTTGAATTTGGTTCTGATGAGTTATCCGAATTTAAATTACGAAGGGTAAAATAATGAATATTAAGGATATTACGGAAGATAAATTAAATTTATTCATCGATCAGCAGCTTGATAGCAATGAGATGAATGAGATACATGAAGCTATATTAGACGATAAAGAATTGCGTGAACAGGTGTGCCAGTTAAAAGCGGTGCGTGAGCTGGTTGGTTATGCCTACAGCGAGGTGCCAGCATCACGTTCTGATAATCCACATCAAAAGCGTTTTGCTTCAATGCTGGGCAGGGCTGTGGCAGCTTCGCTAACGCTGGTTGTCGGTGTGGTACTGGGTTGGTCAACTTATCAGTACAGTCCCAATGCAATTCAGGCAATCTCTGCTGAAAATACGTTTCAGTATGTTGCTAATCAGGTGAAAGTTGAGCATGGAAAACGAAAAATTGTATTGCATATTGACTCCAGTGACCTGCAGGTTGTTAATGCTGCGTTAAATGAAGCAGATCAATTACTGGCAACTTATCGTAAAGCCAATACACCGATGGAACTGGATATTATTACTAATAAAGCCGGTATAAATATTTTAAGACCGGGCATATCACCTTATATTAATCGTATACAGAATTTGATTAATAGCGATGAAGTTGCAATATATGCCTGTAATCGTTCTATTGCCAAAGCACTTAAAAAGGAAGGTGTTGAAATAGTGTTGATGCCGGGGGTGACAAAGGATAAGTCTGCCAGAGAGTTGATTCCACAACGTTTGGAGAAAGGCTGGGTTTATATTAAGGCTTAAAAAAGAAGTTGGCAGATAGCAGTCGTCAGTTAGCAGTTAAAAGCTTATAGTTTTTACTGCCAACTGCCAACTTTTCTTAAATACTAACTTTCTTAAACAAAACAGTATCAATAGTCCATTCATCTTCACTGGCGTGAAGAATTAAACATGAGGGACCACCGTGGGTGCGAACCTTTCCAGAAGCGCCAGGATTCACCACCCAGGGTTCCGCTTCCTGATCAATGGTACGGTGATGGGTGTGCCCATAAACGATTAAACGTGCTTCTGCGTGATCCTTGCGAAACTGATCGTGTTCAGGGTGGTTGCCCAGACGGTGACCATGCTCAACTAAAATAAGGCCACCGGCTAATTCTAGCTTGTTTTGTTGCGGCAGGGCTTTAACTATAGCCGTTTCTTCATCTTTCCACAGGCCGGGATAATCATTGTTGCCAGCAACGGCAATCAACTCTATTTTGGGTTCCAGCTGCTCTAAAACATGCGCATTGAAGATATCACCAGCATGCACAATATAGTCACACTGATTGACAGTATTCGCAATTCTCGGGTCTAAAAATCCGTGCGAGTCGGATAAAATACCCACAGTTACGTTATTCATATAATTGGCAGGAAGTTATTGTAGAAAAGTGCTTTAGTCATCTACATCCAGGCCAGAATCTAAAGCTGCTTTTCGAGCTTCGTCCGATTTTCTCTGGTGTTCAGCAATTTCAGCCTGCTTACGAAACTCAAGAATCTCTTTACGCTCTTTAACGCGTTCTTCCCAGGCGCCCTCACGCTCTTTAATGGTCATCTCACCAAAGAAAACCTGTTTCATTAATTTGAAACCAAATTTCATCAGGGCGATATCATCTGTTTCCAGTTCGGCGTATTCTTCGTTGTTTAGATCGTACATTTTGATAAAGGCGTCACTCATTACAAAACGGCGGAAACGATCCATGTCGTAGCTTGCCATGAAGAACATCTGCAAGCTCATGTCAGACGGTTTACCAATGCTTGGTCCGGTAGACTTTTTCTTCAGGATGATCTGGTACCATTCATGGTTAAGGTCGTCATATTCTTCAACGCCCTGATCTTTACGGTACTCGCCAATAGTCTGAATCTGGTCTTCATCGTGGCCTTTACAATGGTCTTCTTTAATTAGCAGGAAGTGACGTTCATCAGTTGCTTCACTGATGGATTTCATAGAAAGCAGGCCGGAAGGGTAATAGCGACAGGCGGTAGGGCGGTTCTCATAGACCGAGCAGCCTTCTTCTTTCATAAACAGGCAGGCACCAGAGTCATCAGTGCGCAGCTTTAAACCGGGAACGCCATGCATGTCGAGTTCAAACGGTACCGTATGTGCCTTTAGAAACTCTGTGGTGTCCATACCAGTGGCATCTTTAAGACGGATAACATCATAAGGCGCAAGCGTTACGTCTGCACGAGAGCAGCATTCGTTCCAGCAGGAAACACCGCGATGACATCGGAATTTTAATTTATCTTCCAGTTCAAGGCGGGTTGGTGCAACAGGGCTTGAATGTGGTAGTTCAAATTTAAATGTATCTTCTTCACTCATGGTATTACCTTTATCTTAATGTACTGGTCTGTCATCACGTACCAGTGAGAGAGATCTTATGCACCGTTGGTGGCAAAAGATTCCTTACATCCGTTCAGAATGACAATGTATAAAGTTTTAAATGTAGAGACCGGCCGAAAAGTATCAAGCGGCATCTATATTTAAAGCCTGGTAAAGTAAAAAATCCGGGCATCAACGATGCCCGGATTTCTTTAACTCAACTGTTGTAAATCTGGGACTTACTTAAACAGTTTAGACTTGTCTACCAAATCAACGTGCGCACGCTTGAAGCATGTGAACTTTTGAGTTTTCTTGTCGTAAATTGAATTCACGAAACAATGCCAGTTTTCTTCGTCGACAAAGTTCTTGTCTGTACGATAGTAGAAACCTGGGTAACGTGATTCCTGACGGAACTCAATGTGCTTCAGATGAGCTTCAGCAGTGATTATGCGGTGATAGTTTTCCCATGCACGAAGTAATTCGTGAAGGTCTTTAGCACGCATTTTCGCAGCATCTTCTTTCAGCATGTCGATCTTTTCGCCAGCAACTTTCATCATTTCGGCGTTAGTGTTGTAATAAGTTGCAACACCAGCTACATACTCGTCCATGATTTTTTGCAGACGGAACTGCAACATTTTTGGAGTGATGTAGTTTGGATTAACGTCGATAGCTGTTGTGTAGTCTTTAAACTCAAGGTAAGTACGAACAGGCTGATAGATTTCAGCAACCAGGTCTTCAACAGAAGTGTCCAGCTCTGGTTTGTAATCAGCATTGTCTAAAACGTACTTAACCATAGACTTCGCACACATACGACCTTCAGCATGAGAACCTGAAGAGAATTTGTGACCAGAAGCACCAACACCGTCACCAGCTGTAAACAGACCGTTTACAGTAGTCATGCCACGGTAGCCCCAGTTCCAGCCTTGTGGAAGGTGATCAGGAACGCCAGGCTCTGTTTCAGTAGTAGGCGCGCCAACATCATCAGGACCAGAAGTCCAGATACCACAACAACCAGAGTGAGAACCTAACAGGTATGGTTCGGTAGGCATTAACTCAGAGTTTTTCTTCTCTGGCTCAATGTTTTCACCAACCCAGATACCACATTGGCCAACACACATGTCAAGGAAATCTTCCCATGCTTCAGCTTCCAGGTGCTTAACTTCACGTGGAGACAATGTTTCACGTAGGTTGCCAAGAGCAGTTACCGTATCCATCCAGATAGGACCGTTACCGTCTTTCATCTCTTTAAGCATTAAGTGGTTACGCAGACAAGAAGCAGGAACAGCAGCCGCACCGTAAGGAGGGTAGTCGTCAAGCATAGTCTTGTTCTTCTGCATGTAAGCTTCGCCGTAAGCGTTAGTTGCCTGTGCTTTAAACAACAGGAACCATGCGCCAACAGGACCGTAACCGTCTTTGAAACGAGTCGGTACGAAACGATTTTCCATCAATGTTAACTCAGCGCCTGCTTCAGCAGCCATTGAGTAGGTAGAACCAGCGTTCCATACTGGGTACCATGCACGACCAGTACCTTCACCAACAGAACGTGGACGGAAGATGTTTACACAACCACCAGCAGCCAGAAGGATTGCTTTAGCTTTGTATACAACGATCTTGTCGTCACGAGTAGAAAAACCAACAGCACCAGCAATTTTGCTAGGGTCGTTTTTGTCGTTAATCAGTTTAACGATGAAAATACGTTCCTGGATATTGTCGATACCTAAAGCTTTCTTAGCAGCTTCAGCAACAATCCATTTGTAAGACTCACCATTGATCATGATTTGCCATTTACCAGAACGTACAGGTTTACCACCATCTTTCAATGATGTCATACCTTTAGAACCGTCAAAACGCTCGCCGTTCTCGTCAGTTTTCCAAATAGGCAGACCCCATTCTTCAAACAGGTGAACAGACTCATCTACGTGGCGACCTAAGTCGTACGCAAGGTCATCACGAGTAATACCCATAAGGTCATTAGAAACCATACGAGCGTAGTCAGCTGGATCTTGTTCAGAACCAATGTAAGTGTTAATAGCAGACAAACCTTGAGCAACAGCACCTGAACGGTCCATTGCAGCTTTGTCAACTAATTTTACAGAAATGTCTTTGCCTGATGCTTCGATCCAGCGTGGAATTTCGAACGCTGTACCACAACAAGCCATACCACCACCGATAAGAAGAATGTCTACTTCTTCTTCGACGACATCTGGATTACCAAATTCGGCCATTTTATTTTCCTCTATTTCTAAAATTGTTTAATGATCTTGTTTGCAATAATTACTTACAGATCAGTTCGCTTGGGTCGCCAGCGCGGAAACCGTTCTGTTCCATGTGATTGAAGAAACCAATTTCTTCGATCTTAGCCATGTCAGCTTGTGGTTTACCCGCATAAGGATCGATAGAACCTTCAGCAGTAGTACGAATAGGGAATTTGAAACGCTTCATGTTTCCGTTACGGAACTTGATAGTCCACATAATAGAATCAGTACCACGTAAAGGCTGTACAGAACCGCCCAAAGGTACAACGTCAGCATAGTGACGACATTCGATAGCATTTTGAGGACAGATTTTAACGCAAGAATAACATTCCCAGCATTGCTCTGGTTCCTGGTTGTAAGACTTCATGGCGTGTCCTGTTTCAGAACCGTCTTTGTCCAATTTCATTAAATCGTGTGGGCAGATGTACATGCAAGCTGTACGGTCTTGACCTTTACATCCATCACACTTTTCAGTACGTACAAAAGTAGGCATTATTATTAACTCCTAGAGTTTTAAAGTTTATGCAATTGCAATTGCGATAGT
>CAVWXQ010000007.1:0-20282 GCA_963759005.1 uncultured Gammaproteobacteria bacterium
TCTTCGTGTAATAAGGAAAAGCTAGGTTTTCCTACAATTTCTTCAGGCTCATAGCCAAGTATGTTTTTAATGCCGGGGTTTGAATAGGTGTGTATGCCTTCTAGATTTATTGCCCAGATCCAGTCATCTGTAGTCTCGACCAGTGAGCGAAAACGATGCTCACTTTCTCGCAGTGCTTCTTCGGCAACTTTGCTCTTGGTAATGTCTCTATTAATACCTAAAGCACCAACCATCTGGTTACTGTCATCAGTAATAGGAACGCACATAGACTCGACCCAGCCGATATGACCATCTTTGTGCAGCATTCTTGCTTCACCAGACCAGTTACCGTATTTTTCTACAGCTGCTATGACTTCTGATGTTATATGCTCAACATCTTCTGGTACATGTAAAATACTGACAGATTTACCTATGACCTCTTTTTTTGAGTAGCCATATAGGTTTTCTGAGCCCTTATTCCAATCTGTAATAATACCCTGTATATCAGTGACTACCACGGCATCAAATAGATAATTAAAAGCTCTTGCCCGTTGCTCAACTATTTTTGAATCCATGTTTTTTAGTATAGCAGATAGATATAAAAGGCTGCTATGTGGTGTTTTGGGATTATAAATTATGATCGATAAACGTCTCCTTCTGGGAAAATTAATTCAATGGCAGAACTATCTGCGCCAACCCCCCTGTTAGCAACACATGTAACAGATGAATTCGATTGTGGTGAGCCGGTTCTCAATGATTGGCTGAAAAAGCGAGCGTTGAAAAACGAGAGTTCTGGTGCTTCGCGCACCTTTGTTGTTATATCTCACTGTGTTTTTACAGTGAACAGACAGGGTATAAATTAACCCAGGATTAAAAGGGACGGAAAGATTTTTTATTGACCAACGGAGGAGATAATCAAACCATAATCCTTCTGATAATCATAAGCCAGTCCCAGCTACCTGAGAGAGGTTATTTCTCACAGGTAGCGGTAAACTGAAGTTCTCACACAAACAGAGGAACCGGCTCATGAAACTATACTGCGGTATTGATTTACATTCAAACAATCATTACGTTTCTATCATTGATCAGGACAATAATCGGTTAAAGGAAAAGCGGCTAAGTAATGATTTATCAAAAACACTTACTTTACTTGAACCTTATAAAGATGATTTACAGGGTATTGCCATCGAATCAACTTTCAACTGGTACTGGCTAGTCGATGGCTTGATGGAAGCAGATTATTCTGTTTCTCTCGTCAACACCACTGCCGTTAAACAATACGAGGGGCTCAAACACACTGATGATCAATACGATGCCTATTGGCTAGCACATTTAATGCGACTGGGTATTTTACCCACTGGCTATATTTATCCAAAAGAGCAACGTAGCCTTAGAGATTTAATGCGCAAACGTATGCAACTTGTCCAATGTCGAACCGCTCACGTGATTAGTGCCCAGGCACAATACTGGCGTAGCACAGGCTTTCGGTTAAGAAGCCAGGATATTAAAAAATGTCCTGATAATTTATTGTCTGCCATTTCAGATCAGAATCTGTTTCTTTCCATTCAAAGTAATTTGAATGTTATTGCGTTACTAAACAGCCAGATTGAAACGATAGAAGAAAGCATCCTGCTTCAGTGCAAAAACATAACTGAATATAAACAACTTCAAACGGTATTTGGTATCGGTAAAATTTTAGCCTTAACCATTACGTTGGAAACAGGTGATATTAGTCGTTTTCACAAAGTAGGTAATTACGCCTCCTATTGCCGTTGTGTTGACAGTAAAAAGACCAGCAATGGAAAAAAGAAAGGCTCAGGTAATAAAAAATGTGGCAACAAATATCTGGCCTGGGCATTTATGGAAGCGGCCAACTATGCATTACGTTTTTATGAACCGGCCAGAAAATTTTACCAACGAAAATCGTCTAAACGCAATATGATAGTTGCACGCAAAGCACTGGCGCATAAATTGGCAAGAGCCAGTTATTACGTAATGAGAGATCATGTTCCGTTTAAACCGGAGAAATTATTTATTTAAAAGATTTGAATGAAACAGTGAACCAGGTAAGGGGTGTGGAGAAACCAGGACTCTGATTGGACGCTGTTTCATTCATTATTAACACAGGTTAACACTGAGATGCCTAAACGCTAAGCCTTCAAGGGTGTGGAAACTTTCAAAAGAAAGACAACCATGGCTCTGTAACAAATCCATTGGATAGCGTTTGGAACCGACGATTTTCTGGGGCTCATTTGAGCCAGGGGCGTAACCAAAAGTCCATGAGACGGTTATTGCCTTGATCCCGAGGGGTGACTGGTGCAGCTCATTTTTTGAGCGAGAACCAACACAAGAAATAACGGATGCATTGAGTAAAACCTGCGTTTTTGTATTTTAAAAACGTAAAATATTTACGTCAGGGTATGCTTTTGCCTATTGACAACGATTGGCTTAGGGGCGACCCCTTTAACTTCTTGCTTTGCTATTGAGGAAGGACGAACAGCCTAGAAAGACTGAACGAATAGCCTGACAATAATAGTCGGCATGAATAAATACTACGTGAAGACCTGTCCAAATGCAGCTAATAACTCGTAAACTTTTGTAAGGCACTGTCAACTTGAACTCAAGTTGACAGTGCCAGTAAAGCCGTACTAACAGCCATAACACTTGCTAATGTTGCCTTCATCATCTGACTTTTATCTTTCATAGTATTCTCCAGTTTTAATTAAATACAGACACAAAATGATGTGCCATGTACTAAATACGAATGAGATAGTCTTTTGATTGCAGTAGAAATGAAATAACTTGCCTGATATTTGGGGGAAGTCCAGAGTAAAAATACTGGTAGTCCGCTAAGGTTGTTTTTTCTCAGTCAGCCCCATTTCTTAGATGTCGGCTATGTGGTGTTTTCTGCCTCTCACAATTAATCTCACGACAGTCAGCTATGGTTCGGTTTTTCTCATTCAGGTATATTTTCCGAGTTTCCGTTATCAATCATGCATAGACTCATGCTTAGAAAAAAACAGCACTAACAGGCACTTTAAATGGCATAAGGTCAAACCTTAGCCTTACCATTGGTAGAAAGAGATAGTCCTATTAATGGCGTGTTTAGCGAGCAGAAACAGGCATAGAATCTACTTACACCAACTCAAACGCTTACCACCATCATAAACCCGTGACAGCCTGATTAGCGGTGTTTTTGGGGGTGCCGGCCGAGATTAAACAGATTAAAGGCCTACCTGGAAGCCTGCATTGAATAGGTTTATGATTGAATTTAAAGAACGTTTAACTGACTACATTTAACAATGACAGTTACACAGAATAATTTACACTCAGCACATTGGCATAGCGTACGGCAAAACAGGGCGTAGCAGCCCAGGGAGCGAAAACCCCATCGTTTTCACCCGGGTGTTATACTGGTCCCAGCTATACGTAGACAAAGCGTTTCAATTTCATCCCATACATTGGCATCAATCAAACCCTTGCTTACCGCATCGATATAAGCGCAACGCTTTAGCATTAGCTGAAACGTTCGTGGTCTATGACGTGACAGGCAAGATTTGAATAAAGCAATTCGGCTTTGCCATACGCCTGATCGTTTTAGTTTGAAGTCAACCGATGATTGCTCTGCCGCCACCTGTGACAATAAACGGATATCTTTAGCCAACGCCCAGTTAATAACCACGGGCACCATGCCCTCTGCTTTTAAGCCTGTAATGATTTTGATCACGCGTTTACTGTTTCCCGTTAACAACATATCAACCAGTTCAAACACACTGTATCTTGACTGTGAAGTAACCACTTGCGCAACATCTGCATAAGTAATTTTGCCAGACCCTAATAACAGATAAAGTTTTTCAATTTCCTGATCGGCAGCAAGCAGATTACCTTCAACATGCTGGCTGATAAAGCTAAGTACTTCAGTATCTGCATCCATATCACGCAGACTAAAACGCTGCTTTAACCAGGAGGGTAGTTTATCTACCGGCAGCGGCCAGCACTGTATGAACAAGCCATTTTTTTCGATGGCTTTAAACCAGGCAGACTTTTTTGCACTACCATCGATTTTACCAGCATTAACAATTAACACCGTATCTTCAGGTGGTCGAGATATATAATCTTTTAGGATCAACGAACCCTGTTTTCCGGGTTTTGCAGAAGGCAATCGCAATTCAACAATACGACGTGTGGCAAATAAAGACATGCTGGCGGCTTCGTCGATTAGTCGCTGCCAGTCAAATTGCGCATCGACATCCAGCACTTCTCTTTCAGTGAAACCCTGCTCACGTAAAAATGAACGGATTAAATCCAGAGACTCCATCTGTTGTAGTGGCTCATCACCACTGACCATATAAACCGGATATAGCTCCCTGGCTATCATCGATTGAAGTTGATCCGGGCGAACGTTCATTGTGTCTTATCATTGCCTGAGTCTATATTTGCATTCGGGTTTACTATGTTGTCATCAACCTGTTGTCGCGAACTCGCCTGCAACTTTAATAAAATCGAACGCGCAGCATCACGCCGCATGTCTTTGTATAAAATTTCGGATTCGTTGACCACAGCTACTACCGCATCAGGATCAAATAACAAAGGACGTGAAACCGAAATAGAATCTACCCTGCCCTGATCGTTTATGTCGTTTATGTCGTTTATGCCGTTTATGTCGTTTATGTCTTTTGATGGGTTAATTATTTTTATCGAAAAATTAGCCGTGTAATTTAATAAATATTCTTTAACACGGCCATTGCCATCAACAGACAAAACACGTCGGGTTTTTGCCTCTTTCAACAGAGTTAATAGCGTTTTTGCCTGCTTATCATTTTCAGTCATTTGTATTTTATTAGCAGTCAGTAACGACCTTATCTCACGCCCCAGTTCGAATACACTATTTTGCTGCAGATAAATCGGTGATATATCCTGAGACAAATCCAGCGCACCACGCAACTGAAAACCGCAGGCCTGCATAAAAAATACAAGTGATAAAATTGTTATAGAACGCCTTAGTCTTAACATTTTGAATCCTGACATTGCCTGATTAAATACCCAGTGTTTAAATAGAAATAGAAGGTGACTACTCAATTGGCAACAATATTAACTAATCGACCTGGCACAACAATAACTTTGCGCACCGTTTTACCTTCAATATTCGTCATAATTTTTTCATCCGTCAAAGCCATTGCTTCAATTGTTTTTTTGTCAGCATTTGCTGCAACATTAATTTTTGAACGTAATTTTCCGTTCACCTGAACCACCAGTTCGATCTCATCCCGCTGCAACGCAGACTCATCACAGAGTGGCCATTTTGTATCTGCAAGTAATTCATCATGCCCTAACTCATACCAAAGTTGCTGTGTGATATGCGGTATGATTGGGGATAACATTAAAACAATACTTTCTATTGCTTCACGTACTACCGCCTTGCCCTGCTGCGACTCATCGTCAAACCGGCTTAACTCATTAATTAATTCCATCACTGCTGCAATCGCCGTATTAAACGTATGGCGACGCTCAAAGTCATCACTTACCTTGTTGATGGTTTCGTGTAATTTACGACGAATCGTCTTTTGCTTTGCGTTTAATTTGTTTACTTCCAGGACATCAACATTGACCGGCTCATTTTCAACATGTGTGACCACCAGTTTCCATAATCGTTTTAGGAAACGTGCCGCACCATCAACACCTTCATCATTCCACTCTAAAGACTGATCCGGTGGCGCAGCAAATAAAATAAATAAACGAACCGTATCGGCACCGTATTTTTCGATGAGTGGCTGCGGGTCAATCGTGTTGCCTTTAGACTTGGACATTTTACTGCCGTCTTTTAACACCATACCCTGGGTTAACAGGCGTTTAAACGGCTCGTCGCTATCTAACAGACCTGCATCACGCATTAATTTGTGAAAGAAACGGGCATAGAGAAGATGCAGTACCGCATGTTCGATACCACCGATGTACTGATCGACCGGCGTCCAGTAGTTAGCTCTGTCATCGAGCATCGAATCGGCATCCGGACAGGCAAAACGCGCGTAATACCAGGACGATTCAAAAAAAGTATCAAAAGTGTCGGTTTCACGCTCCGCCGCGCCGCCACATTCAGGGCAAGTTGTCTGGTAAAATTCCGGCATCTTCTTAATCGGGGAACCTACATCATCACCGTATTCGATATTTTCTGGCAACACTACCGGTAATTGATCATCCGGAACCGCTTTGGCACCGCATTTATCACAGTGGATAATCGGTATCGGTGTGCCCCAGTAACGTTGCCGCGAAACGCCCCAGTCACGCAGGCGATAGTTAATCTGCTTTTCGCCTTTATTCATCAAGACTAACTTATCGGCAATCGCATCAATTGCCTGTTCGGAAGTTAAACCATCAAATTCGGCTGAATTTTTCAGCACACCTTTTTCGACATAAGCTTCTTTATCAACGGTTACTTCACTACCGTCTGCCGGAAAAATTACCTGCTTGATTGATAGATCATAAGCTTTAGCAAATGCATAGTCGCGTGAATCATGCGCTGGCACTGACATGACGGCACCGGAGCCATAATCAATCAACACAAAATTGGCTACCCAGATGGGCACCTGCTCACCGCTGATGGGATGCGTTGCCAGCAATCCGGTGGCCATGCCTCTCTTTTCCATGGTGGCAATATCTGCTTCAGCCACACTTGTGGCTTTACAGGAATCGATAAAGCCCTGTAAATCAGCGTTATTTTCAGCTGCCTTTTTTGCCAGTGGATGTTCTGGGGCAACCGCAACATAAGTCACCCCCATTAACGTATCCGCTCGTGTGGTATAAACCGTTAACGGTGTGACACCGTTTCCGCTTTCATTATTAGGATCACCGCCCTCAACTTCACCAACAACATCAAAGCGCAGCTGCACGCCCTGAGAACGGCCAATCCAGTTTCGTTGCATGGTGCGCACCTGTTCCGGCCAGTCTTCAAGCTGATCAAGATCGTCGAGCAACTGGTCCGCATAATCGGTGATTTTCATAAACCACTGTGCTATCTCGCGACGCTCCACCTCGGTATTGCAACGCCAGCATTTGCCATCAATTACCTGTTCATTCGCCAGTACGGTCTGGTCATGGGGGCACCAGTTCACGCCAGCGGTTTTTTTGTAGGCCAGGCCTTTTTTAAATAAACGCGTAAACAGCCATTGCTCCCAGCGATAATAATCAGGTTTACAGGTGGCAAGCTCGCGATCCCAGTCATAAGCAAATCCCAGGCGTTTTAGCTGATCGCGCATATAAGCAATATTTTCGTAAGTCCATTTAGCAGGTGCCACTTTATTTTTCATTGCCGCATTTTCAGCGGGCAAACCAAAAGCATCCCAGCCCATGGGCTGCAGAACGTTTTTGCCCAACATACGCTGAAAACGTGATATCACATCGCCAATGGAATAATTTCGAACGTGCCCCATGTGCAGGCGTCCACTGGGGTAAGGAAACATCGCCAGACAGTAAAATTTCTCTTTTGTGGCATCCTCTGTGACGCTGAAAGTGGCTTTATCAGCCCAGATTCTCTGAACTTTTTCTTCTATTCTCTGGGCCTGGTATTCTTCATTCATAAGCAATTATAATAAAAAGTGCAGTTCGTCGGATGCTTTCACTTAGCCCAAACTACTAGGCTATAACTCTATTAACAAACTGGCGTAAACAGGATTTTAAGTAGAAGGGAAGGATACACCAGGATGCGATCCGAGACTAGATAAAGGCTTGGTTAAATTTTCAGACCGGATTCATCAGCAATACTATTAATCATAAATATGCAAATGCTTTCGCACAATTAAACAGTACAAACAAAGGACTCCATGATTCAATTACAGAAAAAATCAGCAAGCCACCTCATATCAGCCTACAACCAGATGATGAAAGAAATGCAATGCGCATTTGAACAGGCAACACCCAACGATATGTCACTACAAAAAACACTGGACCTGGCTAAACATCAGGCCGTACATATAGGCGTAGTCACTGCTGAAGAAGCGCATGAAATAGGCGAATATATTAAACGTGATATTAACGATGCGGCTGAATACATGATGGACTCAAGTGCAGAATTTTATGACTGGTTATTACTGGATATCGAGATGATCGAACGGAAAGTGATGGAGCTATTTTTATCCGTTGCTGACCATACTCGTATTGAACTGGAGCAGTTCAAAAAAACAGGCCCCCTGTCTAATCACATTCTGGCTGAGCAGATACCGGTTTATAAAAGTGGCGAAATAACCGGACCCGGCACCTTGATTTGTGAAAATTGCGGCAAAGTCAAACCATTTCTGAGTATCGATGAAATTACCAACTGCGAACGATGTGAACATACTCGTTTTATTCGGCGGCAATCGAGTGATGGTTAATCCACAGATGGACGCAAATGAAAAATTATTGTCATCCTGAGCGATAGCAAAACGTGCAAAAGGTGATCACAAAAAAAACTTTTATTTGCGCCCATCTGTGGACAATTTTCTTGCTTTGAAACCCTTAATCCCAAATCCCAGTAATAACAAACTACACAAACCAACGCATATAACGGCCTGTTTCGAGTGCGCGCATACGCGCGATAGCATGATGTTGATGCGGTTGGTGTGAATCTTCGAACCAGGCATCGTTACTCACATTTACCAGCAGTGTTGCCTGCGGCAGGTCTTTTAGCACATCACGCGAAAAAGCATCCTCAAAACAAATACTGATGCCTAGCGGCTGACCCGCCACCTGTAGCAAAGCCTGATTGTTATCGCCCGATTTAATATCGGACATCGGAATATTGATCCAGCGATTAAAGAAACCGATGAGGAAACGCAGTGGAATATATTCGCCCAGTGGCACCAGATGACGCTTTAGATAAACATCACCATTAATATTCATTAAGCCATTGTAGTAACGTCCATTGCCCGATTCCCTGATAAATATTCCAAGCAAAAGCGCTGTTTCGGTCTCGTCCATGGCTGCACGTAACTCATTGAGATCAGGCAGGTACACGATGCATATAATCCGGTACCGCTGTTTCAGGCCACACGATTAGATCAACATCCTGTTGAGCCAGGGATAAATCTCGATACCTGTCCAGTGTTAACTGCTTCATGTGTGATTTCCATTTATCCTTCTGTGCGATATTTCCCTGAATCACACTGACTTTAATTACATCGCCTGCGTTATCTGTCCAGTTTACTGTTTTTAAGCCGCTACCACCCAGCCACAACAAAACCACAGGCAAAACAACGGATAAAACAAACTTGAAATTTATTTGCCTGCATTGCTGCACAAGTAAAACCAGAGCGCCTGCACATATTGCAATTAAACCGCCCACTGCATGATTGCCAAAAATCGGGGCAAATCCTGACAGCGGTAAATCAATTTGCGTGTAACCTAATTGCATCCAGGCAAAACCTGTCATCACATACCCTTCGACGTAGGGCGCACGTTTTTGAATTTCTGCACCTTCCTGGCTGGCAACACAGCCACCCACGCCAATGACTAAATCGGGTTTATCATTTTTCCAGTTTTTCCAGCGGCCAAGCTGAGAGAACACCTTTTCCTGTGCTTTTTCTCGAATCGAGCAGGTATTCAGCAGTAGCACGTCGGCTTCTTCTGGATTGCTGGTGAGCTCAAGATTGTGCGAGTCAGCGAGGATCTCGGATATACGCGATGAATCGTATTCATTCATCTGACATCCATATGTTTTGATAAATAGTTTACGCGTGTGCGCAGTCGGCGGTTTTGGTGGCATTCGTACCTGATATAATGACATGGTCAGGCACTAATTATACCTTGCCAGCGCCGGCAATATCTACCATTGTATTAATTGATCATTTTTCGCTGTTTTTGTTACTCGCATTTAACTGCAAACTAATAACTTTTCTTCACTCTACCGTGACCGATTTTGCCAGATTTCGTGGTTGGTCAACATCGGTCCCCTTACGCACTGCCACAAAATACGAAAACAACTGTAACGGAATAGCAAATAGAATGGGTGCCAGTTCAATATCTGCTGCTGGAATTTTCATTATATGGCATTGCTCACCCAGGTCAGCCATATCCAGCCGTTCATCAGCAAATAAATAAACCTCACCACCACGCGCTAAAATTTCCTGGATATTGGATTTAATCTTACTTTGAGTGCACTTTCTCGCACCAGTGAACTTTCAGGTACATTACAGATTGACAGCGTAAAATTCGTAAATTTCTTGATGGCACGTAGTGCTGCCAGGGTATCGGCGGTTTCGCCTGACTGTGAAATGGTCACAACCAGGGTATCATCTATTAACACGGTTTTGCGATAGCGATACTCACTCGCCACTTCTACCCGGCAGGGAATACCGGCAATGGCTTCTAACCAGTAACGTGCAACCAGCCCGGCATGATAACTGGTTCCACAGGCAATAATCTGCACTGCTTTCACCTGATCAAAAATTTTATCCGCGTTAACACCAAACGCAGTGTCTAATAACTTTCCATCAACAAAACGGCCTTCAAGAATATCAACCAGGACTGCAGGCTGTTCAAAAATCTCTTTCAACATGAAATGGCGAAATTCACCTTTTGATGTAGCGTCCGCGCTTAATGCAGATTCTTTGGCTTCACGCTCAACAACCTCGCCCTTCTCATTGTAGATAACCAGTGCATTGGTTCGGATGTCGGCGATATCGCCTTCTTCAAGGTAAATAAAACGGCGCGTAACCGGTAACAATGCCGCTGCATCTGAGGCAATAAAATATTCACCAAAGCCAACACCAATCACCAATGGACTGCCACGACGTGAAGCTATCAGGCGGTTCTTTTCGCTACTGGAAATCACACCTAAAGCATAAGCGCCTTCAAAATCCGCAACAGCCATACGCACTGCGGTTAGAAGATCGCCTTCCTGTTTTAAGTAATGTTCTATCTGGTGAGCGGCAACCTCGGTATCGGTCTGCGAAGTAAAATCATAGCCTTCATTACGCTGTTGTTCACGAAGCTCGCTATGGTTTTCAATAATACCGTTATGCACAATAACCACTGACTGGTTGCATATATGTGGATGTGCGTTTTTCTCACTGGGCTCACCGTGTGTCGCCCAACGGGTATGCGCCACACCCAGCGCACCAATTACCTCGGTATGCTCAAGTGCATCTGATAACTCTTTAACCTTACCCACGCGTCGCACACGACTGATACAATCGTTTTTATCCAACACGGCAATACCCGCCGAATCATATCCGCGGTATTCAAGACGTCGAAGTCCTTCTAACAAAATTGGCGTTACATTACGCTCGGCAACTGCGCCGACAATTCCACACATAGCTAATCCTCTCGACAATTGCTCCTGCATTACACCAATACGACCACCATGGATGGTGGGAGTGCAGATATTGCAGGAGCAAATATCTGCCGACCTGTCCATGGATGGTGGAAGTACAGATATTGCAGGAGCAAATATCTGTCCGTACTTCCTGTACATAATAAAATTAAATTAATTCCAGAGCCGAAATAAGCAGACTCTAAGTAGATAGGGGAAATTATAGAAGTTAAACCCACAAAAATCATTGATTCCTAAACCCTGTTTTCAATTATTCACCACTCAATGGCTGTATTTACACTGGCAAAACAAACGTTTTACCCTCCTGCCTGGAATGATTCACACGTTTATCTACTTTACACACATAATGTTAAGCCAAACATGCACTTAGCGTGGCGTTTTTTTGCCGTCAGTGTGTATTTGCTTTGTCAGGAACTTTCTTCAGTTTCAAACCATCGATACACAATACCAGCCAAAATGAACCAATAAATTCCGCAACTGGTTTTTTTGTTAGCGTCATTTCTTACTCCTTAGTTTGTGTAATCAAAGTTTTGTAATCTATCACGCCTGAGGTTTAAAATTAGCTTGACGGCGCGTTTTATACCTCGGCCAAGTTGACTGATCTGTTAGCGTCTTTCATTAATATGCTTATAGCTATGTACGTAGTAACGCATCACGAATTTGCATGTAGGCAATAAGAAATTCAAACAACATTCGCCAAAATAGTTCCATAAACAGGAAAGAAGACATGAAAAATACTACAAGCTTAGTTTGTTATTTTTTATTTAACGAATGCCATATTACTTCCTTTCCGTTTTCATATGTAGCATTTAAATATTTATATTTACCTATAAGCCACGTAAGCAAACGCCATATGCCTATAGGCAATATAAGTGCACCAATGTAATAAAACATTATTAACACTTCAGTACTAATAAAGCTTTTAAATGTAAGAAAATCCACTATGCATGATTACCTATGTTTTTATAGTTAACACTAACGCCATGCTAAGTATCGTGTTGTTGCATACGCTTGAGCTAATTATTATTTTTTTACCAACGAAGACCATATTCTTCTTTAATTTTTTATCAAGACCGACATCATTACTAAAGCTATGCTGAACCTAGCCCTGGCCATAAAAAAGACAAAGTAAAAAAGGACAGACACAATTTCAATTGCTGAAATACCCAAACTTTCGCCTTTGTTGTTAAAAACCATTTAAATTAACAGCAACCAGGAGTGGAGGCTTGACTCATAGACCGTGGGGAACTTACCCCAGTATTGATTTTTTTGTTAGCCATTTTTATTGTCCTGGCTTCCATTTTGCTTGCACATAGAAGCGCTTAATGGCTAATT
Organism: uncultured Gammaproteobacteria bacterium; assembly: GCA_963759005.1. Taxonomy (GTDB): domain Bacteria; phylum Pseudomonadota; class Gammaproteobacteria; order SZUA-229; family SZUA-229. Next base: position 12,620 of record CAVWXQ010000007.1, read on the forward strand.
TAACATCTGGATCAGCACAACCTTTAGTCTCGACTAATTCGTTAGCCTTTTGTGTAATCAGTTCACGTCTTTTTTGCATCGACCTGGATATATTATTTTCTGTATATTCAGGGTATGTTTCTTTAAGCCTTTTTAATGCGGAATCAGAAACCATTTGAAGATTAGCAAGAAAATGGGTCATCGTTTCTTTATCAGGTTTATCACATTTACTTACCGCAGTATTAGATGAAACAAATTGATCGAATATTTGCAAAATTTCGGGATCATTTTGTGCATATGACTGTTTAAATCCGATAATAATGACAAAAATAAACAGGGTCTTAAGATACGTCATAAATAATTCCTCGAATAGCTGAAAGTGTATTAAATACAATGTCTTATTATTAAAGACACCCATAAAACAATTGACAATAACATAACGATTTTGTACCGTTAATGCAACAACTCGCTAAGGATAGCCACATGCCAAAATCCAGGAAGACATTGGTCTCACTCGATGCCACCCCGTATTACCACTGCGTCTCACGATGCGTCCGCCGTGCTTTTTTATGTGGTGACGATGCGCTTACAGGAAAGAGCTACGAACATAGACGGCAATGGATACAGGACTGTGTAATAGCATTAGCTGACATTTTCGCCATCGACATCGCCGCCTATGCCCTCATGAGCAACCACTATTTATGTGGAGCTCCACATAACACATGTTATGTGAAGTTCTGAATTATGTTGAGCTCAAATTGTAAGTCATTGTTTCATTGATACTTCGTCTCGAATCGCTTCACATAATTTAGATTCAACAGACAAACCAAAGCTAGATAAATTCGCATCGCAACCACAATTTGGCGCATGAAAAACGCAAATTACGCTTAATTAATGATGTGCTGAGCATTTTGGATGATGAGATTATGTTAAGCGCTTTCATCCTAAACCCATAAGAAATCTGTAAATATCCTCGTTGCTTCACATAATTTGGTACTTCACATAACACTACCACCTGGTACTGCACATCGATCGTGACACCGCTACTAACTGGAGCGCTGCTGAAGTCATCGAACAAAGGCAACGTCTGTTCAAAGGCAGTGTGCTATCACAGCGTTATAGCCAGCAGGAAAAACTCAGCCGCGCCGAACTGGATGCCCTCAACCAGCATATAAGTGAATGGCGAGAACGCCTGATGTCTATCAGCTGGTTTATGCGCTGCCTTAACGAACCCATCGCCCGTGAGGCCAACAAAGAAGATAATGTCACCGGTCGCTTCTGGGCCGCTCCTGCGTATCCATGCGCTCTCGGCACTTGTGCATCCCAGCACATCGGAAGCCATTTCATGTTTATATGAGGCCTGCTTATATGAGGTCAGAGCCCTTTTTAGGGCCTCTACGTCTGGCTTGACCTACTTTGCATTTCAATTTCGCCTCGACTTTCTGTTTAAAATAGTCATTACCTAGAAGATAAATCCTTAACTGCTTCTATTTCAACATAAGGCAGGCCTTCATCATCAGTACGATTATTATTGTTTTTGTCATCGGCATAAACGTGACCGCATGAAATAAAAGAAACACTGATTAAAAGAAAAGCAACAATGTATGATTTCATAGTTATCTATATTAACAATTTAGTGTACTATTGATTATTACTTGAAATTATCTACCGGGTTTGGAAGATCTCGTTATCGATGTTATCAGCAAATCTTCGCCATAAGCAGCTATTCGCAGTGATTTATATCGCACATTAAAGACCCGATATGCAGCTTTAAGTTCAGGTTAACAGGCAGAACAAAAGGTCGGCCCTTTTACCTGGAGATGACGCTTTAGGAGTAAGGTCATCAAAAGCGAGCGGTGTAAACTTGCAGGTTAAACTGCTCGAGGTTCACGCTGCAGGCTTATCTTACAACCCTGCTATAATTAAACCAGATTTTTAAATTTAAAAACCGCTAACAAAGCACTTCAACAAACCGGGCAATAGTCATTTCACTTTGCAACGCTCCATATTGCGGTTCAGCAAAGCTAATGACGTTTTAACAGAGCATTAATCCAATTATAGGTTTCTAACAATGTTACAGACGACAGTTAAAAAATGGTTCCGTGATAAGGATTACGGGTTCCTCGATAATGGAGGTGGTACAGATATTGTGGTTAACAAAGACGACCTTATTAACTGTCAGTTTTTAAAAGTTGGCGCAACCGTAGAGTTTGAATGTAGCTCAGATACACGTGGTCTAATTGCTAAAAAGGTCAAGCTCGTGCAGCAGAATAAGTCAGGTGGCCGTCATAATAGAAACCAGAGTAATAAACCATTTCGCCCCGGTGTTATGACTTAAAATAAAATTTGGGTCAAAGTAAATACTGACAAGCCAAAATTTTTCTATCAATTTGACGTCAAAAGGACAGATCTATTTTAAATAGGTAAAAACGATCTTTCTTCCACATTTTTTTTGCCAGGGTTTTATTTACCTGGCACTTTTTTCACAGCTCCAACTTCAGCCAATAGAACACCACCACCGACACCAGCAATTCTGCCAATACTGTTAATATCCATGTCACCTGCACCGCCAAGGTCTATGCCACCGCCTGTTGCAATACCAGGCATTCTCAGAATTTAACCTCCGATACCTCCACCAAATACGCCCACAATAGAGTTACCAACGGTACCTACTAGTGAGAGATTTTTCATCACTACTCACATTATGATTTTTATCGGTGCTTTAAATATTGCTCTCTGGTACCGGTTTTCTGTCAGGCTTTCTATGAATTTATGCCTACTAGCACAACCAGAATCTCGATTACGAGCCAACTGGCGAAGATGCCGCTAAGGAGTGTCAACACGGTCATACCGCTGATAAAACAAGACCACTGGAATACATTATTCATTGTTTGCATGGGATTCATCGCCTCTTTTCATTTGATAACATTTATAACGCTATAAGACACTATCTAATAGCCAGATACAACCGGGGAAATGTAAAACAATGTTAATTGAACAGTCGTCGATGCAACGCGATAACGATCTACAAAAATGCGGCGACAGAACAGTGCGCTTTCTTCTAAGGAGACAAAGAGGTCAGACAAAGGGATCAAGTATCATATTGGCTCTTTATTCGATTAAACATCCACACTCAACTACTATGGACTGAAAGTCCATAGGTTGTTTCAAAATTATTTGCCGGGCTTTAAACCGCCAGCGTACTTGCTAGCTGTGCTCTGAATTGCTGCGCCATTTCGGGATCATTGGGCGCAATGGTATTGATGATGGTAATGATCATTTCTCTGGCGGCACCTTCTTTAAATTCTGCATTGTGCTGCTGTATGTAGAACAAGTGTTCGAGTGCTTGCTGGGTGCTGTGTTCGGCGATTTCGCATATCGCACAATCGAAGCGCGCCTCGTAGTTATCAGGATTACTGAGAATCGCTTTTTTTAGTGACTGTAGACCAGCTGTTTTTGCCGCCTGGTCTATTATCCATAACTGGCCGCTTAGGCTTAGTCCCGTTACGCTACTTTTATCGGCTTCAGGTAATCTGTTAAACAGTACGCTGGCCTGTTCAATTTCACCCATATCGATGAATATTTGCACCATGTCCATTGCGACTTTGGTGTTTGATGGATCTTGCTGTATCGCCAGAGTTAGCAGCATGATGGCATCATGGGTTTCGCCCTGCATGTGAAGCTGGCGTGCCTGCAACCGTTTTTCTTCGGTCTCGTTAACTATGTTAAAGCTTTTCAGTAAAGCTCTGGCTTCATCAACTGACAGCTGGCCTTCTTCGCTTACAACGGCTTTACCAGCAACGAAGACTTTAAGTGTGGGCACGTTTTCGATGCTGTGTTGCTGAACCAGTTCGCTGTTTTCATCAACATCAACTTTTGCAAAGACGAATTGTTCTGCAAATTCTGTCGCCAGTGCAGCGAACAACTCTGCTGTTTGATTGCAGGGCTCTGACCACATATTCATAAAAACGACAAAAACCGGCGCTTTATAAGAATTACCTATGACATATTTTTCAAAACTGTGGTCACTGACTTCGAAGATGATTGGTAGTTTTTTCATTGGATTTATATTTCTATATAGAACTACTAGTAAGTAATTCATAATCTTACCGGAAACGATTCGATTCTACTCAGATATAATCAAAGATGGCACGTTAGTTTGTTATCACATCAGACTCAAAGAACACCTTGCCTCCAGCCCCTGATTTTGCTTAAGCGGCGATTTGCGAAGGCCGCCCCATCAGCAATAAACCACTGGTGGTTTGCCGATGAATAAACTCCTCGAAAGGGGTAAGTATTTTGTCGAAAGATTTTTCCCACGGCGCGTCAAAAACACCCTTTGCTGTAGACGCTGCTGACATTTTATCTTCTTTGCTCATGCTTTTTTCCTGTTGCTTTTTCGTTTAGATGGTTGTGGCTTATCTCGAAATAGCCACTCACGAGCAGTCTCTGTAATCGCGGCGACTGCCGGATGAGAAATCTTGCGCTCCACAGAAATAGCGTAGAACTGCTCGCGCACTTCATCTGTCTGCCCGATGTCAACCACCCCATACTTTTCTTCAACCTCAGAAGCAATCGGTGTGGGGCGATAAAAACCCCAGCCCCGGCCTGGCCGAAGGCTTTCATTAATGCGCTGTCATCAAACTCACCCACAATACGTGGATGTATGTGAAGTTTATCAAACCACTTTAACAGCCGACTTTGTGCCACGGTCATTTCTCCTGGTAAGAGCATCGGCACACCCTTAAGGCTATGTGGAAAGCCTTTTGTTAAGCTGCGAGCCAACTCAGGTACCGCAAAAAAGCTGATGCCGCATTCACCCAGCTGGTGGTTAAAACCGCGCACATTCACACCCTGAGGAATAGGACTATCTGCAATCACCAGATCAATCTTATGTAACGCCAGCTCGGCCAGCAATGCATCGATATTGTTTTCCCGGCAGACAATACGCACCGACTCTGGTAACTGCAGTGCCGGGGCCAACAAGCGATAGGCAATGGATTTTGGCACCACATCCGCCACACCCACTTTAAATACCAGCGGTCTTCCATCTGGAAAATTTCTTACCACTTCTTCAAGCTCGCCACCCAGTGCAAAAATCTCATCGGCATAGCTAAGGGCAAGACGGCCAGTTTCCGTTAATTCCAGATTACGCCCGACTCGATTGAATAAGGCCTCTCCTAGGTTATCTTCCAGCAGACTGAGTTGCCCACTAATAGTTTGCGGCGTCAGGTGCAGACGTTTACTGGCGCGGGCGATGCCACCTTCCTTAGCTACCACCCAGAAATAGTGAAGATGTTTATAGTTAATCATAATTTACAATCACTTCGTTAAATACGAACAATACGTCAACAATATTCGACTTTTTATTCTCTCAAAACAAGTTTATCTTAGTCATGTACTTCAAACCAATTGAAATAACGGGCACTAATATGCAAATCGATATACAAGCACGCAATTTTTCCCTGACCAATGCCCTGCGCAGCCACATTGAACGCCGCCTGGGGTTTGCCCTGAGCACCAGGAACGAAAATATTCAGCGCGTCAAGGTACGGCTGTCTGATATTAATGGCCCACGTGGCGGTGAAGACAAGTGCTGTCACATCCAGGTGGTGCTGCCCCGGCTACCTGACGTGGTAATTGAAGATACTGAAGAAGATCTTTATACCGCGATTGACCGGGCGGCTGATCGCGCCGGTCGCACGGTGGGTCGACGGTTGTCTAGACAACGCGATATGGAACGCTCATCCGGGTTCGACGAGATAGCAGCACTGAATGAAGTGCCTGAGACTGAATTAGCTGAATCTGAATTAGTTGAATCTGAATCAGCAGAATCTAAATTAGCAGCAATGCACTAATAAACTTAATTGGAGGTAATTCATAATGAATACAACAATTTCTAACACAGCTCGTACACCAACAGCTGTACGTTCGACCAACAAGGTCATCCGCAACACCTACACGCTGCTTTCCATGACGCTGTTATTCAGCGCATTGACCGCCGGTGTGTCGATGGCCTTCAACCTGCCGCATCCAGGGTTACTGATTACACTGGTGGGTTATTTCGGTCTGTTGTTTGCCACGGCGAAATTTCGTGACAGTAGTTTAGGCCTGGTCTTTGTATTCGCACTGACCGGTTTTATGGGTTACACCCTGGGGCCTATTCTTAACAGTTACCTGGCGATGACGAATGGTAGCCAGATAGTGACTACGGCAATGGCGGGCACTGCGGCCATCTTCTTTGCGCTATCGGGTTATGCCCTGACCAGTCGGAAAGATTTCAGCTTTATGGGCGGCTTTTTGATAACCGGTATTCTGGTGGCTTTTCTTGCCGGACTGGGTGCGATTATATTTGAAATGCCGATGATGTCACTGGCCGTATCTGCCATGTTTGTACTGTTAATGTCTGGCCTGATTTTGTATGAGACCAGCAACATTATTCATGGCGGCGAAACCAATTACATTATGGCCACAGTAACGCTGTTTGTATCTATCTTTAACCTGTTCACCAGCCTGTTACATCTACTGGGTTTTATGAGTGGTGATGATTAAATCTTTCAACCAGGTGATATCGGCACGCAGCAGTCAACGACTGCTGCGTTTTTTTTCCTGCCTTGCTGTTATTAACTGCGCTGTCAGCCTGCAGTGAACCGCCTTACAGCAATCTGAATAATACTGAACTTGAGCTCATGCTAAAACAGAATGTGCCGATGTATGACATACGCCGCGCAGGTGAATGGCGACAAACAGGTATTATCGAAGGCAGTAAATTACTGACTTTTGTCGACGCCAGTGGTCGCCTGAAATCAGATTTTATGGATCGCTTTACCGCCTCCGCCGGGCAGCATGATCCGGTGATATTAATCTGTACTACGGGTAGTCGTACCCGTACATTAGCCCGCTACCTGGTGGAAGAAATGGGTTACACCCAGGTCTTTAATGTACGTAATGGTATTTCACAGTGGATACGCGATGCGCGGCCGGTAAAACACCTGTGAAGACAGCAACAAAGACACCGAAAATACGAGCCTTAATATGAGCATCAGAGCCAATTCAACGAGACAAACAACGGCCACGCATAAACCACGTCCGATGATTGACCTGCTGGTCAGCATTATCTTCCCTCAGTCATTTTGATGAAATTTAGCGTGGAGACAATCTCGGTGCCAGTAGTGCGCTTATGGTCGCATTGTTTTTTCCTCTCGAGTTGGGGGTTGTTTGAATTATTCAAGTATAAAAAATTCAATTTTATTGCCTTGCTTGGCTTAATCAGTGTAGTACTTACGGGCGGTATCGGTCTATTGCAACTCGACCCACAATGGCTAGCCGTCAAGGAAGCCGCTGTCCCCGGGCTGATCGGTATTGTCGTATTGATTTCCACCTATACACCTTATCCACTGCTTAGAACGCTGGTGTTTAACCCTAAGCTTATGGATGTAGACAGGATCAGGCAGAAACTCGACGAGTTCAGCAGTAAAGCATTTGACGCCCGTCTGCAAAACACCACTTATCTGCTGAGTAGCACCTTCCTGTTCTCATCGGTGATGAACTACATACTGGCCAAATGGGTAGTGACCAGCCCGGCCGGCAGTGCCGCTTTCAATGAAGAGCTCGGCCAAATGACATTGCTCAGTTACCCGGTGATAGCTATACCTTCTATGCTCATGATGATAGCCATTTTTTA
>CAVWXQ010000008.1:0-22042 GCA_963759005.1 uncultured Gammaproteobacteria bacterium
CAGTTATCAGTAAAAACTTCTGAAAAGTGCTGATAACTTTCCTGTTTTACAATTAAGTAATAGTGCTGGTTTAATGTATTTTATTTAAAACAAAAATTAATCATGAGACATGTATCTGAGAAAAATAATTTTGTTTATCTAACCGTTGGCATTGTATTGCTGCTTTTTGTTGCTGCAATGGTAGATCAGTTTCCTGGTTTACTTGGTCATCAGCTTGTTCAGTCGTTTTCAGTTATTAATGTCGCTATAGGTATTTACGGATTCAAGTCATCGTCCGCATTCTTTCGTACAGGCATTGGACTTGTTTTAGCTGCTATTGTTATTCTTGTTCTTGGTGTGTTAATGGAAGAATTGAAATTATATTATCTGCATCTTTTTATATTATTTTGTTTTTACATCTGGTCCATCTGGTTGGCTGCAAAACAGGTGTTATTTTCCGGTGCCATTGATGCCAATAAAATTGTTGGTGCGATATGTATTTACCTACTAATGGGACTGATCTGGGCATTAATGTATTTGTTTCTTGCACAGGCTATTCCGGGCGCGTTTAACGGACTTGATCAATTAGTCTGGTACGATAATTTTGCCAATGTTGCCTATTATAGTTTTGTTACTTTAACCACCTTAGGATATGGTGATATTAGTCCAGTCGCACCTGTCGCGCGCTTTCTCGTTTATATGGAAGCGGTTGTCGGTGTGTTCTATATGGCAATATTGGTTGCCAGTTTGATTGGTATTGGAATTAGTGACATACAAAAGCAATAATTGTAAGTACTAAGTTAAAAGAATGTCTGCTATTGCGATTGCTGCGAGGCATGGCGGATAAAGTTGGCCTATGACAAAATCAAAACGAATAGCAGCAATTGACTGGATGCGTGGTTTCGTTATGATACTCATGGTTGTTGACCATGTATCGATGGCATACAATGCGCAACATAACTCTACTGATTCAGCGGCATTGTACGTAACTGGGTCAGCTTTACCTGAGTTTGAATTCTTCACTCGTTGGATCAGTCATCTTTGTGCACCGGTATTTGTCTTTTTAGCAGGCACAGCTTTGGCCATCAGTGTCGAGCGTAAAGTTGCCAGGGGCATAGATAGCTGGCAAATCGATAAGGATATACTCCTGCGCGGCGCATTTATCGCTTTGCTTGATCCTACCATTATTTCATTGTTTTCTGGTCGAATGACAATACAGGTTTTATATGCGATTGGTGTGGCAATGATGTGTATGGCATTGCTTCGCCGGTTATCCAGCACTGCTTGATACTTATGTGCATTAGCCTTGATAATTTTAGGCGAAATACTTACCGCCAATGTGTGGCCACCGCTGGATAATGTTGAATCGATTATTGCTGCGTTACTGGTTTCGACCTATGCTACATCTACAATGGTTATCAAATATCCCTTGTTGCCATGGTTAGCTATGATGATACTGGGTTGGGTTTTTGGTCGCTACCTGTTGGCATTCAAAGACGGCAATACAAAAATTGGTCCCATAACGTTGTTATTTAGTCTTGGCATAAGTGCGTTGTTAGTATTTGCCTTTATTCGTTATAACAATGGTTACGGCAACATGTTTTTATACCGGGAAGATAACAGCTGGCAACAGTGGTTACATGTCAGTAAGTATCCACCGTCAGCTGCATTTGTGTTCCTTGAGCTAGGTTTGATGTCGATTATTATGGCGGTCATGATATGGGTGGAGCGATTAATTGGCGATCGCCCTAATGGTGTGTTACTGGTGTTCGGACAGACTGCAATGATGTTTTATCTGGTGCATCGTTTGATTCTTGAAGGCACGGCAACTCATGGCGGTTTACGGCATTTTTCGGACTTAACTACAACTTATATTATAAGTATTGTTATGTTAGTTTTACTTTATCCATTTTGTTTATGGTATCGAGGTTTTAAAGCCAGACATGTACATTCGATCTGGTTGAAATATTTGTGAGCTGGTTCACCTTTTATAACAATGATGTATAAAATAAATCCCATATTAAGACTTTTCTTTTTATTTTTATGTTCTTCCGCAGTTGTTGCTGAGACAGCAACAGAAGTAAAAGAAACAACGAAACAAGCTGAAGAGTCACAGGCAATCATTGAACAGACGATGGCTGCCGAGGCTGATGCTGAATCGACCGATGCTAAAGAGCCGGCTAAATCAGGTATTAAAGAAAAAACCAAAGAATGGATTCCATCGGCGGTTGATTATGACTGGATTCAACTCATTTCTAATGAATGGCTTAAAGGTGATATCAAAGGCATGTATAAAGACAGCCTTGAGTTTGACAGTGACAAGCTAAAATTGCTGACTATCAAGTGGAAAGATGTAAAAATTCTACGCAGTCATCGTGTTAATAATGTCAATATAGAAGGCATTGGTGCAACCTCAGGTATACTGGAAGTTACTGATAATAGCCTGGAAATAATTAATGATTATGAGAATCAGACATATGATCGAAGCAGCCTGATTTCATTTGCCCCCGGTGGCAAAAGCGAGTCTGATCTTTGGTCGGTTAAAGCTGTTCTGAGTTTTGATCTTAGGCAGGGCAATACAAACCAGATCGATTATACAGCAAGGATCAATGTAAAAAGACGTGCTTCAACTACACGTTTTTTAATGGATTATATTGGTAATATTTCTAAAACCAATAGTGGTGATGGTAGCCTTGTTGAAACCATAAATAATCATCGCTTGAATACCAGTTACGATTATTATAAAACCCGTCACTTTTTTTATACCCCGGTATTTGTTGAACTATATCGCGACCCATTTACAAATATTTCTTTGAGAACTACATTAGGTGCCGGTTTGGGTTATACCGTGATTGATGATGGCAGGACTGAATTGTCATTTGCTGGTGGACCTGCTTATGTAAAAACAGATTTTATTTCTGTTGCAGCGAATGAGAGCCGCAGTGAGTCGACACCTGCAGCAGTGTTAAGAACTAACTATGATATCGAGCTAACAAAAACCCTGGATTTTATTGCCAAATACAACATTCAAATAGGCAATCAGGCATCCGGTGGTTATACTCACCATATTATTCTGACCCTGGAAAGTGAAATAACAGGGTCGCTGGATATTGATACATCGTTTATCTGGGACAGAACCAGCAACCCAACAGAAGCAGAGGATGGAACGACACCGGCCGCGGATGATTATCGGATAACCTTAGGAATCAGTTATACGTATTAAAACAGGTTGGCAGTTATCAGTAGGCAGTTTTCAGTTGGTAGTCAAAATCAATAACTGTATTAAAAACGGAAGTGATTTTTTATAATCACTGCCAACTAGTTTTACTAAGTATAAGGGTTTAAACCTAATTCATTAATATTAATGAAGTTAGTAAAAACGATACAAATAAGGGTTGCTTCAGATGAGTCTCCCGCGGTATTCGATCCATGTTTGTGAAGTTAATAGTAGCGTTATATTTTAGATTAAATCGATGGTGTTATCTTGACTTGTTATGTATTGCCTGTAGATGGCCTGTCAAAAAATGAAGACTACGTTTGAATAGTATTAAGTTACCAATAATAAAAACGGGGATAAACCATGAACAGTTCCGACTTTACTCAGAATACCATTGAGGCAGCAGTACGGCTCGGCTTATTATTACTACTCGCCACCTGGTGTTTCCAAATTGTTACCCCCTTTATCGTACCAGTAATATGGGGCGTGATTATTGCGGTTGCCATTTATCCCCTGTTCACAAAACTTAAGTCTGCAATGGGCGATAGAAATAAATTAGCGGCGACGGTTTATACACTGATAACACTCGCCTTATTGATTACCCCAACGGTAATGATTTCCAATTCAATAATAGATACCTCCAGCATTATCTCAGAACGTTATGAAGCTGGAAAACTGGAAATCCCGCCACCGAATGACAGTGTTAAGGAATGGCCACTCATCGGTGAAAAAACATATGCAGTCTGGTCACAATCTGCAGATAATTTAGAGGCAACATTAATTAAATATGACGCAGAAACCAAAAAAGTCGCTAAAGCATTTTTTTCTGCAGCGGCTGGTGCTGCAGGTACAATTTTACAGTTTGTCCTGTCGATAATTATTTCCGGTATTCTGGTCGCTAATGCTGCAGGCGCATATAACGTCACCATCAAAATTTTTACGCGCCTGACAAATAGCGAATCAGGTAAAACCTATGCAGATTTATCCAAAGCGACTATTCGTAGTGTTGCACAAGGGGTGCTCGGTGTTGCCATAATACAGGCAGTATTATCGGCACTCGGTATGATAGTAATGGATGTGCCAGCATGGGGTTTATGGACCTTGATTGTTTTAGTCGTGGCCATTGCGCAAATACCGCCTATAGTGGTGCTGGGTTTTGTTTGTACTTATGTGTTCTCTGTCGCTGAAACCACGCCTGCCGTAATATTCCTTGTCTATTGTATTATTGTTAGTAGCAGTGATGGTTTTTTGAAGCCATTATTTCTTGGTCGCGGTATGTCGACACCGATGCTGGTGATTTTACTGGGCGCGATTGGTGGCATGATGATGTCGGGTATTATCGGTTTATTTGTTGGCGCGATTGTCCTCGCGCTGGGTTATGAACTGTTTATGGCCTGGCTTGATAAAACAGAAGTTGTAAATAACTAGACATAACTAAATAAACATTGTCATCTCGACCATCGGGAGAGATGACAGTAAGTATTAAAGAAGATGAAAAATGTCAGAAGAGAAAGAAGCCGCGGCAATAGAAACAAACGACCCTGTTAAAAAAATTACCCGCATAGCCTTAATTGTTATCGCTATCCTGTTTGTCTGGTATGTAGTTGCCGATCGGCTGGCACCGTGGACAGACCAGGCACGTGTGCAGGCTTATATCGTTCCCATTGTTTCGCAAGTTGCAGGACGTGTTATCGAAGTCAATGTTGGCAAAGATCAGGAGGTCCAGCAGGGAGATATTTTACTAAAAATTGATCCGTCTGATTATCAGCTTGCAGTAGATAATGCTGAAACAGCATTAGAGCTTGCCGGACAGGATATAGGTGCGGGCACGGCATCGGTCAGTACTGCGCAGGCAAAAGTCGTAGAGGCGCAGGCAAATGTTGATCATTTAAAAGCACAAGGCAAACGTGTATTTGAACTTGAAGAGCAACAAATTTATTCCAGGGCACGAGGCGATCAGGCAAGAGCTGCAATCGTTAAAGCTGATGCACAATTAGAAAGTGCAAAAGCTGAACTTGAAAAAGCTAAACAGACGCTCGGTGTAAAAGGCGCTGAGAATCCAAAAATTCGTTCTGCCATAGCGCAACTTAAAAAAACACAAATTGATTTGTCGCGAACAACTATCCTCGCGCCATCACATGGCGGTATCACCAATTTGAAAATAGATGAAGGGCATTATGCCAGTGTCGGCGCACCATTGATGACATTTGTCGAAGTGGATAATGTCTGGATAAAAGCCAATCTTCGTGAGAACAGTATTGCCAATGTAAAGCAAGGCACACCTGTAGATATCATTCTGGACTCAGCACCGGGCAGAATTTTTCATGGTACGGTCAGCAGTATGGGGTTTGCAGTGAGTCATGAAAAAGGCGGCGCAATTGGTGACCTTGAAAGCATAGAAAGTAATGCCGGCTGGTTACGGGATGCACAGCGATTTCCAGTTTATATTTCTTTTGATGATGATAGTGCGCGCGGCTATCGCCGATTGGGCGGGCAGGCGGATGTACAGTTTTATTCTACGGATAAATGGCTGATTAATTCTCTGGGCTGGATATGGATACGGATGTTGAGCTGGTTTTCGTTTGTTTATTAACATGAATACTCACTACTAATCTTTACTGTCATCTCGACGACAGGAGAGATCTTAATGGTAGGTGTAAAAGATCTCTCCTGTCGTCGAGATGACAAGCTAATGGAATATATTTGTTGCTAACAAATCCACAACAAATTAGAGCACTACGTTACGCAGTAGGCGTAACCATCGCTGCCGCCCTGGCATTTGGTATTGCATGGCCGTTGTCATTTCTATTTCCAGTATTGGCTGCTGTTTTTCTTGCCTTGCCTCTGCCAAAGCTGAGCTTGCAGCAGGGTCTTCGCAATATGCGCGATACATTGTTTGCGTTTGCTGTCGGTTTTATATTTACCCAGTTTATACTCCCGCATACGGTTGTTTATATTCCGCTTCTGGCACTGGCGTTGTTTCATACTTACTACCATTTAAATCGTGGTGGTTCATTCTGGCTGGTGTTAATGCTATTGCTTTGTTTATTGTTAATGCCGATGCTGGCGGGTTTGCATGAAGGTCTTGCGATTGGCGTTATATCAGGTCTGGTTGGTTCAAGCTGGCTAACGATTTGTTTACTGTGGCTTGCGCATTACATTGTCCCCGATGCACCTGGTGGTCCTGCAATGCCCCGGGAGGCGAAACAGGCACCGGGATACCAGCCAGGGTATTCAGCACCGGCTGCTGAGTTCGCTTTAAAAAGCACCATCGTGGCTTTGCCAATAGCGATTGTATTTATTGCCAATAACTGGAGCAGTCAGATACTGGTGATGGTCTTTGCAGCAATCTTTACCTTGTCGCCTAACCTGGATAAAGGCAAAGAAGCAGGAATGAACTCGATCAAGTCAACGCTGATTGGCGGTGGTGTAGCTTTTTTCGTTTACTGGGCACTGGTCGCGGTACCGGAATATCATTTTCTGATTTTACTCATGTTTTTAATCAGCCTGAGTTTTGGTGCTGCGATAAACTCCGGTACAGCCATAGCGAAATATCTGCCATCTGCAATGGTGGCGATGATTATTCTGGTTAACAGCAGTTTGGGTGAGGGGGCAGATTTCTCAGAAAAATTTGTATTGCGGGTATTGTTTATCTCACTGGCCGCGATGTATGTGGTTACAGCGTTGAAAGTGCTAGATGCGTTCTGGCCTGAAAAAAATAGTCGTCAGTTATCAGTAGGCAGTTAAAATACTTAACACTCAATTCGATATGTTAAAAATATTTATAATAATTAATCTTCTCTTATTGCTCGGCTGTTCTAATGCACCGCCAAAAAATATAAACAGTATCTGTGATATCTTTGAAGAGAAAGATGACTGGTATGACGACTCTAAAGACAGCTTTGAGCGTTGGGGTGTGCCAATACACGTGCAGATGGCAATCATTCATCAGGAATCCAGTTTTAAACATGATGCTGAAACTGAAATGGAATATTTTTTATGGATCATTCCAATCGGTCGTAAGTCGTCAGCTTTTGGTTACGCTCAGGTTAAAGATGACACCTGGGACTGGTATATAAAATCAACACATAACTGGGGCGCTGATCGCGACGATTTTGATGATGCGGTTGATTTCATTGGCTGGTATGTAAAGAAGACCTACGACACATTAAAAGTTTCTAAATGGGATGCAAAAAACCAGTATCTTGCTTATCACGAAGGCCATGGTGGTTATAAACGTAAAACTTATAATAAAAAACCATGGTTAATCAAAGTGGCGGCCAAGGTTGATAAAAATGCACGAAAATATAGTGCGCAGCTGAAGACCTGTGAGGATGATTTGAATTCAAGCTGGTGGTTCTGGTAATTAACCCCAGTAAAAAAATCCAAATGTTTCTCTCAATCAACGAGTTTCTGATGGAGTATTAGGATGATTAATGCCAGTAATCTGGATATATCTTTAAACATCAGTGTCTAAATGAATAAGCAGTGGCTAAATCGTTACCCTAATGAGGTTCACTATTTGTTAAAAAGCACAGCTAAGATATGAATTACTGATATATATCAAATTATCTTATTAAAAAAGTATTATTTAAGTTAATATTTAACTTATTGTTCTAAAGGAATTAATTGTGACTAAACGAGTAACATTAACGCAGGCCTGGGAAGGAAATACTGATTGTCTAAACTGTGCTATACGCAGTTCTGCACTGTTTAATGGCTTGACTGAGCAAGACTTTGAGTCAATTCATGAACCGGTTGAGCAGCTGACCCTGAAACCCGGTAACATCCTTTATAAGGAAGGAGATACTGGCCATCATCTTTTTACTGTACGCAGCGGGTTACTAAAACTGGTTCAGTACTTACCTGATGGTACACAGCGTATAGTGCGTCTGGTGCGTAGTACTGATGTGCTAGGACTGGAAATGATGGTTGGTGAGCAATATGAGCATGAAGCTATTGTGTTGCGCGCTACAGAGTTGTGCCGTTATCCGAAAGATGATGTGAGTCGTTTAAGCCTGCAAAATCCTGTATTACATAACGACTTGATGACACGCTGGCAAAAAGCGCTGAACGATGCAGATGTCTGGATTACAAAGTTGTCAACAGGTTCTTCAAGAAAGCGCATGGCAAATCTGCTGCTACTTTTAATCGAAGCAGAGGATTCTTCGGAGTGTTACCTGTTGAGCCGAGAAGATATTGGGTCAATATTGAGTATGACGATAGAAACAGCCAGTCGAACTATCTCTGAATTCAAACGTACCGGTTTAATCAAAGAAATCAACCATAATCATTTTGATCTGGATATCCCCGCCCTTAAAGCTGTTGTTGCCTATTAATTAACAGCGCCCATGGTTTATCAAAAACCGTGGTTAACCGTGGGTTCATGTTTTTAACCATGGATATCAATGCTGAGTGACAGCAGATGATATATATCAATGCTTAAATATTAGTATTTCCTTATACTTTAGTGTCACGACACTAAAGAATTAGTTTAATATGAAAGTTACAATGCAATGTTTTTATCATCAGCCTTGTGGTGAAGCAGTTTTAGGTGAGTTTGAAGCCACCATACATGCCAGAAAACATGAATGTGGTTTGCAGAAGTCATGAGTGAAGTAAACTTTTTCGCGGCATTTTTGATCGGTTTGTTAGGCTCAACCCATTGTATCGGTATGTGTGGTGGCATCGTTGGTGCCTTAACAATGGGTTTACCGGATGGTACCCGACAGTCGCCGATAAAATTATTGCCTTATCTGCTGGTCTACAACAGTGGCCGTCTATTGAGTTATGCACTAGCAGGTTTAATTGTTGGCCTGCTAAGCGAGACTGCAGCTAGTTTTTTTCAAATTGGCAAGTTTCCTCTCGGTGGAATTGTTGGTGGTCTGTTTATGGTGGCGCTGGGCATTTATATTGCTGGCTGGTGGCAGACCATGGCTCCACTGGAGCGATTTGGCGGCCACTTCTGGTCTTTGATAGAGCCTTTTGGACGCAGGTTTATGCCGGTAAAATCATTGCCACAGGCGATGGGTTTAGGCTTATTGTGGGGCTGGCTACCCTGTGGACTGGTTTATAGTACACTGGCATGGGCGGCTACTTCAGGCGATGCCACAAAAACAACATTTTTGATGTTAGCATTTGGTGCAGGCACTTTGCCTATGTTGCTGGTGATGGGCGGGCTTGCTGAAAAGCTTCAGCGTTTCACACGAAATAAAATGACAAGATATATCGCGGGCATTCTGTTAATTGCCTTTGGTGTGATGATTCTAACTAAAGCGCTGAGTGGTGGTCATATGGGCAGTGGTCATCAACAAGGTATGCAGCATGACATGCCGCAAAATATGCAACAAGATGAAATGCAGCACGAAGTTATGCAAGAAGCCAGGCCAGCGTCACGATGAAATATCCGGGTTAACTGGCCAGTGCAGGTAATAAACCAGCTGCCGATCAGGCTAACTGGCTGGCCAGATACAATTTGATTGCGTATTTGGCAACAAAGCCGAAGATGCCAAGTCCCAGCCCAACGAATAAGACCATCATGCCGTATTTTCCAGCTTTGGATTCTTCAGCCAGCTTATAAACAATAAACAGCATATAGCTAATCCCGAAAGTAAGGCCAATGGTTAATGATATTTCGGTAAATTCTTTTTCAGTCATGGTGTGCAATCGCTGATAAGGATGAATGTATATTATAGTTTCCTTATATACTGTTTAATATAACCAGTTTGGTATAGTCGGATTTGGCGATGACTGAAGTTTGAAACTTATTTGTCGTGTGGGAAGAGAATGGCACGCTAAATTTCTGCTAGAGTTGCAAGTTTTTAGTTTATTTCTCTTAACTTTTAACTTACAACTCACAACTATTACAGCAAAAATAATGGATCCTCTCTCGCAAGCCAGTCTTGGCGCCAGCCTCTCTCAGTCATTTGCTACAGGTAGAACCTGTTCAGGTAAATCAACACTGTTCAGTGCGTTAATCATCGGCGCGCTTGCGGGCATGGCACCTGATCTGGATGTCTTTATACGTTCTGCTGAAGATCCTTTATTATTCCTGGAATATCACCGGCAGTTTACACACTCACTGGTCTTTATTCCTTTTGGCGCGTTATTGTGTGCACTGATTTTTTATCCTTTTGCCAGAAAAAAACTGTGCTTTTCACAGATCTATCTTTTTTCCTTTTTAGGCTATGCCACGCATGGCCTGCTCGATGGCTGCACCTCTTATGGAACACAGTTGTTCTGGCCATTTTCTGATGAGCGTATTGCATGGAACACAGTATCGATCATCGACCCGTTATTTACGCTGCCAATATTATATTTTATTACTCTTGCAGCCTATAAACAAAATGTACGTATCGCTAGAGCAGGGTTTGCTTACGCGGTTTTATTTTTAGCTTTGGGTCTGGTTCAAAAAAATCGTGCAGAGGAAGCTGCTTATGCGCTCGCTGAAGAACGCGGTCATCATATCGAGCGTACACACATAAAACCCAGTTTTGGTAACCGCCATGTATGGAAATTGATATACGAATATGATGGCCGTTATTATGTGGATGCGGTAAAGCTGTTATGGGAGACTAGATATATTAAAGGTAGCTCTATTCAAAAACTCAATGTTAAGCGTGATTTTCCCTGGTTACCGGAAGACAGCCAGCAGGCAAAAGATATCGAACGTTTCCGCTGGTTTTCAGACGGTTTTCTGGCTGTGAGTACGCGTAACTCGAACTTGATTATGGATGTACGCTACTCCTTTTTGCCTAACAAGATAAACCCCATGTGGGGTGTTGAGATCAGTAAACAGCAGATTGATGACGGTAATCTAGCTGCATACGCAGATTATCAGATGATAAGAAACATGGACGAAAATACCGGGAAAGTTTATTTTGAAATGTTGTTCAACTAGGTTTGGCTATCAGTAGCTCGAAAAGAATAATTTATTTTGGTTTGTCGCGCCTGAAGTTGTCATCTCGACGATAGGAGAGATCTTGAATAGCAGGTGTATAAGATCTCTCCTATCGTCGAGATGACAGACTTATTTATTCAGATGTTTTATTAACGTTTATCCGTGGACAATAAAAGTTTTTTAAGAAACCTAATGTACTCAGGTAAATCCCAAACACCAATACCACCAAACACCCAAACACCAAACACACCAAACACACCAAACACACCAAACACACCAAACACACCAAACCAACACAAAGTACTACTTCGAGGATTACGCAGTTTTACTTTTCCTGAATGAAAATACCATGCATATATTCATAGCAGGTTAAGGCCATGGCGAATGGCGTCAACTTCAATGAAATCAAACAGAGCTCAGTGCTGATATCAACCGGCGTACTGAACTGGCGCTGATCGGTGTCGAGTAATGTTGAAGATACTGGTAGTGGTACTGCGCTTGCAGAACCTTAGCCTTTAATGCCATGATATATGCATGGTGCTCAACTTGCTTAACAATATCTGGCTGGTATTTCTCGATACCGCTTTCTGGCTGCTGATTGGTTTGCTAGCCGCAGGTTTCATAAAATCCTTTATTTCTCAGGATACCATGCAGCGCTGGGTAGGTGGTCGTGGTTTGGGCGCGATATTACGTGCTGCACTTTTTGGCGCGCCGTTGCCCTTATGTTCCTGCGGCGTGCTGCCGGCAGCAATCGGTCTGCGGCGTGCCGGTGCATCAAAAGAAGCGACCGTTTCATTTTTAATCTCGACACCTGAAACCAGTGTGGATTCGGTAGCCGTTACCTACGCTCTGATGGGACCGGTGATGGCGATCTTTCGCCCGCTTGCCGCTTTGGTCAACGCGGTAGGCACTGGACTGCTGACCACGCTGGTGGCGGATGAATCGGTCCCTGAGAGAGCAACTGAGAATACGCCTGAGAAGACCAGGGCAGCCGTTGTCGAAAGCTGCTGTTCATCCAAAGAAAAAGGCAAGATGGAAGCGGTGGTCTCTTCATGTTGTGCAGAAAAGCCCGAAAAAGCTGCCGCATCCTGCTGTTCTGAAAAAAAAGAAGTCAAACCAGCACAGAATAAATTCATCCTGGTGCTGTCTTATGCCGGTGCGGAACTGCTGGATGATATATCTAAATGGCTGGCAATCGGTATAGTGTTGGCTGGCATTATGCTTACCTTTATTCCTCCAGACTGGCTGGCGCAATGGGGTGGTGGCTTATCCGCAATGTTAGTCATGCTGGTGGTCGGTGTGCCAATGTATATCTGCGCAGTGGCGTCTACCCCTGTTGCCGCAGGGTTATTAGTAGCAGGGGTTTCTCCCGGTGCAGTGCTGGTTTTTCTTCTGGTGGGCCCGGCAACGAATATCGCCAGTTTTGCCTTGCTGAAGCAGGAACTGGGATTGAAAGTAACACTGATGTATTTATCTGGTCTGTCCGTTCTCAGTTTGATGATGGGTTTGCTGCTGGAATGGATGCTGCATAGTCAGCAATGGCAGATCGAAGCCAGTTTGGGTGAGGCGCATGCCATGCTGCCCGGCATGGTTTCCTGGGTTAGTGCGTTTATTTTAATTTTTTTGGCAATAAAACCGTTGCGACGAGCATTTTTACCGCAATTAGGTTAATGGTGTTCACTGTTAAGTTAAATGTTAGTCAGACTAACTACACGAAGTATCAGTCCGACTAACATCAAACCGGATTAATTATTGGTTTTGTCTTTGGATTTCTTATTTGTAGATTTGGATCGACTTATCTTTAGACTTCTTATCTGTAGATTTTGCAGACTTGGATGACTTATTTTTTGACTTCTTATCTGTAGATTTGGTCGACTTAGATGACTTATCTTTAGACTTCATGTCTGTAGACTTTTTATCTTTAGTGCTTTTATTCTTTTGAGCTTTACTCTCGGACTTCTTATTCTCAGATTTCTTCTGTGTTTTTTCCTTGTTTGCTTTACCCGATGCAGCTCGACAATGTCCAGAAACTTTAACGCCATCTTTACGTTTATATCCACTTACCCAGCTACAGTTATTATCCGCTGAGCAGGATGATTGTGACTTTCCCTTACAGGATGCTGCATTAGCGGAAAAGCTGAACATCATAGCGACAAATATTGACAACACCGATACCAGCATACGTTGCGTTATTGTTTTTTTGTTAATCATTGAAATCTCCATCGAGATATAGTTTTATTCAGTGTTTAAGCCTACTAATTGCTATCACTTGACGCAATCCAATTAGTCGTAACTTTCTGCTTGAAATGTTAAATCTTTGTTAATTAAAGGCAATTCCATGGTTAGCTCTGTAATTGCATTGTTTGAAGTCTTTGGGGTGAAATTTGCGACCCATTCGTGGATTATATTCAACTCACCCAATGGGAAGGTCAAAACGCGACAAATATTCGTCCAGCTGCGGATTCCAGGTTAATGGAAAGTAATGTGTTTGCGGATATTAAGCCGCTTTCACTTTCTCCATGGAGAATACGGGTCAGCGTCCCCATTAACCCGGATATTTCACGGGAATGCAGAGTTTTGGGGAAATATCAGTGAGTCAGTTTGGCTGATTTGTCGAAAAGCATAGCCATAGCTATGGTTACAGGCAAATCAGTCCCAAAATAAATCAAACATGGGGCCGCTGAGATTTTTCCAAAAACTGCATAGCGGCCTCCGGTACATAGTGTACTTTGCTAATATAGCAATATTTCTTAATACAAACATAATGTTAAGTTAAAGTTGTAGCGTTCCTATGAAATATCCGGGTTAATACCACATTTTCATAAAGATAGAAAAAACAGATGACCTGGATCATAGAAACGCGCAGACAAAGTTGTTAGTGTTTAATACTACAAAGTCTATTTACAGGGAGTGAGTAGAGTTTGCCTGATCCATTTTCTTCAAAGGAGTACCAGGTGATGTCCGGAAAGAAAAATAGCCATGCAAAAGATTCAAAGGTATATCTTGTCGAAAGATCAGTCAGATTTATTGAAGTTGAAAGCAATTAGCAGATAAACTAATTAAACTATCGTCGCTATTTAAACCAGGAATGAAGTCATGGTTGAATTGCAGAAAGTTACTGATCATCCGGTAAATGAAAACGTGGTGTTTCATGTCCACGGCGTCACCAAGATTTACCAGATGGGTGAAGTACAGGTGCGTGCACTGCGCGGCATTGACCTTGATCTGTACAAAGGCGAGTTCGCGGTATTACTCGGTGCGTCCGGCAGCGGTAAATCGACCCTGTTAAATATCCTCGGCGGCCTTGATACACCTACCGACGGCCATGTGTTATACGGCGACCGCGACCTGACCCGTGCCAGTGAAAAAGAACTGACCGCCTACCGGCGTTACCATGTCGGTTTTGTCTTCCAGTTTTATAACCTTATCCCCAGCCTGACCGCACTTGAAAACATTGCCGTGGTCACCGAGATTGCTAAATCACCAATGCAGCCGGAAGAGGCGCTGAAGCTGGTCGACCTGGGTGACCGTCTGCACCATTTTCCGGCGCAGCTATCCGGCGGTGAGCAGCAGCGTGTTGCCATTGCCCGCGCCATTGCGAAAAACCCGGATGTGCTGTTATGCGATGAGCCTACCGGTGCACTCGACTCCAAAACCGGCGTGGTTGTGCTCGAAGCATTGCAGCGGGTCAACCAGGAGCTGGGCACCACCACCGCGGTGATTACGCACAACGCCGGCATCGCACAGATGGCGGACCGGGTTATCCACCTTGCCGATGGTCGCATCAGCCAGGTCGATGTCAACGAAACCCGACTCGAGCCGAGCCAGCTTAGCTGGTGAGCCATGAAAGCACTCGACGTAAAACTCTGGCGGGAACTGTGGGACATGCGCATGCAGGCGCTAGCCATCGCCATGGTTATTGTCAGCGGGGTCGGCATCTTCATCATGTCATTGAGCACGCTCGACTCTCTCTATGAAACCCGCGAAAGCTATTACCGCGACCAACACTTCGCCCATATCTTTGCCTCGCTGAAACGCGCACCGCTGTCACTGGTAAAGCGCATCGAAGCCATTCCCGGCGTCGATAAGGTAGAGACCCGCGTGGTTGCTTATGTGAACCTCGATGTCGAAGGCTTCGAAGACCCGGTCAGCGGCCATATCCTGTCACTGCCCGATAACAGCCGCGGCCTGCTCAACCAGATCTACCTGCGCGAGGGCCGCCTGCCCGAGCCGGGCCGCGATAACGAAATCGTGCTCAGCGAAGAGTTTGTCCAGGCGCACAAATTGCAGCCCGGCGACAATATCAATGCCACCATCAACGGCCGGCGCAAGGCACTCACCATCGTGGGCATCGCGCTGTCGCCGGAATATATCTACCAGATCGCGCCCGGTGCCATGTTCCCCGACCATGCACGCTACGGTGTACTGTGGATAGCACGGCAGCCGCTGGCCACGGCCTATGACATGGAAGGCGCATTCAACAATGTCACGTTAACATTGAGCCGGGGCACCAACGAGCAGACGATAATCGATCAACTCGACGACATCCTGAAAGACTACGGCGGCATCGGTACCATCGCCCGAAAGGATCAGATGTCGAACCGTTTCCTGTCCGAAGAACTCAAGCAGCAGCGCACCATCGCCACCATCTTCCCGGTCATCTTTTTTGGCGTCGCCGCGTTTCTGCTCAACGTGGTCATCAGCCGTCTTATCCGCCTGCAGCGTGAACAGGTTGCCACGCTGAAAGCGTTCGGTTACAGCGATCTCGCCGTCGGGCTGCATTTCATCAAACTGGTGCTGCTCATCGTTAGCCTCGGTGTTATTATCGGTATCGGTGCCGGCATCTGGATGGGCAAGGGCATGAGCAACATCTACATGGTAATGTACAGCCTGCCCTACATGATCTACGTGCTAAAACCCCAGGTCATCATCGCCGCCGCGCTGATCAGTATGGCGGTCGCCGTCATGGGCACGATCTACGCGGTATACAGCGCGGCAAGGCTGCCACCGGCACAGGCCATGCAGCCGGAACTGCCGGCGAAATATCACACCACGCTAGTCGAACGCCTGGGCCTGCAGCGCTGGCTGTCGCAACCAACACGCATGATCCTGCGCCATATCGAACGCCGCCCGTTGAAGTCGCTGATGACCACACTCGGCATCGCCATGGCCTGCGGCATCATGATGGTCAGCGGTTTCCAGGAAGGCGCCATCAACTACATGGTGGAGATACAGTACGGCATGAGCCAGCGTGAGGACATGATCGCCATCTATACCGAACCGGCATCGAAGCGTTCACTGTATTCACTGCAGAGCCTGCAGGGCGTGGAACATGCCGAAGGTTTTCGTGTGGTGCCGGCGAAGTTAAAGTTTGAACACCGTTTCTACCGCACCGCCGTGCACGGCATCGAGCCAGAGGGCAGCCTGATGCGGCTGCTCGATACCGAGCTGAACATCATCGAACTGCCAGAAGACGGCATCATCCTCACCGATTACCTGGCCGAGATGCTGCACATCAAAACCGGTGACCTGCTCACCATCGAAGTGCTGGAAGGGCAGCGTGTGACCGTGCAGGTGCCGGTCGCCGGTACCGCCAAACAGTACCTCGGCGTCAACGGCTACATGCGCATCGAGTCGCTTAATGCATTGTTGAAAGAAGGCCATGCGCTGACCGGTGCACTGTTCAGTGTCGATGAGCGTTACCAGCGAGATGTTTACGCCGAGCTGAAAGAAATGCCGCGGGTCGCCGGCGTGGTCGAACATGAATCAGCGGTCAAGTCGTTCTATGACACCATCGCCGAGACCATCCTGTTCTTTACTTTTATTTCCACGCTGCTCGGTTCCAGTATCGCCTTTGGTGTTATCTATAACAGCATGCGCATCGCACTGTCCGAGCGTAACCGCGAACTGGCCAGCCTGCGCGTGCTCGGATTTGAGCGCAACGAAGTGGCCTACATCCTGCTGGGTGAACTGGCACTGTTCACACTGGTCGCTATCCCGCTGGGTTTTCTCATCGGTTATGGCCTGTGCTCCTACATGGCCTTTCAGTTCGATTCTGATCTGTATCGCGTGCCACTGGTGCTGGGTATGAATGTTTATGCCTTTTCAGCGCTGGTGGTCATTCTGTCATCCATTGTTTCTGCCATAATGATCTGGCGCAACCTTGCCGATCTCGATATGGTGGCCGTACTCAAGAGTAAGGAGTAACACATGAACATGCTAACGAATATGTCAGTAAATGCGCCATGGCGAAAACATCCTGTTATCACTTCCATCGTGGTACTGATTGTGTGCCTGTTAATCTGGGGTTTCTGGCCGCAGCCGGTATTCGTTGAAGCCATTGCAGCAAAACGTGCACCGCTGACCATCACCATCGAAGAAGAGGGCCGCACCCGGGTGGTCGACCGATATATCATCTCGGCACCGGTAGACGGTGTTGCCTGCCGCCAGCAACTCAATGTCGGCGACGAAGTAACACAGGGCCAGGTACTGCTCGGCATTACCCCGCTGGAATCACAGGTGCTGGATCCGCGCAGCCGGGCACAAACTAAAGCGCAGGTAGCTGCAGCCGAATCAGCACTGCATGCCGCCGAACAGCAGGCCGAAGCAGCAGAGGCATCCGCGAAACTGGCAGTGATCGAACATGAGCGACTTAAGCCACTGGTGGAAAAAGGCGTGATATCAACCGATGCTTATGACAAGGCCGCCACCCAGGTAGAGACAACAGCGGCGACACAGAGATCGGCCGATTTCCAGATCGAAGTCGCGCGTTATGAACTACAGGCAGCGAAAACCGTGCTGGAATACACCGCGGCAGACAGGCTGGCAGCGAAGGGCGAACCGGCAGAGCGCATACCGGTGGTTTCACCCATCGACGGCAGGGTGCTTAAAGTCACGCGAGAATGCGAAGGCCCGGTACGCACCGGTGATATGCTGCTAGAAGTCGGTGACCCGACCGTGCTGGAGATCGAAGTGGATGTGCTCTCGGCCGATGCAGTAAAAATTAAACCGGGCATGAAAGTCCTGTTTGAGCGCTGGGGCGGTGAACAGCCGCTGGAAGGTATTGTGCGCATTATCGAACCGGTCGGCTTTACTAAAATTTCTGCCCTCGGTGTAGAAGAACAGCGGGTGCTGGTTATTTCTGATTTCACCTCACCGGCAGAACAATGGCAGCGCGTGGGTGATGGTTACCGGGTAGAGGCGCGGTTTATTATCTGGCATGAAGATGATGTGTTGCAGGCGCCTGCCAGCAGTCTGTTTCGTTATAAAGAAGGCTGGGCGGTGTTTGTTGTTGAGAATCATCATGCTAAACGGCGTGTGGTTAAGGTCGGGCAGCGAAATGGTTTAACTGCGCAGATACTTGAGGGGGTTAGTGAGGGTGAGGGGGTGGTTAATCATCCGAGTGATGATGTTGAGGATGGGGTGCGGGTTAAGGGGAGGTTGTAGTGGAATATATGTATTTGTTGGAATCGCTGATAGCAGTTACAAAACGATGAAAGAATATACGAAGTTTTTAAAAGAAGTCGAAAGCCTGAACAATAAATATGCCTCGATCTATTTCAACGTTGAGCTGGAGTCGCTCGTCATGCCGTTCTGGACATGGGATGAGATACAGGCAGGATTAGAGCTGCGGCAAGAGTGGGAAGTGGATGATTCATTAATACCGTTTTACGGTGACTGGCATGATCTGTTTTGCCTTAATGAAAACACCGGTGAAATTGTCGCGCTGAATGATGAGCGGGAAGTTTTATGTAGGTGGACTTCTGTTAAAGATTTTATGAGTTGTTTGTCAGAGAAAGAGATTGTTTATGATGATGAGTATATGGCAAGTGGGGTGCATCATTTTGGGGATTCTAAAGGGCATGAGGTGAAGCATTAAAAAACTGCAGAAGCTGGGTTGTGTTTGGTAACCTTGCTTTAACTAAAGAATACGCGTAAAAACTGTTGTTCAAATCTGTTGCACAGGATTAGAAAGGGAGGGTGCTGAGTTGGATCTAGTGACAATGAATTCAAATAATAAATTAATTGAGTTCTACTTTATTGATTTTCATTACAACGTCCGTGAAAAATAATCTTGACTATAGTGCCAATAATGACTCTATGGGTGTTTATATTTACCATGAGCTGGTGATTTGAACTGCGCTTATTCCGATAACTTAGACATTGATTTGCCATCAAGCTATCTTCCTTGTTTTGTCTTTAATATGATAATACGTGGAATTATTGTCCGTATATATAAGAAAAATACAGGGAATTGCTGTTCCTGTTAATATCACTGTTATAAGCTTAAAAGTACAAAATCTTTGCAATAAATTCTACTTGAGCCTACAATGTAATACATAGTAATTATGTATGTAGGTATCGTTATGGGCGTAACAAGTGTCAGACTTCAGCCAGAAATTGAAAATCCATTAGAAGAATTGGCAAACAAGCTTGATAGAAGTAAAAACTATCTTATTAATCAGGCAATTAAAGAGTTTCTTGCTCGAAAATCCCTCGAAGATAAAAAGTGGAACGAAACATTAGAAGCATTGGATTCAGTAAAATCAAACAGGATCGTTGCAGAACAAGATGTTAATGAGTGGCTAGATAGCTGGGGTAAAGATAACGAAATTAAACCGCCCAAAATATGAAGTTATCTTACTCTCGTGAAGCAATAGGTGACTTAATACGGCTGAGAGAATTCATAGCAATAAAAAATCCAAAGGCTGCCCAAAAAATCGCTAAAACAATACGGAAAGGAATCACTCAATTAAAAACATTTCCTTACCTCGGTATTGAGGTTGAGCAGGCCCCAAATCCTGAAATGATACGGGATTTAATTATTGGCAATTATATCGTTCGTTATTTAATACACGCAAAACAAATATATATCCTGCGGGTATGGCATCACAAAGAAGAGCGCTTATAACAAGTCAATAAACGGCGACCGCAAAAAGCGCGTCGCGTTATTTCAAACGTTAGATCGTCAAGTTTAATCTTGATGCATCTTGCAGGGTGAAAGACCCTGTCGGGAAAGATTTAACCAATCACCCGTATCGAGTGTTGCACCTGTGGTGGAAGACGGAAAGTCTGAACAAAACAGGTGAAGCGTACACAGAGAATTGTGCAGGCCGTAGGGAGTACGCAGCTCCTTAGAACTGGCATAGCAGACAGCTTCGAAAGCAAAAATTGAGATCGACGAGGGGCTTAACGTCCACCGAAGTCAATACAGAAGCATCCGTAATGGTAAGGATGTGGAGGATCTCCGGAGTCAAAAGGTTGTGGCATGTACAAAGAGATGCAGTTGAGAACTTGAGAGATCCATCTGGGCCCTTGTGAGAAATTAAAGAAGAGAACTGAAATGCTAGAGACACGAAGACATTCGGAAACAGGACTGCGCTGGTGCTCAACAATAATTTCATATCACAAGGAAAGCAGCGAAGCCCGTAACGGGGATAGCTGCCGATGGTCAGATGGAAGTCGGATCAAGCATAGTACTCTGAGGTTGGGAGAGCCAACTACATGGGAAAGGTCTTGACGGAAGTACATAGCACGCAAAGGACCCTCATCCCCGACGCAGAAGATTGGGAACACTATGAGCACCCCTCACTGCGTGGAATAGCAAGAAAAGCAAAGCAAAAGCCAGACTATCGTTTTCGAGATCTGTCCAGCTGCTTGAATAAAGCCCATCTACAGTCTGCCTTTAGTCGAATGAATAAAAAGGCAGCCTCAGGTGTGGATAAAGTAACCTATCATGATTATCGAGGAAACTTTGATGTGAATGTAAAGGACTTAATCGGGCGGTTAAAAAGGCAGAGTTACAAAGCGAGACTGGTTAAAAGGAAACACATACCAAAAGCACCAGGAAAAACACGACCATTAGGACTACCGGTATTTGAAGATAAACTGCTACAAACCACCAGCTCTGATTTATTGAGTGCGATATACGAGCAGGATTTTTATGATTTTAGTTATGGCTACAGGCCACGACGCGGGGCTCGACAAGCCGCAGATGATCTAACGGTCAGAATGCAGTACGGTCGATTCGGCTATGTTGTTGAAGCGGATATCAAAGGCTTTTTCAATCATATAGATCATGATATTTTGCTTGAATTTATAGCTCGAAGAGTCGATGACAAACGTTTCATACGTTTGATTTCAAAATGGTTAAAAGCAGGGATACTGGAAGAAGATGGGTGTATAGACTACCCGGAAGAAGGGACACCGCAAGGTGGAAGTATATCGCCTGTTTTAGCAAACATATATCTACACTATGTCATTGACGAATGGTTTGAAACAGTCGTAAAACCAAACTGTGATGGCGATGCAATACTGTGTCGATATGCAGATGACTTTGTTTGTGCCTTTCAGAATTCACGTGATGCGGATCGATTTTATAAAGTGCTGCCAAAAAGACTGGAGAAATTCAATCTACAGGTAGCGCAAGAGAAAACGAACCGAATACGTTTTAGCCGGTTTCAGCCGAGCTTGAAGAATCGATTTAGCTTTTTGAGTTTTGAATTCTACTGGGATACAGACAAGACAGGCAAAGCACGATTGTTTAGGCGAACTGCAAGGAAGCGACTGCAATCAACAAAAAATGATTACAGTCAATACATTAAAAAGTCGCGACATATGAGAACACCATTATTGATTGATAAGCTCAACCAGAAACTCCGAGGTCACTATAATTACTTTGGGGCGGTGGGAAATCTCAAAAGTCTTTATGCGGTCTACTCACATGTTGTAAGCCTGTTGTATAAATGGTTGAATCGACGAAGTGGTCGAAAGAGTCTGACCTGGGCAGGGCTTAAACGGTTAATATCTTATAGAGCACTGGTTCTTCCAGAGTGTAGGGTCATTGCGGTTAGGCAAAAGGTATGGTGGTAAAATGAAAGGAGCTTTGCACTGCGAAAGCGAGTACAACCGAGGAGCCGGATGCGGGAAAACCGCACGTCCGGATC
>CAVWXQ010000009.1:0-76802 GCA_963759005.1 uncultured Gammaproteobacteria bacterium
ACGAAGCCGCGTTGCGGCAGAAAACCCAGTACATCCAAACAAGTATAATTTCCAAACCCAATTCCGGGTGATATTTAGAGGAAATTGTACCATGACTAAAAACGAAAAAATTCACTTTGATAAGCAGCTACCAACAACTCTTAAAATGCCTTAAATTGCAGGGCAAAGCGGATAAAACTATTGATTCCTATTCCCGTGCTATTCGTCGAGTGGTTCAGCATTTTGATTGCCTTCCAGAAGCGCTGACGCCTGATAACTTAAAAGACTATTTTGCGGCATTAGTTGAAAGCCATTCCTGGAGCACAGTTAAAATTGATCGTCTGGGTTTGCAGTTCTACTGGCGACATATTCTTAAAAAAGACTGGCAGTGGATTGATATTGTTAAACCCCCTAAAGTCAAAACCATTCCGGATATTCTCACCCCTTCTGAAATAGAGCGCCTCATTGGTGCAACCCGTAAGCTGCGCTACCGCGTATTTCT
Source organism: uncultured Gammaproteobacteria bacterium (assembly GCA_963759005.1). Classification (GTDB taxonomy): domain Bacteria; phylum Pseudomonadota; class Gammaproteobacteria; order SZUA-229; family SZUA-229. Next base: position 482 of record CAVWXQ010000009.1, read on the forward strand.
GTTAGTGACTTACTCCATGGGGCTGCGTCTTGAAGAGGCTTTATCGCTACAGATTCGTGACATTGATAGCGAACGTAAACTGATACACATTCGTCGCGGTAAAGGCCATAAGGACAGGTTGGTGCCTTTGCCTGATCTTGCCCTGAAAGCCTTGCGCGCACTCTGGGTTAAACACCGTCACCCTGCGTTCTTATTTCCCAACCCTGTCGGCTCTGCCGAACATATTCAACAGGCAACCCGCCATATGGATAGAGGGGGTGCACAAAGTGCCATGAAAGCGGTGGTGAAAGACTGTGGCATTAAAAAAAAGTATCGATACACAACTTGCGCCATAGCTATGCCACCCATTTACTTGAACGCGGCTTAAGCCTGCGCCATATTCAACATTTATTGGGCCATGCCAGCCCGACCACCACTGCACGTTATACCCATCTTACCGAGTTCACCGAAAAAGAGTCCCGTCACACCATTAACGCCTTAATCAACGAAATTCATGTTGATTTAAAAAAGGTGTAATCATGCAATTACAATCAATCATTCAACAATACAAACCGACCTTTATTGAAAAATACGGCAACCGTTTATTGCCCGGTCAGTGGCGGGCCATCAATGCCATGCAACGCTGCCGCACAGCAGACTCTGGTGAACTTCAAGTTCAATGCACACAGTGTGAGCAAAACCACTGGCATCCCCTGTCATGCGGTCACCGAAGTTGCCCCGTCTGCCAGAACCATGGCAGCTCCCGACCATCCATGGTCTCCACTGCATTCAGACTCCTGTCTATCAAGCTCAGTCAATGGCTTGACCGCCAACAGAAAAAGTTACTGCCTGTTGAGTATTTTATGGCGACCTTTACCTTGCCCTACCAGCTGAGAACACTGGCGTGGCGGAACCAGAAAACACTCTACACGATATTCTTTGCCTGTGTCGTCAGCACACTAAAAGATTTTGGACTCAACCCGGATAACTTAGGTGCTGACATGGGGTTAACGGCGGTGCTGCATACCCATAGCCGAAAACTGGATTATCACCCGCATATTCATGTGGTCGTGCCCGGTGGTGGCATCGATAAAAAACGCACGCCAATGGAAAAAACTAAAAGGAAAATACCTGTTTAATGAATTTGCCCTGGCCAGTGTTTTTCGGGCGCGATTTATAGGCGCACTAAAAGAAAAAGGGTTTTCTATACCAGAAAAAACACCCAAAGAATGGGTTGCCGATGTTCGCCATGTTGGCAAGGGACTGCCCGCACTTCAATACCTGTCACGTTATTTATATCGCGGGGTCATCAGTGAAAAAAATATACTTTCAAACCGCAATGGTATGGTGACATTTAGATATACAAACAGTGACACGGGAAAAACAGAAACCCGAGAGCTAACAGGCGAAGCATTTTTGTACTTGATATTACAGCACGTACTTCCCAGAGGATTTAGGCGGGTACGTGATTATGGCTTTTTACATGCCAATGCAAAAAAACTACTGGCCTTAGTGCAACTTATTTTGCATGTGTTTCTGAAGGACGTACGGCCGAGAAGCAGACCGGTGTTTAAATGTCCGAAATGCCAGTCACCCATGGTGATAAAAATGATACGACGGCCATCGTCTTCTGGATGATGGTTACGGACAAATACAGGGCAATAAATTCACCCGGTATTTAAAGGAGGAAAACACGATGAATATAACTTGATTTTTTTTTGCAGTGTAGTTGCTGCGGTATCTGCTCGTCCAGAATAAAGTGCTCATGTGAAAAGAGCATCACTCACCCTGATTTCAAAAAAAGATATTTTCTTATATAGTGTACCCCGGGCTTGTCCAACAACAGGATAAGATTGTGGTTCGCTTCGCGCTCACAATCTATCCTTATTCGTTAGCAGCTTTTTCTTCAAGGCGCTCAACAAGCCAAAGTTTAATAATAGATTGGCGAGTTACACCAACACGTCTTGCTTCTCTGTCTAGTGAGTCAATTACCCAGGTAGGAAAGTCAACGTTGATTCTTTTTTGGCTTTGGTTTGGGCGTTTGACAGTAGATAAATCAAGATCATCAATTATATCTTTTTTGTTATCATCAAATTTTTTATCAAAGTCTTTAGCTTTCATAAAGTTCAACCTCTGTTTTACGGGAGCGCCTGACTGAAATTATTCTGATGGTGCTACCACGATGAGTTATTACAGCTGACCAATGTTTGTTAGCAATGCGGGCAATTACTAAAAAACGTGGTTCATCTTCTGATTTTGCCTGTATCTCAACAAAGTCAGGGTCTAGCCAAAGCTCTTGAGCCACAACAAAATTAATGCCATGTTTTTCTAGATTTGAAGTGCTTTTTTTATTGTCATATTCAAAATCGTGCATGAGTAAAATATATACCTAAATTACTCATTAGGCAAGTTTTTGGTTTTTGAGTGCTAACGCTGCAAACACCAGAGGCAGAACCGTAGCGACGAAGGAGCGAAGGTTTTGACTTCTGTGTGGTTTGCCTTGTTAGGGTTAATTATCTCTCTACCTTTCATCTTCTTCCATGCGCTGACGACCATATACCATGCGCTCATCAATATCATATTCTTTAAACAAGTGACCCACTATATCCCATGAATGTGATGCGAAGTTTTCTGCAAATGCCCATGCTTTTTGTTTATTTGAGTTTTGTATTTGCGTGCGTAACCGGATTTTCCAATATGAAATATATGGGAGTGATAGCATGTATAAAATAAACCATGAAAGTCCAAAAGCTGCAGCCGCAATAATAACGTTGTTTGTTATGTAGTATGAGATACCTGCTGACATATATATTGTAAGCATGTAAACAAGCCACGCTCTACCCATATGTTTATTAAATAACATCAAATCTTTTTCAAATAAATCGTTCCAGTATTTCTTATTGTTTGAGTCTAATTTATCTTTGTCATTACGGAGTAACTGAAGGTTGGTATTTTTTGTTTCAACATACATCAATATTGAAAGAATAACCGAAATCAATCCTGTTATTGCGCCTGAAACTCCTGCAATAGTATTAATTATATCCAGCACCAGAACTCCTTATTCAACCCTAACGACTTAGCTCAGTTGACCGTAATACAAAGCAAAGCGGCGTATTACTGGTCAACTGCAGCGTATTGTTGAACGAAGCCGCGTTGCGGCAGAAAACCCAGTACATCGAGACAAGTATAATTTCCAAACCCAATTCCGGGTGATATTTAGAGGAAATTGTACCATGACTAAAAACGAAAAAATTCACTTTGATAAACACTACCAACAACTCTTAAAATGCCTTAAATTGCAGGGCAAAGCGGATAAAACTATTGATTCCTATTCCCGTGCTATTCGTCGAGTGGTTCAGCATTTTGATTGCCTTCCAGAAGCGCTGACGCCTGATAACTTAAAAGACTATTTTGCGGCATTAGTTGAAAGCCATTCCTGGAGCACAGTCAAAATTGATCGTCTGGGTTTGCAGTTCTACTGGCGGCATGTTCTTAAAAAAGACTGGCAGTGGATTGATATTGTTAAACCACCAAAAGTCAAAACCATTCCCGATATTCTTACCCCGTCTGAAATTGAACGTTTGATTGGTGCCACCCGTAAGCTGCGCTACCGCGTATTTCTGTTAGTGACTTACTCCATGGGGCTGCGTCTTGAAGAGGCTTTATCGCTACAGATTCGTGACATTGATAGCGAACGTAAACTGATACACATTCGTCGCGGCAAAGGCCATAAGGACAGGTTGGTGCCTTTGCCTGATCTTGCCCTGAAAGCCTTGCGCGCACTCTGGGTTAAACACCGTCACCCCGCGTTCTTATTTCCCAACCCTGTCGGCTCTGCCGAACATATTCAACAGGCAACCCGCCATATGGATAGAGGGGGTGCACAAAGCGCCATGAAAGCGGTGGTGAAAGACTGTGGCATTAAAAAAAAGTATCGATACACAACCTGCGCCATAGCTATGCCACCCATTTACTTGAACGCGGCTTAAGCCTGCGCCATATTCAACATTTATTGGGCCATGCCAGCCCGACCACCACTGCACGTTATACCCATCTTACCGAGTTCACCGAAAAAGAGTCCCGTCACACCATTAACGCCTTAATCAACGAAATTCATGTTGATTTAATAAAGGTGTGATCATGCAATTACAATCAATCATTCAACAATACAAACCGACCTTTATTGAAAAATACGGCAACCGTTTATTGCCCGGTCAGTGGCGGGCCATCAATGCCATGCAACGCTGCCGCACAGCAGACTCTGGTGAACTTCAAGTTCAATGTACACAGTGTGATCAAAACCACTGGCATCCCCTGTCATGCGGTCACCGAAGCTGCCCCGTCTGCCAGAACCATGAAGTCAGTCAATGGCTTGACCGCCAACAGAAAAAGTTACTGCCTGTTGAGTATTTTATGGCGACCTTTACCTTGCCCTACCAGCTGAGAACACTGGCGTGGCGGAACCAGAAAACACTCTACACGATATTCTTTGCCTGTGTAATCAGCACACTAAAAGATTTTGGGCTTAACCCTGATAACTTAGGTGCTGACATGGGATTAACGGCGGTGCTGCATACCCATAGTCGAAAACTGGATTATCACCCGCATATTCATGTGGTCGCGCCTGGTGGTGGCATCGATATAAAACGCCGCCAGTGGATAAAGCTGAAAGGAAAATACCTGTTTAATGAATTTGCCCTGGCCAGTGTTTTTAGAGCGCGATTGATAGCAGCATTAAAAGAAGCAGGATTTTCTATTCCTAAAACAACACCCAAACAATGGGTTGCCGATGTTCGCCATGTTGGCAAAGGACTGCCCGCACTTAAATACCTGTCACGTTATTTATATCGCGGCGTCATCAGTGAAAAAAATATACTTTCAAACCGCAATGGTATGGTGACATTTAGATATACAAACAGTGACACGGGTAAAACAGAAACCCGAGAGCTAACAGGCGAAGCATTTTTGTACTTGATATTACAGCACGTACTTCCCAGAGGATTTAGACGGGTACGGGATTATGGTTTTTTACATGCCAATGCAAAAAAACTACTGGCTTTAGTGCAACTTATCTTGCATGTGTTTATTAAGGAGATACGCCCGAGAAGTCGGCCAGTGTTTAAATGCCCGAAATGCCAGTCACCTATGGTAATAAAAATGATAAGACGGCCATCATCTTCTGGCTGATGGTTACGGACAAACACAGGGCAATAAATTCACCCGGTATTTAAAGGAGGAAAACACGATGAATATAACTTGATTTTTTTGCAGCGTAATTGCTGCGGCATCTACTCGTCCAGAATAAAGTGCTCATGTGAAAAGAGCATCACTCACCCTGATTTCAAAAAAAGATATTTTCTTATATAGTGTACCCCGGGCTTGTCCAACAACAGGATAAGATTGTGGTTCGCTTCGCGCTCACAATCTATCCTTATTCGTTAGGTGGCGCATGCATGGCCTTGTAGACAACTATCATTAGATGATTACCTCTTCTACAGGCCTTCGTAAAGAGGGTGGCATCTTGGGTCCGCGTCCAAAGCGGACAACTAGATCAGGCCTACGGTTACCAATACCAAGCCACGAAGCGAACTGAGAACGAAGTTCGCTCACTTCCACGGGTGGATTAATGAATGCCGTACGAAGATTTAAAGCCTCTGCTTGAAGCGCGAAACGCTCATAACATCTTCCTGCCTCGATCCAGTGTGCCCTATCGTCCGAATCGGAATAAAATACTGCAACACCCGATGAACTTAAAATGTTCTTCATGTCCTTATTATTTTGGCTTTTAGGTGAGAGGGCGAATCGGAGTATGAGGTTGCCAAGCCATTTTGGTGCGTCGGGGTTGCCCATTGATTTGCCATACAATCCATCGCCGGTCGAGACCGCATGAGATCCGTTGAAACGGATCCAGGTCTTTAATTCGTTGACCCATGTGGTGTCGCTAATTTGTGCGATATTACCTTTGGTTACATACTCTGTAACACCCTTCAACTTTTCCTCTCCAGTAAGGAACATGAGAGACACACCATCACCACTGCCGGCAATTTCTAACTGCTGGAGTTCCTGAAAGCTGATCTCAATCCCATCATATGTCGTTCTACTGCATTGTCTCTTTGGGATGACATCAAAAAGGGCAGATCTCGATACAGGTGCCGTTTCAAGATCTATGATCAAACCCGAGATTGCTTCGTCATAGTGAATTTGGCTGCTTAGGCCAGCGGCAGAGGCCGCTTCAATTAAGTTAGCTGCAGCGCAACCCAAGCTCGTATATAGGTGGTGATCATCAGGATCGACCGCTGGACATCGTCGTGCTAAGTCAGGAAAAATCGTTATCCGACCCGGTTCAAGCTGGAACCTCCAGGGTTGTGTATTGTGACTGGATGCAGCCATCGTCGCGTAACGAATAAGATTCTTATAATTGTGCGCGGCGTTTTCTAAATCATGGTGTCGCCAAATCTGTGTTATGCGTTTTTGATAATTCATAACTGTTCAATCCTTGTTAAGATTTAGTACCACCTAACGTTTTAATAACCAGCCGCCGCACGGCTTATTTGAAAACAAACGGCGTCTATGGCGGTCTGCGTTAATTTATTTGTTATGCAAATGTGATTTTAAAATGGGATTGATTCATCATCGTCATCATCATATAGAGCCATATCACTTATTAAACCAAGAAAAACTCCAAGTGAATCACATAGGTTCTTTACTATTTCACTGTGTATCAGTTTTTCTTCAGGGGTTTTTGCTTTTGCCATTGCTTTTAATGCCGTAAGTATTTCTTTTGAAATGTCACTCATTATTTTATCAGGTTCCATTATTCCTCCAATTTATTTTTGTTAACACCTGGTGTTTTTATGTGCATAACGTTCGAGCTGTGCTGCCATAGTGAAGCGTAGCGTAACGCAGGTCAGAACGAGCGAATTGTTATACGCTGCTAAATGCTTCATGGTACTTGATTATACCTTTATGATTTTTTAAAGATCCTGGCGTTAACTCTAGGATCATGAATACGTCATCAGGGACTTCGTATTCTGATTTAATGCCATATTTTACAGAAGGCACAAAACCAAATTTAGGGTAATAATTTGGATGTCCTAGAACAACAACAGCATTGTAACCTAGATATTTGCAACGATCTAAACCGGCTTTTACTAATTTAGAACCAATTCCTTTATTCTGATATTGAGTAGACACGGCCATCGGTGCTAAGCCCACAATTTTTAAATTATTTTTATTTCCAGATAATTCAACAGGTGTAAATAATATATACCCTACAACTTTATCTTCAGTTTCTGCCACTAATGAAATATATGTACAACCACTACTTCTAAGTGCATTTACTAAGTTAGCTTCATCTTCAGTTCCAAATGCGTCTTTATTTATCTCCCATATTTTCTTTATATCAGAAGATAGTTCATCATGGATATTCATTGAGTACCTGTTGCGTATAACGCCATGCTAACTTGCCATTTTATACAGAGCAGAGTGAAACGGCGCGGCGTATAAAATGGTCAATGTTGAGCTAATTGTTAGCTGTTTTTATACACAATACTTCTGTGTGCAACTTTGACTACCATTATAATAAGTTCAGTTTCTTGAATTTCGTAAATAATACGATACACGCCTTGCCTTACACGATAACGCTCTTTCCCTGAAAGTTTGATACAACCTTCAGCTCTTGGGTTAGTACAGAGAAGCTCCACGCATTTTAAAATGCGCTTTATATCTTTTTTTGGAATGTTCCGAAGGTCTTTTGCTACAGATTTTTTAAATACAAGGCTATATTCTGCCATGTAATTTTAAATCCTCTAATAGCTCCTCATAGCTCAATGTTGCCTCATCAGCCCTTTGTGAAAATGCATTTAAGTCTTCTTGGTCTTCTCTTAAAGCAACACGCACCGCCTCGTTCACAACCTCTGATACAGATTGGTGGGTGGTTGCAGCTTTTATTCTTAATGCTTGGTGTATCTCTGTTTCAAAGTAAACAGTAGATCTTTTTGATAATTCACTCATATGACTATACCTCGTATAGATGAAGAATAGCGCTATAACGTTGTAACGTCAAGCGGTTATTTGATAGCAGCTAACGCTCAGCATAACCTGACGGTTTTACACAGAGCAGAACGAAGTGGAGCGGCGTGTAAAACCGGTCAGCGTTTATGCACTTGTTAGCCACTTTTGCATGTGATGTCATATATGCTATCATTTAGTGCATGGTTAAAACAATAGTAATTGATACTAGCGTTATTATAAGTGCGCTGATAGGAGAAAGGGGGCCTGGCAGAGAAGTATTAAGAAAATGCCTGCATGGAGAATATAAACCTTTGATTAGTAATGCTTTATTTTTAGAGTATGAAGATGTCAGTAAAAGAAAACAAATAATGGACGTGTGCCCCTTAACGGATAAAGAAATTGCTGAATTATTGAGTGCTTTATATAGCCTATGTGACTGGGTGCCGATTTATTATTTATGGCGACCTAATATAGCAGATGAAGGAGATAATTTTTTAATTGAATTAGCACTAGCTGGCAATGCGTCGCATATTGTTACAAACAATATTAGTGATTTGAGAAATGCTGAATTGATGTTTCCTGATCTGAAAATTGTAACGCCAGCTAGATTATTGAGAGGTGAGTAAAATGGCTACTTTAACAGTACGAATACCAGATGATAAACATGGGCGCTTAAAAGCATTGGCGCGGCATAGACATGTGAGCGTCAATAAATTAATTGAAGAGCTATCAACGCAAGCACTGGCTGAATTTGATAGTGAAGTAAGATTTCGTGCTCTAGCAGCACGTGGAAATATTGATAAAGGCTTAAAGCTACTCGATAAGCTTGATGCCCATTTTTCTAAGGGCTAACGGTTAAATTAAGTGGCGCGCGACGCTTTTTCGCGCGTCCAGCCCGTGTATTTTACGGGCGAACTTGAATGATTTGTTATGTGCGTTCTTTCCATGTTTGCGGATTACGGCGTGCATGTAAAACAGCTAAAACAGTAATGTGTTTCTCGCCTTCGATATAGAAAACACCAAATGGGAAGCGGTGTATTAATACACGCCGAATATTTTTATATACAATTGCATAGATTAGAGGTGTACGGGACACTCTAGACAAAGCTTCTTCAATACAAAGAAGAAAACTTTCTCCTAGTCCTTTTCTGTGAGACTCATACCACTGGTATGCATCATTAATATCTGCTTCCGCCTCAGTTTGTATTACTACTGGCTTGTTACTCATGTATTAGAAATACGATTTCTAACATTTTGCCATGAATCACCAGAATCTTGATCTAGTGAGTATTTTGCTAAGCGTTTATCTAGAATATTTTTCTGTTCTTCGGTTATAGGAAATAGCTGTTCGTTTGATGCTACGCTATCCCATAGCTCTTCAGCTAATAATATTTTTTCTGAATTGCTAAGCTCTTGTAAATTCATTAGTTTTTCCTTATTTATAAAACTGATATTCCTATTTTAGCTGATTTTTTGATAGTAGACTAAAAGCATGATTAGTTTAAGTTTATCAAGCACATAACGCCATGCTAACTTGCCATTTTTTACGCTGCGAAGTGAAACGAAGCGGCGTATAAAATGGTCAATGTTGAGTTACTTGTTAGGCCCTCTGATTGCACGTTTGTATTTTCTTTGATATTCACGCCTTTGTTTTGTTATTTCATAAAGTACTATCCCGCTTGTAGTGCCAAGATTTAGGCTTTCTATCATGCCAAACATGGGGATTGAAACACAATACTTGCTTCTTTCGACTGCAAGATCACTGATGACACGTGATTCATTACCAAACCAGACAGCTAACCGTGGGCATGTGTAATCTGCTTCATGAAGAATGACATTATCTTTCCCCTTCACATGCGGTGATGTAACGATAGATACGAACCGGTTTTTTTCCAAGAGATCCAGGCATTGTTCAGTGCTATCGAAACGCTTCACAAAACTCCATTTGATTGCGGATACAGATGTTTTGCTTAATGACTTCCGTTCCCTCATTTCTTTCCAATCTTCAGGCAAAGCTTTTCGGCGATCAACAATATAAGTCTTTTCAACTCCTAAGGCGTTTACGTTACGAATTATTGTACCAATATTCTTAATATCATTCGGGTCTTCTATGACAGCAATCAGATTTTTACAGAGGTATTCTTTTATCTCATCTGCGCGTGTTCTGGCTGTACTTTTTGTCGCTTCCATTACTTTCTCGGTTATTTTTTTAGGCCTAACTTGTCGATATGACGCCTTCTAAGGCGCCCTATTTTTTATAATATACACCCTATAAGGCGCCCTATTACGATATTTAAGGGCAAAAGTAGCCGCAAGTTAAGCTTTTACTAATACACTACCAAGGATTTTTATCATGGATGAGTCAGTTACGTTTCGACCAACAGCGCCCAGATTGATGGATCAGGTACGCGAAACACTTCGGTTTTATCATTACGCATACAATACTGAAAAATCGTATGTTGAGTGGATCTTGAAATTTATTCGTTTCAATGGAAAGAAACACCCTCGGGAGATGGGTAAACTTGAAATTGAACGGTTCTTAAGCCATCTTGCGGTTAATCGAAATGTTGCTGCCTCAACTCAGAACCAGGCATTTAATGCCATTATGTTCCTTTATAAAAAAGTGCTTGATATGCCAATGGATCTTGATATCCGGGCAAGGCGTACAACTAAAGGGAAAAGGCTGCCTACCGTATTAAGTAAAGATGAAGTAAAGTCCTTGTTGTCCTGCATGTCGGGCACGGCAAAAACATTAGCTGGCTTGATGTATGGTTCTGGTTTACGCTCGTTGGAAGTTATTCGTTTACGCATTCATGATATTGATTTTGAAAATAATCAAATTTATGTCAGAAATGCCAAGGGCGACAAAGATCGCACAACAATTTTCCCTGATGCTCTGCATAAACCCATTCGTGATCAAATTGAAGCAGTAAAAAAACTGCACAATAAAGATTTAACCGAGGGTTATGGTGAAGTTTATATGCCGACTGCATTAAGTCGTAAATACAGCAAAGCAAACATTTCATTTGGCTGGCAATATTTGTTTCCTTCTAAAGTACGTTCGACTGACCCGCGCTCCGGGAAAATTATGCGACATCATCTTAATAAAAGCGCACTACAAAAAGCGGTATCAAGTGCAAGAATTAAGGCCGGGATCATTAAGCGCGCCTCACCACATACGCTTAGACATAGCTTTGCCACACACTTATTAGAAAATGGTGAAAATATTCGAGTGTTACAGGTATTGTTAGGGCATAACGATGTTAAAACCACAGAAATTTACACGCACGTAATGCAAAAAAATCATGACAATATTAAAAGTCCGCTTGATGATTTTAGTGAATAATGGCTGGCCACACTGTTTATATTTTTTACTTTTCTGATGATGGTAATGTTACTCGCATACCTTATGCAAAATGGAAACGTATATGCTCAGGTGAAGAGTCTGTTAAAGAATTTTCAAATGTATCTATTCATATTGCTCACGCTTATTTATTACTTGAAAATAAAAAACCAGATTATTGCCCGCGTATTGAAGGTGGCATTTATTATTTTGATAAGTCAGGCAGGATTATTTAAATGAACCGCACTATTTTGATTTACTACAAGACCTGGATGAAGGTTCTGGTGGCGTGATTAATTTACAACATCGTAAAAAGAAAAAAGGGGTGTTTGATAAATATTACTGGGAGCTAAATACACAACAAATCCAGTCTGTGATCGATTATATCTGGTGACACAAAGAAACATGGACACTACTGCTGCCCCAGTAATATCAAATAAAAATTATAGGGGTCGGCAACAAAGAAGAATTATTAACACACTTGCTACACTATCCATTTTCAACAGATAAGGGACCAAAATGTTGGGCTCATAGAAAATTTTTAGTTTTACCCTGATCCCGATAACAAAAAGAAGCCAGGTTCTTTAAGTATTTATTTGAATACAGGAATACGATAAAGAATTAAATCCCAATTGCCGGCGCTGATGTAATGCGTATGGTTATCGACTCAACGTTTCTGGATTTATATGCAGATATCTTTGTTCGATTCACCCCAACCTTTTCAACTTTAAGTAATGAAAATCCCGCGGAATCGATATGTATGTCGTATTCAATAATACTGTCCCGTCCCCTGCTCGTTCCTGTTAGTGATGCCGGCCTGTCTAAATACACCAGGATAAGCTGGCTAATATCTTTTGATCCAACGATACCCAAACCGGTCGGCCCAAGAAGTTCACCTGTTTGTGGCGAATAAGCAAATGTGCCAACTCTTAAAATATTGGTTTGTAACGGGGTAATTGATAAACCGCTGTTATAGTTTGTTGCCAGCAGCGGTGTAGCATAGGGTGTGAAGTTAGGTCCCACCATATCAAAATTGATAGTCAGGTTTTTACCAATTAATGCGAAAGTAGAATAAACCGCTTCAGTTAAAACCTCGCCGACAATGGCACCGGGGATAACGGGGAACTGTATATAAACCAGGTCTGGTAGCGACTCACTGTGGTATAGCTGGTTGTTGATATCAACATAATCAACAGATACCACGACAGCATGTAATCCAGTGCTACTATCGCCATCGTGAGCTGTATTCATGGCACAGCCTGTGATACCCAGGAAAGCTATCGTTATAATTAAAGTTCTCATGTGTTTTTTTATGGTGAAAGGGACGGACTTTTTTAATATAAATCAGTCTCCATTAAATTGTGGTGTGACACCACCTTTATACTCTCAAATCCCAGTTTCGTCACATTACTCATAAACATAACAATCCGGCGATTTTTTTCATCAATAAGTTACGAAACGATGGCATAAATCTTGCCTCTTTACTATAGAACATACTATAAATCTTCATATTGAACATCAAACAGCGCCGGTTTTTTGACACCTGCAGGGGAGAACGATGAAGCAAGAAAGTGAACAATATCTCGATACAGTAGCCTGCATTGCACAGGCAAACCTGGTGTTTCACCAGCAAAAGCCGCTGCCGCAGCGTAGTCCTGATGAAGCAGGCGCAGCAGCGTTAATGAGCGCTTACCTGGAAATGTACGATCATTGGCGGCAGAATTCGCCCGGTTTAGCCGCGCCATCCGATAGAGTTTATTTTGCTGCAAACAGTTGTGTGCAATTGCGCAAAGAACTTGAGCAGGAACCGCGCCACCAGTGGACGGAGGAAGAAGAAGGCATATTTCAGTTAATGACTGCATACATGTTCTTGTTCAAATATATGTATATACCGAAGAATTAAAGCAATAATGAAATTAAGCGGGCTGGAAACAAATGGTTCTCATTTGTTTCCAGCCCCTTTAATTCATATATACCTGAGATTATTATTTTGACTTGTTAAACTAAAAAAACAAATAATCCTATATAGAGAAACGGTGATGCCTGGTATCTGGAAACTGATAATAGTCGGAATCGGCATTTATGCTGTACTCAGCATCTATATTTATTATATGCAGTCAGGCCTGATTTATTACCCGGACATGCCGGGGCGAACCCTTATTGCTACACCAGAAAACATTGGTTTAAATTTTCAAAATGTAGAAATTGTTACAGAAGATAATATCAAGTTACATGGCTGGTTCATTCCAGATAAAAATGCAAAAGCAACGGTCCTTTTTTTTCACGGCAACGCCGGCAACATATCCCACCGCTTAGATTCCATTAAAATATTTCATCGCCTCGAACTCAATGTTTTTATTATTGATTACCGGGGTTATGGTCAAAGCGAAGGAAAAACAACAGAAAATGGAACTTACCGAGATGCGCAAGCTGCCTGGAATTATCTAAATACGCAAGGCATTAACGGACAACAGATCATCATCTTCGGTCGCTCACTGGGGGCATCCATTGCCACCTGGCTGGCCAGCAAACATACACCCGCTGCGTTAATTATCGAATCAGGTTTTACTTCTGTACCCTCCATGGGGCAACGGTTTTATCCTTTTTTACCCATACGCTGGCTTACTCACTTTAAATACGACACCAAACAATATGTAAAGAATATTTCCTGCCCGGTTATGGTTGCACACAGCAAGAATGATGAAATCATCCCCTACGATGAAGGCCGTGAAATTTTTGATAACGCAGCTGAGCCAAAACAATTTTTAGAAATGCAAGGTGGGCATAATGATGGATTTATGGTCAGTGGATCAACCTATGTTGAGGGGCTCAGGTCATTTATCAATGGGATTATCAAATAGATTACCAGGGAGAAAAAGGCATGGTGCGCACTACCCCTGATTTCAATAATTGGTGAAACAAATGCAACCTGGAACATTGGCATTAATAATAACAGTATTACCTTTTCTTACTTCGAATGCAGTTTACTTACTCAGTGCCTACGAAGGATTTGTACCCTGGTGCATACCTTATATAGACGGTTGCACCACGATCAGTCAGGCTGCGCGTAGTGGTAATTCAATATATATATACCGTACACCCATGGTCGCATACGCAGTGTTACTGATATGGTTCTGGATATATGCACAACACTGGTTAACCCTGCTTTACGGTCGTACAACAAAAGTTACTCACATTATTTTATGGCTGGGGATAGTTGGAGCGATCTTTCTTATTGTCTATATTGATTTTTTAGGTACTACAGGGGAAGTTAATCGTTTTATGCGTCGCTATGGCATTATGATATTTTTCACCTTTACTCCACTGGCTCAATTATTAATGCTAGATCAACATTATAAAATTTTACCGTCAATGCCAGAAGGCGCTACAAAACCTATTACTATTAAACCTGTTACTATTAAACCCTGGGTGCTTCAGTATCAGCTCATCGTTTTATTGTTAATGTTAACAATTGCTATTATCAGTATCATTTTAGATATCACTCAAATCAAAACATATGAAAGCGAAAATATCGTGGAGTGGAATTTTTCACTATTACTGAATATGTATTTTTTAGGTATGATTTTTATATGGAAAGACTACAGATATTATTTAAAAAATGATTAATGCATATGTACAGGACGTACGGACAGATATTTGCCACAGCTTTAACTTACTGGCACTGACTCCCTCCGCTTTTATAGATTTACTCAGTCAAGGGAAACTTATAATAACGCTCATTAAGATACTGCATAACCTCAAGCTTTTCTACCTTAGTCCAACCCAGGTTAAGCCAGCCTGCAAATTGATTGACCCAGTCACCCACTTCTTTATAGTTTGTCGCCTTACGTTTGGCGCGGATGTAAACCATACTTTCATGACAACTTGTACAGTGGTTTTCATAGAGCATTTGACCACGAGTGACTTCTGATAAAACATTTGCTTTTGAGGCAGGCATAGCTATACCGGTTTGCTCATACTCATTGCCGTTTGGAACCAGTCTCACCTCTTCATCAGCAGTAATATCCATAACACCTATAACAGCAATAGCTGGTTGAGAGACCGTTAGGAAATAGATAAAAATGGCTAATACTAATTTCATGATAAGAATTCGGTTGTTGCACTAATATTTATTAATAAGCTTTATAGCTGAGTATGGACCATCCGGCAAGTTACTTTACAGCCAATCGCTGGTCATGTTTATTAAAAAACCGATTTGCTCGTGGCAAAATTATTTCTCATTTAAAGTGTGGTTTCCGTCCATAAAAAAGCAGTGTTAAGACTATATACAGACCACAAGCCAATAATTTTTTAATATATTCAAATAGTTACGCAGACAAGACACTGTATCTTTTCTGTAAATGAGTGGCTTGCCCCCTCTTTTATTCCAATACTTGAACACAGTGCGAAATTTACGGTCTACTTGAACAATTAGTGACGGTTTTTTACCCTACCTACCACCGAACAGTGGCAGCGACGCAATGGCGAATTAATATGAAAATTCTAATGACAAATGAGACATTTGATGACCATCTGCAATGGGATCGCGACGGTCAATATTTCCATTACCTGACGAAATGGATGCACGCCCTCAATCGAGTCAGCCAGGTAACGAGTAAAAGCATCTATAACCAGTGAGCGCTGGAACTTGCCAAAGTGGCTCATGCTGGGTTTTGCTATACACCAATAAGGGATGGCGGCAAACGCATGTACTGGAAAATGACCATAGACTTTCACGGCCACAAGTTGACTCCATGGGTCAGCATGATCCACTGGATGGTTTAATCACCTGATTGCAACTTGCAGCTACAGCAAAAAACTTTCCGGAACCACCCACAGAACTTAACCTCGACACAGAAATTGAGGAGCTGGCAGGAACATGCCGACATTAACAATGTTATGCTTGCTACCAGCCTGGTACCGGATGGTTACTTATAATTATTGCTTTGCTTAGTATAAATGCGTACTGCAGAATCAAGGGGGAGCAGAGAGCCATTTTTTCTTTGACGACTTTCTGATCCTGGTTTTCGTTAATGGAACGGGAAGACTAATGCCAAAAAATCAATCTCCACAAAAATATCCGATTCCAAAAAATTGGATCATCAATGCAATACTCATTATTGCGTTCATCTCGCTTTATTATGCTCTGACACAAAAGACAGTAACAGAGCCTGCTTTTGACATACCCTATAGCGAGTTCAAACAATTATTGAATGATGGCGAGCTGATGTCAGTCACGCTAAAGGGCAATCAAGCTGAAGGCACTTTGCTTCAAGCCACAGGCATTGGCCCACAACAAAAAATGAGCCGATATTTCAAAACACGAATTCCCGATATTGGCGACGAAAGCCTGTTACCCGCTCTTGAAGCAAAACGTGTTGAAGTGAAAGCACTTTCGCCAGAGTCCGAGAATTTTTTATGGCGGATACTGCTTAGTATATTGCCATGGGTATTAATTATTGCTTTCTGGTTCTGGATTATTAATCGGGCACAACGCAACATTTCAGGCGGACTTAGGCGGCAAAGGTGAGCTGGGCAAATTCCTGCGTGGTTCAACCAAAACGGCTGACATTCCCGATATTACTTTTGATGATGTGGCAGGTCAGGATGCCGCTAAACGGGAAGTCACCGAATTAGTTGAATTCCTCAAACATCCCGCTCAATTTCGTGCGCTTGGCGCCGAGGTACCACGTGGCGTATTACTGATGGGGCCACCTGGCACTGGGAAAACACTCATGGCCAGGGCATTGGCAGGCGAAGCCGGTGTCAAATTCTATTCCATTTCAGGCTCTGAATTCATCGAGGTTTTCGTCGGTGTCGGTGCATCTCGTGTTCGCCACCTGTTTGAGGAAGCAAAAACAAACTCACCGGCGATTATCTTTATTGACGAGCTGGATAGCATCGGCCGTACCCGTGGCACCGGTCTCGGCGGCGGCCATGATGAGCGCGAACAAACCCTGAACCAGATTCTCGCTGAAATGGATGGCTTTAGCGGCCATGAAGCTATCATTGTGCTGGGCGCAACCAATCGTCCGGATGTACTGGACCCGGCATTGCTAAGACCCGGGCGTTTTGATCGTCATGTGGTGCTGGAGTTACCAGAGCGTAATGACCGTATTGCTATTCTCAAAGTGCATAGCCGCAAGGTACCCCTGGCTGACGATGTGAATCTGGAACAGATATCGGCCGGCACACCCGGTTTTTCTGGTGCCGATATCAAAAACCTGGTGAATGAAGCGGCGATGTTGGCAGCCCGTGACCAGGCAAGCAAGGTAACCATGACTCATTTTGATGAAGCCCGCGATAAGCTGATACTGGGATCGGTACGTACCCTGGCTATCCAGCCAGAAGAGCGACATCGTCTGGCAGTGCATGAATCCGGCCATACGCTGGTTGCCTATTTTCTGCCCCATGCCGATCCTATTTACAAGGTAAGCATCATTCCCCGAGGCAGGGCGTTAGGTGTCACCCATCAATTACCCGAGCAGGAGCGGCACACGCTGCCAGAGGATTATCTGAGAGACAGGCTGGTGGTAATGATGGGTGGCCGAAGTGCTGAACGGGAGCTTTTAGACAGTGTCAGTTCCGGCGCCGATGATGATATTGCCCAGGCTACCGCACTGGCTCGTGCCATGGTCTCCCGCTGGGGCATGTCAAAAGAAATTGGCCCAGTGGATCTGCGCGATAGCGAGGAGCATCCGTTTCTGGGCAGGGAAATGGCCCAACCACGTCACTTTTCCGAAAACTCCGCTAAGTCGGTGGATATGGCGGTAAAAGAACTCCTGGGCAATGCCGAAAAACAGGCCATCGATTTAATTGCCAAACACAGGAAACTACTGGATAGCCTGATTAAAGAACTTGAAGAACATGAAATCCTGGACCAGGAGCAGATTAAGGCCTGTCTTGGCAACAAAGTAAGTCAATTAAAAACTACGACCACAATAAATTAAAGGGATCGTTGCCGAATGGCACTTAAGGAAATTATGATAATCCTCTACCGTCATTCCCGCATGTTTGTGGCGGGAAACTACCGCTTTACAGGCTAGCCCGGATATTTCATAGGAACGCTACAACTTTAACTTAACATTATGATTGTATTAAAAAATATTGGCATATTAGCAAAGTACACTATGTACCGAAGGCCGCTATGCAGTTTTTGGAAAAATATCCGGGCTAGATTCCGGCTAAAAACATACCGAAATGACGAAAATACAATGAGGTTTGTCCGCGATTGTCTTACCGATTGTCCATGTTCGGCGGTTATTTGCGTAACTGCTGTTGAGCTTTAGCCTGATAGTGGATGATTCTTAGAATATGCGCACTCACTCTGCGCAGCCAGCGGATACCTTCAAGTCTATCAGTACCCGTTGGCACATTGATTTTTCCTTCTGCGACATTAGTCATAATTTGCTGGCGAATGTCGCTTGCTTCTTCAGATATCCTGGACGCAAATTCAGTGGCGCGTTCTGCAGCTTCATGCCAGTTGTTATTCTCAATATCATTAATAATTTGATTTACACTGCTGATAATGATGCTTACATATTTTTTTAGTTCTGGTGTTTGCGTTACTACGATGGCTCTATCTTCATCTTCTTCACAACGTTCATGCAAACGCTGCATGTGATCGAGTGAATGAATAATAGAAATGAGCGTGTTCCAGCCTGGCTGGTTACTTTTTTCTAAATGTATTAGATCAATATATGCGTGAGTTTCGTTAATAGCTGTTTGTAGAGCAGTTAAATTAATTCTGTTATCGACTTGTTTTTTATCCAGCATGGCCATTAGATGTTTTAACAAAGCTATCAGTTCGCTGTGAATAGACGCCTCGGTTGCGGTGAGTGCAAGATCAGGCTCTGTAAGCAGTTTACGATCCAGGCTTTCGGTATAGGCATCAGCTTTATCGGGAATCAGTTTTTGGATAAACCGGGCAAAAACCGAGGTAAATGGAAGAATGAATATAACGCCCAGGGTGTTAAATGTAGTATGAAAGGCAACCAGTGCAATTTCTGCGTTACTGATTAATGCTCCAGGTGCTATTGCTTCCCATAGATGCGTGTAGGGTGTTAATAATATCAGGGCGCCTATTGCGGTCATGATGTTATAGGCAACATGAGAAAAACCTGTTCGTCTTGAACTAACTGAGCCACCTATGGTGGCCAAAATAGCGGTAAAGGATGTGCCGACATCCATACCAATGACCAGGGCCGCCGCTTGCTCAAAATTAATAGTACCGGTAAATATCGCGGTAAGTGCAACAGCTACACCAGCGCTCGACGACTGTGTAATGGTGGTGATGAGAACGCCAATAGCAACCAGCATTAATCGTCCGCTGAGTGAATCGGCTGGAAATATATCGGGTGTCACAAATTCCTGCAGGCTGCTCATACCCTGCTGCATCGTGCTGATGCCGATAAATATTAACGCAAATCCTGCGATTCCCATTCCACTATTCGAGATGCGTTTATTACCAAATAAGTGCAGCATGACGCCGACAAAAATAACGGGGAACATCAAGGTGCCAAATTGTAATTTAAAACCTATCAGGGCGACCAGCCAGCCGGTAATAGTCGTGCCAATATTGGCGCCAAATATAATACCCAATGATTCAGGGAAGGTGATTAAGCCAGCACCGACAAAACCCACGGCAGCTACCGTGGTTGCGCTTGAAGATTGTAAAATGGCGGTTGAGATGGCACCAGTGACCGCACCAGATAATGGGTTTCGAGTGAAACGCATTAATGCATTACGAATCATTTTACCAGCAAGCGAACGCAGTGCTTCGGTCATAATAATCATACCGAGCAGAAATAGTCCCAGTCCACCGATGGTCTGTAAAAATATGTTCATTCTTAGCTGTTAGTATAAGTATTTATTAACAACAATTTCAAACAATATTATGTGCAACCAGTGTAAGATTTTTTATTATATAGACATGACATAATGATTGAAGTGTTTATCCAGCAAGTAAAGAGTGCAAGTGGGCAGCGATGTTAGTTTTTGAGGTTCGAATTAATAAATTAACAAAATGACATGACAGTTTGACGAGATACTGAACTGGCTTTGCTAATCATTAAACTTATTGATATTTATTTTGCTGTTAACAATTAAACGAAAATGATTACATTCAACAAAATCCATAGCTATTTTTTAGTTTTACTTCTTTTATTTTTTTCACCTGTGGCCAATGCATTGACTTCAGGTGATTTTCCGAAAGAAGCTGTCTGGTATGAAAAAGATGTAAATGGTCAGCCCGTTATTCAATTGTACTTTTTCTGGTCGAAAAACTGTCCTCATTGCCTGAAAGCTGCGACCAGATGTGGTTGCGCTGGAGAAAGCATATCCGTGGCTAAAATTACATTCACTTGAATTGTCGGAACAGCAGGAAAATGTCAAAACATTTATAGATATGGCCGCGATGTTTGGCAATGATGCGCGCAGTGTGCCTACATTTATGTTTTGTGAAAATATTCTAAGCGGTTATGACAAGAAAGAAACATCAGGTCAATTATTAAAGTCCTATCTACAGGCATGTTACCAGTTTGTTAAAGATAATAATGTTGATGCTACAACAGCGTTTAGCTTTGATCAGAATAAATCAACCTCTGTCAACATTCCATTTGTCGGCAGCATTTCTTCAGATAATTATTCATTGCCCATGCTGACCCTCTTTATCGCGGGTATGGATGCGTTTAATCCCTGTGCCTTTTTTGTACTGTTATTTCTTCTTAGCATGATGGTGCATAGTCGAAGCAGGAAAAGAATGGCAATGATTGGGGGCATTTTTGTATTTTTTTCTGCCGCGATATATTTTCTTTTTATGGCGGCCTGGCTTAATTTGTTTATCTACCTGGGTGAGTTACGAATAATTACCCTGGTAGCGGGCGGCGTGGCCGTGGTTATCGCGTCAATAAATATAAAAGACTATTTCTGGTATAAGAAAGGTTTTTCATTAAGCATTGCGGATGAGGAAAAACCAAAATTGTTTGACCGTATGCGTCAGTTGCTAAGGCTGGATTCAACAGCAACCGTTGTATTTGCTACAATTATTTTAGCTGTTGTGGCAAATAGCTATGAATTATTATGTACTGCAGGATTTCCGATGGTGTACACCAGAATTCTGACGTTACAATCCCTGTCTGTGGAAAGTTATTATCTCTATCTTTTGCTGTATAACCTGATTTACATATTACCTTTATTAACCATTGTTATTTTTTTCACTGTAAAGCTCGGTTCAAGAAAGCTTTCACAGCAGGAAGGAATGGCGTTAAAGCTGCTTTCTGGTGTAATGATGTTAATGCTTGGCTTGCTACTCATCGTGTCACCACAGTTATTAAATAATGTTGTGACAGCAGCAGCTATAGTGTTTTTCGCTATCAGCCTGACCTGGGTGATCGTTAAAGTAACGAATAACAAGAGGATAACATGATTGCAGGCTGTTATTACTATGCTGAATGCTGACGCCATAGTCAATTGATTGTAATTATCTTCCCGAAACTGGCTCAAACTGCTATGAGCCTGGAGAGTGAAATGCCCGGCATAAAAAGCAATCCCTCCGTCGCCTTTAACCTGTCTGTAAAACCTTACTTATATTATCGAACTGTTCAATACTCAAGCCGTTGTCCAGCAGAAGCTTTTCTGCATAATCCAGTGAGTCCAGACCACAACCCGTAAGCTGAGTGGATAGAAGATGACCGTCGCTATATGCAAGAAACAGTAGAATTGCAGCTGACTGCTGCATATCCCACTGTTTGCCATCATTATTCATCTTAAGCGCTAGCTTTATGACTTGCCGATAATATTCAATCGGAATCGTCTCATGTGCATTATCCTTTGTATAAATAATGATAGCTTGATCTAATTCACCATATCTAATCACTAGTTCACCTTTTACGCGATGTGTTCGCGAATGTTGATACTCACCAGGCCAAAAAGATTATAGGACGCTTTTTTACAGATTGCTGTCTAGATATGCACTATGTGTATAAAACAATTAATTCAAATGCGATAAGAGAAACTATTGACCATCCGTCTTGCTGACTAATAGTAGAAGAAGGACGTTTTCTTAATTTTTCAAATGTCTCTGATACTGATGAATAATCAATAACGTCTTCATTATCAGCGAGAAGATTTGTTGAGTGTAAGATTAATGATGTAAAAACAATTATTAGAGAGCTTTGCACGATGTAGATTTTTCGTCATAGCAAGGCAAATATTATCGACGTGTTGCAGGAGCAAATTGAACAGCCCTGCTGACCCGAAGGGCGAAGGGCAGGAGCCCGTAGTAAAAAGCGCAGTTTACAAGTAGTTTGCCACTGTGTGGCCCCGCATTTTTGAGACCATTTTTAACGCCGCTATGGAGGAAAAGATGCTTCATGCAAAGCTCTCTATTGATATTTTCATATTTATTGATATATATAACATCAATAATCCCGGACAGAAACAATGCCAGTAAGTTAAGGTAATAACTCATGAGTGTATTGTAGCAACGCGATCGCTTATACCAGCCTACAAAGAAATTCTATCTCACCGTAGGCCGGCATAAGGTTTTTTCGTTGCCGGCAAAGTCTTAACTTACTGGTATTGGGGACAGAGAAAAATTATTTTTGTATTTTATCTGGAAAGGAAATCTCAAGCACAACACATCCGGTATCGGTTTTGAAAGAACCATGTGGCTCTCCGGGAGGACGGCTGGCATAGTGACCGGTTTCCAGCCAGGTATCGAACGCCACATCATATAACCGTCCACTGACGATAAAAACTTCTTCCGGGTAGTCATGTTGCTTTTCACCAAAGACCTTTGTATCTGCGCCCGGTAGAAATCGGGTTAGTCGCGTGTATTCACCTGTCTCATCATCGATGCTAAGCGTTAGTTCCTCTGCTACCCCTTCAAGCCCTTCTATCAATAGTTACCATCCCCGGTAATAAGCCTGCCATGATATTGAATATTGGTGTTACTTGTCTAAATAAGAAATCAATGACAAAGCTGCTCCTTGCGGATCACAGATAACACAGAATCGTCCCACATCAGGAATGTCCTGTGGCGCAATCACTACTTTGCCACCTAATGCCTCGGCCTGTTTCGCGCTGGCTTCGACATCATCAACGGTAACATACGCACCCCATGTTGGTGGCATAGTACACTCTTCTGCTGGCATCGCCATAATACCGGCTACTTCGGTATCACCTGCTTTTGCCATGGTATAAATCATATCGTTAACCGGCATGTCTTCATGTGTCCAGCCAAACAGTTCTCCATAAAATGTCTTTGCAGCATTCACGTCTGTGGTCATGAGCTCATTCCAGCTAAAAGCACCGTGTTGTTTCATTACATCTGTCATTTTTTCTCCCCCTCTGGTTAGTGAATCAGTGAAATAACATTAACATAGGCCTCCTGACAGCATGATGTCAGGCGTGATTCAATTATTAAATTTTTTCCGGGAAAACTCCACATTTTTCTCCTCAGCAATAAAAAAACAGGTATCTTTATTTCATAACTTTTTGATAACTATTAATTTAACTTCAATTCAATCGACTTATCATGCCTTGTTATCCGGCTTTGAAAAACAGGCAAAAGGGATTGCTACTGGTCCAAAAATAGCGCCCATAACGCCCCAAAATACAGCATTAGCCCCTCTTCTCTTAGCGATAAAATGACAGGCGACTGCACTAACCACAAAGATGGCAATAAACATCACAATGTACATTTGTTTTACTCACTTGTTATTGTCCTGGCAGTTAGCTGTATTGTTATACCATCCTCGCGTGCCATATTTTAGACGTCTAAATTTAATAGCAGTCGGCTACAATGTAAACTATTTGTTACTGATAGATTGTTCCTTTGTGTTTTAGCCAGCCGTCTTCATGACGTCCTGCTGGATCATCGTGTGTCCAGTGCAGTAAACCGCCTTTTTCATTCCATTCATATTCCCCGTAGTACTCGATGCTATCGCCTGTTTTTAGATCGAGCTATTTTTGGTGCTAAATCAATATTATGGGCAACCAGTACGGTCTGACCAGTTGATAACTTGAGGATAAATTTCTGATGGCGGCTGCCTTCATTGTCATCTCGCAGCAGGCGACTGACGATACCCTTGCCCTGTACCTGCACATCGCTACGCTGGTTTTTAAATGCCGCAAGAATATCGCTACTGTCTTTGCTTGCCGGGGTGGCAACAGGTTTTAGTAAAGATGAAGACGGGACTGTTGCAGCGTTGAAATTATTGAATGTGTCGCAACTGTCCATGTCGCCGCTTGCCATGCCAATTTTGAACCATTTCACCCGTTGCGCCGAACTGCCATGGGTAAACGAGTCCGGGCTGACATAACCTGTTGCCTGTTTCTGTAAAGTGTCATCACCAATGGCACTGGCAGCAGCCAGACCTTCTTCGACATCACCGGCTTCAAGCAGTTGCCGGGTGCTGTTGGCATGACTGGCCCAGACGCCTGCAAGGCAGTCAGCCTGTAGCTCCTGTCGAACGGAGAGTTTATTGCCTTCTACCTCGCTCAGCTTTTTGCGAGCGGCGTGTACTTTGCTGGAGGTGCCGACAAGGGTCTGGATATGGTGGCCAACTTCGTGGGCAATGACATAGGCCTGGGCAAAATCACCCGGTGCTTTGAAGCGATTTTTCAGCTGATCATAAAAACCCAGGTCGATGTAGACCTGTTGATCACCCGGGCAATAGAAAGGCCCCATGGCAGACTGCGCCATTCCGCAAGCAGATTTTACCGAGTCTCGAAACAGTACCAGGCGGGGCTCTTTATAGGTTTTTCCCTTTGCACGAAACAGGGTATGCCAGGTTTCTTCGGTATCGGCCAGCACCACTGAAACAAAGTCCACCAGTTCTTTTTCTTCTGCCGTTTCCCGAAGCGGTTCTGCAGACATACTGGTTGTGGCGCTCTGTTGCAGTCCAAGGCCAGCTAGCATATTGCCGAGATTTCCGGTAAACAAGCCGTAACCAACCACCCCCAGCGCCAGTATTGCGGTACCTTTAAAGCCTAAAAACTTAAATACCAGGGGTAGTAGACGTAACATACCACCGCCACCACCACCCAGGCTGCCAAGTCCGGAGACACGCATATTGCGTCGGTCTTCTACATTAGTACTTTTACGTTTTCCACGCCAACGCATAGTTTTTCTCCCAATAGTTTGGAGTTTCTACAAATAAAAATTAACGGTCAGAAAACAATTCTAACCACTATTAGAAGCAGCTGCTCTCTCATTTAAAGAAAAATTTAAAGGAAATTAAACAGCCAGCTTAAGAATACCGGTATAAATATTGAGTAATCAATCGTAATCAGAGCTGACTGAAATATCGCATGAAGTTACAAAAAATGGTAATTATTATTTTTATGAAGGCTTTCTATTCATTGTAAGCGCCATGCTAGTGTCACTTTATCCCCTGTCTATTTTCGCCTGTGCGCTATTTATATATTTCATTTATAGTCTTAAATTGCCTGATCAGGTCGTCACATTTCTGTTTCGGTGCTTCACAAAGCGTGAGTATTACTGTCTCACTACCGCCTTCTTTTACTGTAATCGTTTTTTTCACCACGGCAGGATGAGCAGCATTTTCTTTCGGCGCAAAAAACCAGAAAACATGATTACCATTCTCTATAAGCGAAACAATTGACCATCCGTCCTGTTGACTAATTTTAGAAGAAGGATTTTTTATTAATTTTTCAAATGTCTCTGATAATGCTGAATAATCAATAACGCCTTCTTTATCAGCGAGAAGATTTGTTGAGTGTAAGATTAATGACGTAAAAACAATTTTTACTATTTTCAATTTTATTGATTTATAACATAAATAATCCGAGACAAAGAAAAATTATTTTTGTATCTTATCTGGAAAGGAAATCTCAGCACAACACATCCGCTATCGGTTTTAAAAGGACCATATAGCTCTCCGGGAAGTCGGCTGGCATAGTGACCCGTTTCCAGCCAGACATCAAACGCTACATCTCGATATCAGCAGCTGGACACGTTTTGGAACACATGGCGTATTTTACACTTTACTATGACGCACTGCTCACCGCCCTGGCGCCATTTAATTCCACAGCCTTTTTATTAGTATGCTCTGCGCCATTTCTAATGTGGTAGTATCAGATGCGTATACTAACAGCACACTCTCTGGCCCTGGTTTTCGGGAGAACACATACCATGCGCAAACGAATTTTCACCCCTGCTCAGCAGGAAACAACACCACCTGATTTAGAATGGTTAAATATAGAAGGACTCGCAGAAGTAGAAATTACCTCGGAGGACGAAGCCTGTCCTGTTGAGTCTGCACTACTGCCAGCTCAGGTCTCGGGCTGGCGCGCAGCAGAACCTGGAAAACAGACCATCAGGCTTCTCTTCGACCATCCACAAACGCTACGGCGGATATGGCTGCACTTTGTAGATACCGACACTCAACGTACCCAGGAGTTCGTCCTGCGCTGGTCGCCCGATGACGGACAGTCGTTTCAGGAAATCGTAAGGCAGCAGTGGAACTTCAGCCCTGAAGGCGCTACCAGTGAAATTGAAGACCTTCAGGTAGAGCTGCCAGCGGTTACTGTGATTGAGTTGAGTATCATTCCAGACATAAGTGGAGGCCATGCTCTCGCTTCACTGCAACAGTTGCTGCTTGCCTGAGCAGAATGCCCCGGGTACATAAAAAACCAACTACCTCACAACAACTGACGGAGTATTAAGGATAAGCCTGGCAGGTAAATGATGCAATAATATTCAATATGTTCGCTTTTGTCCTGTGTCACGTCTTATGCCTATATGAATGACAAAAATTGGTTCCAGATAATCTAAAAGAACACTGCTGTCCCGATAACGGCCAGATGCGTGAACCGGACGCATTTATCAACGACCATCACCCGCATGGCAGGTTTTTGCTCCTGCAAAACCTGCACTTCCACCGTCCGTGGTGGTCGGCTGCGGGTGTTGAGCCGCCATGGATGGCTTTACGGCGTGTCGTTGGTGGATGCGTCCGGTTCATGCCTCGGATTAGTGCAACCCTTATCCAAGCCTGCTACATCAGCCGTTTAGATAATTTCTTTTTGTTAGCGGGACAGCAGTGATTAAAGAACTTTTATTTATTTACATGCAAAAAATATTTATCGTATTCATTTTATTTAGTACTTATGTATTTCAGACTAGTTTTGCGGCTGAAATTGACAGTGTAACCCCAAGAAAACTTAAACTTGAGAATGTCCTGACTATTATTAACACCATTTTTAATCAACGTATGCAAGAGGCTGTCCAGCAAGCCAATGCACAACAGGATGATTTTGAAGATATAGATGAAGATGAATATATAGTAGAAGGTGAAAAACTATTTTGTGACGAAGAAGTCCTTTATAACGAACTTAGAAAAGCAATTTATCAATCCTTTACCGCCTACTGGGGACTTAAGGGTTACGACCTGGACAAACAGTTACGCGGTTTACTAAGCAGGCAAAGTTACTCTTTATCATTAAACGACTCTATTTATCGTGACATCGATTATTTAGAAGGTTTCTCCTTAAACCTTAAGGAGTTGAGTGATGTCGTCAATATCAATGGTTTTCTTATTGGGCTGGATAAGATAGGTCATTTTTTTGCTGAAGGCTGGCAATATTTTGAGTTAACCCAAAACGAAAATAACAGTATTGAGCAAGCTCTCGAGTGGGGTAAAGAACAGGAAGCTGGGAAATTTGGATATAGCACCACCGGCATTTTTTCCTTTGCCGACCTTGTTGCCAACTTTAATGGCTGGCGGTTCTGGAATAAAGTCTTACTTAAAGAAGATGATCCGTTAAAAGGAGTGCTTGCTAATTTCTTTAACAGGCCATATATAAAGTGTGATATTCAAATTATTGCTTCTATCAAAAACAGGAAAATAGTTAAGGCCTGGGAGTACAATAGCCGATTTGATCTGTCAGATTACGTAGATGGGACCTGGGATGAAGGCAATAACTGTAATAGCTACCAGAACCCCATTATTGAAGAAAAAGTAACCTTACGAATAAAGAATGTTGATCCCGACTTTAGCTGTCCTTTTATTGCTGAATACTGCCTGGAATCTCAGGAAAAATATGGTTATTATGCAAAATATGTTTTGCATCCCTACTGTCTTATTGTAGCTAAAGAATGAATTTAAAGATCCCAAACAGCTAAACCACGTGAGCATTCTATCTATTCGCCGCCCCTTTTAATAATTATTTTTTCGCAATGGCCGACATTTCATTGAGATTTGGTTTCAGGGCAAAATCCGTGACCGATTTTTTCTGTATTTCGAAGCGATTTTTCCTGTTATGCCTGTTATTTTCTGCCGGCGCGCAGGCTGCTAGTTCATGGCCAGAGCAGTTTTCACACTCTCTGGAAAAATTGCTACAAAATAATCCGCAAAACCTGCTGGAACTGGACGAACCAGCTGTTCTGGATTTTTATAGTAAAGGCAAATATAAACCCCTGTGGTCTGAGGAAAAGGGGCCGTTAAATCGTGCTTATGATTTATTGAGTGTCATTATCCATGCTGAGGATGAAGGATTAAAACCAGCTGATTACTACCTTGAAGAAATAAAGAAGTACTGGATTTCATCAGAACAGGATGCGTCCATTCACCTCGAGCTGCTATTAACTGCGGCACTCTATCGTTACAGCAGTCACGTGCACTCAAGCAGGTTTAACCCGCAAGAACTGGATGCCGACTGGCATATTAAGAACAAAGCGCTGGATGTTCGCCGCCTGTTTGCAGCCGTGACCAGGAAGGAATCGATAACGCAATTACTTAACGAACTTCCTCCTCAGCATTCTGGATACCAGCTATTAAAAAAAGAATTAAGACGTTATCGTGACCTTGAACGACAGGGAGAATGGCAATGGTTAGCTAAAGGCCCGACTCTTCAACTCGGCGACCAGCATAAGCAGGTAGTGCAATTAAGGCAGCGACTGCAGGTCACCGGTGATCTGCTTGAGGATTCTTTGCAAAACACGGATATATTTGATAATGAACTTACTGAAGCGGTTAAACGTTTTCAGCTTAGGCACGGCTTGACGATTGACGGTATTGTCGGGCCGCAAACGCGTCGAGCGCTGAATATCAGGGTTAGTGCCAGGATCAGGCAGATTCGAATCAACATGGAGCGCTGGCGCTGGATGCCACGCATGCTGGGCAAACGATACCTGATGGTAAATATGACCGGGTTTGAGCTTTACCTCATGGAGAACGGTTCATCGGTGCTGGCCATGCCTGTCATTATTGGCAAGTCCTACCGGTCAACGCCCAGTTTTTCCGGCCTGCTTAGTCATATGGAATACAATCCGTACTGGACGGTTCCGACGAATTTAGCCTTTTTGGATATTATCCCTCTGCAGATTAATGATGCTTCCTATTTGCAAAAAAAATCAATCAGGCTGTTCAGGGGATGGGGGGAAAATGCTCGGGAGATTGACCCGTTAACGGTGAACTGGAAACAATTAGACAAGGATCGTTTTCCTTACTGGTTACGCCAGGACCCGGGGCCAGATAACGCTTTGGGCAGGGTCAAATTTATGTTCTACAATCCCTATGAAATTTATCTGCATGGTACGCCGGACAGACACCTGTTTGATCGAGTCGTTCGTACCTTCAGCTCGGGGTGTATCCGGGTGAAAGATCCGGTCAGGCTGGCAGCCTATTTACTGAACGATGGCAGTTTACAGATGGAAGAAGAGATACTGGCGAATATCCACCTGGCGACTAACCAGCGTGTACGTTTACCCGTTGCCGTTCCTATTTACCTTGTGTACTGGACTGCCTGGGTAGATCAGGATGGTCGTTTGAACTTCAGGAATGATATTTATGGCCGTGATGCCCCTTTGAATAACCTATTCGATAGTTAACAAGCGTTATAGAGGAGCGTTAAGGAGAAATTCAGCTCTCTCTTTTTATAGCGGTTATTTTATGTAAGTTTTATTAACAAAATTAATTCTATCGGGATTACAATAGTGCTGTTGAATAAATTTCAATTTTTAGAGGAGGTAAAAACGATGTCTACAACAATGCTTGATGTTACTTTACATATAGATGAAGAAACGACACATGATGAAAGAGAGAGTTTGCGTGATGTCTTTCTCAGTAAAAAAGGTGTGATGACGGCAGATTGCAGGGATGACAGACCGCATCTTATGATTGTTGGATATGATCCTGAAGATATCACGAGTATTGAGCTTCTTGCGACTGCGCAGAATCGTGGTTATCACGCAGAGTTAATTGCTTTGTAATTCATTGTTCACGACCAGCACAGGGCAGCAGATTTATTAAATGGTAAGTATCTATTTAGCATGTCATGTAAGCTCTGCTGCCTTTTCTGGTTTTGTTTTTTCCAGTATTTCTGCGCGGGGGCTTTCGACATTACCCAGAGATAAAAAAACGATTTTTTGCTGCCCCCTTTAACGCCTGGACCGATTTACCAGCTAACCCGAATATTTCATAGGAACGCTACATATTCAACTTAACACTATAATTATATTAAAAAATATCGGTATATTAGTAAAGCACACTATGCACCAGACACCGCTATGCAGTTTTTGGAAAAATCTCAGCAGCCCCATGTTTGATTTATTTTGGGACCGATTCGCCTGTAACCATAGCTTATGTACAGGAAGTACGGTAGTAGGGCAATGCATGGAGCAATTGCCGAATGGCTATGCTTTAATTACGGGCTTCCTGCGTTATAAATAACTTCCTGTAATTTACCATCCTGGCTGGCTATCGCCATTCAATTTTGTTTCCTACAAAATTAGTCACCCTACGGGCTCGCTTCGCTCATGCAAAATCGTTCCTACGATTTTATCGGCGAATCAATCAAACTGACTCACTGAGATTTCCCCAAAATTCTGCATTCCTATGATATATCCGGGCTAATGGAATTAGTACACAAAAACGAGGTCAGATTGCACGACTTTCAAATATCATCAAAGATCAACACTTTCCAGCAGAGAGGAAAAAATTCCATGAAAAAATCGATTCTTGCTTTATTGACAGCCGGTCTTGTAGCCATGACTACGGCCACGCTACCGGTACAGGCCGATTCACGCGATTACCGGCGTGATAATGATCGCGATAATCAGTACGATCGCCGTTCTGACAAGCGACATGATAATAAACGAGATCATAAGCCCGACAAGCGTTCTGACAAGCGACGCGATAATAACCGAGATTATAAGCGCGACTACCGTTCTGACAAGCGATACGATTATTACAGGCCTAAAAAATCATACCCGGTGAAGTCACCCATCATTCATCGCGGTCACAGCTACAGCATCCCGTCTTACCGGGTTCGGCGACACCGCGATGTCGTGGTCGTACGCCCCTACGGTTCTTTGTATAGCGGCTATGGCAATTTCTTCCGGGACGATGATGCCTACAAATGGCTAGCCTTCACTGCTATCGCCGTTAAGCTGCTGGATAATCTCAATGAGCAGCAAGAGCGTGAACACGAAGCTGCGCAGGTGCAAGCCACGACGGCACCGATCGGTGAATCTATTACCTGGAATGATGGTAACGCATCCGGGTCTGTAACACCTACCCGTGAAGGCACCAGTAGTTCTGGACGTTACTGCCGTGAGTTTCAGCATGAAGTTAGCATCGGTGGCAACAGGGAGCAAACCTACGGCACTGCCTGCCGACAGCCGGATGGTAGCTGGGAAGTGATATCTACTGGCCAGTGATATTTACTGGCCATTAATCACGATTTTATATAAAAAATGGTCGGTGACAAATGCTAATAGTTCTCATTTGTCACCGATCCTTTTTAATAGACTCCTTTTAATAACTGGATTAGCGAAACAACAAACCGCCTTAAGTAGTGTGCAATCGCTCTAACATTAGGAACTGTGCACTTTGACCTGGTTTGTCTATTCCTTCGTTATCGTGGCATCTTCCAGAATAACCGGATAAAAATATCCGTAATTGTAATCTTTATCCAGTTCAAGTTTGCCTTCGGTGATAACAACATCCCCAACCACAGTTGTGTCCTTCGTAATAACGGTCAGATCATCAAGGCTGCTGCTGTCTCTAATATGAAGCCAGTTCTTGCCCATGATATTGGCAGAGAATTTGGTAACCTGCCCACGGACACGTATTTTTTTGCCGCTAAGATTTTTTTTATCACTATAGATTTCAGCGATAGTATTGCCGCCTTCAACTTTATTAATGCCCTTGATGGGTTTAATTTCCTGTTGCGGATTAATTTCACCATGAGGTGAAGCAGTTTTTGACGTAGCTACTGACGGAGTTGCTGAAGCGTCTTTACCGGTAATATATCGGTTTATAAAATAAATGACGGGGAAATCACGGCCTAAGGCATTACTGTGAAAGTTTTGCATTGGCATTTTTGTTGAAAATGAGATCATGTCCCCCGTTTTTAGCGGCGTGACAGGTCCTGCTGCCCAGACTTTCTCTTTACCGGTGTCCACCTCGGCATAAGTGTATCCAGCAATATCAATAACTTCCGTTACCTTACCGGAAATTTTTTGCGGGTCGTTTTGCTGATCTTCTTTAGTATTATTCTGCGCAGCATAGACTGTATTTATTAAACCTGCATTAAACAGACTTAAAGAAAAACAGGCCAGCAGTATTATTGAAAAATTGGTGCGAGACATCATAATCTAATTACTCTCTTGTTAAATATTAAATAAGTGTTATTGCCACATAATAACAGAACACAGGGGATCTGGTTGAACCATGCAAATCATCTTTATTAAGAAGGTCTTATCTTTTCCATCCCCTCACGACTGTAGCCGAGGAAGCTTAAAACAGGACTGAAGGATTATTTTTTAACGACTTCGTTAAGTAGATAAAACCAACAGGCTCAGACTCAATAGATATTTTATAATAATAAAAGCTATATCCATATCCACGCGCTGCCTGATAAAACCCGTGCTGTTTTTGAAGTGAAACTATTTCTTACTCCTATTACTTATGCTATGTAATGTTACTCACAGAGAAGTATTGCTTCCGTTTATACGCCAGGTAAAATAACTGACAGCAGCATAAAAGTAGCATGGGTGAGCGCTTTTCAACTCTGATAAATATTGCCTGAATATGGATACCGGGACCTTTCATCCTTACAAGTACAAAATCCTCTGCTATTATTTCCTTTGGGGCCAGCTTTAAACTGGCGACTCAAATAGGCAACTCAAATAATGAGAGTACTGTATAAAATGAACGAGACCATTGAAAATGGCTTTCGCAAGAAAATCAATGGCGTCACCAGAGCCTATTACGAAGGTTACTGGATAAAATACTATAAACCGCCTGAGGACACCCTCACGGCCAAGAAAAGTCTGATCCATTCATTGACGCGCCGCTTGTTCAACCATATGGAACACGGCATCAATATTCCGGGAAAGTTGCTCGATGATGTTCGGGCAGCTTACGAAGCTGAACACGACCCCAGAAAAAAACGGGTAAAGGGAGCGATGCTCGCCGGTGCTTTGTTTAACCGTGCCGCAGACATTTTTTCACATCTTGTTGAGCTGGAAGCCTGTGGTGTTAAAATAATCCCTGGCAATGACCTGATGCATACCTGTGGGTTATGTCTTCGCGAAGCGCTGGAATTTGGCAAACTTGTTAAACACCGTAATGGTGACGAAGGCATCGATGAACTCTGGGGCGAACCCTTCAAGGCTTTTATCATGCCAATTGATGATTTCTACAATAGCCGATATCTCAAGATCGCAATGACAATGAAAAACATCGATCAGGCGGCTACTTATATGGCCGGCTGTATTAAACAAGACCCACGCTTCCCTGGTGTCGATCTGTTGATTCTGGACTATGCAAAAGTTGCCAGGCACAAGTGTGAAACATTACGCACGGATGAGGATATCTTCGATGTCTGGTCAGATTTTGTGGTGGCCGGTGAGGAGATCACAAATTTCAAACCCGAACATAGCGAAGCTGTTGCCGATGTTCCGATGGTTGACATAATAGACGTTGAATATATGCTTAAAGCGGGTGTCAGGCTGATCGCATTTATTACCCGGGCCCGTACACCAATGCCTAAAAGTACCGAAAACTTTTTGAGAGAATGTGAGCGATACAAGGCACGGGCATGCTGAAATTGTAATAGGACACCAACAAATTAACCGAGTCAAAGAGCAGTGATTCGATATTAGCATTTATTGTTTTATCCGATACCCGGTTTTAAACATCCAGCCCACAATCACTATACATATACTCAAAAAAACAAGAATCATTGCCAGGCTTATGCCGACGCTAACATCGGAGACTTCGAAGAAACTCCATCGAAAACCGCTGATAAGATAAACCACCGGATTAAAAAAGTTACCGTCTGCCAGAACGGTGGCAGCATGCTAACCGAATAGAAACTGCCGCCAAGGAATACCAACGGGGTAATAACTAACAGTGGGATGACCTGCAGTTTTTCAAAATCATTGGCCCATAAACCGATGATGAAACCGAACAGGCTAAAAGATATACAGGTGAGGATTAAAAAAGCCAGCATCCATACTGGATGGGCAATATTCAAATCGACAAAAAAGCTTGCTGTCACCAGTATGATACAACCGATGATCATCGATTTGGTTGCGGCTGCACCGACGTAACCGATGAGTATTTCTAGAAATGATATCGGTGCCGAATGAATCTCGTAAATACTGCCAGTGAACTTGGGAAAGAAGATACCAAAAGAGGCATTGGCAATACTCTGTGTTAGTAATGACAACATGGTGAGCCCAGGAACAATGAACAGGCCGTAAGAAACACCTTCTATACTTTGTATGCGTGAGCCGATAGCCGAACCAAACACGATAAAGTACAGCGACGTTGAAATAACCGGTGAGGCAATGCTTTGAAACAGGGTGTCCCAGGTACGCAACATTTCATACTGGAAAATGACTTTATTGCCTGAAAATTTATCACTGCTGTTTCACCAGATCGGCCTTCAACAGATCGACAAAAATATCTTCCAGCGAACTCTGCTTTATTTGCATATCTTTCAGCGCCAGCCCTGCGCTATGAATAGCCTGTAACATGGCGGTGATGCCTGTGCTGTCACTCATGGTATCGTAGGTATAGGTTAGCTTGTTGCCGTCGTCGGATAATATCAGGTCGTAAGTTGCCAGTGATTGCGGCAGACTTAGTGCGGCTTCTTTTAACTCGACGATCAATTGTTTTTTACCCAGGTTATGCATTAAAGCCAGTTTGTCTTCAACCAGTAATAACTCACCATTGCTGATGACACCAATGCGGTCTGCAATTTCTTCGGCTTCTTCGATGTAGTGCGTGGTGAGGATGATGGTTACCCCCGAGTCGCACAAACGCCGCACAATATTCCACATGTCTTTACGCAATTCGACATCAACTCCGGCTGTTGGCTCATCCAGAAATAATATTTTTGGTTCATGGGATAAGGCTTTGGCAATTAAAACACGGCGTTTCATGCCACCGGATAAAGCTCTCAGTTCACTGTTTTTTTTGTCAAATAAAGAAAGATCTTTCAGCAGCTGTTCGAGATAGGTTTTGTTTTTTTTCTTGCCAAACAGGCCTCGGCTGAAACAGATGGTATTCCACACGGTATCAAACTGACCCAGCGTAAGTTCCTGTGGAACCAGCCCGATTAATTCTCGTGATTTACGATAGCCAGAAACATTGTCAAAACCATTCACCGTCACCGTACCCGTACTTGCTGAAACGATGCCACAGATGATGGAAATCAATGTTGTTTTGCCTGCACCATTTGGCCCCAGTAAAGCGATGATTTCACCATCAGCGATATCCAGATTGATACCTTTAAGTGCCTGAAAACCTGAGCGGTAAGTTTTTGACAGGTTTTTTATTGAAACGATTGGCTGCATATAGCAATAGTACGTTATTTTATGGTTATTAACATTCTGAGAAAGGCAAAATTATTTATAAACCGCTTCACTGCTGTCTCGCTATTAAAATAGTTATTGTCCATAAAGGCTAATTTAGCAGGCCAGGCCCTGCTTTACTTTAATCCAGGATATGGATCGGGAGCATCTCTCAACGACCATCACCCGCATGGATGCGGGTGTTGAGCCACCATGGATGGCAGATATTTGCTCCTGCAATATCTGCATTTCCTACATCCGTGCAGGTCGTTTCACGGCGTGTCGTTGTGAGATGCTCCCGATTCATGTCTCTAACTGTTAACGGGACAGCAGTGATTCAAATAATCATTACGTTTCTATCTTTGATTAAGAAAATAATCGACTAAAGGAAAAGCGAACAGCTAATGATTTATCAACCATACTGGCATAGGGGTGACCCCAAAGCTGATTGACAGGATAGTGCCATTGAGTCGATAGTTAAATCGCAGGTTATCAATGCACAGGCTTAATTCAGATGCAGTACAGGTTTAGCACTTAGAATTCGGGACATTAAAAAATTATCATGAAAATTTACTATCTGCTATAACGGATCAAAATCTGTTTCCTGCAGTTCAAAGTAACATGAATGTTATTCAACCAGTAAACACGCAAATAAAAAAGCCATAGAATGGTTGCGCGCAACGCTTTGAGGTAAAAGGGAACGGCGGATTATTTTTTAACCATTTGGACAAATGATCATTATTTAATCACACCATCCCCTTTTACTTTCAAAGAGAATTTCGCCAGAGCTGGCAGAAACCCGTCAAGCGGCTTTCTTTCGCCGTGTCGAGCAGTCCCAACGCGAACAGGCCCGATGCCAGCAAAGGCAAGGCCGCCGGCACAGGAACGCGAGTTAATACCAGAGGCTCCGAGAGACCTCTTATATCATGCTCTGTGCTTGTGTCAGCGCCGAGAGGGCCCAAAGCCCATTGCAGTGAAATCGTCTGCTCAATCGCCGCAAACTGGAAGTCTTGCGAATCACCCGTGTTCGACGCTCTCGACAATACAATTGTCTGATATCCCGCCACCGGTGACAAATGAGTCAATGGTCAAGTCCTGACTGGCTTGTACTAGTCGGTGCACTAGGCGGCCTAGTGGATGATCGCAGTTAGCCTCATATGCGTGCCATCCAGTGACGAAACAATCATGTAACCGCCATCATGGGCCACTGTATTTGTGGCATCTCCGAAAGAAATCCCGACCCATCGATTTTCCGGCCATATAATCGAGATAATGGTATCAAGTCATCAACCGTCATCGCAACCGATATGTCACCAGCAGAAGTGGCTTGCGTTGTTTCTCCACTGACTATGGCTGCCTGCGAAATCCCCGGTATTAGCAGGCCAGCAGCCAGTACCAGCGGATAGCCGCGCCGGCATATCTTGTTCCATTTCATTGATTTCATTTTGTATTTCCCCTTTTAATTCAATAAAATTTAATTTTGGCTCAATACTGATGCAGGAGCAGAACCGGTGGCCGGTGGTTGATATGGATCAACAACACTATGGCCAGTCCGGTTCGGTTCATGTCAGTAAATTTATTACCTTAGGGCAGGCGTATAGAGTGAAATCTCTATGCCGCTTGCTTTCTTCTAGCTACTCCTACCAGACCCAGCAGGCCACTGCCAAACAACCAGACAGCAGCAGGTACAGGTACAGCAGATGCACTACCCATGCTGTCGACGAAGCCGCTCGCGACGCTCGTGAAGATTTGGCTATTACCATCCCCAAGTGTGAAATTGAAGCTGCCAGACTGGTTGGCACTATCAGAGACAGGTCCAAAGATGCTATTGGCACTGGCTTCGGCCAGGATATCTACTATACCGAAACCCAGCAATTCCACGAGAACGTCAGCCGTGGCATCGTCGCCTGTGGCAGCCGCGATTGCGATGATGTCGTAATCGAAGCTGAAGGTAAGTGCCTGGCCCGAAAAATTAGTAACCGACATTTCCAGATTGGTCAGCGCATCGGTCGATGAGAAGCCGTTGGTTGCTGTTCCACTTGCTGTCGATGACTGTGAGATCTTGTCTAAGATGCTCATTGAAGTGGAATCGACCACGCTAGTGGTACCACTGGCAGTGGCGTCTCCGGACTCGATTAGAAAAGCGCCACCAAAATCATCGCCTATGGCGGCGGCAAGCCAGCCGTTTGTCACCGTAGTGCCACCAGTACCAGTAACGCCGGTGAGAGTGAGTGAGAGTGAGGCTGCGGCGTCGTAAGTAGAGACAGCCATGGCTGCCGGTGAAAAACCGATACTTAGGGTGCCAAGTGTAAGCGCGGCGGAAATTGTGTGAAGTTTGTGTTTAGTTAATTTCATTATGTTGTCTTCCATTTTATTTCTAGTTAAAAGTATTTTTTAGTGGATGTGCAGTAAGCTAACCAGATTCACATGAACTTGAAATATAGCGAATACGCTAAGGTCACTATTGTCTGTCTGTTATTAACTATCAATTTTAGATATCCAGACGCACTGCCTTAGCCAGTATATTTCTGTTGCTGTGAACGAAGATCCGATATAACTTTTTTATAAACGGACCTTCATGTATAAAACTACACAAATTATGAATAGGCAACAATTATGCCAGAATTACAAATAACTTAACTAACAATATGTTACAGAAAAGTGAAGAATTGTGCAGGTTTAAAAAGTGTAAAGGTTTCGATACACATTTCTGGGTTTCTTTACAGAAAGTTGAACAACTGCTTTAGTTTAACACTCGTTATACAGCTGATTGACAGGATAGTGCCATTGAGTCGATAGTTAAATCGCATGTCATCAGTGCGCAGTATCAATTCAAGTGAAGTAAAGATTTACCACTTAGAATTAGGGACATTAAAAAACATCATGATAATTTACTATCTGCTATAACGGATCAAAACCTGTTTCCTGCAGTTCACAGTAACATGAATGTTATTCAATCAGTAAACACGCAAATAAAAAAGCCATAGAATGGTTGCAAGGCGATAAGTAAAGGTGTTGAGGGCTACGCATCCGAAAGAAAAAAGCCCCGTATTTTCAATAAGATACGGAGTCTTGTCTTTAATAGCAATATTTTCCGGACTTGTTTCGACAATATCCCATTGATATTTATGAGGATTTTACCAAAGCACCAATACCTTTACTTATCGCCTTGGAATGGTTGCAAGGCGGTAAGTAAAGGTGTTGAGGA
Source organism: uncultured Gammaproteobacteria bacterium (assembly GCA_963759005.1). Taxonomy (GTDB): domain Bacteria; phylum Pseudomonadota; class Gammaproteobacteria; order SZUA-229; family SZUA-229. The sequence continues at coordinate 39,860 of CAVWXQ010000009.1, forward strand.
CTACGCATCCGAAAGAATAAAGCCCCGTATTTTCAATAAGATACGGGGCTTTGTCTTTAACAGCGATATTTTCCGGACTTGTTACGACAATATCCCATTGATATTTATGAGGATTTCACCAAAGCACCAACACCTTTACTTAGAGTCTCCTCAAAAAGTCATGGACTACAATCACCAGTGGCGCAGTTGATCGGCTGATAGTAAACCCGATCAATCCATTTACAACCTTTTTTGCAAGTCAACGCCCTGTATAATTCAAATAGGCGTTGAATAATTCCAGGCAAATGAAAAACCCTGGCCAAAACCAACAGGTTCATTACAAAGAAGATGCTGTTGATCCAGGCATAGGAAGTTCTTGCCGTCTTCGCCTTGATCTTGTTTAAACCGTAAGCACTCTTACCCTGTCCAAACTTACCTTCAATCGGTATCCGTTGAGTGTAATCTTTATGGCGTTGTTGCTTTTCCAGTTTGAGCTGGCATTTGTTTTCTTCGGTTTGTTTCTTTGGTCGTCCCAGAGGCTTACCCGCATAGTGAATGCCAGTCTCTTTCAGATAGTTTCGGTTTGCCCGTGTCCCATAAAGCGGATCAGCTAAGACTTTCTCGGGATAATATCCATGACGGGTTTTGTACGCTTCAACTTGCGATGTTAAGTCCTGTGCTTCATGAAAGGCATCCCAGCGTAATTCATCGACACAGGCAATCTTGTCTCCAGTCAAACTCACGCTGAGCTTAGCACCAAATTCGACGGCCTTGTTCTGCTTGCCTCGAATGACTGGGCGCACATACGGTTGGCTGATACTAACGATTCGATCATCACAACGCTGGGTTTTGGTTTTATGCATCATGGCTTGCTGTGCGACCAGTATTTGTATGATCCAGTACTGCCGCAGGCGCCTGTGTGATAACGGTATAGTCTTACCGGGTAGACTATCGAGCATCTTTTCGATATGTTTGAAGTTACGCCGCAGGTACTGAAGCTGTTGCTTATTGCCTTTGCGGTAGAGCTTCTTTCCCGGCCTGCGTCGCTTGACGATGGCAAGATAATCTTTTCTGGCTTTTTCACGATAAGTGCGTGGCTTTTTCTTGAAGGGGGTGTGAGGATATAGCTCATCGATGATTTTCTCGCTGATTTCACGCGCTTCATTCAGCAAGCCCAGATCAGTCGGGAAACGTATCGCCTGTTCTACTACTGTCGCATCTAATACGAGTTTGCCTTTATGCGTCACTTCAGTGCTGGTTTCATTTTTCCCCGTCTTGCAACTTGTTCCTGAGTCACCTGAATCATCGTCAGATTTAGTGGCTTGCTCTGCGCTCACCGCATTAATGATGCTTTGCTCAAAAGCTTTGAAGACATGCTCACCCATGCGTTTTCTTATCTCGACGAACAGCGAGGGAGCAAAAATGGCTTTTGTTTGAAACATCTTGAGTCCGACAAAGTATTGGTAGTAGAGGTTCTCTCGAATCTGTTCAATCGTTTCTTCGTCACTCAGGCAGAGTTTATGTTTGATGATAACGGCACCAATAACTAAACGTGCATCTTTTGCTGGACGACCATAGTCTTGATTAAAACCGGCATAATAAGCCTCTGCCAATTCATCCCAGGGGATGAGTTGGGCGAGCTTGACCCAACGGTTATTGTTATCAAGACTGGTTTCAAAGGGTGTTTCAAATCCAGACAGTGGTAGCTGGTTTTCACTGGTATATCGAATCATGGTGCACGCTTTTTGGGGTGATATCGCTCTTTTTCGTGCACTTATTATACAGTACTCACCACTATCTCATTGTTTTTATTTATGGTTTTACTTTCTGAGGAGACTCTACTTACCGCCTTGGAATGGTTGCGCGCAAAGCTTTAGCATAAAAGGGGACGGAATGATTATTTTTTAATCACACCATCCCCTTTTACTTTCAAAGAGAATTTCGCCAGAGCTGGCAGAAACCCGTCAAGCAGCTTTCTTTCTCCGTGTCAGCAGTCCCAACGCGAACAGGCCCGATGCCAGCAAAGGCAAGGCCGCCGGCACAGGAACAGCCGTTAATACCAGAGGCTCCGAGAGACCTCTTATATCATGCTCTGTGCTTGTGTCAGCGCCGAGAGGGCCCAAAGCCCATTGCAGTGAAATCGTCTGCTCAATCGCCGCAAACTGGAAGTCTTGCGAATCACCCGTGTTCGATGCTCTCGACAATACAATTGTCGATATCCCGCTACCCGTGACAAATGAGTCAATGGTCAAGTCCTGAATGGCTTGTATAGTCGGTGCACTAGGCGGCCTAGTGGTTGATCCATTAGCCTCATTTGCGATGCCATCCAGTGACGAATTAATCACATAACCACCATCATGGGCCACTGTATCTGTGGCATCTCCGAAAGAAATCCCGACCCATCGATTTTCCGGCCATATAATCGAGATAATGGTATCAATGTCATCAACCGTCATCGCAACCGTTATATCACCAGCAGAAGTGGCTTGCGTTGTTTCTCCACTGACTATGGCTGCCTGCGAAATTCCCGGTATTAGCAGGCCGGCAGCCAGTACCAGCGCATAGCCGCGCCGGCATATCTTGCTCCATTTCATTGTTTTCATTTTGTATTTCCCCTTTTATTCAAAATAGTTAATCTCATTTCAAGACTGATGTAGAAGCAGAACCAGCGGCCGGTGGTTGATATGGATCATCAACGCAATGGCCAGTCCGGTTCAGTTCATGTCAGCGGCATGCATACCATAAGGTCATGAGTATAAAATGAATACTCTATGCCGCTTGCTTTATACAGCTTGCTTTATACAGCCTGCTTTCTTCTGGCAATGCCAACCAGACCCAGCAGACCACTGCCAAACAACCAGACAGCGGCAGGCACGGGCACAGCGGAAGCAGAACCAGAGCTGTCAACAAAGCCAGAGATGAGATTAAACCCACCATCTTCCAGTGTGAAACTAAGAGAACTACCTAAGGCGACTGCGCTACCAAGAGCCTGAGGCACGGATATGTCGTCGGCAGAGGCCAGAATGTCCACGAAACCGAGATCATCCAGCATGTCCACGATGGCTAAGGCCTCAGCGTCGCCCGTAGTCTCTGCGTTTAGCATGACGTTATAATCGAAGCTGAATGTGAGCGCCTGGCCCGAAAAATTATCAAACGATATCTCCAGGTCGGTCAGTGCATCGGTGAGGGCGGTGCCGTTGGTAGCGGTTCCGAATGCCGTCGATGTCTGAGTAATCCCGTCACCGATGGCGAGCGAAACGGCGGGATCGACGACGCTGATGCTGCCGTCTGCAGTGGCGACTCCGCTCTCACTTAAAAAGACGTCACCACTGCCAAAAGCAGTCACGTCCCAGCCGGTAGTCACCTGAGTTCCAGTCAGGTCGGTAACATCGGTGAGCGTGAGCCCGAATAGGGCTGAGGCGTCGTAGGTAGATGCTGCCGTTGCTGCAGGCGCAAAACCGAAACTGAGGGCGCCGAGGGTGAGTGATGCGGTAAGTGTGTAAAGATTAGATTTAAATAAATTCATCATTTTGATACTCCATTTTATTTACATTTAAAGAATTTTTTTTGCTGCGTATTAAGCGTGACCGTTATTTTATATATAAAATACAGCCGGTTATTGTAATTCTATATATTTTTACCTCTTATTAAATTTCATTTTTAGACAAGCTTGAATACGTTTTTTTAAAATAAAAACGCACCCTCCCTTAGTAGATTTTTTTGCTGCAAATGAAGCCACTTAATAAAAAATTTCATCAACTGATCTTCTGCTAACAAATTTACATAATGTTACAAAAAAACATGTGATCCAGATCAATTTTTACTAAATTAATGGAACCGTTTATTAGAATTTTCGTTCACATACCTAATCTGGGTAGGACCCAGGTAAGGTTTTGCATGCAACTGACACTATTTACTATAAGGCTGCATAAAAAAATGGGGCGGATTAAAAATTGGCCAAACCTGAAGGACGGTTTTTGAGGTTTATTTGTGAATACTAGTAAAACAGTTCAGCCAGAATATTTAACGCATAAAATTAAGGCGTTTTCTTAAAGTATGGTCACTGCTGTGCTGTTCACTGCCGAAGACGTGAACCGAACACATTAAAGCGATTCAAAATATTTAAGCATTTTTAGTCTCTGTTCGGCTGTTGGCAACCTTCCCCTGCCCGCCAGCATATTGTCTTTCATGTGTTTTACTTTAGAGGTGGCTGGTATTGCACAGGTTACTGCCGGATGTGAAACCACATATTTTAGAAAATACTGTCCCCAACTGTTGCAGTCAAACTCCCGCGCCCAGGATGGTAATGGCCTGTGTTTAACTTTACGGAACAGATCACCACGCTGATACGGTCGATTGACGATAACTGCAATACCTTTTTCCCGTGCAATCGACAACAAGGGCGATTCAGCTTCGCGGTTTGCTATGTTGTAACTTAGCTGCACAAAATCAAAATCGTGCTTTTTCAATATATCTTTTAACTGCTCATGATATCGGCCATGTGAAGTGGTAATACCAATGTAACGAATTTTTCCATCAGCTTTCATCTGCTGCAATGTTTCCAGGTGGGTTTGCCAGTCGACCAGGTTATGAATTTGCATCAGGTCGAAGTTTTTAACTCCCCACTGCTGCCGGGATTTTTCCATCTGCTTTAAACCTTCCTGTCGGCCTTTGGTCCAGACTTTTGTCGCTGCAAATAAATTCTTTTCAGCTTTTATTTTGCTGCTGCTCATTTTAGCCAACAACTGACCGATCACTTCCTGTGATGAACCATACATGGGTGATGAATCGATCATACCACCGCCCATATCAAAAAAGGTCTGCATAACTTCTTCTAATCTTAGAAGCAACTCGGCATCATCCAATCGCATCAAAGGTGCGCGACGTTCCCATACCGATTACCGGCAGCTTTTCGCCTGTTTTTAAAATGGTTTTATGTATCGCTGCCGATGTTGCGAACGTCTGACCGGGTAAAACCAGCCCTGTTACCAGCGTTACAGCTGTACAAATAAACTGACGTCGACTACTATTTTCTGTCTTTTTCATTTTCGCACCTCGTCTTCAAGCATCTCATCTTTAACATCTTAGTTCCACGCCTGGTCAAAAAATTCTTTGTTTTCAGCAATCCTGGTTTTCCGCAATCTTAGCTTGCTGCCTACCCAGCCCAAAAGCAACCCATGCCCAGACCAGTGCCAACGGCACGGCAATCAATGCGATAGTAGACAAACTCATACCAATACTACGCATACCAGCATACACCCAGGCGCTTACCGCATCACCTGTTCGGTAAACTACTGTATCAATAAAGTTCTTCGCTTTATACTTCTGTTCCCGGCTCAATACCACATACAACATTTCACGCGCCGGCCGCATCACTGCGTAGTTGCCCGCACGCCGAATGACCTGCACTACCAGCAAAACACCCAGCACCGGTGACACGCCTAGAAATATAAATCCAATTGCTAGCAACACAGGAATAATCGCCAGCACCGTCGCCAGTCCGAAGCATTTAATTAATCGACCGGTGAGGAATAGCTGGGTAAACAGGGTAAGTACATTCACTGCCAGATCTATCAAAGCAAAAACAGCAGTGCGTTGCGCTGAATCAACAAAGCTATCACGGATAATCTGCGCCTGCATAAAGTACAAAAACGTTGCCAGCGTGGTAAACAACAACATCAACAGGCAAATACCCAGCAAATAGGGAGAACGTATCACCATGGTTATGCCCGACCATATGCCACCGCCAATTAATTTTTCTTGCTGCCTTTCTCGCTGATACCCTTGTTGCCGGGCAAGCGTTTCATCTTAATTCCGGCATCTTTAGCCCCGGCATTTTTAGCTGCGGAATTCGTCGCCGACCAGGCAGAGAGTTTAGCGATACAGACTATCGCCCATAACAGAAACACAGCTGACACCAGTAATAAATTTTTCGCACCAAAAGGTTGTACTAATAAAGCAGCCAATGCCGGGCCAGTCAGTGCGCCAACGGTACCACCGGCGGCAATAAATCCGAACAGACGACGTGCCTGTGTATTGCTGTACAGATCCGCCATGAAACTCCAGAACACAGAAACCACGAACAGGTTAAACACACTGGCCCAGATGAAAAAAGCGCGGGCGACATAGACCGGTGCAACTTGACCATCCAGCAGGAAATAAAACAGCACCAGCATAGTGATAAAAAACAGATAAACATAGGGCAGAAATTGCCGGCGCGGAAAAGACGAACTGATCCAGCCAAACAGAGGTATCGCAGCTGTCATGAGCAGAAGTGTGCCGGTAAACAGCCATTGCAGGTTTTCAACACCACCGAGTATACCCATCTCATCTCGCATCGGCCGGATGATGTAATAACTGCACAGCAAGGCAAAGAAATAACTGAACGACCATAACAATGCACGACCCTCTCCGGGTTCGACCTGTACGGTGTTTAGCAATGCAGAGCGAAGACTAAACTTGATTCGGTTCATACCATCATGGATCAGCCATCAGCCGATCTTTTTACGTTCTTCGTTTCGAATAAACGACGAAATAAATCTATATGCCGGTGTCGATATATTTACCGACCTGTGCTACACGACATAAGGTCATCCTTGACCAAAACTACACACTCCGTGAAAGATACGCAAACGATTCCTGTGTCCCATTTTAATCAATTTGGCTAATTAACGTAATCATCGCTTCCTTAAAAAAAGTCGATTTATTAGTGAAGTCGTAATCAGCTTCTAATACTTTGTAGAATATCTTCTATCGACAAAATCGGGTTAGTACATTACTGCTATTTTTTTTGATATTTCATTAACCACGCCATCTTTGCTGACCACTCAGGTGAAGATATTGCTGTCAAAATCCAGACAACACCCAGAATGGTAACCAGAACCATGGATAACAGGTAGGCCAGTAAAAATAAATTAATCATTATGCTCATTTCATTTATCTCCATTTCGATACAACTTGTCCCCGTATAAAGTAGAGCATAATCCATGCCTAGATTACATGGCGCTTCATATTTATCAATGACTTATGAGGATATATGGATTCATACAGGGTGATAAGGTGTAAAGATGGCCTTACAGTATTCGGTATTTTTTACAGATTAGTGTGTTTATTGGTTAATAGTTGTCATTCTTATGCAAACAATTCGCTATATAATACTGAAGGGCACCTCCATTACCGCTAAATTTCCAGATTGTTAACAGCGTAGTTATTCTATTCCTGCTTATCCGCAGCGATAAGCAAAGGCGGCAGAAACAGGAAATCGGTAAGCAGGGCAAATACGATAGCGATAACAGTCAACACGCCCATAGAAAAATTGACATAAAAGCCGGAGAACGCTAACACAAAAAATCCTGCAGCCAGAGCAACCGAGGTAATCACGATTGCAGTGCCGACAGTGTTAAACGAATACTTCACCGCCTGTTCCGGATCCATATTTTTTTCATTCCTGGCGAGCAGGTATTTGGTGATGAAATGAACGGTATCATCAACAACAACGCCAATCGAAATTGCCGCCACCACGGCAACAGCAAGGCCGACCTGGCCTTGCAGATATCCCCACAGGCCGAAGGCAAGAAAGGCAGGGAAAAGATTGGGCACCAGACTCAATAAACCGTATTTGACACTGCCCAGGGCGACAATCAGAATCAAAGAGATCAATACCAGCGCAAGACTTAATCCTGTCAGCATGGTATCGATATTGCGTTTGGAAATGTGGGCAAATACCACCGACAGGCCACTACCATAACTGTACATGTCCGCAGGAAGGTTCTGCTGCATCCATTCTCTTGCCCGCTCATCAAGCTGGCGAAGTTTTTTTGCCGAGGCTCTTTTCATGATCACTGTCAGCCGGGTTTTTGATTTATCGATGTCGATACGGTTATTCAGATCCAGACCATAGGGAAGTGACATTTCGTATAACAGTAAATACTGTGCGGCCAGTTCGGCTGAATCCGGTGGCGAATAATAAGCTGGATCATCGCCGTTCATCTTCTGGTTAAGACGTTTCATAATGTCTGCAAACGTGGCAACAGTCATCACATCGGGTTGCTGTTCAAACCACTTGCCGAGCTTGTCGAGGTTGACCAGGTATTCCGGTGTTGTAATGCCGCCGGATCTTCCCGAGTTAATAGAATACTCAACAATATCAAGTCCGGTTACCTGTTCACTGGCAATCAGTTCGGTGTCCTGCCTTATTTGGTAACTTTCATCCAGGTATTCAATAAAATTATCATTGAGCTCAATACGTACTATTCCCAGCATAATAAATAGCATTACTACGCTGCTACCGATTAGCAGTCGCTTTCTGTAGTTGATTACAAAGTCTGCAAAACGGTCTCTCATCGTTTTCCTGTTTTGCTGAATGGTTTTAATCCGCATAGGCAAGACTACGATAATGGCTGGCAATAACACAACAGAAAATATAAACGCAGCCAGCACACCTACAGCTACCACATTGCCCAGTTCCCTGAATGGCGGAACATCACTGCTGTTCATACTGAGAAAACCGATGGCGGTGGTCAGGCTGGTAACAAACACCGGTTTTAAATTAATACGTAGCGATTCCATAATCGCCGCGTGTTTATCCAGACCGCGCCGCATTTCATTAAACATGGTCGAGAGTATGTGCACACTGTCGGCAATCGCCAGCGTCATAATAATCACCGGCGCCACCGCCGTCGGCGAGGTAATCATTATTCCAAAATGCCCCATCATACCCATGGCTACAACAGTCGACATGCCGATTACAACCAGGGTGACAAATGAAGCAGAAAAGGAACGCAGCAAAAGCCCGACACCGACAATGATAATCAGATACATCAACGGAACCAGGCTTGTACTGTCGTCCTGACTCACCTGGCTAAAAACCTGGTCAAAAGGAACCGAGCCGGTCAGATAAAAATTATGCTGTGGATATTTATTTCTAAACTGATCGAGCATATCCGTTACATAAGCAACAGTTGCTGGCACTTCCTGCAGTGATTTACCCGGCTTTAGCAGATTGATATTTATGCCCGTGATGGTACCTGCAGGGTTAATCAGGCGATGCACCAGTGCATGCTCAGTCAGCACGATATCCCTGATTGCCTGAATATCCTGGTCATTCAACTTTGCTGCATCGGTGACAAGATCATCGACCCACAGTTCATCTCCCTGAACAGCCATATGCTGAAAGTTGGTGATGGAGTCTACCCTGCTTGAAAAAGGAATCTGCCAGCAGGCTTCGGTCATTTCGCTGAGAATACCGAGTGTTTTTCTATTAAAAACATCCCCCTCTTCCGGCTGCAATGCGATGTAGATGTTCTCGTTTTTTACAAAGGTGTTTTCCAGTTCTTCCAGTGCAACCAGTTGTGGGTTCTGTTTACTGAAAAAAACCCTGCTATCCGGGTTGAATGCGAGGTTTTGCATACCCGTTGCCATGAACACGGTAAGCAGAATACTAGTCAGGATAATCAGCCAGCGAAAATGTATGATCGGGTAAAATCTGTTATTACTGGATGACATAAAAATGGGAGCGGAAGATTAAAGAATAAAAGTATATCTCATCAGGCAGCTGCATGCCTCTAACCGATATTCAAACAATACGCTGTTGTGCTAAACGCGTCGCCAGCCGCGATAAATTAATAGAGAAGAAAGTCCTGAACGGGTACGAATAGTCAACAACGAATGTGCCGAATATATAAAAATGCTCACTGCAGTCCCGCTAACGGTTAGAGACATAAATTGGGAGCATCTATCAACGACCATCACCCGCATGGATGCGGGTGTTGAGCCACCATGGATGGTTTCACGGCGTGTCGTTAGTGGTTGCTCCCGATTCATGTCTCGGATTAAAGTCAAGCAAGACCTTGCCTGCTACATTAGCCATTACGGATAATAAATATTTATATTTACGGGACAGCAGTGAAAAATGCTATATGACACAGATATCAATGACCATTGCGCATACGACCTTGCGCTGAATTCCGATCGCTATGGCCGAGTACAGATGGACGACCTGATACTGGATGCGATGGAAAAAGCAGGCTACAAATTACCTGATGACGCGCGAACATCCCTTAACATATTGACCGAGGCGATAAAAAAAATAAGGAGAACATCATCCCTTCTTAAACTAGCCGCTTATTCGAGCTTGTGTTACCCCTTCTTCTGCAAGAGCGCGCATACGCTGAGCATGACAATCACGTGCATCCTTCACCATATAATGTTCTCCCGAATGGTGGAAACCCAGTTTGCTGTAGAAATGCTTGAGCTGTTTTTTAAGCTCAGGAGTGCGTTCTTCAAATTTGTCATCCGTGATGGGATAAGCCTTCAACGCTACCAGCGATTTATTCATATCCACAACCTGGCTCATGCGTTTCAGCATTTCCGTACCAATATTGCGATTTCTGTATTCCGGTTCTACCATCAGCTCATCGATATAGACCAGGCTGGCACAAGGTGTTTTTTCCGGCTCATCTTTGCTGAATGATTCAACAAAGCAGTTATTATCTGAAATAATATAAGAGCCGAGATCTGAAATTTCAGGAGAAATAGAATCGAATAGCTCCCGTATATCATCAAATGATTCACGCGCACGAGAAATATCCAGTCGGTGACCTTTTAGCCTGGCAACAACCTTCTCCTCTGCATCATCGTCCCAGAAAACAGCCTGACCCTCAAAATCAAGCAATAATTCACTGAACTCCTCAATGTCTGAAGGTTTAATAGAAAACTCGAATTCAAGTTCTGGCAGAATATTTTCTTGCATGGCTCTAATACCACATATAAGTTATTTCTAATATAGATGCAAAAACCATTATTTACAAGTACTTTTTTATTCATTTAGTGTAATGTATTAATTCTTAATTACATTTTTTTGCTATATTTCAATATGTTATATCCACCCGTAGCCATTATTGCCGGTACTTAGCTGGCAGATTACCATTTTGGGGACGAACACGCATTTGGTCCGCTGCGACATCAGGCTTTTCTGGATGGCATGGACAGGCTGGAAATAACATCGCAGGTAAAATGGCTTGAACCTGTTCAATGTGACATCAAAAGTCTGCAACGTTTTCATTCCGACGATTATATCAATCAGGTAAAACTGGCTTCCAGGTTAGGTAGCGGATACCTGGATCATAGTGATACACCTGCCCGTAAAGGTATTTTTGAAGCCGCTTCAACCGTGGTGGGTTCAGTCATCGATATAGTCGATAAAATTATGGATAAGCAGTTTCGCCGAGGTTTTGTTCCGATAGCCGGTCTTCATCATGGCTACCGGGATCATTGTAGCGGTTTCTGTGTATTTAATGATTGTGCCATTGCCATAGAACATATACGCAACCGGTCAGATTTACAGAAAATTCTGTATGTCGATATTGATGCCCATCATGGCGACGGGGTGTTTTACAACTACGATAGTGACAGTAACCTGTTTATGGTTGATTTTCATGAAGATGGGCGTTTTCTGTATCCCGGCACAGGTGATGCCGATGAAACAGGTAGCGGCCCGGCAAAAGGCTCGATGATGAATTTCCCCATGCCCAAACAGGCTACCGATGAAGATTTTGCCCGGTTTTGGTCCAGGGCCGAAACTTTTATAAAATCGATTGAACCGGAGTTTATTATTTTGCAGTGTGGCGCCGACAGCATGAAAGGCGATCCGATCACACATCTGCAGTATTCACAGCAATCCTATCAACTCGCCACAGAAAGTTTATGCAAAATCGCAGATGAATTCTGCGATGGCAGATTACTCGCTCTGGGTGGTGGTGGTTACAATATGGATAATATATCGCTTGCCTGGCCAGTGGTTGTTCGGGCAATGCTTGACTGAATATTAAATTCTATGTATGCCAGTGGATATAATAAAAGACCAGTAAACGAACATTAGTCAGGCTTTCCCCAGCACGTATTCAATCTCGGGCATTTTTCTGTGCACACATTTTTTACCTTCTGCTATCGCTTCTTCTGCACGGTATAGCTCCAAAAGGCCGATATCTGATAATTTTGGCGAAAACACAATGTCTGGTGGATCACCAGCCATACGGCTCCTGGTTATCCTGTCCTGAGTTATATTAACGGAGGCTGCAATGGCATCCAGCAACCCCGGTGGCTGCTTCTCATTTTCAGGCACAAAAAACGGCAAGTTTGTATACTCTTTTACCAGCCCAGATATTTTTCCGCCCAGGCCTTCTTTGCCATTGTTCTTCGTTCCCTGATTATTAACAGATTTATTCACAGATTTACTAAAACGTTTGCCGACAATATCGCCATTTAAATTTACTGCGATAACGATGTCAGCACCCAGTGCACGACAAACTGAAACTGGTACCGGGTTGACCAGGCCGCCATCAACCAGCCACCGGTTATCATGCCTGATTGCCGGGAAAAGACCAGGCATGGACATAGATGCCCATACCGCCTGAACCAGGGAGCCTTTTGTTAACCAGACTTCCCTCCCCGTTTCCAGGTCAGTTGAGACAGCGGCATATACTTTTGACAGGTCTTCAATAACATCCTCATCACCAGCTATGTTTTCATTTAAGTAATCGTGAAACCTTTTTGTGTGAACAAAACCCGTCATCGAAGTATTGATATCAAGAAATCTCGCGACATCTAACTTTGTTAAAGAACAGGCCCATGTTTCCAGTTTTTCAATATTACCCATTACATAAGCAGCACCAACCATTGCACCGACAGAAGTTCCGCATACAATGTTGGGGGTGATGCCGAGCTGTGAAAGTTCGTTGATGATGCCTATGTGTGACCAGCCTCGAGACGAGCCACTGCCCAGCGCTAAACCAATATTTAATTCACTGTTCATCGATTATGATTAACTCCTGTTAAATATTTTACCAGTTCAGGCCGGAACTCTTCTGTTAAAATTAATTTCTCTCCAGGCCTTAGTCATCCAACTATTTCCTGGCCATACCCCCTCAGTACAATACCCACTTTTACCGGCCTAGGTTAATCTTAATACTCGCATTTGAACTATTCCAATCTGCTGCAGTCAGTTATTTGTAATATAAACAGACCACCTTTTTCATGTCATCCTTCTACAAACTAATAGTCATTACAGGCCTGATTACTGCTTTTGTTATTGCAGACAACCCTGTTGTTAACGCTGACAATCGATCTGCTGTTAGCCCTACTGCAACCGGTTACAGCGCACTCAAACTTTTTCTTGAAGATGAGCAATATCTAACAGCCATCAGACGGACAAAGATGGTGATTTCTTTTTCAAGTATCAGCGATAAATCCAGGAAACTGATTGATGCTATAAGCAACACATCAGAACAGGCGATTGACGAACTTGAAAAACTTTCAGCAGTAAAACCTTCATTCGTATTCGAAGAATTTTCCAATGAAACAATAGGTAAAGCCACTCTTGATTCCATGCGAATAACAACCGCCAAAGAGCTTTTGCTTGAATCCAAAAACTTTGAAAAAAACCTGTTGCTCAGCCAGCTAAATATTTTACGAGTAATAAGCCATCTTGCCAAACAGCTGGAAGAAAAAGAAACCAGTGACAAACGCAAAGCCTGGCTCAACAAGCTTGCAAATCGTTATGAAAGCTATTATCAGCAGATTTATGCACGTATAACAATATCCGCTAATGGAAAAGCATAATATCTTAATAGTATTCTGTTTTTCCTTTATCTAGATTATCACTGCTGTCCCGTTAACTGTTAGAGGCATGGAGTGGGACCCGTTGCCTGAGACCGTATGCCGCATGGACGCGGCATCCGAGCTTACATGGACGTATTTACAGCGTGTCTCAGGCAACGGGCCCCAATTCATGTCTCGGATTAGAACTACCCTTGTCAATGCCTGCCACATCAGCCTGTTTAGATAATTTCTTTTTTGTTAACGGGACAGCAGTGCTAAATTAATTTGAATCGTACAGTATTTAAAGATATCTGCATATGAACTCAATAAAGTTCTAACCCGATAACAGAAAAGATTATTAAAAAAATAGTTCGCTATAATTATTCCATGCACACCATACAGCGTGTACTTGTAGGGTCGGCGACAAGTCGTTGTGCCGCTATCGCTTCACCACATAAAAAACAGTAACCGTAGGCGTCTGACTTTATGCGAGACAAGGCGCCTTCTATTTTCAGCAGATGATGCTGACGCCGTCTTGATGACTCCAGTGCCATTTGCTGTGCCTGCATGGCATCCATGCGAGAAAGCCTGCCAACCCTGGTTTGATCCAGCTCAACGGTCTCTGCTGCCTCTTTGTATGCTTTTTCCATTTTCTGAAGCGCTGACCTGAGCGCGAACAGCTGCTGCCTGAATTGTTCAATCTCTTCACTGTTCATCGCTGCACACTGCTAGTAATAGTATTATTTATTTGTTTATATTTTGGCTGCTTTGCTTTTTCCGTTTATCGGTAAAAAACCACCAGGGAAGAGGATCACCTCCTTCCATAAAATGAATAACCGACATAAATATGTCAATCACACATGGATCCTGTCTTTTTCCTGATTTTGCGCAAAGCGCCTGGTATAGCTCAAACGGCTTTTTGCCAACCAACATCTGTGGATGATTTATACCAATCAACTGGAGATCATGCGACATAGCTTTGCCAATATTAGGAAGTTCATCCAGTCGTGTTACTGTTTCTCTGTCCGGGTTCTTCATCATGTCTTCGATTATAGTTTTTTTCTTCGGTCGCAGGTAAAAAAAGAACCACAACACCAAATAGTAAAACAGAGTAACCAGTAATCTAACCGTGTGCGTAGCCACGCTAAACACGTTCAGGTTAGTACTAATAAGTGCATTTGATTATGCGACATGCTATTGCAGGTCCGTCAGCAGCAGGGATGCTGCTGTCGCAGCTTACAGGGATGTATTTACAGCGTGACCTGTAATAGCATATCGCATAATTAATAACCTCATAAATAACTAACGATATTTACGCAAATACAACCATTCAAACAGACGTTTTATCCAGTGAAATAAAACTGTGCCCGGTAACATAATATTCTTACTTTCTGTGCGACTTATCATCATGCCCTTGTCATTACTGTCAACAATACAGATTAACTCAACCTTGAAGGTTGCATCTGCGCTTTGCCCATTTAATTCAGCCAGTAAATTTTTTGCTGCAGCTTCGGCCTGCAGGTCCGCCATATGCGCCTGCTTAGGCATCCAGTCCGGTCCGGGGAAACTACCGGAATCGCCCGCGACATAAACCGCCTCCATCGACTCAACCTTGCAATTCTGGTTGGCTTTAATCAGGCCACCTTCAGAGCGTGGCAATTCAGTATTGTCAAACCATTTGTTTCCGGTCATGCCTGGCATAAAAATAATCAGGTCAGCTTTAAATTCGGCACTTTCAGTAATAACCCGGTCAGCCTCAAACGCTTTTATTTTCTGGCCAAGAAAAGTTTGTATATCACGCTTTTTCATTTCGTCCACGAGCTTCTCAACGGCTTTTGGCCCAAGTCGATTACCGGGTTTTTCTGCTGGGGTAAAAAACACCAGTTTAAAATTATGTCGCCTCCCCTGTTTTTTTAGCAGCGTATCGGTACCAAACAGAAATTCGAACATCGGACCGCCACGCATCGCCGAAGGTTCTTTCGGATTGCCGGCAAAACCAAACGCAATAGTGCCACCACTCATTGCAAGCAGGCGATCTCGAATTTTCTCAACGGTTTCGATACCTTCGCAGGGTGTAAGCGCATGTTCAATGCCCGGTAGTTTTTTGATAAAGCGGCCCCCGGAGGCAATGATTAAACCATCGTTGTGAACATCACCATTATTGAAATCTTTGTTATCGGTTTCAACAACACGACCGCCTGCAGACAAACCGGTAACATTAGCCTGATGGAAGATCACATTCAAACGTTTGAAATAATTATCCAGCGGTACAATAATATCTTCACGCTTACGTAAACCACTGGGTACCCAGATTAGGCTGGGTAAATAATGCAATTCAGCACGTGGCCCGATTAAAGTAATCTCACAGTTTCTATCCAGTTTACGTAACTGACGTACCGCAGTTAAACCGGCAAAACCCGCACCTATTATGGTTATTTTTTTCATTATTGTCTCACTTGAAAATCTTCTAAAGTTGCTAAACAACGTTCGGGTTAGTAAACATCTGCCGCACCTTTTCAGCCAGCTCAGCCTGACTATAAGGCTTGGCTAACATGTTAAGACTAAATCGCTTATGCTTTTCGCTACTTGCTATTTTCTCAGTATACCCTGAAGCAAGTAGCACCTTAAGCTCGGGATAATCAGTCATTGCCCGTTCTGCCAGTTCATAACCATTTATGCCGCCTGGCATAATCACATCGCTGATCATCAGATCAATATTGGGTTCTTTAGTTAGTACATCCAGTGCCTGCAGACCATTCCCCGCTGTCAATACCCGGTAACCCATGTCTAATAACAACTCCTCGGCCAGCTCCAGTAAAGCCTCTTCGTCGTCAACTACCAGGATAGTTTCATTGCCTTCATGTAATGCTTCTGTTAATTCTTCCGCATGGGTATCTTCTTTCTGTATGGTTTCATATGATCTCGGTAGATAAAGCCTGAACGTCGAACCAATACCTGGTTCGGACTCGACATTGATATGACCTTTAGAGCGTTGGATAAAACCAAATACCATGGCCAATCCCAATCCGGTGCCCCTGCCCTGCTCCTTGGTGGTATAAAAGGGCTCAAAAATGTGTTCAAGCTGTTCCGCTGTCATACCTTCACCGCAGTCACTTATTTTTAATTGCACATAATCACCCGGTTCAATGTCGGGCTTGTTCTCACAATAATTTTTATCAAGAGTGGTATTCATCGTCTCAATGTTCAACCAGCCACTGCCAGACAAGGCATCACGAGCATTGATAACCAGGTTGAGCAAGCAGTCTTCAAAGTCGCCCGGCGCGATCTCGGTCGACCACAGGTCTTTGGCCAGGTGCCATTCGATCTCTACCTGCGGGGTAATTGACTGGGCAATAAGGTTGTCCATTTCTTTAATCAGCTGATTTATATTGGTGACTGCTACATTTTCTGCATGGTGACGTGAGAAACTAAGCAGTTGCCTGGTCAGATCCGCGGCGCGCATGGTGGATTTGTGGATATTCTGAACCCGCTGCTGGGCCTCTTCATCATCAGAAACCTGCTTTTTAAGCAGCTCCAGATTACCGAGGATGATGTTCAGGATATTATTGAAGTCGTGAGCGATGCCGCCAGTGAGCTGGCCTAATGCATCCATTTTCTGGGAACGACGCAAAGCCAGTTCGGACTGTTTGCGTTCGGTAATGTCAGTTCGAATGGCGATATAACTTCGTGGCTTATTGTCCTTGCCCATGAACGGCACGATGGTGGTATCAACCCAGTAGAAATGCCCATCCTTTGCCCTGTTACGCACGACATCACTCCATACCTGGCCACTACTCAGTGTACGATACATTTCTTTCCAGTCTGCTTTGTCTTTATCACCTGAATTTAGCAAGCGGTGATTTTGTCCAATGAGTTCATCTTTAGAATAACCACTGAGTTTGCAGAACCGATCATTGGCATAGGTTATGGTTCCTTCCACATCGGTTATGGCAACAATGGCATGCTGATCGAGGGCAAATTTTTGCTCGGCCAGTTCATCCAGTGCCTGCGTTAACTGCTGTTCTTCCTGACGTGAAACCCGAGTCAGCATAATAACGACTGCTATGGTCCCTATAACGAGTAACAGTCCACCCAGTAATATATAAACATGCGTGTTAGCTTCAAAATCCCTGTCCATATTTCCGATAAATTTGATGGAGTTATTATTATATTCATCGATAATGAGACCGAGTTGCTCTTGCACTTCATTCTGACCGGGGATAGCATGACTGAATAATAGACGCATCGCCTTTTCAGGTTTATCTTCGGTAAATAAATCGGCTACCTGATTTTGCTTTGGCGCATTAATTGCTACCGTCTCTCTTACACGCTCCAATAAGGTAAACTCTTTTTCAGTTAATGGTAGTGAGTAAATATTTTCCTTAGCCGCAATAAAGATTTGAGCCTGTTCAGCAAATCGCTGCTTCAAATCATCCAGGTTGGATACATCACCTTCAGTGGCCATTTCCAGTAAAATCAGTGAGCGTTTACGTGACGCTGAGAGCATGGAAGCGAATAAAACACGTTTTAACTGTTGCTCTCTGAGAACTTTTGTTGCAGTGTTATGAACTTGCCTTGCATCAGTATAACTATTAAAAATAAGGTAACCTGCTGCAAGTAATACGCAGAGAATAACAAGCAGCAGACTGAGTTTACCTGTGTTAAAAATACCGCTTTGCTTAATACTGTCCGTATACAACATTCTCATAACAGGGCCTCATCCATATTGTAACGTGATTCCAGTTTGCTAGTGAAACAGTTGGCTTAATACCAAAGATTATCTGATTTGACCTGTTAAATCCAAGCGTTTTTTATCACTCTCAAAAAGTGATGAAGTGCTTTTGTTAAAATAACAAAAGTTCCTTCTACTCTTTCTCACAATGGAAAAACGTTTTCCCTGAAAAACATTTAATCTAAAATACAGATCCTCCCGGTAGCTCCCGCTTCAACTTCTTCAACTATATTTAGATTGGTAGCAGCGATTTAACGTACACCAACTTTTTTATATGCATGTTCCTGGATAGTTATTAGCTTTGGCTAATTTGATGATGCAGCACTTTCTAATAATGGATTGTAAACCCAAACAGTACGGTCCCGGATGGACTCATCAATGCCATCATTATACAAAATCGCTACCTGACTCCATTTACCCTGTTTATCCATTTCCAGAACTTTTTGACCATTGGTTAATTGCGCAACGATTTTACTTTCGACAGAGGGTCCGTTTCTTGCGTTAAGTTGACGCGCTTTTACCAGACGCACTTCTCCAAATAATAAACCATGATCGTAGATGATGGCGTGCATACGTCCACTTATTTCTTCATCATTGCGCATCATCATTGATTTCAAAATAGAGATAGCATCTTCATGGCCTTCCTTTGCTGCAAGCAGATAATAATCTATCGCTTTTTTCGAGTCTTTTGCTACTTTGCCATCACCCAGGCTATATAACATGCCAATTGAAAAACTGGCATCGGTATGCCCCTGCATGGAAGCTTTATTCCACCATTTCAGTGCCAGGCTATCATTCACCCGCAAGCCATAACCGTTGATATACATCCAGCCGATATTGTACTGTGCGTCGGCATCGCCTTTTTCAGCAAGTGGTCGCATGATACAGTAGGCTACTGCAAAGTCACCAGTATGCATTGCAGCGACGGCGTCTTCCAGATCATCAGACCGTGCGATCGTAGAGAAGGTAGCAAAAGTTATCAACAATAAAAGAATTGTTGAATATTTATTTTGCATACAATTTAATTTCACGCTTGCTTGTAACGCACTAATCGAATGACTAACAGTACTATTAGAAAACTGTGCCAGAACAAATCAAATATATCAATTGGTTTCGTTAACTCAGCATTTATCAACATACGTGACTTTTCAAACAAATGCGGTTCGGGTGTAAACGGTGCAAGCGCCATAACAGTTGCTGCGATGGCAAGTGGTAACAATGGAATACGATCAATAAGTTTAAGCATCTTTGAAATAATTCTCTAAATATTCATCAAAACTGATTACATCTTCATCTTCTATCTGTTTTTGTTTTGCTAAAGACTCTCTCGCCATACCTTCAAAAAACTGAACTTTATCCTCAGACAGTGCATGATTTTTATAATACTGATTATGATGTATGGACATTCGTTGTGCATGGTGAAAAAAGCCTTCATCATTTTCTCTCATCTCAGCCAGCATTCTGGCCGAAGGCGTTAAATCAGGATCAAACACACTGGCAATTTGCGACTTCACGCTGGAAAAATAATTCTCACAGTAATTCGCCCTATCAAGCAGGCTTGCCACCGCTGTCATCTTATGGCATAACTCACTGGCCCAGTCCTGTAAAGTAATTTTCTCTTCACTACGTCGTAAATCCAGACTCGGCTCTCTCCCCTTATGCGCTACCAGTAACAGGTTCTCATCAATCGCACCAATTTCACTTTGACTTAATTCTGGACTATCCTGTAATAAGCAAAATAACATAAATACTTCAAGAAAATACAACTGTTCTGAGTTAATGCCATGCGGATCAAATGCATTGACATCCAGAGAGCGTAACTCAACATAAGCTATGCCCCTTTTCTTCAGTGCAGTGGATGGTTTTTCATCTCCTTGCACAATCTGTTTAGGCCGTACCGAACTGTAATATTCATTTTCAATCTGCAGAATATTAGCATTAAGCTGCCGGTATTCACCGTCTACTTTTACACCAATATCCTGGTAACCATTATAGGGCGTATTGATCGCGCAATGCATGCTGTCGACATAAGCATCAAGCGAATCGTAACAGGCTTTTATACCGGCTAGATCTTCTTTATTGTTCTGGTATCCAATGTCACCCAGGCGTAGTGAAGTCGCATAGGGCTCATAATAAGTATTACTATTGAACTCCTGCAAAATTGTTCGTTTCCCATTTAAAAATGATTTACACACTGCAGGTGATGCGCCAAAAAGATAAGGTACTAGCCAGCCGTATCGTAATAGATTTCGGACTACACCCATATACTGATCAGAAATAAAATCCTGTAAGTTTTCATTATTATCTAACAGCTGCTGATAGCGTTTCCAGAAGACATCGGAGAAAGAATAATTAAAATGTACGCCAGCGATTACCTGCATGGCGCGACCATAACGCAGACCCAGACCACGGCGGTAAGCTGTTTTCATTTGCGCAGCATTCGATGAACCGTATTTCGCCAGCGGGATACTGGTTTCACCAGCAACCACACAGGGCATGCTGGTTGCCCAAAGAATTTCGTTATCCAGATTGCGGTAGACAAAAGTCTGAATATCATCGAGCGACTGAATAACCTCGGTTACTGAATTACAGGGCGGTGTCACTAGCTCTGCTAATGCTTCAGAAAAATCCGTGGTGATTTGTGGATGCGTTAATGCAGAACCCCAGGCCACGGGGTGCGGTGCCTGAGAAATACCGCCTTCAGATGACACCCGTAAACTCTCTTTTTCCAGCCCTATCTTGGAACTTGCTAGCGCCTCTTCCATACCGGCGATATCTAATAATTTTAAGCGTTGTTGGAGCTGCTGGTACAAGGGATACCCACTAATGAAATCTATGATTTTAGGAACAGTGAATTATACTACGATGAATGACATTTTTCAGACATTTGTCTAATTATTAATAATGTCTTGTGGCCCGCATATTACAGGTCATTATTTTGCGACTATTCTATAACGTGGCTTATCATTACGTGCATCATTTTTTTCCGTTGCAGCCACTATGCGGTATTCAAACCGGCAACCCATTGCTGTTGCTGCCCTTTCCATCATTTTTAAAGTCACCGCACCGCGTGCTTCATCTTTTTCCAGCACCGAGACCCTGGCTGCACTAACCTTAAGCCTATCCGCCAGTTGAAACCCTTTTAAACCCTGTTTTATTCGCATACTGCGAATCCAGTTAACATTTCATTCATATGCCACTCCTTAATTAACATATATATTAAAAATTAATATATACATTAATTAAATAAAAAAGGCAAGAAAAAGACTCAAAAATTTTTAGTGAGCTTCTATTTTTATACATGGTACAAAAGCATATTGGCAATTTGCCGCGAAGGACGCAAAAAGCGCAAATGTTAAAAACAAAAAATTTTGCGTGTATTTGCATCCATTTGCGGATTAAATTTAATCAAGCACGTGAGACACCAGACCATCGGCCAGTTTGGGCTCAAACCAGGTAGATTTCGGTGGCATCACCTCACCCGCATCCGCAACTGCCATCAGCGCTTCCATACTGGTCGGATACAGTGAAAAAGCAATGGCCATTTCACCACTGTTGACGCGTTTTTCCAACTCACCCAGACCACGTATACCACCGACAAAGTCGATGCGATTATCGGTACGCGGATCAGAGATGCCAAGAACCGGTTCGATAAGATTATTAGCCAGCAGACTAACGTCAAGCGACGCTACCGGGTCATCAGGCACCAATTCAGTATTAATGTTCAGGCGATACCACTGGCCATCAACATACATACCAAACTCTGTGGCTCTGGCTGGTTTAACTGCTGCTGGCTCTTCCGTAACGGTGAACGCCATTTTAACTTTTTCCAGCAGCTCATCTTTGCTCAGGCCATTTAAATCTTTGATTACCCGGTTGTAATCCAGAATATTCATCTGGTTATGCGGATAGATGACCGACAGGAAATAATCACTACTCTGATTACCGTCATCATCGTATAACTCGTGGCTTTTTGCCACGCGGGAGGCAGAGGCTGACCGGTGGTGTCCGTCAGCAATATAGATAGCTTCCATGGCATCAAAACCAGCACTGATTTTTTCGATGACCACATCATCATCGATTTTCCAGAAAGTATGCTGCACACTATCATCGGCTGTCACATCAACCAGCGGTGGCTGCCTGGTAGTTTCTTCTAAAATCGTATCCATATCAGGCTGTGATTTATAGGCCAGCAGTACTGGTCCGGTCTGCGCATTTAACGCCTCGATCTGACGCACACGGTCGTCTTCTTTTGCCGGGCGAGTATATTCGTGTTTTCGTACACGATTGATATCGTATTCAGCAACCGATGCTACCGCGACCAGACCCACCTGAGAATGCCCGTCCATAATTAAACGGTAGACGTAATAACAGGGTTTTTCATCGCGTATCAATATGCCTTGTTGCAGCATCTTCTGCATATTTTCAGCAGATTTTGCATATACCGACGGATCATAAGGGTCGGTGCCTTCCGGCAGATCAATCTCGGCTTTGGAAATATGCAGAAAACTCCACGGGCGACCTGCCGCACGTTCACGCGCTTCGGCAGAATTTAAAACATCATACGGCGGCGCAACTACCTCTTCCGCGCGCTCAGGTACCGGGCGCAAACCGGCAAAAGGCTTAATTAATGGCATTGTTTTTCTCTGGTCGATTATTGATGTGAGAATTATACAGTATCAATCCGTTTAATTTTACAGTATCAAAACTAACCTACACGATTCAGATCCTTCGGGTAATCGATATCCTTCACCACACCGGCATCCTCAGTGGTGAGCAATTCAAGTTCATCGGGATAATTTGCAATTAAATCCCGAGCACCCCTGTCACCAGACAATCCTCGCAACTGTTCTTGCCAACACGACGAAAACCCAACCGGGTGACCTCGCCGCCCCTGGTACACAGGCGCGACCATAGAGGCCCCGCTGTTCAGACGATCGGCCAGGGCAGTAATGGTTGCCGGCCGTAGCCACGGCATGTCGGCCAGCGCGATCAACCAGCCGCTAGCTTCAGAAGTGGCATAAACGCCAGCGGCCAGACTGGTGCCCATACCTTCATCAGCCAGAGGATTTTCCACCACCTTCAGGCCGAGCTCTGAAAATACCGCGATTAAGGTCTGGTCACCAGGCCGTACCACGGCTAGTGAATTCGGCACTGCCTCGATCAGCGCGCTAGCAGCAGCAACACTGATGGCTACACCATCAGGCAGAGGATGAAGCAGTTTGGCTGCACCGAAGCGACTTGCCGAACCGGCGGCCAGCAGGATACCGACTAGCCTGCTCATGTCTTTCCCTGGATCTGTTGTGAAATGCCATTACGTATGGCCGTGATTTGCGCGAGGATGGAGAGCGCAATCTCCGCTGGGCGTTTACTGCCGATATTCAGCCCAGCCGGACCATGAATACGTTCGATCTGCTGCGAGCTGTAACCAAGTGAAGCCAGTCGCTTATGCCTTGCCTGCGCCGAGCGATTCGAACCCAGGGCACCGATGTAAAACGCCTGGGATTCCAGAGCGGCACTCAGGCCCAGGTCGTCCTGACGCGGGTCATGCGACAGTGTCACGATGGCGGTACGTTTCTGGTTACTCAGCCCCTGAACAGCATCATCGGGCATCTCGCGGCTATAGTGAACATCGGCGAGTAGGGTCAGAGGTGAAAAGGTTTCACGCGGATCACAGATAGTAACCCGGTAAGTCGAGATGCAGCGCCATGCTGGCGAGGTGGCGAGCGAGCTGGCCATCACCGATAAGCAACAACTGCCAGCCAGGCCCGAAGGTCTTGACCACTCTGTTTCCGATACCTGGATTTCAGCGCTACCATCACCCGGCTGCAAACTGACTTCACCACTGGCCAGCTCCACCGTTCTCGCCACCAGCTGACCATTGCGCAGCCCTCGCAGCAATTCGTCGATCGACTCGGGATCGCTGAGTTCTTCAACCAGCAGTTCCAGGCGCCCGCCGCAGGGAAGCCCCATACGCGACGCCTCCTGCGAGTCGACCCCGAAGTCCACCATGGTTGGTGCTGTGACTGAGGATTTAGAGCGTGACGATTTTAAGCCTGAGGTCCCAGCCCAGCTCACCATCGCGATAGCGGGCCACCAGCGATTCCTCGACACAACCACCCGATACCGAGCCGACGAATTGCCCTGCCTCGGTTCATCGCCAGCAACGAGCCGGGCGGACGGGGCGAAGAGCCCCAGGTCCTGATCACCGTCGCCAGCGCAACCCGCTGGCCCGACTGCAGCCATGCCAGGGCAGTGCCGAGCACCTCGATATCGTCCGCCTGCTCGGTCATCGCTAAGCCCAAGGCCTTATGCGGGACGCAGGTCGGTGTTCTTCAACGGGAACTGGCGAATGCGCTTACCGGTGGCAGCAAAGATGGCATTAAGCACAGCAGGAGCTGCCACCGCGATGGTCGGCTCGCCGATGCCACCCCAGAAACCACCCGAAGGCATGACGATCACCTCGACCTTCGGCATTTCCGAGATCAGCATCGAGGGGTAGCTGTCAAAATTATGCTGTTCGACATTGCCGTCCTTGAGGGTGCATTCACCGTAAAGTAATGCCGAAAGACCGAACACAAACGAGCCTTCGACCTGCGCCTCGATCTGTTGCGGGTTGACCGCATGACCGGGATCGGTGGCAGCGACAATACGGTGGATTTTAAGTTTGCCATTATCATCGACGGTGACCTCGGCGCAGGCCGCGACATAACTGTCGAAGGCCTTGCATACCGCCAGCCCGCGATGCGCACCGTTAGCGGCAGGTTTACCCCAGCCGGCTTTTTCTGCCACCGCGTTGAGTACCGCCAGGTTTTTCGGATGGTCTGCCATCAGCTTACGCCGAAATTCGAGCGCATCCTTGCCCGCCGCAAAGGCCAGTTCATCGATAAAACATTCCATGTAGATAGCATTCTGATTGATATTCACGCCGCGCCAGAAACCCGGCGGCACCGGCGGATTACGCATCGCGTGCTCCACCAGCAGGTTCGGCACACGGTAGCTGATGGCATGTTCACCGCTGGGCAACATTCCCTGAAAAGCGATCATATCGACGCCGTTCTGCATCCATTTAGGATTAACGGAAGCCAGAATGGACTGCCCCGAGATACGGATATGCAAGCCAACCAGGTCGCCCTTATCATCCAGCCCGCCAACCATTTTTGCTTTGGTGATCGGATGATAATGGCCGTGCTGCATGTCCTCTTCGCGGGTCCACAGCAGTTTCACCGGTGTACCCGGCATCTGTTTTGCGATAGCAACAGCCTGCTTAACAAAATCATGAAACGCCCCGCGCCGACCAAAACCGCCACCGAGATGGATCTTATAGACATCACACTGGGAGGCTGGCAGACCAGCCGCTTCGGCGGCTGCCTGTAAGGCAGCCTCGCCATTCTGCGTGGGACACCAGACCTCGCAACGGTCCTTGCTCCACAAAGCCGTCGCATTCATCGGTTCCATGGTGGCGTGATTCTGATACGGATAAGCGTAAGTCGCCTCGACTGTCTTTACCGCGTTCTGCAATGCCTTTTTCGCATCACCCGCTTCGTTGCCGACATTGGCCTGCTTCGCGCCAAGACCTTCATCCAGCATTCGCGAGATTGAGTCACTGCTCAAGCCGGCATTCGGCCCCCTGTCCCAGGTTATTGGCAAAACATCCAGCGCCGTCTTTGCCTGCCACCAGGTATCGGCGACCACGGCGACAGCGTTACCTTCCACCGGCACCACCACGTGCACGCCCGGCATCTTGCGCACTTTGCTATCGTCGAATGAAGCCAGTTTGCCGCCGAATACCGGGCAGGCTTTGATAGCGGCATTGAGCATACCAGGCAATTGCAGGTCGGCACCGAAGATCTGTTTACCAGTCAGTTTATCGACCGTGTCCAGGCGTTTAACCGGCTTGCCGATGATCTTCCAGTCCTTCGGCTTCTTGAGCTCGACTTCTATCGGAGCAATCAGCTCGGCCGCCGCCGCGGCCACCTTGCCGTAAGTCGTGGTACGGCCTGTTGGTTTGTGGGTAATCACACTGGCAGATACGCTACATTCCTCCATCGGCACATCCCAGGCTTCTGCTGCCGCCTCGATCAGCATCTGCCGGGCGACGGCGCCGCCCTTGCGAACATATAAATGACTGCCCCGGATACCCTGACTGCCACCGGTCGAGAAACTTCCCCATATTCGATCACGGGCGAGATTTTGTCCAGGGGTCGGATACTCGGTCGTCACCTTTGACCAGTCGCACTCGAGCTCCTCGGCAACCAGTTGTGCCAGGCCGGTCAGTGTGCCCTGTCCCATCTCGGAACGTGCAACACGAATGACAACGGTATCGTCGTCTTTAATCACCACCCAGGCATTAACCTCGGGCATCTCTGCTGAAGTCTTATCTGCAGATCCTTCTGCAGCGATGGACGGACTGCTGCGCAGGGGCAGATAAAGGCCGAGAGAAAAACCGGCACCGACCGTAGCGGTACTAATGAGAAAATCACGGCGTGAAATATTAACACGTTGTTTTTTTATCATGACTTCTCCCCCTTCCTGGCATCGATATTAATTTTAGCAGCAAGGTGAATACCTCGCCGTACCCGGTTGAACGTGCCGCAGCGGCAGATGTTGGTCACATTGGCATCGATATCTGCATCGCTGGGAGTGGGGTTTTCGTTGAGTAGCGCAGCTGCACTCATGATCATGCCCGGCTGACAGTAACCGCATTGTGGTACGTCAAGTTCCAGCCAGGCTTTTTGCAGCGGGTGGTTACCATCGGTGGAGAGTCCTTCTATAGTGACGATATCCTGTGATTGTTTGAATGCAGAGACCGGCATAAGACAGGAGCGCACTGCTTCACCATCGATATGCACCGTGCAGGCACCGCACAGGCCGATACCGCAGCTGTACTTGGTACCTGTCAGGCCCAGTTGCTCGCGTAACACCCATAACAGGGGGGTCGAGTCGTCTACATCGATGTCGACGAGCTCGCCGTTTATTTTTAATTTTGCCATATTCGTAACTCCACGCTGAAAGCCGGTATCACGACGTTTTGAATAAACATCAAATTCGTCGCGCCTGAAGGGTTAATTGAAAGAACGCCAATCCGATATTCCAAACCTCAGTATACATCCGATGTTTTTCGGACTAAAGAGGCCAGTTTGTTTATTAATTAATAATTGATCACATTTAAATCCAGCACGCTTCACTCTACCCCTCTCCTCTAACTACATTTACTGACTCCTGCTACCTTCCTCACTTCTTTTTTCAAGCATGGCCTGACGCTCCTCGTCGCTCATGCTCTTCGCCATCTCACGTCGTTCTTCCATCATTTTACGCATGGCCTGACGTTCCTCGTCACTCATGTTCTTCATCATCTGGTGACGATCACCCTGATCCATACCAGGTTCAGATGCACTTCTATCGTCATCCGCCACTACAATACCCGTTGTTTACAGGCCCGCTAATATACAACCAGGCAATTAATTGAAAAAATTCATTTCGTTTGCCCTCATTGTGTTTAAATATTCACCATAAAATACACTACTTTAATTTGTTGTCGTTTTTAATTCAATTTTATAATCACATCTGATTTTTGTAATATAAAGACTGCCCTCTCTAAATTCCACATGATAAAAGTACATCAATTGATTTATAACAGTATAATTTTAGCGAAATCCATACCAGGAAACTTACTCCAATGAATGCAGCGATTCAGCACATGTTATTCGGGCTCCTGTGCCTGGTTATATCCAATGCTCAGGCCGTAGAAAAAATCACAATCCAGCTGGATTTTATCCCCGACCTCGAAGCTGGAAAAACAACTTTCGGGATCTGTGCCAGATGTCATTTACCGGAAGCCTGGGGCAATACAGACGGAACCTATCCACAATTAGCCGGGCAACACGTCAATGTACTGATGAAACAGCTGCTGGATATTCGCAGCGGTACCCGCCATTCATCACTAATGTTTCCATTTGTTCAGCAGCGCACGATCGGAGGTTATCAGGAACTAAGTAATGTGGTCGCCTACATTTCAACATTGCCAATGAATCCTGCGCATTCCAAAGGACCATGGCAGAAAGCTACTAAAGAATATAAACAAGGGCAAAAAATCTATCAGCAACACTGTAGCGGCTGCCATGGCGACAATGGTCAGGGTGACAATGAACTGGTCTATCCAAAATTGCAGGGGCAGCATTTTCAGTACATGAGCAAGCAATTAAGTCGTATAAAAAGTGGCATTCGAAAAGTGCATCCTGCAATGCATGCAGTGATAAAAAATCTCGAATATGAACAGCTCGAGAAAGCGGCTAACTATGCCAGTTATTTTGCCGTGCCAAAAGAAGATATGGCCGCGTCAAGAACATGGCGCAACCCTGATTTTAAATAAGGCCCAATATTACGCAAGAGATAAACATGGAAAATAACTATAAAAGCAAAGACAAAAATAAATTATCCAGACGGCATTTTATTAAAGCCGGCATGGCGGCAGGGGCAATCTCCGGCATAACACTCCCTGCTCAAGCAGCTGTCGCGACAGATACTACCGTTACAGACGCGGTAATTGCAGATAACAGGGCAGCACTGCCCATTTCTATCAGGAAATTACTGAATGAAGCGACTCTACCAGCAGCAAAAGGTGCGCGTGTAGTCGTCGTCGGTGGCGGCTGGTCTGGTCTGACCATGGCCAAATACCTTAAGATTCATAACCCGGCTTTTGATGTGGTGCTCATCGATAAACGCCCCGAATTCATTTCTTTTCCTGCCAGCAACTCATGGCTTGCTGACCAGATCAATCTTGATTTTTTAACACACAGTTATTTTGATGCCGCAAAATCACATCACTACCAGTTTTTAAATACCACGGTGTTAGGCTTTGATCGTGAATCAAAAAAAGTTTTTACCAGTAACGGTTATATAAAGTATGACTACATGGTACTCGCACCCGGCATTGAGTATGACTATAGCCGCATCGGTGTTGATGATCCCGAATCACAAATGAGGCTGTATAACGATTATCCCGGTGGTTTTGTTAATAGTTCTGAACTGATCACCATCAAACGAAAGTTACACTCCTTTAAAGGCGGTACATTTATTCTAAACGTACCAAATGGAGAATACCGTTGCACCGCTGCACCTTATGAGCGTGCCTGCATGGCAGCTGCTATCTTTAAGAAACGTAGAATCAGGGCAAAGATTTTACTGCTTGATATGAACGCTGAAATTCGCATTAAAAAACAGGGCTTCGAAAAAGCATTTTCCAGCCTGTACGGTGACTACATAAGTTATCTGCCCAGCTCTGAAATTTCAGAAATTGATATCGATAAGAAGACTATCAGTACAGATTTTGACGACTACTCATTCGATGATGCCATAATTTACCCGCCAGTACGCGCTTCCTCATTATTAGAAGATGCGGGTATCGCCAACCTGAAAAGCCCGCAAAAAGTTGCAAACACCGATCCTTATAAATACCACGTCATCGGTGATGAACATGTTTATGTTACCGGTGACTCCAGGTCACAGCCTTTTTCCAAAGGTGGTCACACCGCAAACTCAGAAGCACAATATGTTGCTGAAGTTATCGCTGCGCATGCACTGGGTAAAGAAACCAGGTGGCGCAGCCCGCAAACCATGTGCTTTTCTGCGGTTGATATAAATCCACTGCAAGCGATGAGTATTATCACCTTCTATAAATTCAACAAACAAAATAAAGAATTTGAATTTGACCGTACCCACATGATGGACGACTGGAATGTCGAAGGCGGGCAAGCTAGCCTGGCATGGGCAGAAGGTATGTATCGCGATATGTTTTATAAGTAATAGCACTGTATAACGTTAACGGTTAGAGACATAAATCTGGCGCATCTATCAACGACCATCACCCGCATGGATGCGGGTGTTGAGCCACCATGGATGGCAGGTATTTGCTCCTGCAATATTTGCATTTCCTACATCCGTACAGGTCGTTTCACGGCGTGTCGTTGGTGGTTGCTCCCGATTCATGTCTCGGATTAAAGCAAAACAAGACCTGGCCTACTAAATTCGCCTTTATCGACAATAAATATTTATATTGAGAGCTTTGCACGATGTATATTTTTCGTTAGGGTAAGGCAAAAATTGCCGAAAAAGCGCAGTTTACACGTAGTTTACCGCTTTGCGGCCCCGCATTTTGAGACTATTTTTAACGCAGCCATAGCGGAAAAGATGCGTCGTGCAAAACTCTCATATTAGCGAAAAAGCAGTGAAGTAACAGGGAGGTGGTGGATTTAATGCGAGGATCAGCCATTCTTTTCGACAGCCTTTAATTTACTAAAAAGAAAAGCGATACCCAGCAGTGAAAGCCCCAGCCCCAAAAACGATATAACACGCCATAATCCATCAAGGTCACGCATATCCCAGAAAAATGCTTTTGCAATCACTATCAGCAGCGCAATAACACCTGCCTTTTTTGCATCATTATTATTTCTATATGCGCCATAAAGCATAATCGCCACAGAGATAACAAGCCAGACTAATGAATAGGTATACAATTCTCCTTCTTTAACCGGCATATTAAGCCTGAGACCCGCATTCCATAAATGTCTTATTTCAAGCGTCGCAAACATATAAAGGCCGATGACACTTACCATGCCAGCAATCTTTTTTAGACCTTCAATTCGCTTATAGATAATAACGGCAAGCACTACAGGTATGCCGTAGCCGGCCAGTAGTACATTGAAAACAGGCGTGCTACCAATACTCTCTGAACTCCACAACGGATTGTGTTGTAGCATATTGTAAAAAACATATAACATCGCAGCTGCATAGATATGTAGCATCGCCATGCCGCGGTACCATCTTTTGAAATGGTCCAGCTTGCTTGATTTCCACTCGTAGATAATACCAATAGATGCCCACGAACAAATATAGATTGATGCTTCGGTTAAGGTAAACTCTTTCGCGAAGATGTCGCCACCATATAACATGTAGCGGGTGAAAACAGCTAATGTCAGCACAAGTAGATGCGCCGATGCACTATGCAGCCATACTGTTAATTCAGGCCTGCCACGCACCTCTCTTGAAGCAACAATGCATGCTGCCAGACAACCTGTGTAAGTCAGCAACAGTGTTAAACTGCTAACATCGTATAACGCCACCCACGGATTAAATGTCAGGCGAACGATAACCAGCACTAACATTACTTTCATAATAATCGGCAATACAGCAACATGTGTCTTGCGATCTATATAGCCCAGACCTACAAGTTGCACAGCTAAAACCAGGGTTAACGTTACCTCAGAGAATGCAAAGAAACAGGCAATTGCAATAGCTGATTGCGCTGCAATAGCGAGTGCTGCTTCTACTTCAACAACACCTTTTCGATTGCGCCACACGGTCAGAAGACAGGAATATAAGCCGCCTATAATCAATGCAGGCAATGCCCACGACAATCCACCCTGCATACCATAAATTCGCAGATACACCAAAACGATTGCGACTAGCGGCATAAATAACATAAATGACGACCAGTAACCCGGGATGTCGATCATTGAACAATTCTTTTGCGCCTATGGCAGCAAATGCCGAAGTAACCAATGCCAGCATGATTATGTATGACATCTGTAAATCAACATGCATTGGCGCGATGGATACGTTCCAGTCGATGAAACTGACATCCATAGAAAAAAGTTCAACGACTATTGGTATTAAAGCCAGCAGTGGTAAAAGTTTCAATGCAGGAAGATTATTTCTTGCAACCAGCGCCACGACAATCGGAAGTAGCGCAATAGCTGGATAACTTAATTCATTAAACGACTCGACACGAAGAAGGAGAATCAGCGAAACAATCAAAACAACTAGGACACCAGTTATCTGATAAAAAACGTTTCTTTCTGGAAAATTATCGACATCTATATGCTTTAGTTGTCAACCCGGAAAATGAAAGTGCAACGCCAGCATAAGCAAGAGCAGCAATATATAACGCGCGCAAACCCTGTGCCTGATCAGGCAGCTCAAGCGACAGTACAAACCAGCCTACTGCACCAAGCCAGGTACCCCACCATAACCAGCTGCGGTATATATAACGCTGTAACCAGAGCGAACCGCAGGTGACGATAAAACTGTATAACAAAGCCGCTTCGATGTTATTGCTGCCAGTACTGACAAGTATAGGTACAAGGTAGGCTCCCAACAAACCCATAGCAGCCATCAGCGGACCATGCTTGAGTGCCAGTAACATAGAGAACGCAGACATCAGCGCCATGCAGGCAAATGCGGTCTGTGCTGAAATAAGTGCATAAACATGCAATGCGACAAGTAAGGCACTATAGATAACCAGTAACCCCGACGCCACTAAAGCCGCATGCACACCCGCTTCGAGTCTGCCATTTCGTCTTAATTTTTCACCCGCAAAGATTAAACCTGTACCAAAGATTAGACCTGTTATGATACGGGCCGATGGGCCGAGGAAGCCATGTTCGATTGAGTATCGCACCAGAAAAACACCGGCAAATACCAGGCAAATACCACCCAGAACAACCATCCAGTACTGCTGAACGAGGGCAGCCCAGTCAATAGCAGTCTTACTTGAAATGTAAGACTCGTCCTTTGTAGCATGTGGTGCGGGGTACGTTATAGTAGATAGATCATCTTTGTCAGAATCATGATTCCAGCCTGATTCTGTGGGTGCATGTAAAGACGACACCTTTGAAACTTGAGGCTTCGGTTCTGCAAAATCAGCTGGTTCATCCTTTTCGACAGTAATATCCTGCTGATCCTTTATGCCGTTTAGTTTCCGTTCAATAGCGAGTAGACGGACTTCTATATTTTTCACTTTTGAGTACGATACCAACCCAAGTATCGAACCGACAAAAAGAACAAGAGGAATAATTACAAATAAAAAAACTTCCATATCATTTAGGCAAGCTCAGTTAATAAATAAACTTATGATAGCTGGAAACTGAAGATTCACCCTATTTTTATATAATTGCAGATTATTAAGGATTCTGCCCCACCGCTGCCCCTGTTATTCATTTTATCTTTGCATATTCCAGTGCTTCATAAACATAGGTTTCATCTTCAAATTCTAACGGGATAAGCACCCATTCCTAAAATCGTTTCTTGGTGAAATTAAACTCCATTCCTTTTCCTTCAACAATGAGCTGGTTAACCCGTTCAGTTGCGACTTTGATAATGAGAGAGTCCTCTTTTTCATACATCATTGCTATAAACTCGCCTTTGTACCGAAGGCAGGGGGGTTTCATCATGGCCGATAGCTCGACGCCATTTTCTTGAATGATTTTATTAACCACCTGTTCATAACGCATTAGAAAAACCTTTTTTTTGGATGTGGTTAAAATATCATTACTTAACGCTTTTATTTATGACATAAACCTGGATGGTTTTCAGCCTGGCCCTGGCATTCGCTTTTAAAATTCCAATTTAACCACGATACAGAGTTAGTCATTATTTAATCCCTCAACTCCTTTAATTTTTTTTATCAATTCCCTGGTCGTCTGAAGTTCTTGCGCGCGCAATCAACTTGGGTCCTGATCACACAGTCCTCCACATGATCGTTGATCAATCCCATTGCCTGCATAAAAGCATACACAGTGGTCGGACCGACAAATTTCCAGCCTTGCTTTTTCAGATCTTTCGACAAGGCAATCGATTCCGCGGAGGTTGATGCGGACTGCGGTTTCGCTAGTCGCCTGGAATCAGGTTCGTAACGCCAGATGAAGGCTGCCAGCGAGCCTTCTTTTTTGACGAGTTCCTGCACCCGTTGTGCATTATTGATAACCGCCTCAATCTTGCCGCGATGGCGGATGATACCTTCATCCTTCAGCAGACGGTCGATGTCGCGCTGGGTGAAGCGCGCTATTCTGTCGAAATCGAAATTATGGAAGGCAGCGCGGAAGTTCTCGCGCTTGTTGAGGACGGTGCGCCAGCTCAACCCGGATTGAAAAGCTTCCAGACTCAATTTCTCGAATAAGCGATAATCATCGCTAACCGGAAAGCCCCACTCGGTATCGTGGTAGGGCAGAAATTCCGGTGCGGTGCCGCACCAGCTGCAGCGTGATTTGCCGTCAGAAGCCACTATCGTCTCGCCCATGTATGTATTCCCCTTGTATTAAAAAAAAGTATACGTAACCCAGTCGAGTAGAAAATTTAGCCTTTAAAGAAGAACAGGATAACGAAATTATTTTTTGACCACTTTGCAGCATTGATCATTCTTTACATCCTCGTTTCCCTTTACTTTGTACTACTTGAACCATCGATTAGAACATGCTCAAATACCGGGACACTCTCATCCCC
Source organism: uncultured Gammaproteobacteria bacterium (assembly GCA_963759005.1). Lineage (GTDB taxonomy): Bacteria > Pseudomonadota > Gammaproteobacteria > SZUA-229 > SZUA-229. Next base: position 74,445 of record CAVWXQ010000009.1, read on the forward strand.
GTAATACAGGATATAGTTCTCCCAGTCCTCCAGCTTGGCTTTATCTCGCGCGTCACCCCGGTTAGCCAGTCTGTTTTTGCGAACATCAGGGGGACACTGTACGTAATGTACTTCAATCTGGCAGCCCACATTCCTGGAAAGTTTAGCCGGCCAGCCGGGATTTTTGATTTCCCTGGTAAAGGGGCCGACAACCACTACATCCTGAACAGGAAGGTTTTGCCGTGCGATATCGAACAAGGTTTCATAGATTGGTTCACGATAGGTGAGCTTGAAGTATTCAGAATCACGATCATCTCGGCTATGTCCCGACTCGGCAAGCGCAATACCAACAAGCCGTTCGGTCACCGTATCGATGTCCAGTATGGTCGCCTGCCTGTCGGCAGACAACCGCCGGGCATAAGTTGTTTTACCTGAACCCGGAGTACCGCAAACGACGAAGACTTTGTTCATGATATTTTCCCAGCGAGCATCTGAATCTTTTCCTGTACACGTTCTGGAAGTTTTGTATGAGGCTCATTTGAGATTAAACCGGTGAACAGCGTGCCAACTGCTTTAGCACCAGTCGTTTGCGCAGTTGTATGCAGCTGTTTATGAGTGCCGTAAATCCAGCGTCCGAGGAACCCGGGGGCCGCACACGAAGAAACCAGTATTGCTTTTTTCTTTGCCAGATGAGCTTTTCTAAATTTGGGCGCATGCATACCCCACGGCCAGTAAGCATAAACAACCAGCCGTTCCATAAAGCGTTTAAAGAGTGCAGTGACTGATCCAAAGTTGGTGGGTGAAGCGAAAATATAGCCATCCGCCTGCTCTATCTTCTCGACCAGTGCCTGCATTCCGTCCTGCTGCACACATATACCCGGCGCTTCTCCCGGCTGTTGTGTACATTCCCGACAATTCAGGCAAAACTCAATATGATATTCGCGCAGTAGAATAACCTCGACCTCAGCGCCATTATCCCTGATGGCCTGTGCCAGAGCATTGACGGTTTGATCGGTAATACCATCATCCCGGTAAGAACCGTTAATCGCGAGTATCTTACTCATAATGCTTCTTCATCTCTGTTAAACATATACCTGTCCGAATCATCTAGACTGGAAAAGCCACATTTCGTATAAACCATGGGCGCTGGCTATTACTAAAAACCACAATCTTATCTGGTTTGTCTGTTGCCAACTATTCTTTTTTAATGAGTTTATGTAATGGCATCTCCTGAAAACAATATATTGATAATGTAGCTTTTATTGCTTATTCTCTATTTAAATAATAAGAGAGCTTTGCACACTGTATATTTTACGTTAGGGTAAGGCAAAAATTGTCGAAAAAGCGCAGTTTATACGTAGTTTATACGTAGTTTACCGCTTTGCGGCCCCGCATTTTTAGACTATTTTTAACGCAGCCTTAGCGGAAAAGATGCTTCGTGCAATGCTCTCAATAAATCTATACTAGATGTTACCAGCGTTTTCTATACGGGCAGAAAGAGCCTGGATAAGCACTGTAATATTACCGGGTAAATCCATTGTTAAGCTACCGCCATTCATTTCACGCTGGAAACTTTGCCGATGTCATCAAACATGTTGTGATCATCGAAATTCTTGAGCATTTAACCAGAAAAGACAAGGCCTTCGACTATATAGACACCCATGCGGGTGCGGGTATCTATAATCTGAAATCTGAACATGCAACAAAGTTGCAGGAATATAGCAATGGTATCGGCAAATTAAATGCCGAAGACTGGCCAGAACTTTCTCTCTATTTTGCAATTATCAGCAGCTTCAATGAAACCGGGGCATTAAATTACTACCCAGGCTCACCTATGATAGCCAGGCATTTTTTACGTGGTCAGGACAAAGCCTGGCTGTATGAGTTACATCCGGCAGATTTCGATATACTTAATAACAATATCGGCAGGGATAGGCGCATACGGGTAAAACATGAAGATGGCCTTAAAGGTTTGCTTTCTTTGCTGCCGCCGTTATCACGCAGAGGATTGGTATTGATCGATCCATCTTATGAAATTAAATCCGATTATAAACAGGTCGTTAATACAGTTGCCAGGGCACATAAAAAGTTTTCAACTGGCACTTATGCGATCTGGTATCCAGTGGTTGATAGAGTACGAATCAATCAGTTAGAAAATAACTTTATTAATAGCGGTATTAAAAATATTCAGCGCTTTGAATTAGCATTAGCGCCAGACTCACATGCTAGCGGAATGACGGCTTCGGGTATGATCGTGATTAATCCGCCATGGACACTTATTGAAAAAATGTCACCGTTATTACCAAAACTGGTTGCAACACTGGCTGGCAATAATGCCGCCTTTTTTAAATGTGATGTACTCGTGGGCGACTAGTCATG